>NZ_VUMS01000030.1 GCF_009696065.1 Oliverpabstia intestinalis | reverse complement strand
CGCGAATGGCTGAATCGCTTCAAAATCCGCGACTATAATCATGCATATCGATTGGTATTCGAATATCTGGAGGCATTCTATAACACCAAGCGAATCCATAGTCATTGCGATTACATGTCACCAAATGACTACGAAGAACTATACCGTAGATTGCAACAGAACGAAGAGCCAATGGCAAGTTAAGATGGGGAAAACCTCATTTTAACTTGTACTAAATCTTGACATAGGACCAGAATTTCCGGAAAAAACAAGAGAGAGACTTGAGGGTGTGATTGAGCAAGGGATAAAATTAATTCAAGAATTTGGAAGTACATCAAAATGAAGCGTATATTAATTTTGGAGGATAATGTAAAAACTCTGACTTCTTTAGAAAAAATGATACGGGAAATAAGTCCGGAGATTATAACTTTTCCGGTACAAACCTATGAAGAAGCCTGTGTCTGCGCTGTGAAACAACAGATAGATATATTTATTCTGGATATCATTTTGAATACAAAGCAGCCAGGTGATACTTCTGGACTGGCCTTTGCTCGTGAAATGCGAAATTATAAGAAGTATCAGTTGACACCGATGATATTTATTACTGTATTAGCTGATCCAGAACTTTATGCATATCGAGAGCTGCATAGCTTTGGATATCTTGAAAAACCGTTTTCGATGGAAGAAGCGAGAAAACTGGTAATAAAGGCTCTGGAAAATACAGTACCTGTGGAAAAGGAAAAAACTATATGGTTGAGAAAAGATGGTATCTTATTTGCAGTACCATTGCATAAAGTAATTTGTGTGGAAACCAGAAATCATATTCTCTCAATATATTTGCAGGATGAGCTGCTGGAAATACCATATATAACCATTAAGGAATTTATGAGTGAAGCAGATGGATTTGGATTTTTCCAATGTAGCAGAAGTACGCTTGTCAATAAAAATTACATTAAAAGTGTGGATATGATAAATCGTTACATATCTTTTCGTGGTACGGATAAAATCGTTGAAGTAGGGCTTGTTTATCGAAAAAAATTTGTAAGGGAGATGAAAAATGGGTGAACGACTCTATACGTTAATGGAAATTTGTAATATTATATGTTGTCTACATTTTATATATAACAAAAAAATAAAGATAGACATTCAAAGTGTTTTATTGATCTGTGCGGACTGCATTTTATTTGAGTTAATCAATATGTATAATGCGAACCGGAATTTGTCAATGTTGATGTATTTTCTGATTTTTATTTATATTATTGCGGAATTTGGTGCAAATATAAAAAGTTCAGTAGTTGCAAATCTAATTTATGTGACCGTTTTAGGAGTAGAACAATTAGTAGGAGTTTTGATCCTTACCTTACTTCGATTGGAATTTTTGACGGATTCGTTAAGTGCCATCAGTATAAATTTTATAGCATTTATTATTTTGCTGCTTATTCGGAGAGAATTGCATAGCTTATATAATTTTGTGATGAAGAAGAATTTTATGGTGTCTATAGCATTTCTGACTACTTTTTTGGTAATGATTAAAGGGATTTTTCAATATAAAAAAGAAATGGAAACATCTGTGGGTCAGTTTATGATGTTGTTGCTTGTAGGAAGTTTGACCTGTATTCTGGTATATAGTTGGCAAAATGAGAAGGAAAATAAAGCAAAGGTTGAAAGAGAGTTACAGATGCATAAAATGTATGACAAATCGTTTGCAAGTTTAGTTTCCGCAATGCGAAAAAAGCAACATGAATTCCATAATCATCTACAGGCGATTATCGGAATGCACTATATGGTAAAGACTTATGAGGAACTGGTTAAGGAACAACAGAAATATGTGGGAACTCTTTTGTATGAAAATAAATTTTATCGTTTGCTAAGTAATAATTGGCCTGTATTGGCTGGGTTTTTATATAGCAAATTTTTAGAGGCAGATGCGAAAGGAATTGGAATAAAATACACTCTTGGTGTAGAACAAGAAATGTGTAGGATTCCGGAATTTGTTATGATTGAGATTTTGGGGATTTTATTGGATAATGCGATAGAAGCGGTGGAAAAAATAAAAAATCCCATGATTTATGTGCGTGTGGTGAAAGAAGAATCTTTTTTAATACAAGTGGCAAATACGGTAGAGGATCTGGCATATGGAAAAGTGATAAAGTTCTTTGATGAGGGATATAGCAGTAAAAAGGGGCATCAGGGGTTGGGATTACATAAAATTGCAGAGTATGGCCAGCGTTATCATTTTGAACCCAGAGTTCTTAAAATTAATTTTGAAGAAAGAGATTGTTTAGCGATAATCATAGAGTTATAAAAAATACTCGGATAGAGAACATCATGTGTGTACTCCGTCCGAGTATTTTTAGTTATTTTTCAGGGAATGGATATTCACCAAAGAATAAAATACTGCAGCCTTCCCAGTGCATCATAGCAGAACCAGCTAAACACAAACTACATACAACTTCTAAAAGTGATTTCACGATAACACCTCCTTTGCATAAGCGATTGTCAGTTGAAGCATATGTATCATAATCACCCAAAATCCAACGGTAAGATATTGATTTTGAGAGAAAATGAACGTGAAAATAAAATGTATAAATAAAAAAATAAATAGGTATGTTCGGTATTGTTTCCGGCGGTTTGAAGTAATATGCTGTCGATATATAGAAGGAACCGGAGCTATAAAATATGAGATTACAATACACATGAGTAAAAGAATTAGTTCCCAAATAGTTGACAGATACAGCCGAGGAAGCACAAGGATGCAGAGTACTAAATAAGTATGAGAAAATAGTAAACATCCCATATAAGTTTTACAATGTAATCCTCCGCTACAGAATCTTAAGACCCATAAAATCAGTGTTGCATAGAGATAATAAGGGAATGCAGAAAAATAGGAGAAGAAAAATCCCATCAACATAAATTTACTTATTTCTGAAAGACAGGTTTTTATGAAATAATCCATAACTTTTATTTGGTAATCGGTATAATGGTAATTTGTTTGCAAAAATGTTTTAAAGTTTTTCATATAGAATCCTCGCTGATTTATTTATGACTGAGGATACTATTTTTTGATAGCAATATGGATTTTCTTGACTGAATGTGGAGAAATAGAAACTGAAGATATAAAGTTGATAAATATATAGGAAGAAGAGGAAGCATTTTTGTGTTGGAAGAGAAAAACGGATTGTTCAGTCAAATTTATAGAAAGTAGATGTTTCGTCAGTATAATATGAATAGAACTAAAATACATATTACAGGAATGATAGTGTGTTTTTTAAAGTAAGGAAATTTCGTATGATAAACAAGGGTATTAAAAATGGAACATGCATATGACGAATTTAATATAGAAATTGGAAAGAGAATAAAAAAATTACGTTTACAAAAAGAATATACAAGGGAATACTTGGCGGAATGTGCAGATATATCGGCTAAATTTCTTTATGAAGTTGAGTCAGGGAAGAAAGGATGCTCGGCATACGTTTTATATCGAGTGGCGATTTCCCTGGGAGTTACTGTTGATTATTTTATGCAGGATGAATCACAGTATATGTTGTCAAAATCAGAAACTATATACAGAAAATTACGAGAGGAACAAAAGGGAAAAGTAGACGCTTTTGCCCGTATGTTATATGAATTATTAAAAGTTTTTGGAGAGTAAAAAAATATCATTGAGTAAAATAATGTAGAAAAATGTAAAAGAACTGCTAGGATTGAGAACAGTGTAAAAGCTGTTCTTTTTTTGTGCAGAAAACTCGCACAAAAAGTAAAGAAAAGTGTGACTTGTAGTTTCTTCCGTATTTACAGGTTTATGATTACAATTTTCATATATAAAGAAAAAATGCTAGAGGATAAAAGCGATGGAAAGTTCCCAAAGGATAAAATTTTACCGTAAGAAAAAGAATATGACACAAGATCAGTTAGCTGAAGCAGCGAATCTTTCTACTTCTTATATTTCACAAGTGGAAACGGGAAGAAAAAATATAGGGAGAGAAGGTCTGGAGAAAATATCAGAAGCATTGGAGGTGGTCCCGGCAATGATGATTCAGTGTGATGATATTGTGCGTAAAGATGTAAAAAGCTATCAGATTATGAAAGATCTTGAAGATTGTAGTGATTATGAACTTTCGGTAATACATGAAGTTCAGAATTCTCGTATTTATACATCCCGTCTGGTTATTTTTCAAAATTTAAGGTTCAATATATGATTAATCAGATTGTAGATGTGAAAAGTAGTAATGCGATAAATGGAGAAATACATCTTGATAACGTAGCACCAATGACAATAATTCGCCCTAGAATTATATGTGAAACAAATGGAAAAAGCATAATTTATTATGGAAACAGTTGCTACTGTGGAGCGTTAGATATATCGGAGGCAGATATAGATAAATCATATGATATGAAATCTGCAATTGAATTCTGATGACACTTAATAGCAACAGATAAGAAAAATTATGTGCGGATTCAGTGGTTATGAACAACATATAGGTCTGATTTTATTATTTGATTAGAGTAAAATTAAAGAAACTGCTGAAAAGATAATAAAACAACGCAAAGCTATCTAGTAATAGATAGCTTTGTTTGCTTATAATATAACAAGAACTTTTTTAAGGGAAATATTATGAAGTGAAATTGTTTTATTCCAACCATTTATAAAGAAAAGCATATCGGAACTGGTGGTGCGAAAGAATAAATGATTTCACTATGGGAAGAGTAATGTAGATACTACAAATATCTCTTATTATTTGTAAAGAGAATATAAACAGTTCATTTTTATATCATGAAATTAGCTACAAATGTTGGAAAATAATAAAATCTGTCCGCATGCAAAACTACGACGTCCTTCAGAATCCATTATAATTTCCCTGAAAGAAAATTAGACATTCAAAAAAGAATCTACCGTTTCTTAAAAATGAATAAACTGAAGCAATTATGGAAAATGTCATACAGGAATCAACCATATTAGAAATGACCTTAGAATAAAATATGACCTTGTTTGTGGATCAACCTTTCCCGCAGAGTTCCCCTTTACACAACGAGAATATTTCGTTTTACAGGTTATTCTATATGCGACAGGAGAGTGGTAAACTCCTTCGCATATATTCAGGTAAGAGGCGGTTAAATGTGTATTTATCCGCCTCTTGATGCTTTAAGCGATTCTGTTTTTTAGAAATTCCGATTTTCTTTCAAAAATTATCGTATTTGGAGGAAAAATCATGAGTCAAAATGAATCCTATCATGTCAATGAATCTTTAAGAAATGATCTGCGTTTGAGAAAAATTCTTGATGAACTTCCAGAATTTGCAAGCAGATATTTTTACGCAAATGAATTTTCACTAAGTGCGCGAACCAGGGTTGCTTACGCGTATGACCTTCGTACTTTTTTCCGATATATCATAACCAAAAATCCATCGTTACTGTACATGCAGGTACGTGATATTACAATTGCGCATTTAGAGCAGCTTTCGGTACATGATATTGAATCCTATCTGTCATATCTGAAATGCTATCATCTGGACGAAAAAGGACACCGGACGATTCATAATACACCGACGGGGATTGCGCGGAAATTGTCCTGCCTAAGAAGTTTTTTCGATTATTATACAGGAATTGGTGAAATGAAAAGAAATCCTGCAGCTCGTGTTTCAACACCGAAGATACATACAAAAGAAATCATACAATTAGATCCGGACGAGGTAGAGATTCTTCTAAGTGGGATCGAGAATGGATCCGATAAGATATCAAAACACCAGAAAAAATATCTGGATAAAACCAGGCTTCGGGATCTGGCAATTACTACTCTTCTACTGGGAACCGGGATTCGGATCTCGGAATGTGTTGGTCTTGACATTCAGGATGTGAATTTTAAAGATAATTCTATTAAAATGACACGAAAAGGTGAAAATGAACAGATCGTATTTTTTAACAATGAAGTGCAGTATGTTCTGGAGGACTATTTGCATGAGCAGCGACTGAACCTGATACCAGAAAAGGGATCAGAAGATGCGTTATTTCTTTCCTTGAAGAATAACCGGATCAGTGTGGATGCGATTGAAAAAATGATTGTGAAATTTGCAAAAATGTATGTGCCGTACAAAAAGATAACGCCCCATAAGCTGCGTTCCACATTTGGAACCCAGTTGTATCAGGAAACCGGGGATCTGTATCTTGTTGCGGAAACACTGGGGCACTCTTCCGTAGACACATCAAAAAAATATGCTTCTATGAAGGAGCGCAAACGACTGGTTGCACAAACCATACAGTTGCGTGCACAAAATAGAGAATCTTGAGAAAACGAACCGGGATGCCGTGCAAATGATTATGCGGCAGATCCGGTTCGTTTTCTATTACAGAATATAAAAATAACTTCAAGAGGCGGAGAAATATTGAGTTTGTTGCAAAAAGAAAATACATCTTTGCTCTGACAGTTTTTCCTGTTTCCCATAATCCATCGCCTATATTCATAGTGAATTGTTAAGGATCACTTAACACATTGAGACGGATCCTACCGTCAACATTCCAAAATAAGGAGGATACAGGATGAAAAAACAGGAAAAATTCATTTCTAAGGAGGAAAAGAAAAAAACAGGAAAGTTAAAACGGGCAATCGCTGTGGGTGCTACTACTCTGGCTGCCGTGGGCTTATGTCTGAATCAGACCGGTGCCCTGGCCTATCTCACAGATTATGATCATGTCACGAACAAATTTACAGAAGGAAAAGTCAGCATTACACCTTCGGAACCAAACTGGACACATGATCCGGAAGATCCGGGAGATAAAGAACAGGTCACTCCGGGAGATATCTTCAACAAAGATCCGCAAATCACAGCGGATGAAGACAGTATTTCCCCGGCCTTTGTCTATATGCAGGTGAAAATACCATACGGAAAAGTAACAAAGGTAAATGATGATGGCACACTGTTTGATAAAGACACCAATGGCAAACGTACAACGGCTCATCATATGTTGATCACCTATGGGGAAGGAGAGCCGACAAAGGATGCACAGGATGAATTTCTGGTTGGTGATGCATCACTTGTCAAATTCGATCCGGCCTCTGAAGGACTGGATACTTCCCAGGCACCTAACGGTCATAGCCTGACCAATAATATCAATGATACAAAAGATGGATGGACATTGCTGCAGGTTGAAAAAACAGGTTTGGCTGCCGGTGATGATGACGCTAACGGAGTGATCAAAGGATATCTGGTATTTACATATGCATACAACAGCATGCTCGCCAATACAGATTCCATCAATACAAAATATGCAGATCTGGTAGGTGAAACTATTCAGAAAAAAACGACACCATTATTTGAGAAGATCCGAATGATCAATGTTGTGGAAGGCCAGTTGGATCTGGTATCTTATCAGATGCCGATCAAGGTATTTGCCATCCAGGCAGCTCATACTGGTACTGGCGGTGATGAAGATTCCAACACTCTGGGAAATAATGGAAATGGTGTTCCAACATCCACCGCAGATGTGATCACGCAGGCGAAAGCGGCATATGTAACATATTCCAATCAGAATGTTGATAATGGTACTGCTACTACGTTAGTATCTAACTTTGAAACAAACTGATGCAATCAGTAAAATAGCGATAAATAAACCGGAGTGGGGTATCTGCTCCGGTTTTTTGGCAGAAAGGAGATATTTGATGAAAAAAATATGGAGAAAGTCTCTTAGTATTCTCTTGCTTATGATAACAGTTTTTACAGGGATTCCTGTAGCTGCTTCAGAACAAATACTGGAAAACGATCAGGAACAGATCATGCCAGCATCACCTGCAGATGATGCAGAACCATTATGTACCCTGATACAGGAAGATTCAAAAGGCGATTACGGAATAGCCATGACATCGTTAGATAATTCGAGCAACCTTAGAATCTTAAATCAGCGCTATGATGTATATTGGAATGGAAATGTACTTAATTCTCCATCGAAAACACTGAATCTGGCGATGGGATTAAAATGGATCGACAATGACGGATCAAATCCGGATGCAAACGGGAAATGGAGAATGGTATATTGCCTGGAGTGGCAGAAAAGTTCCCCTTCCGATAATCTGATATTTAATAATAAATGGACGAACCGTAAGGTACATTATGCACTTTACTATGGCTGCATGTACTGGGGAGAAACCTGCCGTTATCCTGGATATTCAGCAAATACCGGTGACTGGCGGGATGACTATGTGGTTACACAGACAGCAATCCATATTTTGAATGGGGAGTTCAGTCTGGCAACAGCCAAAGCTGCGATCAATAATGCGGATCCGGAAGCTGCATTAGCGAAAAACAGTGGCTTATCTGTACTCCTGAAAGGGGTAAAATCTCCTTCAGTAGCAACAAAAAACAAGGTCATTACTGCAATTGAACATATTGTCAACGGAGCAAACAACAGCACCAATTATACCGGTTGGGACAGCGACGGATGGTTTAAGCTGAGTAACAGTACAACAACCTATGATGTCAGTGGTTATAAAGATACATGGAGTAAGAGTACCGATGGAAATTATTATTCCGGTGGAGCTTTCCATATTACCTTTAACAGTTATTACGGATATGATATGCGTGACCAAATAGATACCGTTGATATTTCGACTCCTGCTGGCGTGAAAGTCCACAAAAAAGACAATAAAACATATTCGGATTTTGATGTCTATATTTCAGAAAAGCAGTATAATGACTGGTCTGTAACAGGGAAAGATATCCCGATTACTGTGAAGACTTCCTTGCGGGCCTGGTGGGGATGCGCTATGTATGAGTCAAAAGATACCAGTTTGCAGCCGATTGGTTTTATTACATGGACTGGTACGGGAGGTACATACTCCGTAAGCAAAACAATTACGCTGCATATCCCCAAAGATCCAACGAAAAGTTCAAAACCGGTCAGCGTAGAAGTAATAAAAAAGGATTCTTTAACGGGTGAAGCTTTAGCAGGATGTGATTTTACTGTTTACGAGTATCAGCCGAGTACCGGTAATTATGTAGCAAAAGGCAAGCTTGGCTGGGATACTACAAATAAAAAATACAGCAGTGATGTAAATGCATCTCTGAAAGAATCATTAAAAACAAACTTTCAGGAAAACGGGAACCAGGGAAAATTCAAAATAGTGGAAACATCCGTTCCGGCTGGTTATACATCTTCCTCGGCCTGGTCACAAGTGTTTAGTGTATTGGCAACAGATACCAGTTCCACGGCAAAATTTTCATATAATGTAACAAATGATCCGACAAGAATTCTTATTAAAAAAGTAGATGAAGAGGGAAAAGCGATCACAGGTGCACACCTGGAAATTTATGATTCGGATAATAAAAAGGTGGCAGAATTTGATTCTTCAGCAGATGGCAATGAAATAGACAGGCTGGTTGTTGGAAAAACATATATACTCAAGGAAACCTCTGTGCCTTCGGGATATGTAAAAGCAGATAATGTTTCATTCCTTGTCCAGGATACAAAGGAAATTCAAACCGTCACCATGACTGACAAATGGACAAAAACGGAATTTGCTAAGATCTCCCTGGCAGATAAAAAAACGGTTATTCCCGGAGCTTCTTTGGAGTTACGCAAGGCAAAAGATATTGCGGACAGTATTGTGACAACCATTACCGGGAAGAAAGTACAATGGGTATCAGGCGAAGATCCGGAAGTCTTTTATGGCATCCAGCCTGGTGTTTACTGGCTGGTTGAAACAAAAAGTCCTTCGGGATATGCTTTGTCCGATCCGGTTCAGGTAACTATAGAAGAAAACCTTACCAATACAGTGACCATGTATGATCTTCCGTATACAGATTTAACCGTCATTAAAAAAATCCGTGCAGATCATATCAATTTTGCAAATGGGAATCCGACATTTGTAATTACGGTAAAAGGAAACGATCTGCTTGGAAACAGTCACGAATATAGCGAATTTTATGAGTTTACAAAAGAGTATGTGCAGAAGCAAACAGAGAGTGACGGATACGTGTCAGTAAAATATACCTGGAAGGGAATTCCGGCCGGTAATGCTTATGAAGTTACGGAAAATGATGTGAACCGATATTATCTGTCGCAGGTAACATCTGCAGATGAGAATGTATCTATTGAACGGCTGCAGGAATCGGCATATGGGGTGCGGCCAGAAGATACTTTTCGAGTAATCGCGGACCTGCAGAGCAGCCTCACTGGGACAACGATCACATTTGAAAATGAAAAATATACCTGGGACGATTGGAGCCATAATGCAATTGTTAAAAATACGATTCAGATAATCCAGTCGAGATAAGTGAAGGGCAGTTATTTTACGAATTGATTCGTAAGGTAGCTGCCTTTCACAATAGAAATTTATTTTCTCAAAAAACGAACCCGGTTCGCGTTATCAAAGAAAGACTGACTTTTTTCATATCTATGACCGCCCATATTTTTTATGATAATTGTTTCAGTATATGGAGAAAAGTAAAGGGGGAAGAAAATGACAAATGTAAAAGATCGATACGAGTTTATCGAAGAAATGTTTGAAAAACTTGGTCGGATATCCGTAGAGCAGATTGTAGGACGGTATACGAAACTGATTCCGAGAGGAAGACACTGGATGGGGCTATGTCCTTTTCATCGAGATACAAAACTCGGGTCCTTTATTGTAACACCGGATAAGGGTATGTGGAAATGCTTTTCGTGCGGAGATGAGTACGCTGGGAACGGAGTAAAATTTGTATCTTTGTACAAAAATATAACATATCTCGAAGCTGCTTTTGAGATAGCATATGAATTCGGACTTATCACGTATGATGAATATCGCAGATATTATCGTAGAAAATATGATGAACTATATGTGAAGAAAATAGAAAGCAGATATTCTCAAAATCAAAAGAAAAAAGTGGTACGAAAAAAAGTGAATCCTGTGATCATACATAACGTATATCAGTGTATGAAAGACTGCTGTTCTTTAAGTGAACATCACAGACTCAGCTTGATACGGGATCGTAAAATATCGTTGGAACGAATTGAGCAGGATTATTTTACCTGCCCTACAAACTGGAGACAGAAAGATACCATTATTGCCAGGATCAAAGAAAAATATCCTGCGTATACAGATGAGATTTTAATGAATATACCTGGATTTTTCTATGACAAAAAACGTGGAAAACTTAGTTTTACAGGGCATAAAGGTCTGGGAATATTGATCCGAAATTCGGATAGCAGAATTGTAGCTGTCCAGATCAGGAAAGATACGATTCAGGAAGGTGATTCCCGATACATCTGGTTTTCCTCTTCATTTGCCACATACAATCCGGACGAATATTACGGTGGTAATGGCTGTGGCAGCCCCAAAGACGTATGTTATCCTCAGATGTTAAAGAAACATACTTTATGCATCACAGAAGGGCGTTTTAAATCTGAGAAATTAACAGAATCTGGTAATATCAGCATTTCGGTTCAGGGAGTAACTTCATGGCATGGTATTGAAGAAACAATTAAGCATATGAAAGGGATTCATAATGTCTTTATATTTTTTGATGCTGACATTCTGGGGAAGCATGTACTTTTTATGCAGAGTGAAAAAATGATCCGGAAGATACAGGATGAATTTCCAGGATTGTATATTCGGTATGCGTTTTGGTCAAAGAAAAATGGCAAAGGTATTGATGACTGTATTATTGCCGGTAATATAAGTAAAGTGAAATATTATGAGGCGAAAAGAGCTGCTGAAATATGTAACGATGCATACACACATGCGCTTGGTGAGTACCATGTAGCTAACTTACGGGAATTAAAGCAGGAAAGAGCAAAGGAGTTTGAAGACTATCTTCAGATTCTGACAGAATCCATGCTTGGATTATAAAAGGAGCGGAAAAGAATGAAATTTGAAAAAGACATGAAAGAATGGAACATGTTTGGTGAGTTATACGCACTGCTGAAAAAGTGCACGATGGAACATATGAGTCAAAAGAAATTATGGGCCTTATGCGTGGAATTCGGTCAAAAATACAGTGAAAAAGGAGATTTTGATTCTTTATCGTATCAGTTGGCATGTGATCTGTATTCGTACAGCTTATTTGACAACCGGACCTGTTCGCTTACTTTCGAAAATGATTCGGAAGAGAAGAAAATGTTCACGACATTTTATAAGCTATGCCAAAAATATTGGACTCGGCAGACGGAAACAGAAGATGCTTATTGGAATGGCTGTGTGAAAGAGTTAAGTGAATTTGAAAATCAATTTTCTACAATAAAAGGAGAGCCATTTGCGCTTTCACAGGCATGGGCCATAACCGTTATCGAATATTGGAATAAGAAAAATTAACACTTTTGCGCATACATCGTCTGGTGTATGCGTTTTTCCATGTATGCAATAAAAGAAGAAAGGATGGGTTGAAAATGCAAGGAAAGAAAAAAATCTGTGCTATTTTTGCAACAGTGATTTTGTTTTTATCAGTTTTTATCTATGTCACACGATTTGATGTTAGAGAAGGCTTGTGTGCAGAGGCAGGAACGGATATAGAATATATATTAAATGAAAATAATTTACACGATTATATCAATGTAAGCAGGGTCTTTGATAAGTATTTGACCATTGACAGTACTGGCGTGAATACCAGGCGTTCCGGGGAATATACGATTAAGGTTATCAATCGGATAACCGGTGATGTATTAAAAGTGCCATTATCCATTGTTGATACAAAGAATCCACAGGTTGAGTGGAATGAGTATATACCACAGATCCTGGTTGGTTGCTCTATTACCGCAGATATCTTTGTAAAGAACGCAGTGGATGATGCTGGGATTGGGAAAATATACTTTTATTCAGAAGAAGGCGGCCGGCAATCATCATTTACTCCGCAAAGCGAAGGAACGTATTCTTTTTCTGTTGTTGTGCAGGATATTAATAATCAGAAAGTATCAAAAGAAGTAGCTATCTGTGCAATCCAATAAAGCGAACCGGGTTCGCATAAAAACAAGATTGACCTGTTGGTTATTCTTTATGGATATTAATGAAATAAAAAGAGTGATAAAGAAAATGTATGAAAATATATACATTTTTATTTTTATGATACACAGGTTAAGTAATCAGAACAAAAACTGTAAATAACTAAATTTAAGTTGACAGGCTGCTGATGTTCTGATAAATATGATGCCAAAGAGTAAATGAAAATATTAAGGATGTGTTGCAGTAACAATTGTTAAATCGTTACTGCAACACATCTTAGGTCATGATTTAGAAAATGCGGAGGGACATATGAATCTGGCATCAATCATTATATCAGTAGCAACAAAAGAGATTGCTGGATTTACGGTAATCGGCTATCTCACGGAAAAAGCTGCTGATATCGGGACCGGAAAAATCTGGGCAGAATTGAAAAAAAAGATAGGTAATAGACCTGATTCGTTTGAATGCAGGTTATATGGAGCGATTGAGAAAAGTGCTAAAGAGTATCTTTGCAAGGGGACTATTGAAGATGTATCCGCTGCAATTTGCGAACGTATTTTTGATGCGTGGTGCCGGGAAGGTTATTTAACACCTGAGCGGATTGCAAACATACTGCGCTGCTATTCTACATATGCAAAGCAAAATGATATCTTGGCGTGGTATCGCACTTTTCAGGAACAAATCATAAAAGATGACATCTTGTGTCCTATGTTTATGATGAATAACATACAGCTAAGCGGCGAACTTCAAAGGGAACAGGATAAAAAAATAGACCAGGTATTGGCATTGCTGCAGGTTATTATGAAAGAGAATAAAGACACACAGCAGAAAAAACCGGAATATATATCTGATCCGCCTACGGATATTGATTCGTTCTATGTGGACAGAACAATACTTGAAAACGAATTATGGACTACCATTGTTTTATCTGGGAAATCGGTGCTTCTGTATGGGATAGGCGGGATAGGTAAAACGGAAACAGCAAAATCTGTTTTGAAAAAAATCTATTCGATGCCCTGTGATGTTACAGGTATTTATCAAATCGCTTGGGTTACTTATACAAATGGAAAGTTGAAGGATTCTCTGATTGAGGCGTTTTATGATACAAAGCGGTATACAGACAGGGATAAGGCATGGGAACATATATACAACATAATACAAACTCAGCGCGAGAAGCTACTGATTGTAATTGATAATGTAGAAACGGTAGTGCAGGACCAGGATATTGAAAGATTGGGAGACCTACCCTGCAGGATACTGGTAACGAGTAGAACCGAACAGTTTAGCGGGCTTTATAGATATCCTGTAGACCATTTGCCAGAAGAAGACTGTCGGGATATCTTTTATCATTATTATGTGGGAGATCACGATAATTATTACTTAGATAAGATTCTGGAATTAATAGAACATCATACAGTAATGCTGGAACTTCTGGCAAAAACAGCTAATATGGAAGAAAAAACTTTGCAGGAATTTTACGTGTTGCTTGTCCAAAAAGGATTTCACATGAGTAATGAAGAAGTTGATTCGCATCATCCATTATTAAGAGCAGAAAAGAGGGTAACAGAACAACTAAAAATTTTATTTGCGATTTCAAAGTGTCGTATCCAGGATAATGATTTACTGTGCCAGCTTTCCGTGATACCGGCAATCCCATTCCAATATAAATCTGTGAGAAATTGGATTAAGGTTCAACATAAGTCACAGTTGGAATATCTGGTAAAGACAGGATGGCTTAAAAGCGATGGAAAGCTTGTTTCAACATATATCATGCATTCGGTTATCGCTTCTGCCATACGGTTTCAGAATGAGGATCATCTGTATGAAAAATGCAGATATGTGATCCATTCCATTACAAAAGAAATGGAATGCGGAGAGCAGGAGCATGGTGCAGAAAAGTCTTATTTAATCCCGTTTTCATGGTCTATTTCCGATGTGCTATGGAATCATTTATGTGATGAACAGGATGCAGAGTTTCTGACAAATCTTGCATATATTTATTATGATATAGGAAACTATGATAATGCGTATCAATTTTTTCAAAGAGCATTAGAAATAGATGAACGGGTCTCCGGACCGAATTCCATTATCGTTTCTTCTGATTACTACAATCTTGCAGATGTAAGTTATAATATGTATCAATTTCCCGAATCTCTTTCGTATTTGAGGAAAGCTCTGGCAATCCGTAAAAAATATTATTCGTCTGACAATATTGAAGTTGTTCTGCTTATAAAGTTATTGGCTGGAATATATGCAAAACTGAATCGGTTGGATCGCGCTGAAGCACTATATTTCTGGGCGGCAGACAAATTCGAACGGAATCCGGAAACAGATATCCTACAGTTGAGTACACATTACTCCGATATGGCTTCTTTTTTTAGAGAGCGTGGATATCCGGGAGATTACGACAAGGCAAGGACCTATTATCAGAAGGCAGAGCGAGGGCTGAAGCAGATTTATGGGGACAAACTTCATCCGGAAATGGCTGCTTTTTATGATGAGTATGCGTTGCTTTATCATAATATGGGAAAATATTCATGTGAACTTCCTGAGTAATTTCTCACTCAAAGCAGAAACGACCTGAGAAATGATCCGGAAACCGCAGAAACACTGGGTTTTTATGGGAAAACACTTGAAAAAATCATGGGAAAACGATATAATAATGAGTGAGAAGTAGCGCTCAAATAAAACTCTGAAAGGGGTATATCGTGTATCTGGATTTTGAGGTAAAAATACCGGAGGTTCCGGGCAAGATTGGAAGGTTTACAAAGGGCGGTACGACCTACGTGAGATATGTGGCAGGCCGAACCTATCACCCTGAGAAAAAATACAACATTCCGAATCATAAGACAATTGGAAAGCAGTCACTTACGGATCAGACGATGATGATCCCGAACGAGAATTATTTAAAGTATTTCGGGGATGTGGAACTGCCAGAACTGAAAGCGGGAGTAAACCGGAGCAGTTGTATTCGTATAGGTGCATTTCTGGTTATCCGTAAGATTCTGGAAGAGTATGAGCTTCCGGCAATTCTAAAAAAGTATCTGGGGATAAAGGACTGCGGACTGTTTCTGGATTTGGCGGCTTATTCCATTGTCGCAGAGAATAATGCAGCCCAGTATTATCCGGATTATGCATACAACCATCCGCTTTTTACGGCGGGAATGCATATATATAGTGATTCAAAGGTGTCGGATTTCTTTGCATCTGTAACGGATGACCAAAGAATTGGTTTCCTGAATGAATGGAATTCAAACCGGGATCATCGAGAGAAGATATACATTTCATATGACTCTACCAACAAGAATTGTCAGGCAGGCAATATAGAGATGGTGGAGTTTGGACATGCAAAGGATGACAAAAATCTTCCGGTATTCAATTACTCCATTGCTTATGATACATACAACAGAGAACCCCTGTTTTACGAGCAGTATCCGGGAAGCATAGTAGATATCTCCCAGCTGCAGTTCATGCTGGAAAAAGCCAGTGGCTATGGGTACAGGCATGTGGGGTTTATCCTCGACAGAGGGTATTTCAGCAAAGAAAATATCCAATACATGGATAAGTGTGGTTATGATTTTGTGATCATGGTAAAGGGGATGAATTCTTTTGTCAGTGATCTGATCCTTGAAAACAAAGGTAAGTTTGAAAACAGTCGCGAATGTAACATCAGACAGTATAAAACCTATGGTATGACAGTCAAAAAGCAGCTGTATGCTTCAGACACAAGGGAAAGATATTTTCATTTGTTTTATTCAGACCACAAGGCTGCAGCAGAACGGGAGCAGATAGATGCAAGAATGGAGCGGATGATGAGATATTTAAACTCGCTCAAAGGTCAGAAGGTCACGATTGGCGAAGGATACAAAGAGTATTTTCATCTTGAAACCTATGAAGAGGATGGGACATTCCTGTTTGCGAGAGAACGAGCAGATGTGATTGAACGGGAACGGGATCTGGGAGGATATTTTGCTATTGTCACATCCGAGAAGATGACTGCAAAAGAAGCATTGGAGCTTTACAAGAGCAGGGATGCTTCAGAGAAACTTTTCAAAGGAGATAAATCCTATCTTGGAAATAAAAGCCTGCGGGTACAAAGTGACGAGGCAGCATCGGCAAAGATTTTTGTTGAATTTGTGGCGCTGATTGTTCGGTGCAGGATGTATACGATGCTGAAGGACGAAGTGTTCCGGATGGAGAAACATCCGAATTACATGACGGTGCCGGCGGCAATCCGGGAACTGGAAAAGATTGAGATGGTACGCGGACTTGACGGAAGATACCGGATGGATCATGCAGTAACGGCAACGCAGAAGGATATCCTGAGGGCATTTCATTTGGATGCGGCTGCAGTAAAAAAACAGGCGGATGAGCTGAGCGAGATGCTGAATAAATATGACAGACAGACCTTGGAGGAACGGTGATATGGCAAGACCAAGAAAGAATAACATAACAATAGATGAGGAAATCATCAAGCAGGAAGAACAGGTTTCGAAATCAAAAGCAAAGTATGACGCGGATGTAAAGAAACTGAAAGACCTTTATGCCAAAAAGGATGAAATGAAGAAGAGGGAGTTACTTGAAGCAGTAGAGAAAAGCAGTAAAACATTTGAAGAAATCATGGGATTCTTGAAGGGGGATAAATAATCATGTACATTGAGCATCACGATCTTGATCCGTATCCAATTCCCAAAGAAAAGAGTCCGCTTTATATCAATGAACCATGGCTTGTAGATGGTTCTATAATAAGGGACTTGGGCGACAATAAGGAACCGGAACCACAAGAGGATAATATAAGGGTATATGTGCCGCTGGATTTAAATCGGAAAGCGATTCTGCGTAGGCTGGATGATATCATTATGCGATATGACGAAGCCAATGAGGAAAACGAATCTGATTTCATGTTTGAAGTGGAAAGACTGATCTCGCAGATAGAGATATACGATCAAGTGTGGTTTGTGCGACATATGCCGGAGGATAGGAAGCACAGTGCTGAGGCAAAACTGCTTGTAAAAGATTTTATAGCAGCACTGGAAGAAATCCCGGATGGCTGTGCAGAGACATTTCCATTTGAACTGATAGAAGATTTAAGAAGGGAATATTTTCCTAATTGAGTGAGAAAAAGTCAGGAAGTTAAGAATTCAGAAGCGCTTTCCCTATTGCAAAAAGCATTAAAAATAAAACAAAAAACATTAAAGGGAAAGCATCCTGACATTGTTCAATCCTATGGAAGTATTGGATTGATTTATTACGAACTTACAGAATATGATAAGGCACTGGATTGTTTAAATGAGGCTTTAAGAATTGCGGATAATATCTGGGCAGGCCCATTTTTATTTAAAGCGGATATTTATAATAATCTTGGGCTTGTATACCGGAGTAAGGGAGACTATTCAAAAGCAGAAGATTTGTATAGATATGCACTGTGTATAAGAGAAAAGATTTATCCATCAGATCACCCGATGATCTTAGCAACAAAAAATAATATTGCGCAGGTCTATGCCAGTGAAGAAAGATATAGAGAAGCTATTTTACTATTTGAAACAGTTATCCGGGAGTACCGTAAAAAGTCTACAGAGGATTCGGCATTTCTAGCAACAGTATATGATAACTTGTCAACTGCATACCGAGAAATAGGAAAATACGAAGATGCTATTGACGTATGCACAGAGGGGTTGAATATACGCAAAAATATCTATGGGAAGAGGAGCTTGGACTATGCAATCAGCTTGAATAATCTTGCCCTGATTTATTATGAAATGGGTGCGCTTAATGATGCGGCAGATATATTTAGTGAAGCATTGGCAATTAAAAAAGAGACCCTTCCAGAAATACACGGACAGATTAGTATCGGCTATTTTAATTTGGGTCTTGTATATGATAAACTCCATAGGGATAATGAAGCACTGGAAAACTATCGGGCTTCTATAGAAATAGACAATGAACTGGAAGCATATGAAGATGTTCTGCTGACAGCCGAATATGTTGCTGAAATATATGAAAGGAATGATATGCCAGAGGATGCAGAAGCATATCGTACACTTTGTAGAGAAGAAGATGAGTATTAAAGCAGAGCGAACGGCTAACCGATGAGGTGCTGTGAAAGTGTGTTCTATGGTTGGCTATCCCGGTATAGGTGAATTTGAGATTGTTCCCTGGTGGATACATTTTGCATGATGTTCATTTTCTGTTTGTGTTTTCTAGCGTTGTCCAGAAAAAGTGGTATTAGATCGCATGGAAAGAGGCACTGAGCATTATGTAGGAAGTGTCTGTGGATACTGATTGTTGGAAAGTCACAGTTGTAGCAGGAAGATGGGTGTAGCCACATATGATAGAAAAAGCTCGGGCATTTTTACAGAAGTCCAATATCTATACACAGGATATGATGCAGAATAGTTTTACAAACAGCCGACGGATTTGGATAAGCACGTCCGCGATGGAATTTCTGGAAGGTAGCCTGCTCTCTCAGCAGGTTCTACGGATTTTCTCCGTGATTCTTCCGTAATTCGGATTGCAATTGAATGAAAAATAGAAACGTCAAACCATTCGTATGTGTTTGGTTTGACGTTTATTATTTAGGGGGTATTTTGTTTTTCTTATTTAAGAGAAAATCCCTGTCGAAGAATGGAGCTCCAATTACTTTTTTGATAAAGAAAGCGGACGATAGTTACGATCTGTTTCTTTTCATCAATAGTATAAAAGGCTAAATAGTTATTGATTATTACAAAACGAATGCCCCAACTTGCAAGTATCGGATCTTCCACAAGCTGAAATTTTTGTGGATAGTCAGATAACGAATTAATGTGTTCTGTGGCAATATCTAACAGCCTATCTGCGGCATCAGGATTTTTAAGGGTAAATTCGATGTAATCTACAGCATGTATAATATCATGCTCTGCGGTTGAAGTAATATGAATTTTGTAATTGTGGCTCATCGGTTACGCCGTCTTCGAATATCAGATATGGCTTCAGAAAATGGTCTTGTGTTACCTGATGCGATATCATCCATTCCTTCTTTAAGTTTGCTGTATAATTCAAATCGGCTGGTCAATTCTTCATAAGCTTCAATGCTCATAACTGCCAGATCGCCTTTTCCATTCTTCGTGATAAAAACTGGTTCCGGATAAGTGTGACAAAACGTAGAAATCTCATTGTAATTATTCCGTAAATCAGCACTTGATTTGATTGTTGGCATATCAGCACCTCCTTTTTGATAGTAAAATTATACCTGAATTTTGTTACGAAATCAATAGACATCTCTATTATATCCCATATGATTAATTTATATAATGTGATATTTCCTCTATGTCTGTATTTTAATATAATATTGTATCTTTGAGGCAATTTATCATTGATGCACTGATTCGAACGAAGTATAATGTATATGTATCAGAAATACGGAAGGATGATATACAATGGGAATTAAGATAGGAAATAATAATACTATTAAAAATTCAAATATTGCAGAAACAATAAATGGAAATTTATCAAAAATAACAAAAAGGAAAAAATCCTTCTATGAGAAACATCCTGTAATATGTAGTTTTTTGATTTCATTGGTTGCTGGTATAATCGTACTTTTTTCTTTTTGGAATAATATAATTAATTGGATAGAGGGGTGGTTTTGATGGCAAAAAGTAAAATAATAAAAGACCTTGCAAATGGAGCTATAGATACACAAACAGCTTTAAAAAGAACAAAAGTTCTTCTTCAAGAGTTGGATAATGAAGATGTTCTTGAATGGATTAACTGTGAAATAGAAGGATATTCGAATGATTCTGAAGTTCCGAACTACAGAAAAATTGATGGGCGGTTATATGGTTCTTACTTCAAAGGCTCAATGGCTTCACATATGACACATAATCATGTGCCATTACCGTTAGGTAACATGCCTGATGAAACAAGAGAGGCTATTCTCATTACAGACATAACTCAAGGAATTGAAGCATTAAAATGCATGGTGTTTGATAATGGAGAAGGTGATACAAAATCTTTAGTGAAAACTCTGCCTGCAGATATATATCCGTATATAGCAAAGTGCAATAACGATCCATATATGATAATCACATCCGCAAGCGTAGAATTAAACAGACCTCAGCTTTTAAACATTTTTTCTAAAATTGAAAGTATTTTATTGGATATTTTATTTTATCTGGAAAAACAGTTTGGAAATTTAGATGAATTAGATATAGATACAGACAGCAAAAATGAAGAAGAATTAGAAGAAATAGTCAATCATATTCAGGTGATAATTTATAATGACCACAGTGTTTCTATTGGAGATGATAATAGAATAAAAGATTCAACAATTTCTTCAGAAATAAATACATGAAGATCCAAACTGATTTATATTTATCAAGTTATACAAAATTTTATAGAACGCCATATAAAAAGATAATTCAAAAATACAGGGTTGTACATTATAAGTATATACCCTGTATTTTTATTGCCTATAATTTACGTATAAAATGACTTTTTCTATAGAAAATTTGATGATTTGTAAAATCGCCCATATTCAAGAAAAAAGAAACAGGAGGAGCGGTTTTATGAATGACAAACCTAATCTGAAATCCCAGGAAAAAGCACTAAAATTAAATCTGGAAGATTTTCTAATCTTATCAAATGGTACAGATAAGGAAGGAGATCCGCTAAGTGCCGGATCTATTCATATCTGGAAACAGTCGGAGGGTCAAAACGAGGCGATAAGAAATTATGAACTCCCGGGTGCTATTTATGAAATACTGATCAGGGATCGTTTTTTACAGGTGAATATGGATTTCCAACAAAAGTCCCGGCATGGACTGGCCCTGGCAAAAATTGCGATGAAAAAATATGATAAACTGACAAATACACAAGAAGATTTTAAAAGCGCAGTGTATTCTTTCAGTATGGTTTTATTTCCGTTGGAAGTATATGGCCGCCTGTCATTGGTTATGGTTAATCCCGTCCTGTGGGTGGGAGGAGAAAATCCAGAGGATAAGTCTGTGCAGCGGCTGTCTCTTTTATTTGAAAAAGAGAACTGCCAGTTTGTGACAAATGAGAGTATTGATGTAAGCAATGTAAGGGCTGGCATTGAACGTGAAATGAAACAGCAGTATGAGCAGGAACAGGAACTGGCATGGCGGCAGCAGGAACAACAGAAAGAAGTGCATGTTGAAGCAGAAAGGGCAGCAGCGAATGCGATGATTCTGGATCTGACCGGACTGGAGCAGACAAATGATCATGTAACACAGCAGCAGGATTCTCTGAGCAGATTACGCTTTTCAGAGGATGATAATACAGTAGAACCTGAAAGTAATAGGGAAGACGTTTATGAGGAATAAAATGATACTCTTTTTTTGTATTTTGCTGGTTAGCCTGTGTGTACCTCTCCCTACCTATGCAGAGGCAGATGTACTATCGGATGTAGATGCAGAATTGACCTTTACCTGCAAAATCAAATCGTTTTATTCGGATGGCTTCATTCCACAAGCTGGTGATACATTTTACATAGAGTACACAAATACTGAAAATATCATCTTAAGTATGCTTTTGGATGCTTCTGAATGTGTGAATGATTGGAAAGAAGTGGAAATGGCTTCTGGAACTTATAGTATTACAAAAATAACGTATGTTGGTGATAATACTGATATTATTCAGAGTGGCTATAGTATTACTTCTGACTTTTCTACAGAGGAAGGAAACTGTATACAGCTGGGAATTGGTGATACACAGGCCAGTAGGGTACACACAGAATACAAAGATACTGTATTTGTACCAGGAACGCTTCAGGAGCAAAATATAGCAAATGGTTTGAATGAAGGAGCTGGAGAAAGTGATATGTCTTCGGAAGAAAGTAGCAGTATAGAAAAAGAGGAACAAGATCATCTGACCGAGGATTCTGATATTAATTCTAGCCAGAAGGATAAACAACGTGCATATTATGAAAAATCAACTCGGAAAATTTTTATACAAAATATTCCGGTTTTTGTGATCACGATAATAATTGTGATTTTGTTTTTAGGTCATGCTATGAATCAAAGAAAAGCAAACCGGTAATAAAATTCTGTAAATATGCAAGATTACGAGCAAGCAGCTTTTATAGTAGAATAGTACATAAAAAAAGCGAACCCGGTTCGCAAGGGACTATTGGTGTATAGTAAAAACAAAGGAGGAAGCTTTATGAAACCGAAAAGAAAAAATCGCACATATAACCCTGTACTGTTACTGTTCTACACGATTATGAGAATGATATTTTTCCCGATTTATCTGGCTGGAAAAATAATCGAGATTCTTTCGACGCTTATCGTACCTGCATCTGCTACATTATATTTGATATTTTTGGTCTATGATGTATATACCATTATCAGAGATGGATTTGTATTTCCCTCTGATATTATATTACCTGTTGGTGTAGGGATCCTGATATTGTTCGGATGCGCAGTGATATGTTTTCTCAGTGAATTTCTGATGGCTGCGTTAGCGATACCGGCAAAAGCATATGAGATGTTTGATGAGAAGTGTAAATTTCAGAAATGTTATAAGCGAGCAGTAAATGTTATATAAAGTCTAAAATACCTGGTTCTGAAAATGAATCGGGTATTTTTTTATTTTCTCCCATATTAACTATAAATTTTTAGATTCTATGGAGAAAGAAGGTAATAAAATATGGCTACACACAATTATGTCCGATTGTTGGGAATTCTTCGGAAGTCCCCTAAATTTCTAAAACTGGGGAATTCTACGGCAGCAATGTTCAGCTTGATTGTTCTGAATAAAAGTCGTTCGGAAAAAGACACCTTTTATTATAATGTACCAACGATTTTTACGGATGATGAGGAAATGGTCACCGCCATTGAACAGTATAAGACCAACGATATTATTGAAGTAGAAGGAGTTATTACAACCAAAAACGTTATAAAAGCCTCCTCTTGTGAACATTGTGGTGAGAAAAATATAAAAGAGAAAGCCATTATTTTTGTCATAACACCGCTGTATCTATGTCGACGGGAAAGTGGTATCCAGACAAGAGAAGACGCTTTGCAGAAGCTTCAGCCACATGTCGAAATTTCAAATAAATGTTTTGCGCTTGGTACTGTTCTCAGGAACCCGGAATTGATCGCTGTTGGAAAGAAAAAAAAGAATACGGTCCGTTATCCGATCGCCATACAACGAAAATATTTCATTCAGGATTCTCCGGAAGTGCACAGCGATTATCCATGGATAAACACGATTGGACAGCAGGCTGAAAACGATATCAAATATCTTCATACCGGAAGTGTCATCTATGTGGATGGATATATACAAACACGAAATGCGATTCAAACTTCTATCTGTAATCAATGTGGAAAAAGTTATAACTGGAAAGATACCGCCGTAGAAATTATTGGCTATAGTGTGGAATATCTGCAAAATTACCTCACCCCGGAGGAAGTAGTGCAGGAACATCCATTTGATGTGATTCTGGTCGAAGAATAGTATTACATGTACAATCCGATTTTCTGTTTCCTGAATCTGCCATATTGAATGTGAAATGTAATTCATATATGGAGCTTAAAGGAGGAAGGAAAATGAATGAACAAATAAATGTATTAAAGCCATATGATGTGTATGGAGACAACCTGCAATCATTATTCCGAACGGTAGATTGGTTACAGGATCATACAAAACGGCATGTATTTGATACAAAAAATTTAAAAGTGCTATCATATTATTCAGCCAGAAAACTGAACGGTACATATGAGGTTTCTTTTTTTGCGATTGATCCATTATATCCATTTGTACAGTATGACGATACTCTGAAATTCGATAAAGAAATAATGACTGTGAATGAGGAAGTCTATGAAATGATTTGTGAATCTGGTCTGATATTTAAGATAAATTCACAGATTTTCATAGTAGACAAAAAAGCGTTTGCATCGATTGGAAGTTTTTTGGATTGCCATGGCCGGATGCTGTACAATGGCTGGATCGGGCGTGATCTGTGTATTGCTGATGCGATAGCAGATATGGATCATATGGATCTTATATACAGGGAAAATGGTGATGTGAAATATGTTATAGCAGTGCTTGGTGAAAAACAGGTTTATAATCCGATGAGAGAGAGCATAAAAAAGAGTTTTACATTCTTACCGGGATCCGGTAAAAAAACATTTTATAAATGGAGAATAAAAAACGATGCTTTTTATATCTGGATAGATTATCCAAAATATCAGAAAACTCTCTGTGATTTTATATGGGATTTCGGAATTATGATCTGCAAATCGAATCTTGAAAAACAGTTTTGCTACTTTCATTGTTATGCCAGATGCGGAGAAGTATATATTATTCTATATACAGAAAAAATACATTTGTACAAAAAGAACGCAGAAAAGAAAAATAGATTATGTAACCAATTTTCTCGTATATGCAGAGAGTTTTATAAAAAACTATACGATCTGCAGTGTGGTATCGACGGTATTCATGAAATAGCTGCACTGCTGCATGACAAAAAATATCTTGATCTACTGCTTTCAAAGGTAAATATGAGACGCCTGATCGGATCCACAAGATATAAAGAATTGAAAGATCAGATATGGTGTCAGCTGAGTGCTGAAAACATTACAACAGTATATCACATATATTGGGAAATTATAAAAACAGGATATTCATACATGAAAGAACTGAATGACCGGTATCAGGTTGCATACATGTCCCGTATCAAAGAATTGCCAGATATATTAAAACAGGAATTTGTTCAGACAAAAAGGAAAAAAGATGCATTAGATGGCCAGATATCCATATTTGAATGTATCGACATATGAAAATAAGCTGGAAATTTTTCCGGCTTTTTTCTTTAAAAGATCATATATGGTTTAGCTTTATGATAAATACGAGAGGAGTTATGGAGAAATGAAAATAAAATTAACATTTCAACAATACGACAGGATGGTAGAGAACATTAAAAAAACAGATATGCAGCCGGAGGGGTTCTGGCCAACTATAGCACAAATTCAGGCAGAGATAGAACCGAATATAAGAAAAAATCTTCCATTTTTAATCTGGTTGACAGAATATAATCCGACGGAAACGCTTTCGCCAGAAGATACAAAGAGCAGGAAATACATATTAAAGTTATTATATAAAAATCTTGAACTTTTCTATTCTGATAATTGAAAAGCAATATAATAGAGAAACAGGTACAAAAAGGATTTCTTTTGCACCTGTTTTTTGACGTTCAAAAAATTTTATCCCAGCTCAACTACAAAGGAATCTGAAGACGGATTCCCGAAATCCTGTTCCAGATCTGATTGCGGATCATTGGAAATTTCCGGTTGTTCTGTGTCCCTCTCGTTTTCCGGTGTTGTAGCAATTTTATCCTGTTCTTCCTTAAGGTTCGGATCTGGAAAGGATGTCGGGACTACTGGAGGCGTGTCAAATATTTCCTGTGGCTCAGGTTCCTGGAGTTTCGTAGCTGTACCAATTATGGTGCTAAAAGAAATAATTATCACAAAAATATAAAATCTTCTTTTCTTTCTCATTGTATATTTCCCTTCAAAAGATTATGTATAGACTGGAGTATTGGACAGCTTAAAATCTTTGATCCGGTTCCGGCTCTGCCTGTTGCAAGTGATTTTGAAACCTGTCCTGGAATGTACTAAGCAGTTGTGTACTCTCCGGATCGATGGCAGCAAGAGATTGATATATTGGAGTATCCTCTTTCAACAGTGCCAGGAAATCAGCGACATTCATTGTTCGATATTCGTTTTCATAATTCAGTATGAGATCCTGGATCTCCTGAAGCTGATTGGTAAGAGCGGATAATTCCTGTTCTTTGTTATCGATAAGTTGCTGATACATCGCCGATGTTTCCTGAATTTTATGTTCTGCTTCCTGGTAATGTGTTCGGGACTCTATAACCTGTAAAGAAAGAGTGCGTAGATTTTGTTCCAGGAGTTGTTTTTGATTCTGATGCTCCAGGTGTATCTGTTTTTTATAGTCGTTGATTTTCCGAGTGACCCATTCATCGGCGGCACGTTCTCGTTCCAGTCCCTTTTTCAGATATGCCGCTGATAAAGTTTCCAGCTGCTCCTGGAATCGTTCATAATAATCTGTGGCCAGTTCTCCTTTTTGAGGAATCGGAACATTTTCGATTGCCTGGTTAAGTTCCGTATAAAATTTTTTAATATCCTTATGCCGAGCTTTCGACCCTTTCATACCACGTTGTAGTCCTAAAGAACACATAACTTCTGCATAAGAGTCTTGCAATCGTGAATATCTGGATCTTCCATTTTCTTTTCCGTCTGTAAAAAAAGAAGCATTCAGATGCCCTTTCTGATCAATTGGCTGAATAAATGCATGGCAGTGAGTATTGCCGGTTTCATCATCGTGGCACATGATGCTCAAAACGTTATCTCCATATTTTTCCATATCCTGATATTGTCAATATTGGTTGACACATTTATCTCAAAGATATCACTGCCTATGCAGCCAGTCCCAGAGATTCGTAGTATCTCTGGCGCTTGATCATCGGAGGAAGCCCACCGTTAGCAGAGCAGATC
>NZ_VUMS01000003.1 GCF_009696065.1 Oliverpabstia intestinalis | reverse complement strand
CGCAAACGCGTTAAGGATCAGGATAAAGAAATCCGGCGTCTGAAAGAGGAAAATGAATTTCTCGAGGAAGCAAGTGCTTTTTTCGCAGCCAGCCGTCGGAAGTCAGCAAGAACCAAAGAATGATGTTCATTGCCATAAAAACGGAAGACGGCATGATTAAGGGAAAACTTTCATTCTATTGCCGGATGCTTGGCGTTAGCCGCCAGGGGTTCTACAAATATCTTGCTTATAAAGATCGCCCCTGGAAATATCAGGATCTCGCTGATGCTATGAGAGCAATCAATACAGAGGATGAATGTAATGATACCTATGGGCGTATTCGCATGTATCAGGCACTTCTCCTTAAGAAACCGGAAGGACTCAAGATTCCTAGTGAGCGAACCGTCTACAGGGTCATGGATGAAATTGGCCTTAGTCATCAACCAAAGCGTAAGCCGAATGGTATTACCAAGGCTGATCGGGAAGCTCGTAAGTCAGATGATCTTCTGAAGCGAGATTTCAAATCTGATAAGCCACTTGAAAAATGTGTAACTGACATCACAGAAATCAAGGCTAAAGATGGAAAACTGTATGTTTCAGCTATCTTTGACTGCTTTGATTCCAGTGTCCTTGGTCTGGCAATGGAAACCAACATGAAAGCAACTTTGTGTGAGCATACCCTGGATAATGCCTATCTGGCATATCCTGATCTGCGAGGGGCTATTGTACACTCTGACAGAGGAACACAATATACCAGTGAAACTTATCGTAAGGCTCTTGCTAAATACGGTATTATTCAAAGCATGAACAGTGCTGGTGGCAGGTGCCACGATAATGCCCGATGCGAAAGCATGTGGGCCAGAATGAAAAGCGAGCTTCTCTATGACCGCTACAATACGGAGACTATGACCATAGAAGAACTGAAGGTTCTCATTTGGAGATACTTCATCAATTACTGGAATAACAGGAGGATCTGCTCTGCCAACGGTGGGCTTCCTCCGATAATTAAGCGACAGAGATACTACCAATCTCTGGAACAGGCTGCATAGGCAGTGATATCTTTGAGATAAATGTGTCAACCAATATTGACAATATCATTGTCACATATTCTATAGCTTTCACCAAATAATTTGGCAATACTGTCACTATCTCTTCAACTGTTTTTCCCTTAAATATGTTTTCCAAATCAAAACTAAATTTTTGCGCAAACTCCGCTTTTGATACTATCTTATGCGAAAAAAACGAGTATACATAAGATGCTTTAGCCTCTTTATTCTTATATTCATTATATTCTTTTGTGTACTTTTCTAATAGCTCCGCTTTCTTCTCCTCGTTCTTTTCTTTGTCCTGAATTTTTTCTGCAAGCATAGTTGCAATAGTTTGCAACATTTCTTCGCCTAATCCATTGGCAGCTAGCTCATATTCCAACGTCCACTGCTCTGGAATAAATGTTTTAACATTTTGACCATTTGCCTTTTTTTCAATCTCTTGTATATACTTTTCTTTGTCTTTTATTTCAGACTCTACTTTCCATTTTCGATTTTTCTTTGGCCAATTTTCTTTATCCTTATATTTTTCATCAAGACAAATTGCAGGTGCGCATTCTGGCATTACATCTCTATCTGTAATACACGATACAGGAATATTTATTTCATCTCCCTCTTTTCTCTGAAAAATCCTTGCATATCTTCGAAGACCTGTACTTTTAACATCAACAATAGATATTCCATAATCTGTTAAATTTCTGTTCAATAATTGCGCAAGAGTTGGTAATAATAAAGCCTCTCCTGGTCCTTCTACAATGATTACACCTTTGGCAAAAAATAAATTGGCTTTCGTAGCATCCAAATAACGTTCTAAAAATTTATAATCAGAAGAATCCAACATTGTTTCTCCCTCTCTCATCGAAAAAGCTTTCCGATTTTGTATCAAAAGTAAATTATTAAGTTCTACCACTGATGCCAATAAAGGAGAATGCGTTGTCATTATTACTTGTTGATTTTCTCCTTTCTTTTGCATAGACTGTATAAGCTTCAATTGTCTTTGAGCATGTATATGCGCTTCCGGTTCTTCAATTAACATGAATGTACTTAATTCATTATTATCCTGATTCAGTAACATTTCACATGCCATACTCATTAAATTGCTTGTTCCAAGTCCCACATTACCATAATTTGATACTGAATCTTTTTGAATATTCAAATCCAATTTTTCCAACAATGAATATATCTTCTTTTCATCCGTGTTACCATCACCAGCGACTGTAATTTGTGTTTTTACAGCATCATTATTTAGCATTAACTCTGTATTTAAAATATCACCTATTCCCTTATTCACAGCTTTAATCACTTTATGTTCAGCCAGTAACTGATTGGACAAATCAAAAATTCCAGCGAGAGACAATGAAGTTATATCTATTCCTTCTTTATATTCTCGCTCACCTAAATTCAAATCTGGTATACTACTTAATATTTGAGCCAAACGTGATCCTCTTCCCGATTTCATTTGTGCTTGTGCATCTCTCAGTGGCTTTAAATATGTCACTCTTAACAATTCACGTGCTTCTGCTGAAGGTGCTGCTACATCTGCATTTCTTCCGCAATTCACACTTACAAATGTCCTATGTGGATTTACATTAGTCATATACTTTGCTGACCAATTAATTATTAGTATTTCTTCGTCTTTTGTGTACGTTAAACACTCCAAAAAAGCTGCTTTTTCTCTAACTGTTAAGTTTGAAAATGTAATAGTAATATGTATTTCATTAACGGTATTTTCTTGATGATAATCAGATAACTCTACACGCTGCCACGATTGATCTGTTGTTCCTAACACATAACGAATGGCATCGATAACAGTTGATTTTCCACAATCATTTTCTCCGATAAGTACGGTAACTCCTGGATTAAAATGAAATACGGTCTTCTCTTTAAACGCTCTAAAGTTTTCAATTGAAACTGAAGAAATATACATAAAACACCCTCCACGCTTTATAATTCTTACTTATTTCCCATATTTAACTGGTTCTTCCGCTACCATTTGCACTTGCTCATCTCTCTCAATTTTCCGGTAATCCACAGTCTTTTTAGAACGCATTTCCCTGTAAATCACTCCCGCCAGTGCACTCATTACAGCATCATACTTACTTTTGTCCTCAAATAGAGAACCATAGCTGTCCTGCGCTTCCATATAACTTTCCATTGCTGCATTTCCAAAAGCTGAAGGGAAAATACTTTCCGTAAAGATTCGTGGATCTGAAGTACGAGCAGAACTTGCCAGCTTATCATCGGCAATCAATTTATCGTGTAAAGCACTAAGCATCACCCGATCTCCATCTGTGAACTGTCCTTTGTACTTCTCATTAATCTTATCCAAGATTTCATCCAATGTGCTTTTCTGTCGGATTCCCTGTGCTCCTTGCTTTTTAGACGGAACGTATTGCCCGTCAACTTTTTCCAGTTTTATTGCACCCGCAAAAGTCTTCTGCAATTTATAGTATTCCAGTTTCAGCTTTCCATCTAAATCAATCGGTTCTTCCTTTTCTTCCGGCAAGAGTCCGATCAAATAACTAAGGAAAAGATATTCCTTATGCATATCAGCGTCAAACATTCGAACTACTTGTGTTATATAACTATACCATCTTAATATTTTTCTTACCTGCCTTCTAAACTGATATCGTTCTTCTGGATTTTTCAAATTGTATCTATCTGCTACCGGTTTTAATACACTTGTCATTTTTCCCATCGCAGTTGCATCCTGCTTATCAGGATGATTCCATATATCAATAAATGCCTTGATATCATTTTCATTATAAATTGCATAATCCAGAAGTTCTTTTTCTGTCTGATAAATCAAATCCACATTTACTTCCTGCTCAAGACTTGTCTCCTGATAAAATGGCTGAAATGCTTCAAGAATATCTTCTTTTTTATTTGCAAAATCCAACACAAATGTGTCTACTTTTCCAGGGCATGTTCGATTTAAACGAGATAACGTCTGCACTGCTTTCACATTTTTCAATTTCTTATCAACAATCATTGTATGTAACAGTGGTTCATCAAAACCAGTCTGATATTTTTCCGCTACTACCAGAACATTGAAATTATCATGGAATTCTTCTTTTGTCTGACTTTCTGATATATGGCTTCCATCTTTCCTTACGTTCAGCCCGGACTCTGTATACTCTTCATCTCCATCCTGCACCGTTCCGGAAAATGCAGCCAAAATATCCATATCTACATAATGTTGTTCTCTTATATATCTTTTGATTTCATGGAAATATCGAACTGCTGCCAGTCTCGAATCTGTGACAACCATCATTTTCCCTTTTCCACCAATTTTTTGTTTCGTAGTCTCTCTGAAGGTTTCTACGATAATCTGTGCTTTCTGGCTGATATTATATGGATGCAATTTTTCATACTTCTTTATAATTTTTGTTGCTCTGCTTTCTGGAAGCTCAGGATTTTCTGGTGTATCTTTTGCAATTTTGAAACATGTACTGTAAGTCATATAATTCTGCAAAACATCCAGTATGAACCCTTCTTCTATCGCCTGCCTCATGCTATAAATATGAAATGGATGAAAACTTCCATCTGTCCATTGACTTCCAAACATCTCCAGTGTTGCCGATTTCGGAGTCGCAGTAAATGCAAAAAAGGATAAATTTGGATGTTTTCCATGTGTCAGCATCTCCTGAACAAGTTTATCATTTCTATCTATTTCATCTTCTGCTTTTCCTTCTATTTCCGCATATTCTCTCAATGCCGCTTCTGTATCTGCCAGCGCTGCTTTCAATTTCATTGCAGAACTTCCCGTCTGTGAAGAATGAGCTTCATCTACAATAATCGCAAAATTTCTTCCGGCAACCTTATCCACTTCCTGATAAATCACTGGAAATTTCTGCAATGTGGTTACAATAATTCTTGCCCCGTTATTGATGGCATCTCGTAGATCTTTTGAGTTCTTTTTATCATCAATCGTCTCTACCGCCCCTATCGTGTGATCAAACCCTGAAATGGTTTCCTGTAACTGTTCATCTAACACGGTTCGGTCTGTAACTACAACCACACTGCTGAAAACGGATGCATCATTCGAATCATGTAAGGATGCCAGTCTATAAGCTGTCCAGGCAATAGAATTGGACTTTCCAGAACCTGCACTATGTTGAATCAGATAATTATGACCTGCACCTTCTTCTTTCACATCTGCAATTAATTTACGTACAACGTCCAATTGATGATATCTTGGAAAAATTAATCTTTTCTTTTTTGTAACCTGCTCTGATCCGTCAGGCATTTGTTTCTTTTCTTCCTTTACCTGCAGATGAATAAACTTTTGGATAATATCCATCATGCTGTCTTTCTGGAATACATACTCCCAGAAGTATGATGTTGGATATCCCTCCGGATTCGCAGGATTTCCCTTGCCGCCATCATTTCCAGCACCGTTTGATCCCTGATTGAACGGAAGAAAATATGTAGTTTTTCCTTCCAACCGGGTTGTCATCCAAACTTCCAACTGATCAATACAAAAATATCCTAAGATTCTCTTATTGAACTGAAAACATATTTCTCTTGGGTCACGATCATACATCCACTGACGCTTGGCATTATCAACATTTTGCCCTGTATACTGATTCTTTAATTCCAGGGCAAATACTGGTATCCCATTTACCGACAGAACCATATCAACAGAACTATGTGTATCACTGGAATAAAACCACTGTCTGTTGCAAGTAATTTCATTCTTTTCGTACAGTGCTTCCGCTGTTTGGTTTAACCCTGATTCTGGTTTAAAATAACATACTTTGAATGGAATGCCTCTATGTTTAAATCCATGTCGCAATACAGAAATAAGTCCGTCCATATCACAAGCATTGTTGAACGCAAGACAGAATTTACGTTCTGGATTCACTTTATTCTGCAACAGAAAACGTTTCCACTCTTTCGGCTGTGTTCTCTGAACAAATCTCAATAGAGTATCTTTATAAACGCCAAGCTGCGGATCATACATATCGTTATTATGAGTGTAGCCACCTGCCGGTGATAGAAAAAATTCTTCAATATCTGCTTCAAAACGTTTCTCTGTTGTAACATCTATACTCAAGATTTTGGCACCTCCCTTTTTCCTGTGACATACTCGTAAATCAAGGATTTTTTATACTCACTAATTTCCTGAATCATCTCTTCTTTTTTTTGTATTACTTTATCAATGATGTTGCATTTTTTGTTCAAATATTTCGCAATTTCTTCTTGTTCTACTTTAGGTGGAATAAGTACCGGCATTCCTTTAAGTAAAGGTTGACCCAAGCTTGCTCTTGTCACTAAATTCATTTCTTTTACAAGATAAAACCGTTGATGCTCACTTCTAAAGTAATACTTTAAAAATTCAGTATCTATCTTCTCTTGTTCGAATGGTCTAAGTCTTATCAAAAATCCTGCAAAAGTTGCATTAAGTATATCCTTTTCACATACACTTGAAAATCCAACTTCTTCTATTGTCTCTGATGTTCTTGTAAAGAAAACATCTCCCTTTTTCACTGAATATATTTCTTGTTCCTTTTCTGTTGAATCAATTAAGCCCTCTACTTGTCTTGGTAAAGAGTAATTGCGATACACATCCCCATAACTTACAAACGGATAGCCTTTTCCAAAATATTCTGCTCCCTTACTTATGCCATTTTGTAATCTTCCTATATGTCTTACCTTACATATTTCCCATTCCTCAGGAATTAGCCCTATAAAATCATATCCGCTATCTTTAAACTTTCTATTTTTGCGAATTCCCTTTGTAACACTTTTTGTTATAAGAGCCAATTTAAGTTTCTTATATTTTTCTATAGATTTCTCTGTATCCTTTATAATATTCTCTATTTTTAAGCATTTATCAGTTAAAAATGTTGAAATTCTATTTTGTTCTTCTAAATTGGGCACTGGGAGAAATAATGCATTCAATCTGTTTACTGGTATACGCATTCTAACTGTATTAAAATTTCCTTTTTCATTTTCTTTTATCAATATTCCATTGCCTAATCCCACCAAACTTCTTTGAAATGCTTTTGTTTGAAATAAAAAATGATAATAGTTAACATTTACATCATTATTTCTAGGGTAAAACATATAATATACAGGACTTACACACCCCATATAATGCGATATTCCAACTGAGCCTGATATAATATTCATACTATTCATTACTATATCACCTGGATATGCCACTTTATAATCCTGCAAATTTTCTTTTGCTTTATTTCCACCACCTTCTTTTTCTGAATATGGTACTACGCCATAGTTAACCCCTAACGACAAGATAAATTTTGTTTTTAAATCATCATTTTTCTGATTTCTTTCAATAAGTAGTGCTTTTAGTCTCCTTATCTTCCATTCCTCCGGTATCTCTCCAATCCATTCAACCCCTGAATCTTTCATCTCTCTACTCATATCATTCCTCCCCAAATAAAGCATCCAAACTACTCTGAATATCCAGTTCCAATTCATGCAAGCGTACCGCAATTTCTTCCACTGGTTCCGGTGCCTGATATTCATAAAAATATCTTGTCATTGGAATCTCGTATCCTTTTTTCGTTTTCTTTTCATCTATCCATGCTTCTGGTGCATATGGTAATACTTCTCTCTTGAAATATTCCTCAATCTCTTCTGTCAGCGGTACATTTTCTGTGTCACGCAGAGACACATCAGCTACTGGCTTTCCCTTTTTTAATATGGTTTCACCATTTTCATCTTTCTGCGGCTGTTCTACTATAATCTTCTGATATCCAAATTCTTCTGCACCAAAAATCTTACTCTGACAGTAAATACCATCTTTCTCGCCATATACAGTTCCATTTTCAAATGCACCATATGCTTTTACAATTAGATCACGGCATTTATCAGTAATGTCATTCCTTTTCGTTCCGATACTTTTTCTTCTTGCTTCAAAACAGTGCGAAGCATCAATCAACTGCACTTTTCCAGCTCTGTGTACTGGTTTATCTTTAGAACAGATCCAAATATAAGTGCTGATACCGGTATTCATAAACATATCTGTACCTAACTGCACAATCGCATCCAACCAGTCATTTTCCAAAATATATCTTCTTATTTCTGACGGTCCACTTCCGGCATCTCCCGAAAATAATGATGAGCCATTCTGAATAATCGCCATTTTTCCATTTGGAGCCAGCTTGGAAAGCCCATTTAATACAAATAACTGCTGTCCATCAGATATCTTCGGAAGTCCAGGTGCAAATCTTCCCAATTCACCTTTCTTCGCTTCTGCCTCTACTGCTGTTTTTTCTCTTTTCCAGTCAATTCCGAAAGGCGGATTTGAAATAATATACTGAAACTGATACCCGCTAAACTGATCTTCTGACAAGGTATCTCCAAATCTCATATTATTTGGATCGCCCCCACGAATCATCATATCCGCTTTTGCAATCGCAAATGTAGAGGGATTAAACTCCTGACCAAAGCAGGTAACTCCAATCTCTGTGTTTAGCTCCTGAATTCTTTCTTCCATGCAGCTAAGCATCTGAGATGTTCCCATCGCCATGTCATACACTGTTACATTTCCACCCTTACTCAGATCTGCATCTGATAAAAGTAAATCCGTCATTAAATAGATGATATCTCTACTGGTAAAATGTGCTCCTGCCTCTTCTCCAAAAGACTCTGAAAATCGTTTTACCAGATCTTCAAAAATATATCCACAGTCTACTGCACTGATCTTATCTGGTCCCAGATATCCTTTTTGTGAATTAAATTCTTTTATGACAAGATACAAGGTATTACTTTCCACCATTCTGCGGATAATATTATCAAAATCAAACTTTGCCAGCACATCCTGAACATTTGCTGAAAATCCATTCAGATAATCTCGAAAATTTGCTTCGATATTTTCCGGATCAGCTAATAAAGATTCAAATGTATATTTGCTGATGTTATAAAATTGATAACCGGAAGCTTTTGTCAGAAATCCATCAATTACAGCAAAATTCTTCACCTTTTCATACTGTTCCAATACTGTTTTATGTGTCGGTAATAAACAATCATGAAATCTTTTTACTACTGTCATTGGCAAAATTACCAATCCATATTCATGCGGTTTAAATGGGCCACGGAGCATATCTGCTACATTCCAGATCATTGTCGCTTTCTCTGCTATATTAGTTCCAACTACATCAAATTTATTATTTTCATCCATTTATTTTTCCTCCGTATAAATATGTTCTAATTCTGCTGTTGCCTTTTCTAATTTGTATTTCAATTCTTTTATTTCATTTATCTTGGTGTAATATTTATCTGCAATTATCTTCTGACTTTTTAAGTCAGGCAATGGAATTGTTATTTTTTTCAATCCTTCAACCGGCAGATTTAATAAAGTAGCCCCTACTGCTACTCTAGATAAGGCTGCTTTTCCATTTTCACTTTCCAAATATGCTTTCAAAAAGTAAGGATTTATCTTATCTTCATCTAACTCAATAACATAAAGATTACCATTTGCTAAAATCTTATTTCCTTCTTTTACGGATGCAATTGCCATTTTTACCGGAGATACATTTTTGGAAATTACGAGACTTCCATTTTTAATACAATATTTCTCGTATTTAGGATTCATTTCTTTCAAATAAGGAAGATCATCACTAATAATACCATCCTTTATATTTGCCAGCATCAAATACTGCATGTTCGTTGGTTCATCAGATACAATTTCATCTAAAATCGTTGCTTTAATCTGTGCTCCTCTTGTTATGTTCTTTATCACAGATTCAAATGCTACCCCGTTTTTTATGGGCATCTCTTTTTGAAGATATCTTGACGGATTAAGAGTGTATTCATTTTTTGCCACCTCTTCACCCAAAACTAGCTTTGAGTTATCGTCATCTGTATTCAATAGTTCAAGAATTTTAGAAATATTTTCATCACTAAGAACATTCTGTCTTCGTCCAACAGAGACCATCTCCGTTGCATCTATCATTCTTATATTTTTATTGTTTCTGCTTAATACCAGTAATGAACAGGCAATTCCAGTATTCGAATACAAATTGGATGGAAGTGCTATCACCGCCTCGACAAATCCTTTTTTTACAAATTTTTCGCGGATTACTGTATTGATTCCTCCGTTCCAAGTCACTCCATTACTCACCGAAACAACCGCTTTTCCATGTTTGTTGAGATGATTCATGACATTTATAATAAATACCCAGTCTCCCGCAGCTACTTTCTGTACTTCTGGTATAACATTATATATCACCTCTAATTCCTCGTTGTTTCCAATACTCTCTTTCGCCCTTATCCCCCAAGGATAATCACAGAATATTTTATCGAACATCAGATTGTCATCTATGTCCAGAACTGATTTTTGTTCAATTTTCACCCGATCAGAAATTAATTCCGTTCTGATTTCTGCCACTTCTTTGACCTCAGTTACAAGCTCCACACCATAAAACTGTGATTCTGGATTTCTTTCTATAGCATTCACTAGAAATGTTCCAATTCCACTACAGAAATCTGCTGCCTTATCATTTGAAATTTGAAGTATCTCATTTGCCAACTTTACAACACTCTGTGGGGTTTCGCATTCTCCCATAAATTTATTTCCTTGCAATGGCCACCACAATACTACTGCTAAAAGTGTTTCTTCTGAATATGCTTCTCCGATTTCTATTGCCACATTCCATAAATTTTCAATATTTCCTTTTATGAAACTGACTCTCTCCGGTGAAAAAGTCAGTTCCACATATTCTACTAACTGATATACATCGTTTATCTTATTTTTTAAAGATAAATACGCCACATACGATAAGCAAAAGCCTCCATATACGGATGTATTTCCAAGTTCTCTCATCCTATTTGAAATATTCCAACTAATCTCTTCAACTTTCGAGCCTTCTTTTTCTTTTAACTCTTTAACTGAAATATTCAACCCTGTTTCCTCCTTTGGTTATTCACAATCAATTCTCTTGTATTCACTATAGCATTTGTTTATTTGATTGTCAATAATCAAATTTGGTTTTTCATAACCATAAATATTTTTCTAATATAATTCCCTTTTATTATGACAGTAGATTTTTATTTCCATAGCAGCAATATTTATAAGTCCCAAGAGCAATATAAGATTTATCGAAATATATTTTCTTACTGGTTCTTTAATAATTCATATTTAATAACATGGATTATTAATAGCAGCGGTTTGTCCAGTATGGGATTTACCATATCTGGTTTTCCTATTTTCTGATGTCCGGAGATAGAAATTTCCTATGGCCTGATTGTCCAAAATTGGATTATTCACCCTTAGGCACTTCTCTTCTCCCCTTAATCATTTTCTTCTCCTAATGGAACTTCCCGGATAATATATTCGGTATCTCCATAAAAGCCATATTCATTACGCAATCTATGACGTTCCACATACCCATGATGCTTTAATTCCTTAATTGCAGAACGAACAGAATCAATCCCATCTCTGCTCAATGTTTCCAGTCCTTGCATATTGTAATACCAGTCATCTGGCAAACTTAACATCAGCGACAATAGACCTTTCGCTTTCAATGTCAGATTCTTATTCTTGAAATGGTGATTACTCATTACCGTAAAATTCTTAGTTCTCTCTACACGAAAAATCTGTGCCATGCTCCCATCCTCCTTTCCAGTTCAAAAGAGAAAGCGTAAGTAATATCTCTATCACTCACGCCTTCTCTAAACATTTTATTCTTTTTTCAATGATTTTTTAATCTGTCCAATTACCTGTTCAATCCTCAGTTACAAACTTCAACTTTGTTAAACATAGATCAGTTCCTTCAAAATAATCTCTTCCACAAACGCTCTGTGCTGATTAGCAGCTCTTACCCACGCAATCTGATCTTTCTCTTTATCCGGTAATGGTTCTTTTTCTTCCAACTGTTTCAGAATCACTTCTTCCCGTTCTCTGGCCGCCTTGTCCACTTCCAGAAGATGTTCTCCAATTGTATCCTGTAAAAGCATCACCTGGTAGGTTGAATTTCGATGGTTCTTCAGATAATCTCTGCGTAAGAATCCATACTTGCCAAACTGCTCCATCTGCTCACCGGATTTATAAGTAAGATTCGGAGTCAGATTTCAATTTACATTCGTGTACGTTAATTTCATTTTATTAGCACTCTCCATTTCTCATCATTTTTTGACCGCAAATTTACGACATTTACGACAAATCTGACACTGCTTTACAATACCAGCCAAAATGACTGATGTCCCGGAAAGCCTGTAAAACAGGCACTTCCGTGATACACAAGACAGGACAAAAGTCGACTTCTATTCTCAAAGACATCCCAATAAAATTTCTGAATGACAGGAAAATCCGTTTGCTCTGCTTTTTGCAATTTCATTTGTTCTTTTATGTCCTATTATAGCACGCAGCAAAAGAAAGCACCTCATGAATCTCTCTTATCCGCTAATTCTCTCCGATAGTATCTGTAAAATAAACTCCCCGTCGTACAAACAGCCACAAAATCCGCAATCGGCTCAGCCAAAAATACACCGATGGTTGGATTCGCAACAATATGAGACAAAAAGAAAATGAGTGGAATCAGCAAAATGATTTTTCTCCATATGGTCAGAAAAATAGCTGTTTTGTCCTGATCAAGTGCTACAAAACTATACTGACACGCAACCTGTATTCCATATATGCAAAGCAGGCAAAGATAGGTTCGGAGCGGTATCACATTGCTGTTTAATCCTATTTTTTTACTTCTTTTCCTGGATCGTTCCTGCATTTTTAAAGATTTTTCAAAATCAGCGAAATACCGGACAGTACCAGCAATACCGATGTAATCTTCTTAACATTTTTTCCATCCATATGATTGCTGCATTTGATTCCCAAAAACAGCCCCAAAAGTGCAAACGGAATCAGTTTCAAGACGGACAGAACCGTATCAAACGTAAGTAATCCAAGTGCACTGTACAAAATAATGCGAAATGTGTTGTCCACAATAAAGACCGCGCTGATATTTGCCTTAAATGAGCTGTCCTCGTCCGTCACGCGATTGACGTAAGCGGCCAGCAAAGCGCCCACACCAAAGAGACCGCACAAAACCCCGGCTGCCACACCGATGATCGCCAGCACCAGCCGGGAGGAAGGTACGCGTTTTTTGCTGTACTCTCTGGAAAGCATCTCCGCACCCAGTGCGACTACTACCACTCCAAATACCAGCTTGATCGCTCTGGCATCCACATTTTTCAACAGAAATGCTCCGGGAATACTGCCTGCCAGTACCAGGACTGCCAACGGGATATACACTTTCGGATCCAGATTTTTTCGGTTTTTCCAGGTAAGAATCACATTGGCCGGATAACCCAACAGCAGATCAATTGGAGAAATATTGGCATTTACCGATCCAAAACTGAGAATTGCTGTAAATACCAGCGTGTTGGCAAAGCCACACAAACCTTTGATAAAATAAGCGACGACTGCCGCAAGCATCCATAAATACATCCTATTATCTCTTTCAGGCTTTTTTGAAATATTTTTTTATTTTTCGGAAAAAATTACTTTTCGTCAACGACCTGGAAAATAAAAAATTTTAAATAATACGACTCATCTGCCGCCCACAGGATCGGATGATCCGGGGACTGAGTGCGGAATTCCACCTGGCGGAGACGTTTATGAGCGCTTCTTGCAGCTTCCCGAACCGTTTTCGCAAGGAGTTCCTGGGTCATAAAATGGGAACAGGAGCAGGTGGCAAGGTAGCCGCCGTCTTTGACCAGTTTCAGTCCTTTGATATTGATCTCGCGGTAACCTTTGATAGCGTTTTTGGTGGCCTGGCGGGATTTGGTAAATGCAGGAGGATCCAGGATCACGACATCGTATTTCTCTCCTGCTTCTGCCAGGCGTGGAAGTTCGTCAAATACATTCGCACAGCGGAAGGTGACCCTGTCTTCCAGTCCGTTTCTTTTTGCATTTTCCGTTGCCTGGGAAACGGCATACTCAGAGATATCCAGCCCGGTTACCTCTGTGGCTCCGGCAATTCCGGCGTTCAGGGCAAATGTTCCCATATGGGTAAAGCAGTCCAGCACCCGTTTTCCCTTGCAGATGCGCTGCATCGCCAGACGGTTGTACTTCTGATCCAGGAAGAATCCGGTTTTCTGTCCATTTTCCACATCTACCAGATAATGTACTCCATTTTCCACGATCTCCACTTCCGTTTTATACGGCTCCCCGATCCATCCTTTTACTTTAGGAAGTCCTTCTTTTTTCCGCTCGTTGGCATCGCTTCGCTCAAAGACACCGTGGATGATCACGCCGTCTTCCGCCAGCACTTCTTTTAACAGTTTCACGATGGTTTCTTTGAATGCTTCCATGCCCAGTGCCAGACACTCCACCACCAGCACATCCTCGTATTTGTCCACGGTCAGTCCGGGAAGAAAATCTGCTTCACCGAAGATCAGACGACAGGATGAGGTATCCACTGTAGTTTTTCGGTATTCCCATGCATTTTTTACACGCATCCTTAAAAATGATTCGTCAATCTCCTGATGAATGTTTCTGGTCATCATTCGAACTCTGATCTTGGAATTCTGATTGATGAATCCCCGTCCCATGGGGTAGCCATCAAAGTCGTGTACCAGCACAAGTGAACCGTTGTCAAATCCTCCGGTGATACTCTCGATCTCATTATCAAATATCCAGGCCCCGCCTGCTTTCAGTGTACGTCCCTCTCCTTTTTTCAGTGTAACTACTGCGTAACTCATATTTTTTCCCTTTCTTTGCTTCTGTATCCTCTGTCTGTTATTTTTGTCGTTGTTTTGTCATATCCATTCTTCCGTACCTGTTTTACAGAATCTCCTCTATTTTCACTTTCTGATTCCGGAAACCTTTTTTCCATATCATCACATAATATTTTCCTTCAACAGAATCTCTCGATACCGTAAACGGTTCTTCCCGGAAGATATCCACCCGGTATCCTTTTTCTTCCCATTCTCTTGCACAGTCCTGCGCCCGTTTTCTCTGCTCCCGAAACTTTTTTTCTTCTTTTCCTGAAAATTTTCGTTCCGGATAGTATTTTGCCGCCTGTCGTACCTGCTGTTGCAAAAGCTGCACCACCTTTCTGTGTTTTGTTCTGTGAAGCTGCATGGCTATATATCTTGCCAGTATTTTCACCGGGAACATTGCATACAGACGCACCAGTCTCAACAGCTGTTTATCACCGGTTTCCTTCAGCAGTTCTTCCATAACGGACAGAGCCTGTCCGGCTGGTTTCCAGGCATTTTCTCTCTCCACGAGATATTCTTTGCTGATTGCCGGATAACAGGTATAATTCAACGGTGGAAAATCCGCCAGAGCTGCCAGTTTCTGCTCCCGTCTGTTACAATATCTTTCTCCCAGATACTCCCGTTTGTCACGTATAATGGCAAACGTATACTCCAGCTGACGCAGATATTCATATCTCTTTACCCAGAAATGACCGATTGTTCCATAATTATACAGGTGAACTTCTTCTTCCAGACCGGTAAACATCAGAGTGCATACCGAATCACCCTGATGCACCACAAGGATATATTTATTTTTTTCAGAATGGTTTACGAACCCTGTTTCTGATTTCACATTTTCTTCTTTATATTCCCGCAGTTCCGTTTCAATCTTACCTTCATAATCTGCCAGATATTCTCCGGTCATCCGACAGTTTTTAAGAACAAGAAAACTTTCCACAGCATCATTCATCAGATAGATCAGTCGATAAGAGATTCTTCCCTCTGTCTTTTCTTCCAGAAGCTCAAATTCCCCCTGTTCAAGTAACAGTTTCAGTTTTTCCACGGGATCTGCAAGTATTTCTTCCTGTTTTTTCACATTTACTCTCCTCGTTTTCTGTATCGGTTATTGTTTCAATCCACGGTCGGTAATTTCACAGAGTCCGACATGTCGGGAATACCGACGTTGCTTGACCTCATATCAGTAGGGGATACCGATTTTTCTCCGCCCGCTACTGCCGTTTCATTTCTTTTTGATAATTTCTCCCCTACCTTCGTTTATACTTAGAGGTAGGAGATTCCTTATTTATTTGTTTGTTAAACATTCCTATTTCTTCTGTTATATCATGATCTTCATTCGCCGCTCCCAATGAACAAACTTTGTTTGTTCCCGCTCGCTAACGCTCATTATATCATGATTCGCACCTGCGGTGCTTGACGCTGCTCTCGCAGCTATCATGATCGCCATTCGCCGCTCCCGATGAACAAACTTCGTTTGTTCCCGCTCGCTAACGCTCATTATATCATATTTTTTAATATGAGAATAGCCGGACGCAAAAACAGATCCGGAAAACCATTTATCGTTTTCCGGATCTGTTTTACTTCCAGACAATGTTGCCTGGTCTGATGTCCTTTTTTTACTGGAAAGCAGCAATCAGTTCTTTGGCATCATCGTATCCCTGGTCTTCCAGTTCTTTCTGATACCACTCGTCGATTCCGTCTACTGCCTTTTTGAAAGAGTCGATGTCCATATCTTCATTCTGTGTGATCGTCACACCGTTTTCTTTCTGCCAGCGGCTCATGATCTCGTCGTCTCCGGCACGGTTGATCTCACGTTCGTAGTCAGTAGCCAGTTTTCCGCACTCGTCAATAACTTCCTGCTGTTCCGGAGTCAGACTATTATAGATATCACCATTGATACAGAAGAACAGACAGTCATAGTTTGCATTCCACAGGGAGCAGTATGGCTGTACTTCCTGTACACTGGCTGCATCGATAGCCGGCAGCGGATTCTCCTGTCCTTCTACGGTTTTCTGCTGCAGGGCCGTATAAGTTTCGGACCAGTTCATGTTGGTCGCATCTGCTCCCCATCTCTTATAACACTCCATCAGCAGGTTACTTCCTGCCACACGGATTTTCAGATTTTTCATATCTTCTACGGATCTGACTTCCTGTCTGCTGTTGGTCAGCTGGCGGAAGCCGTTTTCTGCAATTCCCATACAGTGAAGATTGTATTCATCCAGAATAGCTTTCAGTTTTTCTCCTGCTTCTCCGTCAAGTTTTGCATCTGCATCTTCTACTGAATCAAACAGGAACGGTAGAGATACCACATTAAATCTCGGGTCAAAAGCAGAATAGATCAGGTTGCTGTGCATGGAAATCTGTACCGGATCTCCGTTCATCAGAGCCTGAATACCTTCGGACTGGTTTCCGTTGGTCAGCTGGTCTGCTGCGTAAACATTGACTTTTACTTTACCTCCGGTCGCCTTTTTCATCAGTTCACCGAATTTTCTTCCACCCTCTGCCCAGGTACTGGTTTCTGTGGTGGAACAGGTGAAGTTCCAGGTCTGTTCTTCCCAGCCAAGATCACTGTAATCTGCGATGTCATTATAAGAATCTCCGGAACCACCGGTGCTATCTTGTGCATCATCTGCACTGTCAGAAGAAGCCGTTACCGTTCCGCTGTAAGCACCATTTTCTCCGGCCAGCGCTTTCGGCAGGAAGGTGGATATTCCGGGAATATAGGTGATCAGTAACAGTACAACCACAGACGCTCCGATCATCGGCATAACGGCCTTGGAAATCTGCTGAATGGTAACTTCCATTCCTTTTTTCAGTTTGACAGAAATCGCAACAAACAGGTTTACACCTACCGGAGGAGTTACCTGTCCGATGGCCAGGTTGACAGTTGCCACGATACCAAATGCTACCACATCATATCCCAGTGCCTTACATACCGGCAGCATGATCGGAATAAAGATGTACATTGCAGAGTTTGCATCAATAAAGCATCCTGCGATCAGGAAGATCACATTGACGATCAGAAGGAATACAAACTGGTTATGCGCTACGCTTCCGAGCAGACCGGAAGCTGCCTGTGCGATACCGAATTTGGTACATACGAAAGAGAACAGGGAAGCACTCGCCACGATCAGCATGATACCACCGGTTGTCTTCGCAGAGTCTACCATCAGCTCCCACAGGTCTTTGATCTTGATATCTTTATAAATAAATATTCCCACAAACAGACCGTACACAACAGACACGGCAGCTGCCTCAGTCGGTGTGAAAATACTTCCGTAGATACCGCCAAGGATGATAACCGGCATCAGGAAGCCCCAGAATGCATCCTTGAACGCATCCCATCGTTCTTTGCCACTTGCTTTTTTCTGTGTAGGCTGAATATTGTTTTTTCTCGCCTCCAGCATAACAACGATCACCAGAGCAACACCCATCAGAATACCGGGAACGATACCTGCGGTAAACATATCCGCAATAGATACACCTGTGATAGATGCATATACAACAAATGCGATACTTGGCGGGATAACGATCGCGATCGAACTCGAAGTTGCCATCAGTGCCGTAGAAAACGGTGCGGAAAATCCGCCACGCTCGATCATCGCCGGGATCAGTACCATACCCAATGCGGCAACTGTTGCCGGACCGGAACCGGAAATTGCTCCGAAGAAGCAGGCTACGATAACACATACGATCGCGATACCGCCTCTGGTATGTCCCACGCAGGTATCCACGAAACGAATCAGACGTTTGGAAATACCGGCTTTTGCCATGATATTACCGGACAACACGAAAAACGGGATCGCCAGCAACAGAAATTTGCTGATACCGGAATACATATTGGTAGCCACGATCGTCAGTGAAGTACCGGAGTACAGGATCGCGCAGATAGATGATAATCCAAGGCAGATTCCGATCGGAATACCAAGGATCAGAAATACAAAAAACGAAACAAACAATACTGCACTTATCATTTTTCCTGTTCCTCCTTATCTTTTTTACTCTTTGCACAATAATCAACAAAATACTCGATTATATGAAGTACCATGCAGGCTGCTCCGATCGGCACGAAAGACCAGAAGATCCATTCCGGCCAGTTCAGTACGAACGTTCTCTTTCCGTTCTCCAGCTGAGTGATAACTTTATCCAGACCATATTTGAACAGTACAGCGGTAAATGCAACACTCAGAACCGTGTTGATCGTCAGCAGCACTTTCTGTCCTTTCACAGACAGTCTGTCCGGAATCAGTGACAGGTTGACCAGTTCTCCGTCACGTGCGGTCAAAGCTGCAGCCATCAGTGTGATCAGTACAAATACCGCAACGACAAGTTCTTCGGTAAATGACCAGGACTGGTGAAGGAGCTTACGGGATAATACATTACCCACAGTAAGCACCACAATCAGGATCGTAGCAAGGACAAGAATCAGCTTTTCCACCATAGCTACGCCATTCATGATTTTTTTGTACGTTTTCATTACGCATCCTCCCTTGTTTTTTGACTAGCCGTATCGTGTCGGTTTCGTTTTCTTTCAGGTGTTTTTGACAATTATGAGAAACACGCTCTGCGAGTTTCTCAAGTGATCGCGGCAGTCGCCAAAGTCTCGTGCAAGCACGGACTTTAGCTCGTTGTTCACATAAAAAAAATCCGTCCCAAACTAGGGACGGATAAAACTATTCCGCAACCACCCTGTTTCCTCCTTGAAACAAGCACGAATACAACGCACCAGCATACGCGGTTTCTGTAACGGGAAACGCCCGTGAAAGCCTATTCGACACTTCTTTCGACTTTCCTTCTCAGAGATGATCTTCAAAGCAGGAAGGTTACTGTCTCTCAGCACCGACAGCTCTCTGGAAACGCTTACACTGTTTCTACTTCTTCTCTTCACTGAATTTCTTTCTTATATTACCACGTTAAAGTGATTCTATCTCATTTTTCCGAGTACGTCAATATATTTATATATATTTTGTTTATTTTTTATTTTGCACCTAATATATATTTATCTTTTATGGTAACTGTTCAGTACCTTCACAGTTACGAGCCAAAATGCATTTAAACGATAAAAATACGCTTTGCGAGTTTTTATCGTTATCGCGGCACTCCTCAAGGTTCCGTGCAAGCACGGACTTTGACTCGTTGCTCGCGTAAATCACCTTCGGTGATGGCATTTTGGCTTGTATGTCTCGGGATTTTGACATATTCATGTCAAAACACCTCGCGGGACAGTGCTACTGAATAGTTACCTTTTATGCAACATTTCCCTTGCCAGTGCAAAAGCTTCTCGCACAAGATAATGGTACAGCAGTACACTCTTACACGGTGCGGCAATACCACATACTCTCTGATAGCCACTTCGTCTTGCCAGAAGAACACTGCGGTATACATGAAAATTATTGGTAATGATTCCAATCTCGTCATGTCGATAATCCATATATCTTCTGCTGTATCCAAGATTCTGTCTGGTTGTGGTGGATCTTTGTTCCAGGATCAGACGTTCCCTGCTGATTCCGGCTTTCTCCAGATATCGTCTCATACATTCTGCTTCTGAAATCTCCTCCATTTTTCCCTGCCCTCCGGATAAAACCGCAATCGTCTCTGGATTTGCCTGCATATATTCTTTTGCCGTATCCAACCGGTCTTTTAATGCTTTGCTTGGTTTTGTTCCTTTCACCTGGCATCCAAGAACAATAATATAATCCAGATTCTCAATTCCTTTTGCCTTCATTCCGGTACCGATTTGATGTTCCAGATAAAAAAACAGTACCAGCCCCGCCAGAAGACAAACTCTTACAATCGCAACCAATGCACCCGGTACAAAGAACGGAACACCGGCAACTGCACATCCGATCCGGCAACCGCCCCATACCATCAATCCAATACCTGCTGCCAGCCAGATCCACAATCCGGATACCCGATAGCCGGCATATCGGACACCTGCTATGTAATACAAAATACATACGATTCCTAACAGGCTCGTAATAATACCCATACATTTCTCCTATCTTTCTTATATATGGCTCCCCGTTATCACATCGGTCATCATTTTACCTACAGACACGGATTATCACCAACGATTCACATAAACGAGAAAAGAGCGGGTAGTTTCTTTTCTCCCCGCTCTTTTACATTTTTATTATCTTCCGCAACAGAATTTGTATTTTTTACCGCTTCCGCATGGACATGGATCATTTCTTCCAACTTTTGCACCTTTGATGATCGTGCCGGATTTCTTCTGTTCCATATACAGAGTTTTCTTCTTCTCCGGTGTAAAGATTTCATCCCACATCGGCAGTTCATACAGCCAGTCTGCTTTTGCATCTACCATGTTTTTGTAAAGCAGCTCTTTATCAAATCCCAGATTTACTTCGGTATCTTCTTCCATCTCTTCGATCGGGTTCTGAACCTTCAGGCTGTCATTGATACCATCCAGGAAACCTGTCATTGTCATTACATTGACTTTATATTTATCTGCCAGTTCCTTTACCGTTCCACGTACTACTTCGTCCGGATTGGAAAGCAGCTGTTCGTAGATTCCTTTTTCAATCACAAAATATTCTGCCCAAAATTTCTGCAGTTTTGCTTTATCTGCCTGCTGAGAGTATGCAACATCTCTCCACTGTTTTAATAATCCCATGATTACTGTACCTTCCTTCAACTCAATTGGTAATTATACTCCACGGGTCCACTACTGTTCGTTCATATTCTTGCAGTAGTTCTGGGACTTCCGTGTGACTCTATTAAGTATATACGATATACCACAGATTTTCAAGCACAAATCACGTTTTCTCGTACTCACCTGGCATCCAGATTATTGTTCACTCCATTCTCGGTAACACCCTTCGCGCTGCACAGAATTTATGCTGATCGCATGAATTTGCGGGGTATGTCTCGGCTTTTCTGCGACCTTCGCTCACAAAAAAGTGAGTACCGAAATCTTCTTTACGATTCGATACTCACCTTACATTGCAGGCTCTATCATTGGATAACCTCTCTTTCTTAAATTATAAGATGAATCATAAACTTTCTGGTGGTCTGTACCTCCTGCTTTTTTAATGGGATAAATCCTTACTTTCTCATTGGACTATACCTGACTTTCTTAAAATTTGTTTTTGAGGTGTTACTTTAGGTTTTCGGTGGTCCGTACCTTCCTTTCTTGAAAATTACATCTGGAGGGATGTTGCCTTTGAACTTTACGTTAAGTTTCTGGTGGTCTGTACCTCTCTTTCGTAGGTTCTTTTGTTTTCGTTCTTTTCTTTTGTTGAGTATATAGTAACTCTTCTTTCTTATTTTGTCAATACTTTTTTATAATTTATTTTATTCTTTTAAACTTTCAGAATCTTTTATCATTTAAGAACATTTTTACTCATCATCTGTTCTCATCCAATCGCTTTCCCCGCTCTATTCTTATTCTCCCCCAGCCAATGCTCAGAAAGGGAGCGCAGGCAGGACGGGGACGGACAACCTTATGCTGGTGCTTTTAGCCAAAATAAAATCCATCGTTTACGGAAACTTAGGCTCGAGCGCTCTCGCGAGAGTCTTAGTTGCAGTTAACGATTAGTTTATTTTGGCGTTACCAGCGGTTGTCCGTCCCCGTCCTGCCTGCACTCCCTTTCGTCCGAGTAGCCAAAGCAGCCAACAGTCCGAGCAGCGACTTCATCTCTTATTTCTGGAAAGCCTTCACTCTCTCCTGAATCGTAACATTAAAATTCTCCACCCGTCTCTCATAAGTCTCATCCATAAATTTCGACGTCAGCAGAAAATCAGCCGTAGCCAGATTATTCGCAACCGGAATATCATAAACCACTGCGATACGAAGCAGTGCCCGTACATCCGGGTCATGTGGCTGTGCCTCTAACGGATCCCATAAAAACACCAGAAAATCAATGCCTCCCTCAACGATCCGTGAACCTATCTGCTGATCTCCACCAAGAGGACCGCTGCAATACCCCTTCACCGGAAGCCCCGTCTTCTCCGCGATCAGCTTCGCCGTGGTACCCGTACCACACAGAAAATGGTTCTTCAGCACGTCCTTGTTCCGGTCACACCACTCCACCAGTTCTTTCTTTTTACCGTCATGAGCAACCAGCGCAATATGCTTTGTCTTCTCCATAGTAAAACCGATAAACCTCTCATTTGTCATAAACATTCCTCCTTCTTTCATGGATTTCCTTAATGATAATCTCTTAGAAAACGGCTGGAAAGCGTCGTTCCCGTTCCATACAGGCACTGATACAGATTCTCCAGAATAGCGGGTGTCTCATCCAGTGCTTTCTGATACAGTTCCATCAGACGTGTGGTTGACTCTCTGCAGGCAGGATTCGCTTTTTTTCGCATCACCTGGCCTTCCAGAATATCATAACATCCAAGTACATGCATACCGCCAAGTACTACCTTTTCTTTTATCGGATTCTTGCAGGTCAGAAGCCTGTCATACAGCTTCTGCCCCTCCAGTGCCCGGTGGATCTGCTTTGGTGTCACCGATGGAAACATCCGCGCGATCACTCTGCAGTTTTCCTCTGAATCATCCAGGACACTTGCCGGAAGGTACACCCTCGGCTCCTTACCGCTCTCAATCATCAGATAACGGTCAAGTTCTGTCTCGATCTCCGCATGAGAGATTCCCGTCTGCTTCTCAAACCGTCCCACATACCCGTGACAGGTACTGTCCAGCATAAAGTGGCAGGCGAATCCAAACAGATAGGATGCCAGCTGCGGCGACGGGCTGATTTCAAATTCCCGTATACCCTTCTGAAAGAATCCAAACGCCGGTTCCTTATGCATCTGCGGACCTATTTTATTAATTCTGCTTTGCGGCAGACAAATCGGTTTATAGTAGAAGAAAATATCCGGTCCGTGCTGACCGATCCGATAAACACCCTTTCCTTTCCGAATCACTGCCTTGATATGCTCCGGTAATTTTTTGTATACATCTTTTCCAAACTTGTCATGTGTATATGTCGTCGGCATATGTATCGTCCCCTTTTTTCACTTTGGGAAATGCTCCCATTATTTATTATCCCCTGTGCCTGTTCAACAGTTATGAATTGCAGGTTAAATTCCGGTAAATTCACATTTTTTATACACCCTGTGCAATCACCTTCACACAAATCATTATAATTCTTTTTACTTCCGGAAACAAGGAATTTCAATCCGAAAAAATCCGAAAAAATCTGAAACTTTTGTGTCTTTTTCTGAATATCTTCTCATTTTCCGGTCATACTATAAATAGCCGGTGGAGAGATGACACAAAGGCGTGACGCTTTTCATTGGCCCGAAAGAAAAACTGTGCCGGATCCCCCCTCCGGCCCGAAATAACGAAAGAAGAGATGAAATACTTATCCTCCCCTTTATAAGCTGTCGCCTTCTGTGCGGCAGCTTTTTTTACATCCGTTAAAAATAGCGGCCGCTCAATGCGAAAAAAATGAACCGTTGCCTTTCATCTATAATAGCACTGTCTGCTGCATCCCCCGGGGAAAATCTGTTGTTTCATCTGTCTGCAATATTCCGCTTCGCTCCCCGCTGTTTTCAGTATTGTCAGGGATTTGTGAAGATTCTGAATATCTGCTTTCATATCCTCGCTGTGGTTACCACGACCCACCAGTTTCAGATGGGTGATTCCGGCTTTCTGCAACCGGTACAGTGCACAAAGTCCACATCCGCCGGCACCGCACAGATAGTCATCCCTCTCCGGAACACTCTCTTCTTTTCGGATTACTTCCAGCCGATTCTTCCATCCGGGATCTACTGCTTTCTGCGGGAGCAGCCAGTACGGTACACGACAAAGATGTCCAAGTTCGTCACAGTGCAGAGAATTGCAGAAGCTTCCGGAAAACTGGCACAGTTCGTTCAACACAAAGGCTTCAAACTCCGTCCCGCTCCTTTTTTCTCCTGTTGTTTTCCGGGCCGCGATCATGGATGCCATATCTTCTATCGTATTCTTTCGGTGAAAAATCATACGTTTGAGATCCAGATTCTGAAAGGTTTCCAACATTTTCCTGTTATTTTCTCCCGTCTCCCCGCTCAGATGGATCTGACAGTCCACCCTCTGCTTCCGAAGATACACGATCAGCGCCGGATCCGCCAGAATAAAACTCTGAAAGTCAAGTTCCATACAGCTTCGGATGATATCTTCGATCATCGGATACTGCTCCGGGATGTAATACAGGGAATTAAAGGTCAGATGTATCGGACGTTTATATACCTCACGCATGCCAGCCAGAATCTCCAGTTCACTGTAAGCGCCCAGCTGCACCTGATAACAGAGCACTTCCCGGCGGTTTAATGCCAGCGTGGTTCCGTAACGTTTCGTCCATGTATAGGGCACATACCCGCAGAAGAATTCATCCGCTCCTGCCTCGCAAAATAACGGATAATCGTCGATGCATCCCAGTCCTGCCACAATTTTCATACGCATGCCCTCCTACAGTCCGATCACCAGACGGTCGATACCTGCCTGTTGATATGCTTTCAGCTGTTCCGGATGCTTTACAAGTTCCTCATCCAGTCCGAACAGGGAATTGTAACGTCCTGCCATATGCAGATGTTCCGGGTAAATATACGCATACTGTTCGCAGTATCCCGGACAGCTTTCCGGCAGCCGCTGTTTTCCCCGCTCACCCTCGGTACAGCTCGCATACAGTGGACAATACTGCGATGTATTGGTCTGATAATACGGCAGATGCAGGCTGTTCTTTCCCTGTGGAAATACCTGCGGATAGCCACAGCTTTCCCACTCATAGCGGTTGATCCCGTACGTGTCTTTTAAGAATCTCCGATAGAAACCGGCCTGCAGATTATTTTCTCCCAGCCCGCGGGTACTGCCTTTTTTATAGTGCATCCGCGGATCTTTTTTCTGTTTGTTCAAAAGTACACCGAGACAGGGTTCCAGATATTCCCCGTTTTCTCTGACCAGCGCTGCCATTCCCCAGTCATTGACAAGGATTTCCACCCTGATCTGCCGTTTTTCACACCAGTTTTCCACTTTTTTCAGGAGTTTTACCATCTCTTCCACCTGAAACTCCCGCATACAGGGAAATACCAGGGTGATACCCACGTTTTCCACATTTGCTTTCTCCATCAGAGCAAACAGCTGCTCTTCTCCGGGCAACAGCAGATGGCAGAATGCATTGCCGATATACAGACGATCCGGAATGATTTTATGCTGTTCCCAGCCTCCGATTCCGTTTTCTTTCCAGTACAGTTCGGTAAATTTTTCTATTGTATTTCGCTCATACAGGTTATACCATATTCTTCGGTCGAGTGCCAGCGCAAGTTCCATGCCCCGTACCACCGGCCGGATCTGCGCACCGGAAAACCAGATGGATTTCTGCTCTTCCATGCTCTTTGCATGGATCTCGTCCTGATTCACAGGATAGTTGCAGGTGATCTGTGCCATCTCTCCGTCCGTTCCTTCGATCCGTGCCCGGATATATCCGGTGTATTCCCGGAAAAGTTTCTGTACTGCCTGTACATAATCTTGCTGGAACACCTCGACGGTATAACTTACATACCACTGCTCCTGCCTTTTTTCCATGAAATGATAACTTTCTAACTCCACTTCCCGATACATGCTTTCAGATAAATCATAGAATCCGATCCGTATATGCCGCGGTCTTTCCACCTGTTCTCTTACCCGAAAGCAAAAGCTTTCTGTAGAAATCTCCGTGATCCTCACTTCTTTGTCATCGACAAATCCTGCCAGAAGTCCGAATGGAATCATCTCCACACTCTGCATCCCGCATCACCTCCCCGTCTTTGCGTCAGATATTTTTTCTGTCTCGTGACACTAAAAAAGGTCCACCGAACCTTTTTGTCGTATGCTTGGCAACTGAAAAACCCCTTAGTAACGTTCCTTTTGTTCCGTTACTAAGGGGTTTCCTTCACATCTATTCGCTGATACCTCTGTTTGTTTTAAGCGAAGAATTTGTCATAGATGCCATAACCAAAGATAAATAAGATCATCAGCGGCAGGATGTAAGACAGATACACACGCATCCACTCCTGCATCTTGAAACCTTTTCCTGTATTGGCTTCTGCTTTGAAGTTTTTCCAGCCCCATCCGTAACGGCTGGTACAAAACAGCAGATATACCAGAGATCCCAATGGCAGTAAAATGTTACTTACCAGAAAATCTTCCAGGTCTAATACTGCACCGCCGAAGATGGAAAATCCATCCCAGCTCCATACATTATATCCCAGAACACATGGCAATGACAAGAGGATAATCCCAAACAGATTCACAAGACTGCTCTTTTTTCTGCTCCATCCGGTCAGTTCCATCACACAGGATATAATATTTTCAAAAACTGCCAGTACTGTAGAGAATGCCGCAAAGGTCATAAAAATAAAGAACAAACTTCCCCACAGTCTTCCCATCGGAATATGGTTGAAGATATTCGGCAGGGTGATAAAGATCAGGCTCGGTCCGGATGTCGGACTTACTCCGAAGGTAAAGCATGCCGGGAAAATGATCAGACCGGATACGATTGCCACAAATGTATCCAGAATCGCAATATTTGCAGATTCCCCAAGCAATGATCTTTCCTTTCCGATATAGCTTCCGAAGATTGCCATGGCTCCGATACCAAGACTCAGGGTAAAGAATGCCTGATTCATCGCTGTTACAATGGTATAACCGATACCCAGTTCTTTCATTCTTTCAAAGTCCGGAATCAGATAAAACTTCAGACCTTCTGCCGCTCCGTCCATCATGATACTGTTGATCGCCAGCACTACCATGATGGCAAGCAGTGCAATCATCATTACTTTTGTGATTTTTTCCAGACCATTCTGCAAACCTCTGGAACATACAAAGATACCAATGGCCACTACAACGATCATCCAGAAAGCCATAACAAGCGGCTGTGACAACATCTCATTAAATACGCCGCCGACCTGATCTGCATCAAGTCCTGTAAACTTACCGGTTGCTGTCAGGTAAAAATAGTGCAGCATCCATCCTGATACAGTTGTATAAAACATCATCAGCAGATAGCAGCCGATCACGGTGATGTAGCCGTGGATATGCCATTTCTGCCCCGGTTTTTCAAGTGCCTGATAAGCTTTTACCGGACTTTTCTGGCTGGCTCTGCCAACGGCAAACTCCATAGTCATAACCGGCAGTCCAAGAATCACCAGAAAGATCAGGTAACACAGTACAAACGCACCGCCGCCACCTTTTCCTGCAATGTAAGGAAATTTCCAGACATTACCGATTCCGATGGCACATCCGGCAGATATCAGGATAAATCCCAGACGCGACTTTAATTTTTCTCGTTCCTTCATTCATCTTTCTCCCTCATATAGATTTTTACAAAATACGTAACTGTTCAGTACCTCGCGGGACAGTGGCTACTGAATAGTTACCAAAATACTAACAGGGCATACAACAACAGCCCGGACAGAGCATATTCATGCACAGGCACTGGCAGCACCAGTTTCCCATACCTTCTCCCGGTTTCTGATAGCCGTATCCGGTACTCATATTCTGATACCACTGTCCCTGAGACTGCAGCTGCTGATAAAGTCTCTGATACATCAGGTTGCCCGGTTCCATCTCCATCGCTGTTCTGGCATCCTCCATAGCACTTGCTGTATTTCCCGCTCCGGCACTTGCAATGGCATGATAATAATACCATTCTCCATTTTTTTCCTGCATCCTTTCCAGGACATTTAAAGCCTCCCGGTAATGACCGGCATTGATGTAGTTCGCCGCCGCACGCATCTCCATGGAACGCTGATCATCCTGTGTCTGATACCCTCCGGACTGATAACCACCGTACCAGGAGTTTTGAGAAGTTCCCTGTTCCCGTTCCCTCACGATCTGATCATAAGCCTGCTGTACCTGTTTGAACATCTCTTCCGCCTGCTCTTTATTGGGATTATTGATATTCGCATCCGGATGATATTTTCTGCTTAGCTTCCGGTATGCTTTTTTGATTTCGTCCATGCTTGCATCTCGCGATACACCAAGGACGCTGTATGGATCCAACATTCCTTATTTTCTCCTCGTCTCTTTTTCCCGGGACTTTATTCTGTCATATTTTGTCCAGATACCAGAATACAATATATTTCGCAAAATGTCCACATATTCTATGATCGGAAGTTTTTCAAATTGGCGGGAAGCTTCAGCCGCTTCCATCATCAGAATCTGTCTGGCCCGGTCATCAAAGTCTTTTTCCTGTGCGATCGGCTTCCATGGGTTATAGTTTCCTTTTTTTCTGTCTTTTTCAATATCCTCATAGGCATCCATCCGGTAGATGAATCTTCCCATGGCACAACCGATCTTTCGCATTGTATCTGCCCAGACATCTTCTTCCCAGACATAGATTTCACCCAGCATCTCTCCCGTATCTGCTGCTGCCCTGTCAAGATCCGTACTTGCTTCCTGCTCACATGCTTTCAGCTTTTGCAGATAGGTTTCGATTGCTCTCGCCTGCCGCGGATATTTTTCCTTTAAACGTTTTACGTCTTTTTTTAATGCTGATGCAAGTATAAGAGGAACCGGTTTTTTCTCGTCCTCCCAGTCGTCTAACAGATTATAATAACTCAACAGTACATTCATATCCGCCGCATAGGCAGTCCACTGGTTTCTCAGACAGAGATGCTTTTTGAACGGATGCATGGCACAGAAGTGTTCTTCCCGCTTTGTTTCCGTCTCATACAGGCCGGTCAGCAAAATTCCGAGAAAGGTCACATCATACGTCAGAGTAACCCTGGAAGTTTGTCCGTGATCTTCTTTCAGATCCTGGCAGACTCCGCAGTAAAATCCATGATAGATCCGATAGTCTTTGATCTTCATTTCTTCCATATTGGTTGTAACGTAGCCAAACATCCTCCCTCACCTCTTTTCTTTGTTTGTCTGTTTATGATCTGTTCATCCACTTCATAAAATTAATCAGGTGCGTTTGATAAAATTACAGTTGCAATTTGGACAGTGAATCGATATTTTTCCTTTTCCTTTTGGTACCCGGACTTTTTGTCCGCAGGTCGGACATTTGTAAATTCGATGGGTGCTGTCTCCGTGACTTCCGGTCAGTTTGTTCCATTTTGTTCTTACTTTTTCACGTGCCTGAATATAATGCTGATTTTCCTGGTATCTCGCAGAGATATCTTTGGAAAGAATACGATAGTAATCATAGATCAATACGAGCAGAATCAGCAGGGAAAAGATCGAACTTCTCACAAAGAAGGATACGAGCAGAAGTCCGAACAGCAGATACATCAGAAATCTTCCCAGTTCATCTATTCTTCCGTACCTGCCCTGCATAAATCGATATAGTTTGTCTCTCCAGTTATTCATTGTTTTCTCCCCGTTCTTTTTTTACTGTCACCACATTCTCAGCCCTTTCTCACATATCTGTACAGCTTTCTGCTTTTTCCCATGCTTCCCTGGCAAATGCAACTGCATTCTGTATATCTGCATCGTCCGGATGCAGCAACGCTTTATCAAAGTTTCGGATCAGCATCTGTGCTTTTTCTCTCTGCTCCGGATTCTCTTCCATGACTTCATAACGTTTTCGTACCTGCATCGGCATCTTTCCCATGCAGAGAAAAGCCCCCAGACAGCTGTTGTCTTTCGGAATCCACTGTTTTACATTTTCCACAATTCTGTCATAGTATTCCTGACTCTGCCCAAATCCGCAGGTTCCAAACAGTGCGATCTGCCTGTTATGTACTTTTTTCAGAAGTTCCTGCACTTCGATGGGGCAGTCTCCTTTTTCCACACAAAATCCCACATACAAAAGATGGCTTTTCCCAGGTTCCGTATTGCAGTTGATTTCCTCGATATCTCCGTTACCAAGCTGTTGTAAACTCTGATAAATACAAACTGCCAGCCGCTGGGTGTTTCCCGTGCGACTGACATACATGATTTTATAATCTAACATGATATTATTTCCCGCCTTTCCATCTGCCCGCTTTTTTAATTTTTCCGGTATTCGACATCTTTGTTTCAGATGTCGTTTTGTCAACAGGTTTACTGTATACTACTTTCCTGAGTATTACAAGGATCGGCATCTAAATTTTTTCTAAAATTTTTGTTATGTAAGATGAAGGAGTATCTTTATAAAATACATGTTATGTTATTTCATTTTACTTTCCGTTTTCTCTTTTCAGCAACGTTTCCAGGTCTTTTTTTGCCTGTTCATGGTTCTGAAACAGAATGCCGTGAATCCCACAGCCTCTGGCTCCTGCGATGTTGTCTTCCCGGTCATCAAAGAATACGGTTTCCCTTGGATTGAGTTGATACATCGTGCAGAGTTTTTCATAAATCTCTCGATCCGGTTTTGCCATTTTATAAACATAAGAAAACAATGTTCCGTCCATGTAGGGCAGGAATTTCATCTTGTGGCTGGACAGCTGATACGTATGCTCCGCATAGTTCGACAGAATATACAGATGGTATCCCTGTTCTTTCAGGGTTTTTACCCAATCTTCAGCGTATGGCATCAGTTCCACCACGTCACCAAGATTATCATATACCGTCTGCACTTCTTTTTTTAATCCCGGTGTATTTTTCCGAAAGCCTTCCCAGATTTCTTCCGTTGAAATTATCCCGCGGTCAGCTGCTTCCCACAGCGTACTTTCAAAGATCGCCTTACGCAGAGTCTGTACTGTTTTTTCTGAAAATCCAAGGTTCTTCAGAAAGTTTTCCGGAGTGTAAGACATCAGAACCTGCCCGACGTCAAAAACAATATTTTTTATCATGTTTCCCTTTCCTCTTTTCTGTGTTTTATTTTTTACTTTATTTGTTTCGGTTTTTCAGATAACGGTAGATCATCATGTAGGCATACAATAATACCGGGACGATGATCGTTGCTGCAATAGAGGCTTTGAACCAGCCAATGGAGTTTTCACTTCCGGAGAGGGCAAAGATCATGGTGGAGGCATAGAGGGCCAGCAAGAGGACTACGCCGAGAATTGCCAGGATGCGTTGTAGTTTTTTCATAGGAATCTCCTTTTTTGTTTTGCTTCTTTTATTATACTGGTTTCTTATCGGAAAGCAAGAGGAGTGTTCAAAACGGACGAAGTGGAAAGGCTGTCTGTCCCGCCGTGTCCGCCTTTCCACTTCTGGATGTTGGCTGATTTTCAAGTGTGATTGCGAATAGTAGCTATGTGTTTACCTCGCTTTTTTGATCCATTTCTGAACATATCTTATTTTAAAGGTTATTCGGGGTTATTCCATATGGGTATTCGTGGTCACATTTAGACTCGAATTCTTTGAGGTTGTATATTTTTTTGTTTTCATCGAACTGTGCGATGGTTACACCGTCAAAGGCTCCCGGAGTGTCACAGTAGTCGCACTGGAAATACCACTCGACGATTACTGTGTTCTGGCAGATGTAGATTTGTTTGATGTCCCATTTTTCTACAGTTCCTTTTTGGTTCCAGTCGTGGAACCACTGTTGGATCTGCCGGATTCCCCGATATTCCGGACCGTAGCATTCGCTGTAGATGATGTTGTCTGCAAATATATCGGTCAGAGGTTTCTCGTCTTTGTTCAGCCAGCAGGAAAAATAGTTTCTGATGATTTCTTCCATTATGTTTTCTCTTCTTCGTTTACCTCACATACATACAGGGTTTCTTCTTCTACGCGGAATTTGATTTCCAGGCCGGCGAAGGGGAAGCCGTAGATTCGGGTGGAATCCTGCTGATAGGCGGGGCGGGGATCCAGAGCCAGGATCTGGATCAGGGGTTTTTGTTTTGATTGCGGAACTTTGTTCAGGAGTTCCGGCGGGAATTGTACCTGAAGGTGGTCGTCGCGGTGAGCGGTTGCGAAGCTTCCACATGCTTCGGGGTGGCTGTCGGCATAAGGGATGTAGGGTTTGATGTCGTAGATCGGGGTTCCGTCCAGAAGATCAGCGCCCTGGATATGGATGACCGGACCATCCTGAGGATTCCATGTAACGCCTGTAAGCTGCACACTGGAGAGCCCGATCGGATTGGGACGAAACGGGGAGCGGGTGGCAAAGACGCCGACTCTTGTGTTTCCTCCCAGTTTTGGCGGGCGCACGGTTGGAGACCATTCTTTCCGGATGGATCGGGAAAATTCCCAGATCAGCCAGAGGTAAGAGTATTCTTCCAGTCCTCTCACAGCCTCCGGGTTCTGATATTCCGGATAGAAATGGATCTCGGCTTCAAGGTCTGCCAGACCGCTCTGCCTTGGGATTCCGAATTTGCTTGTAAAATCACTTTTTATATAAGCAACCGGACGCATCATGCGCCCGGTTGTCTCGTTGCATTGCATATCAATAATTTGGTTGTTATTCATATGTCGTTTACTCCAGATTTACTTCTCCACATTTTTTGATCAGTACTGCCAGCACGATCAGTTCCAGTACCAGGCCTACGATCAGAGCCAGCCAGCCGTTTCCGGTGAATCCACCGACCAGATATCCGGCCAGGCAGCAGCCTGCTACCGTCATAGCATACGGAATCTGTGTGGACACATGATTAATATGGTTGCACTGTGCGCCTGCGGATGCCAGAATGGTGGTATCTGAGATCGGAGAAATATGGTCTCCGCATACAGCACCAGCCAGTACGGCTGCCACGTTCAGTGCCAGTAAGGATACGTTGTTGGTATTGATCACGGCTGTTACGATCGGGATCATGATACCGAAGGTTCCCCAGGATGTTCCTGTTGAGAAAGAAAGTCCGATCGCTACTGCGAAGAACAGTGCCGGAAGCAGTACACCGATAACAGCGTTTCCGCTTACCACATTTCCTACAAAATTTCCAAGTGCCAGGTAATCCGCGGAGCAGATACCGGACAGGGTCCATGCCAGCGACAGGATCATGATTGCCGGTGTCATGGCTTTGAATCCCTGTACAAAGCTTTCACAGAACTGACTGAAGGTAATGATCTTCCGAAGCAGATAGAAGAAGAAGATAAATACCAGTGTAAAGAAAGATCCGAGTACCAGACTCAGTGAGGAATCACAGTCTGCAAATGCTGTGGCTACTCCTGCTCCGTCAAGAATACCACCGGTATACAGCATCGCGCTGATACAAAGAACGATCAGTACGATAATCGGCAGGATCAGGTCGATGACTTTTCCGTTACCGATGATTTTGATTTCTGCGTCTCCGTCTGCGGTTTCTTCTTTTTTTCCTACCAGGTCTGCATGGTATTTTGCCATCGCACCGTAATCGAAGTTTTTACCGATCAGGATGATCATGAATACGATGGTCAGGATCGCATACAGGTTGAACGGAATGGTTTTTAAGAACAGTGAGAATCCGTCAATCGCGCAGTCATCCGGCAGGGAGGATCCTACAGCTGCCGCCCAGCTTGAAATCGGTGCGATGATACAGACCGGAGCTGCTGTGGCATCAATGATGTAGGCAAGTTTTGCACGGCTTACTTTGTATTTATCTGTAACCGGACGCATAACGGTTCCTACAGTCAGACAGTTGAAATAGTCGTCTACAAAGATAACCACACCGAGAAGCATGGTTGAGAACAGTGCTCCTCTCTGAGACGTGATTTTTCTGGATGCCCAGTCTCCGTAGGCTTGGGAAGCTCCTGATTTTGTAATCAGGGCTACGATGATTCCAAGGAATACCAGGAAGAGCAGAATATTCACGTTGTCGCCGATTTTCCAGTTCATGACTTCTATCATGGTCTGGGTGGCGGCAAGGATGTGGAATTTTGTAAAGAGCAGCGTTCCCGACAGAATTCCGATGAGTAGTGACAAATAGACTTCTTTGGTCCATAAGGCCAGGGCGATCGCCACGATGGGCGGGACTAAGGCCCAGATTGTTCCTGACATGTTTGTTTCCCCTTTCATGTTGGTTTTAATTTTTATGTTTTTCGGTTAATTATAGCATGGTAACGTGATGATGTAAATGGGTATTGTGCAAACGGATGAAGAGCAAAGTTGTATACAAGACAGACGCAGAGAAAGGCGGAACGGGCAAGGCGGACACATACAAGGCGGACGCAGAGGAAGACGGAACGGGCAGGGGAAGCGAGGGACGTGGGCAGAGCAACTTTGAGCTAGGCATTAACTCCGACTATGTTCACGAGGGTCGGCTGACCCTCGCGAAAGTCTGCGTAAATGCTGGATCTCAAAGCTTGCTCTAAGCGCCCACAAAGTGTCCCTTCGCTTTCCCCTGCCCGTTCCGTCTTCCTCTGCTGGGTTTTGGCTGAGACTGGATGCTATGGTTGTATGTTCCTTCAAGGTGATTGTAAGTGTAGAATGTTGTACTTTTTTAATCTCAGGTGATAAGGCTTAGATTATTTTTATATTTTTATATTTTTATATTTTTATATTTTCTATGTTTTTATTTTCTTTTTTTACAACTACTAATTGATTGATACATAACAACCGATCCCATCCTTCTACAATTTCCCTCAGAAACAAAATTTCTGATAGCTTTTATTGCAAGAATCCGTTTCTGTTTCCCTCTTCCACCACTATATTCTTCGGGTTTATTTCGCGAAGAGTTTTTTGAAGCGGTTCATGGCTTCTACAGTGGATTCGTAGGTTCCGAAGGAGGTCAGGCGGAAGTAGTTTTTGCCGTTTTCGCCGAATCCGGCACCCGGGGTTCCTACCACCTGGATGTTTTCAAGTAAGTAGTCAAAGCAGGTCCAGGAGTCCATGCCGTTCGGGCACTCGAACCAGATGTATGGGGAGTGGATACCACCGTAGAACGGGATCTGAAGTTCTGTCAGGGTGTCTGCGATGACTTTGGCATTCTTTTTGTAGTAGTTCAGGTTTTCCTGGCATTCTTTGATTCCTTCTTCTGAGAAGATGGCTGCTGCCGCGTTCTGTACGATGTAGGAGGTTCCGTTGTATTTGGTGCTCTGACGGCGGTTCCACATTGCGTTCAGGGACATTTTTCTTCCATCGGAGGAGGTAAATACCAGTTCTTTCGGAACTACGGTGTAGCCGCAGCGGGTTCCGGTGAAACCGGCGGTTTTGGACAGGGAGCAGAACTCGATGGCGCATTTTCTGGCTCCTTCAATAGCATAGATGCTTCTTGGCAGTTCCGGATCGGAAATGAAAGCTTCATATGCGGAATCGTACAGGATTACGGCTTCGTTTTCCAGTGCGTAGTCTACCCATTCTTTCAGCTGTTCTTTGTTATAGCATGCTCCGGTGGGGTTGTTCGGAGAGCAGATGTAGATAACATCTACATGCTGGCTGTGGTCCGGCATCGGAAGGAAATCGTTGTCTGCATTACCGCTGATATACGTTACTTTATTTCCGCACATGGTATTGGAATCCACATATACCGGGTAGACCGGATCCGGAATCAGGATCACATTGTCGTGACCGAAAAGCTCGGTGATGTTTCCTGTATCACTTTTGGCTCCGTCAGAAATAAAGATCGCATCTGCATCCACTTCCACGCCGTTTCTTTTATAATAAGCTGCGATGGCATCTCTTGTTTTTGCATATCCTTGCTCCGGACCGTAACCTTTGAAAGTAGCAGACTGTCCCATCTCGTCTACGCTCTCATGAAGCGCTTTGATGGCACATTCGCACAGCGGACGGGTAACATCACCGATTCCCAGTCGGATCACCGGTTTGTCCGGATGTTTTTCGCTGTAAGCAGCAGTACGGTGTGCAATCTCTGAGAAAAGATAGCTGTCTTTTAACTGCAGATAATTTTCATTTAACTTTGGCATGATTGTTGTTCCTTTCCTTACGCTTTTTCACATTTTTATAATTTTTTCCGAAGCAGTTCGTTGACCATTCCCGGGTCTGCTTTGCCACGCATCTTTTTCATGACCTGACCAACCAGGAAACCAAGGACTTTTTCTTTTCCACTGTGGAATTCTTCCACGGTCTTCGGATTCTCCGCAAGTACCTGATCAACTGCTCCTTCGATGGCGCCACTGTCAGATACCATCAGGAGTCCTTCTTTTTCCATGTATGCCAATGGCTCCACATCGTCTTCCAGGATCTTTGCAAATACTTTTTTCGCATTTGCCTGATTGATTTTTCCTCCTTCGACCGCCTGGATCAGGTCTGCCAGGTGTTTCGGGGTAAAGTCCATATCTTCGGCTTCCATTCCTTTTTCTTTCAGCAACCGCAGCCCCTCTCCCATCAGCCAGTTGGCTGCCTTTTTCGGGTTTCCGCACAGATCGGCAGTCTGTTCGAACATATCTGCCATATGTTTGGTCTGGGTCAGAATAGAGGCATCATATGCCGGAAGACCGTACTGTTCTTCGTATCGGGCTGCGCGTTCTTCCTGAAATTCCGGCTGACGGCTTCGGATCTGTTCCATCCATTCCGTTGGAATCTGCATCGGCTGCAGATCCGGATCCGGAAAATAACGGTAGTCTTTTGCATCTTCCTTAGAACGCATCGCATGGGAGGATTCTTTGTTATCGTCCCAGCGGCGGGTCTCCTGAATGACTTCTTTTCCTTCTTCCAACAGTTCGATCTGACGTTCTCTCTCACCCTCGATCGCATGGGTGATCGCTTTGAAAGAGTTCAGGTTCTTCATCTCGGTACGGGTTCCCATACGATCGCTTCCCACCTCTCTTACGGAGAGATTGACGTCAGCACGCATGGAGCCTTCCTGTAATTTACAGTCGGAGATACCAAGATACTGACAGATCATACGCAGCTTTTCCAGATAAGCAATAACCTCTTGGGCTGTACGCATATCCGGCTCGGATACGATCTCGATCAGCGGGACACCGCTTCGATTATAATCTACCAGAGAGCAGTCTTCCCATTCATCATGGATCAGCTTTCCGGCATCCTCTTCCATATGCATCTCGTGTATCCGAATGGTTTTTTTGCCGTTTTCTGTTGTGATCTCCAGATGTCCATCGTGACAGATCGGCAGATATAACTGGGAAATCTGATAGTTTTGCGGATTATCCGGGTAGAAATAGTTTTTCCGGTCAAACCGGCAGTACCGGTTGATCTCACAGTTTGCAGCCATTCCAAGTGCAAGTGCATATTCCACTACTTTTTTATTTAATACCGGGAGGGATCCTGGCATACCGGTACAAACCGGGCAGGTATGGGTATTCGGTGCTGCACCAAACTTTGTGGAGCATCCGCAAAAGATTTTCGTTGCCGTGGCAAGTTCTACGTGAACTTCCAGACCGATCACGGTTTCATACTGTTTTGCCATTTATTTTTCCTCCTTTGCCCAGGCTTTGGGGAATTCTCCCCGCAGTTGTTCGTAAGCGGCTGCTGCCCGGAGTATCTTCTTTTCCTGGAAGCAGTCACCGATCAGCTGCATACCGATCGGCAGTCCCCTGCTGTCCATACCGCATGGAAGGCTGACGGCCGGAAGACCTGCCAGGTTCACGGCCACGGTGTAGATATCACTCAGGTACATCTGCAGCGGATCACTTAAACTGGTGCCGATCTTCGGGGCAGTGGTCGGAGAAGCCGGAGCCAGGATGCAGTCGTATTTCTGGAATGCTTTGTCAAATTCTTTCTTGATCAGGCCTTTGGCACGCAGTGCTTTCATATAATAGGCATCGTAGTAACCGGCACTCAGTACGAAGGATCCCAGAAGAATTCTTCGTTTTACTTCCTCGCCGAAGCCTTCCGCACGACTCTTTTTGTACATTTCATGCAGTTCTGTCGCACCCGGGGTACGGTAGCCGTATTTTACACCGTCGAAACGCTCCAGGTTGGAGCTTGCTTCCGCACAGGCGATGATATAATATGCCGGAATTACATAATCTACCATTCCCAGGGAGAAGAATTCTACTACAGCACCGTTTTTACTCAAGGTATGAACGGCATCTGCCAGAGCTTTTTTCACTTCTTCGTCACAGCCTTCTGCCAGATATTCTTTTGGAATACCGATGCGCATGCCGCTTAATCCACCGGATACCAGGCTATCATAAGATTCCACCGGTACATCGGCGCTGGTGCTGTCTTTGCTGTCATGTCCTGCGATAATCTCAAAAAGAGCTGCACAGTCTTTTACATTTTTACCGATCGGTCCGATCTGATCCAGAGAGGATGCATAAGCGATCAGACCATAACGGGATACTCTTCCGTAAGTCGGTTTCAGTCCGGTCACACCACAGTAGGCTGACGGCTGACGGATGGAACCACCGGTATCGGAACCGAGTGCCATTACCGCTTCTCCCGCTGCCACAGCCGCGCAGGAACCGCCGGAAGAGCCACCCGGTACATGTTCCGGATTCCAGGGGTTTCTGGTAACGCCGAATGCGGAAGTCTCTGTCGTACTTCCCATGGCGAATTCATCCATATTGGTTTTTCCGAGGATAACCATTCCGGCATCTTCTAACTGCTTCACTGCCTGTGCATCATAGGTCGGCACAAAGTTTTCCAGCATTTTTGAAGAACAGGTGGTTTTCTGTCCTCTGGTACATATATTATCTTTCACAGCGATCGGTACACCTGCCAGCGGACCGGTGTATCTGCCGCTTTTGATTCCTTCTTCTACTTCTTTGATCCGATGAGCCAGAATCTTTTCATCCATGGAAACATAAGCATGCACCTGGGGTTCTGACGTCTGTATCTGTTTTTTGCAGGCTTCCACTGCTTCTTTTACACTGACGGAGCCGTGCCGGATCTGTTTTGACAGTTCCAGCGCAGACATCTGTAAGATTTCTTCCATTGCTTCTTCCTCCTGCTATACGGTCTTTGGTACGATATACTGATCTTCTTTTGCCTTCGGGGCATTTGCCAGAGAGTCTTTTCTGCCGTCCCCGTTGGTCACCTGGTCTTCCCGGAAGACATTCACCTCCGGTAAGATATGTACCAGCGGCTCTGCCTGATCCGTATCCAGTTCATTTAATTTTTCCACATAGGTCAGGATTTTTTCCATCTCATCCATGGCTTTTTGTCTCTCCTGTGGCGTCAGCGCCAGTTTTGCAAGGATCTCTACGTTATCCATGGTTGCTTCATCTATTTTTCTCTCGCTCATTCCCTGACTCCTTTCTGCCGTCTTACGGCTCCAGTCTGCTCATATCTCTCGGGAATAAGCAGGCTTCTCTTACATTATCTTCTCCCAGTAACTGCATGGTCAGTCGTTCCAGACCGATACCCAGTCCACCGTGTGGTGGCATACCGAAGCGGAACGCATCCAGATACTGTTCCAGGCCTTCTTCTGTCATACCTTTCTCCTGGATCTTCTCTTCCAGCATGGACAAATCGTGGATACGCTGTCCTCCGGTAGTGATCTCGAGACCATGATACAGAAGGTCAAAACTTAAGGTATAACGGGTATCCTCCGGATCATCCATCGCATAGAACGGACGTTTTTTACTCGGATAGTGTGTCACAAATACAAAATCTGCATTGTATTCTTCTTTGAAATATTTTCCGATCAGTTCCTCTTCTTCCGGTTCCAGGTCGAAAGGGTTTCTGATCTTTCTGTTGTATTTTTCGGAAACCAGGCGTTTCGCTTCATCAAAGCGAACATAAGGGATCTTTTCCACATCCGGCAGTGTGATGTTCAGAAGTTTCAACTCTTTGCTGTACTCTTTTTCCAGCAGGTTCATCGTATACTGCAGGAAGCCGGTTTCCATCGCACAGATATCAAGGAAACTGTGGATATATCCCATCTCAAAGTCCAGACTGGTGTATTCATTCAGATGTCTTCTGGTGTTGTGTTTTTCTGCACGGAATACCGGACCGGTTTCAAAGACACGGTCAAATACACCGACCATCATCTGTTTATATAACTGAGGACTCTGCTGCAGAACCGCCGGTCTGTGAAAATAAGAAAGCCGGAACATGTTTGCACCACCCTCAGCACTCTTTGCACCAATCTTTGGTGTGTGGATCTCGGTAAATCCCTGCTCATAGAGGAAATCACGGAAACCTCGAACTATTCCTTCCTGAATACGGAATCTTGCCCGTTCTCTGATATTTCTCAAAGAAAGGGAACGACGGTCTAATTTTGCTTCCAGAGAAGTGTTTAATTTCCATTTGTCAATGGGAAGTGGCAATGGACAGGATACGTGAGACAGGTGACGGATGGTGGACAGCCGTACTTCTTTCCCATGGGGAGCCCGCTCTTCGTCTTTGATCTGACCGGTCACATGGATGTAATCTCCCTCTCTGATCTCAGAAAGTTCCATATCTGTCTTTCCTTCTTCCCATACGGTCTGGATCAGTCCTTCCCTTTTTCTCAAAATCACAAATGCGATTTCACCCATATCACGGATGCTGTGCACTGCCCCTTCCAGAATAATCGTTGTTCCTTCCTCTGCTTTCAGCAGATCTTCTAATTCTGCTTCTTCCTGTTGTTTTAATCCTGTAATGAATTCCATATCACATTCTCCTTTTCATGCAATTTCCGTCAGCCTTCTTCAAACAGTAAGGTCAGGATCATCTGTGCTGTCTCTACCATGTTGGTTCCATTATCCATGCTGCTTTTTTGAATATAGCGATGAGCCTCCTCTTCACTCAGATGATTACGTTCCATTAAAAGTACTTTCGCATTTTTTATATAATTGTCTTCCCGTTCACTGCGCCGTTTCGGCTTTCTGGCTTTCTTTGCCATCCGTTCCATCTGGTGCAGTACCATCTCTGCAGTATTGACCAGATCATAGACCTTTAACGGTGTGGTAAGAGATAAGATTCCGGTGTCTGCCGCACTGACGGTACTGGCAGATCCCAGAAGAACCAGTTCGAAGTGAGGAGGAAGGCTGTCAGCGAGTTCCGTATAATACATATCTTTCAGATGATACCCGCTGATCACCATTCCCGACTCATGTTCCCTGATCTCCGAAAGAGCAGCGGAAGCGGTAGCATAAGCAAATACCTGTGGAAATCCATGTCCCATCAGGATCTTACGGATTTTCTTTGCGTCTTCCAGCTTTGGTAAGACGATTACCACCACACTCATCAGCTGCCTCCCTTATCTATACGCGATAAAGATACCGGTTCAGTTCCCATTCGGACACCTGTTCCAGATAATCTTTCCATTCTTTTCGTTTGGCCTTCATATATCCTTTACGGTATGTTTCTCCCAGAACTTTTGATACAAGAGTATCCTGTCCCATGGCTTTGATGGCCTCCCCAAGATTTTCCGGCAGCATCTGGATTCCAAGAAGTTTTTTCTCTTCTTCATTCAGGTTCCGGATATCCTTGGTAAGTTCTTCCGGAACCTGCAGTCCTTTTTCAATACCTTCCATACCTGCTGCCAGACACAGGGCAAATACCAGATACGGATTGGACGCGGAGTCCGGACTGCGAAGTTCCAGATTCACTTCTCCACCACGTTCTTTTCTTACATGGACCAGTGCATTTCTCTGTATTCTTGACCAGGTCACTTCTGAAGGTGCCTCGAATCCGGGAACCAGCCGTTTATAAGAATTCACCAGTGGATTCATTACCGCAGTCATACCCTGTATATGATACAGGATACCCGCAAGAAATGCTTCACCTTCTGCACTTAATGCTCCATCCTCACCTTTGAATATATTCTTTCCGTCTTTCAACAGCCGCATGTTCAGATGCATGCCGGAACCATTAACTTCTGCCCGTGGTTTCGGCATAAAAGTTGCATGGAGACCGTAACGCTTTGCAATTGTACGGACTGCCATCTTAAAAGTCATGATCTTATCTGCAGTGGCCATCGCATTTTCATAAGTAAAATCAATTTCATGCTGTGCCGGAGAAATCTCATGATGGGAGGAATCGATCTCATATCCCATCTCTTCTAATGTAAGAATGATATCTCTTCTCGTATTTTCTCCCAGATCAATAGGGGAAGTATCCAGATAACCGGCCTTTTCATGCGTCAGCGTGGTTGGCATTCCATTGTCATCGGTATGAAACAGGAAGAATTCGCACTCCGGATTGACCTTCAGTGTGTACCCTTTTTCCTGTGCCTTTTTTACTACTCTTTTTAAAATAGATCTCGGACTGTCCTCAATCTCTGTGCCATCTTCTCTGCACACATCACAGAGAAAACGAGCAACCTTCCCCTGCTGGGGTCTCCATGGCAGAATGGAAAACGTGCTCAGATCCGGTTTCAGATACAGATCTCTTTCTTCCTCACCGGTAAATCCATCCAGGGATGCGGTATCGATGGTACAACGGTTTTCCATAGCTTTGATCAGTCTGCTGCTCGGGATTGCCACATTTTTTAATACTCCAAACATATCTGTAAACTGCAGGCGGATGAATTCTACATCTTCTTCCTCCACCATCTGCAGAATCTCCGATTTACTATAATTCTCCATATTGTTCTCCTTTTTCTTACGCATATATTATCAGTTACGTTCTGTCACTCCAAAGGATGCTATTGCAGCTGTTCGGCAGTTTCACGTTACTGTCTGCTGAACAGTTACGTTTTTCACAACTCAAAAAGGGCGACCTTATCCAGAGTTTCCCCTTCGGATAAGACGCCCTTGCCTTTTATGTTCCGTATTATAGCAATCGGACTTTCTCTTGTCAATACTTCATTAAAAATTTTACAGGTTTGTATATCCCATCAGGGATCGATCCACGGCTTTCGCTGCCTCTCTTCCTTCCCGGATAGCCCATACAACCAGTGACTGACCGCGGTGCATATCACCGGCGGTGAAAACACCCGAAACGCTGGTTTCGTATTCGTCCGGTTTTGTCAGAACATTGGTTCTCGGGTTCAGATCGATTTTGAAGGCATCGGTGACGTATTTCTGGCTTCCCAGAAAACCGGCTGCGATCAATACCAGCTGCGCATCTATAACTTTCTCACTTCCCTCAACGGGAACCATCATCATACGTCCGCTCTTTTCATCTTTTTTAGGCTCCAGGCTGACGATCACTGCTTTTTTCACATTTCCGTTTTTGTCTTTCTGGAATTCTTTTACCGTTGTTTTATAGATTCGCGGATCCTGACCGAAGACTGCGATAGCTTCTTCCTGACCGTAATCAGTTTTCAGTACCTTCGGCCACTCCGGCCACGGGTTGGATGGCAGTCGCTCCACGGACGGTTTTGGCATCATCTCCAGCTGTGTGACGGATTTTGCTCCCTGGCGGACAGCGGTACCCACACAGTCGTTACCGGTATCACCACCACCGATGACTAACACGTGTTTTCCTTTTGCAGAGATTGCCTTTCCATCTGCAAATCCTGAATCCAGCAGGCTCTTGGTTACAGAAGAAAGATATTCCACTGCGAAGTAAATATTGCCGCTCTCTCTTCCCGGCACATTGATATCCCTGGGGTTGGAAGCTCCGCATGCCAGGATCACACGGTCAAACTGTCTTTTCAGTTCTTCTGCCGTGATATCTTTTCCCACATCCACACCGGTCTTAAATTCCACACCTTCGGCTTTCATCAGCTCGATTCTGCGATCCAGAATCTTTTTATCCAGCTTCATGTTAGGAATACCATAACGGAGCAGTCCACCGATCCGGTCATGGCGTTCGAAAACGGTCACACTGTGTCCTCTGCGGTTTAACTGCTGCGCTGCTGCCAGTCCGGAAGGACCACTTCCTACTACCGCCACTTTCTTTCCGGTACGGATCTTCGGAGTCTGTGGCTGTACCCAGCCCATCTCGTAAGCATGTTCGATGATGGCACGCTCATTTTCTTTTGTGGATACCGGTTTTCCGTTCAGATTACAGGTACATGCCGCCTCGCAGAGTGCAGGGCAGACACGGCTGGTAAACTCCGGGAAACTGTGTGTTTTTGTAAGTCTTTCATAGGCCTGTTTCCAGTTGCCGCTGTACACCAGATCATTGGTTTCCGGTACCAGATTATGCAACGGACAGCCCGAAGCCATGCCGGCTAACATGGCTCCGTTCTGGCAGAAAGGAACGCCACACTCCATACAGCGTGCTCCCTGTTTCTGCTGTTCTTCTAAAGGCAGCGGAGTACGGAATTCGTTAAAATGACGGATTCGTTTCAAAGGTTCCTCTACTGCTGCGTTTTTTCTTTCATATTCCAAAAATCCTGTCGCTTTTCCCATTTCTCTTACTCCTCCGTCGGTTTGGTCTGGAAACTTTCATAGAATGCTTCCATCTGTGCCTGCTCTGTGCTCATTCCTTTCTCTTCCAGCTTTGCAGAAAGAGCGATCATCTTCTTGAAATCATTCGGGATGATCTTTTTGAATTTGGGCAGATACTCCTGGAAATGCTCCAGAATCAACGCACCTCTCTCGGATCCTGTGGCTTCCACATGTTCCTCGATCAGTTCTTTCAGTTCTTTGATATCGTATTTGTTTTCCACTTTTTCAATGGAAATCATATCTTTGTTCAGATTCCGATACAGATGGCTGTTCTCATCGAGTACATAAGCGATACCACCGCTCATACCTGCTGCAAAGTTCTTTCCTGTCTTACCAAGAACGACCACGCGGCCACCGGTCATATATTCACATCCATGTTCTCCCACACCCTCTACAACTGCGTAGGCTCCGGAGTTACGGACTGCAAAACGTTCCCCTGCCACACCATTGATAAATACTTTACCGCTGGTGGCTCCATACAGGGCTACGTTACCGGCGATGATATTCTCTTCTGCTTTGTATCCTCTGTTCTTCGGCGGGAAGACAACCAGTTTTCCACCGGAAAGTCCTTTTCCATAATAATCGTTGGTATCACCGCACAGGCGCAGTGTCAGTCCTTTCGGGATAAATGCCCCGAAGCTCTGTCCGCCGGCACCGGTACAGTTGATGGTAATAGTGTCTTCCGGCAGTCCGTCTTTGTGCTGACGGGTGATCTCTGCACCGAGGATCGTACCGAAGGAACGGTCGGTGTTGCCGACTTTCAGATCCAGAGAAGCTTTCGTTCCCTTCTCTACGGATTTCTCCAGTTTCTTTAACAGTACTTTCTCGTCCAGCGTTTTTTCCAGCTGGAAATCGTATACTTTTTCCGGACTGAACGTCACACACTCTTTTTCTCCCGCATATGGGTTGTACAGGATCTGAGACAGATCCATCTTTGCTGCCATCGGTGTTTTTGCGTCTTCTTTTACTTTCAGAAGGTCACTTCTTCCTACCATCTCATCGATCGTGCGAACACCCAGTTTTGCCATATATTCCCGCAGCTCCTGAGCGATAAAGCGCATGAAATTCTCTACGTATTCCGGTTTTCCTTTGAAGCGTTTTCTCAGTTCCGGATTCTGGGTAGCCACACCTACCGGGCAGGTATCCAGGTTGCAGACTCTCATCATCACGCAGCCCATGGTTACCAGCGGAGCGGTTGCAAAACCGAACTCTTCCGCACCGAGCAGTGCTGCGATAGCCACATCACGGCCGCTCATCAGTTTACCGTCTGTCTCGATCCGGACACGGTTTCTCAGACCATTCTGTAACAGGGTCTGATGGGTCTCTGCAAGTCCCATCTCCCATGGAAGACCTGCGTTGTGGATAGAACTTTCCGGAGCGGCTCCGGTACCTCCGTCGTATCCGGAGATCAGGATAACCTGTGCACCGGCTTTGGCAACACCTGCCGCAACCGTACCAACACCTGCTTCTGAAACCAGTTTTACGGAGATTCCTGCGTATTTATTTGCGTTTTTCAGGTCGTAGATCAGCTGTGCCAGGTCTTCAATCGAATAAATATCATGATGTGGTGGCGGGGAGATCAGACTCACACCCGGTGTGGAATGTCTGGTCTTTGCGATCCACGGATATACTTTTTTCGCCGGAAGATGTCCGCCTTCACCGGGTTTTGCACCCTGCGCCATCTTGATCTGAATCTCTCTTGCACTTACCAGATATCGGCTGGTAACACCAAAACGACCGGATGCTACCTGTTTGATTGCAGAACATCTGTCATTATCGCTTCCTGCGGAATCCAGTCTGTCATCACTTTCACCGCCTTCACCGGTATTGGATTTTCCATGGAGATGATTCATGGCAATTGCCAGTGTCTCATGGGCTTCCTGAGAAATAGAACCATAGGACATGGCACCGGTTTTGAATCGTTTTACGATCTCATCCACGCTTTCTACTTCGTCGATCGGCACACCATTTTCCGGATAATTAAAGTCCATCAGACTTCTCAGATAGCCGCTCTGTTCTTCGTCTACCATTGCAGTATACTGTTTGAACATATCATAGCTTCCGGTCCAGGTGGACTGCTGCAGCATATGAATGGTCTGTGGATTGTAACGGTGTTCTTCTCCACCGCTTCTTCTTTTATGTTTTCCAAGGCTGTCCAGTGTCAGATCACTGGCCAGTCCCAGCGGGTCAAATGCCTGGGAATGTTTCTCATCCACCTGTTTTGCGATATCTTCCATAGTGATACCACCCACGCGGCTGACGGTTCCGGAGAAATATTTGTCGATAACTTTCTGAGAGATACCGATGGCTTCAAAAATCTTCGCACCCTGGTAAGACTGAATAGTGGAAATACCCATCTTGGAAGCAATCTTTACGATACCATGCAGGATTGCTGCATTGTAATCATCCACTGCGGCATAATAATCTTTGTCAAGCAGTCCCTCTTCGATCAGTTCCCGGATACTGTCCTGGGCCAGATATGGGTTGACTGCACAGGCACCATAACCTAACAGTGTTGCAAAATGATGGACTTCTCTCGGTTCCCCGGACTCCAGGATCAGGGCCAGAGATGTCTGTTTCTTTGTATTGACCAGATGCTGATGTACGGCAGATACCGCTAACAGGGACGGAATCGGCACATGGTTTTCATCCACACCTCGGTCGGAAAGAACCAGAATATTGGCACCATCTTTGTATGCTTTATCCACTTCCACAAACAGACGGTCGATCGCGCGTTCCAGTTTCGTACTCTTATAATAGGTAATCGGAACAACTGCCACCTTGAATCCCGGTTTGTGCATCTGTTTGATCTTCAGCATATCCGTATTGGTCAGGATCGGATTGTTGATTTTTAATACCTGGCAGTTTTCCGGTTTTTCCTCCAGCAGATTACCCTTTTTACCTACATAGATCGTAGTGCTGGTGACGATCTCCTCTCGTATCGCATCGATCGGCGGGTTGGTTACCTGGGCAAATAACTGTTTGAAGTAATCAAATAACGGTCTCTGTTTTTCAGAAAGTACTGCCAGTGGTGTATCCACACCCATGGCTGCAATTGCCTCTCCGCCGTTCAAGGCCATGGTACGGATAGAATTCTTATATTCTTCATAGGTATAGCCGAATGCTTTCTGAAGCTGTTTTCTCTGCTCTTTACCGTATTCTTCCACATGTTTGTTCGGAATCTTCAGTTCTTTCAATTCTACCAGATTGCTGTCGAGCCATTCACCGTACGGCTGTTTGGTCGCATAGATTTCTTTCAGTTCTTCATCCTGATAGATTTTTCCTTTTACAGTATCGACTAACAGCATCTTTCCAGGGTGCAGACGCTCTTTTAACACGATTTCTTCTTCCGGTACTTCCAGAACGCCGACCTCGGAAGCCAGGATCACATCCCCGCTCTTTAATACATAGTAACGGGATGGACGTAGACCGTTACGGTCAAGAACCGCACCGACCAGATCACCGTCAGAAAATACAATGGAGGCAGGACCGTCCCACGGCTCCATCATAGTTGCATAATATTGATAGAAATCTCTCTCATCCTGATCCAGTGTTTTATTGTTCGTCCATGGTTCCGGAATGGTGATCATAACTGCCAGTGGAAGCGGCATACCACTCATGACCAGAAATTCCAGTGTATTGTCAAGCATAGCAGAGTCAGATCCTCTGGTATCTACAACCGGCAGGATCTTATGCAGCTGATTTTTCAGATGGGAAGATTCCATTGTTTCCTCACGTGCCAGCATCTTGTCGGCATTACCGCGAATAGTGTTGATCTCACCGTTGTGTACGATAAAACGGTTCGGATGCGCTCTCTCCCAGCTTGGATTCGTGTTGGTACTGAAACGGGAGTGTACCATGGCGATGGCTGATTCATAATCTTTATCCTGCAGATCGCCGAAGAAGGTGCGCAACTGTCCTACCAGAAACATACCTTTGTATACAATCGTACGGCTGGACATGGATACTACATACGTATTTTCATTACTCTGTTCAAAGACGCGGCGGGCGATGTACAGTTTCCGGTCAAATTCCAGACCTTTTTCCACACGGACAGGTTTTTTGATAAATGCCTGCACGATGTGTGGCATACAGACTCTGGCTTTGTGTCCGAGAACTTCCGGATAAACCGGAACTTCACGATAACCAAGCAGTTCCAGGCCTTCTTTTTCCACGATGATCTCAAACATCTTCTTTGCCTGGTTGCATTTCAGTTCATCCTGCGGGAAGAAGAGCTGGGCGATACCATATTCTCTCTCCTCTCCGATCTCGATTCCCAGTTTTTCACATTCTTTTTTGAAAAACTTATGGGAGATCTGCAGGAGGATACCTACACCGTCTCCGGTTTTTCCTTCTGCATCTTTTCCTGCACGATGTTCCAGATTTTCTACGATTTTCAGAGCATTCTCTACAGTAGTGTGGCTTTTGATACCTTTGCTGTTGATGACCGCTCCGATACCACAGTTATCATGCTCAAATTGCTGTCGATATAAACCTTGATTTTCTTTCATCACATTTTCTCCTCTCACTGGTGATACGCTACTGCCGCCTGGATCAGTCCGCGGAACAGCGGATGTGCGCGGTTTGGTCTGGATTTCAGTTCCGGATGTCCCTGGGTTCCCACGAAGAATGGATGACCGGGAATCTCAAGCATCTCTACGATGCGTTTGTCCGGTGACAGTCCGGAAAGTACCATTCCGTTTTCTTCCAGTTCCTGTCGATAATCGTTATTAACTTCATAGCGATGACGATGTCTTTCGCTGATTTCTTCGGTTCCGTATAATTCTCTTGCCTTGCTTCCTTCTTTCAGGATACATGGATAGGCACCGAGGCGAAGGGTTCCGCCCAGATCTTCCACACCGTTTTGTTCCGGCATCAGCGCAATGACCGGATGTGTGGTTTCCGGATCCAGCTCGATGCTGTTGGCATCTTTATAGCCGATCACATCTCTGGCAAATTCCACGATCGCCATCTGCATACCCAGGCAGATACCAAGGAACGGGATCTTTTCTTCTCTCGCATAGCGGATGGCCTCGATCTTTCCTTCCGTACCACGGGTTCCGAAACCGCCAGGTACCAGAATACCATCCACTCCTTTTAACTTCTCTGCTACATTTTCCGGTGTGATTTCTTCAGAGTCTACCCAGCGGATCTTTACATTCGCATGTGCTGCGATTCCACCGTGTTTCAGTGCTTCTACCACACTCAGATATGCATCATGCAGCTGAATGTATTTTCCGACCATGGCAATCTCCACTTCGTAGATCGGATTTCTCAAACTGTCTACCATCTCTTTCCAGTCACTCAGATCCGGTTCCGGGCAGGGAAGCTGCAGAGATTCACATACCACCTGTGCCAGATGTTCTTTTTCCATGGCAAGAGGTGCCTCGTACAGATAATCCACATCCAGATTCTGTAATACATGATTCACCGGAACGTTACAAAACAGTGCAATCTTTGCTTTCATCTCTTCCGAGATCTCATATTCACTCCGACATACCAGAACATCCGGCCACAGGCCCATTCCCTGCAGTTCCTTGACACTCTGCTGCGTTGGTTTTGTCTTCATCTCCCCGGATGCTTTCAGATACGGAATCAGAGTCACATGGATCAAAACCGCATTCTCATGACCGATTTCATGCTGAAACTGACGGATGGCCTCCAGAAACGGCTGGCTTTCGATATCACCTACCGTACCACCCACCTCGATGATTGCTATGCGGTTATCATCCTCTGACTTTGGTTTATAAAAACGATCTTTGATTTCATTAGTTATATGCGGGATTACCTGTACGGTTCCTCCGCCATAATCTCCGTGACGTTCTTTTTGCAGAACGGACCAGTAGATTTTTCCAGTTGTCACATTGGAATTCTTATCCAGGCTCTCATCAATGAATCGTTCATAGTGTCCCAGATCCAGATCCGTCTCGGTACCGTCATCCGTAACGAACACTTCCCCATGCTGAATAGGATTCATCGTACCCGGATCCACGTTGATATATGGGTCAAACTTCTGCATAGTCACTTTATAGCCTCTGGCTTTCAGAAGTCTCCCAAGCGAAGCTGCCGTAATTCCCTTTCCAAGGCCGGATACTACGCCACCTGTCACAAACACATATTTTACTGCCATCACATTTTCCTCCTCGTTTGAAAAACTATGAGAAATACGTTTTCCGAATTTCTCAGGTTGTCGCAACAGTCGCCAAGGCCTCATGCAGCCACATACTTTGGCTCGTTGCTTACGCAAAAAGGCGTCAGAAACCCTTTCGGATCTCTGACGCCTTTGTCAGTGCTTTTTAATGCTAATATTATGTCCCTTTCCTTTTATTTTGTCAATTCTTTTCTGCTGTTTTTTTTTGTTTTTCCTTTTTGCCCTGTTTTTCGACAGATTTTTTCCATTATCCGTACAACATAACCATATCGAAGTTCTATTCTCTCTTTCCGGTTGAGTGTATTACCTCCGATTACTTCCAGTTTTTTCATAAATGCAGAGACTGTCCGCATCTCATAAGGCTCCAGATTCTGCTGTCCATAGATAGATTTTTCCAGAATCTCACATACGCGAAGATATGCACCTGCCTCTACTCCCTGATATTTTTCATGAATTTTCTGATCTACTTCACCGGTTTTCCATCCAAGGCTCATAGATATTCCGAGAAAAGCCGGCAATTTCTGCATTTCTTCTGTATAGATGTGTATAGATGCGGACTTTTTTCTGTTGATCTGCCCGGGCAAATTTTCTGTGCATCCACTCATAGTCCAGGATTCTTCCGATCTCCAGAATCCCAAGACAAAGAATAACCAGAAGCAACCTGATTTGCCTCAAAGGACGGATCTTCCAGAGCAGTATTTTTACTCGCCTGCCCCGGTCAGTTTATTAATCCCGCTTGCTTCGCTGTGAATATCATCCCCGGACAGATAGTATCCTTCCACGTAGCGGGTCGGAATACCATACGCACGAAACGCTTCTGCGGCTGTTGCGGCATAATACACCATTTTCTTCAACAATGTAATGTTTATTTCCATGCAAATCCGGAAAATTTTTTTGTTTTTTTTCAAATCAGGGATTGACAATCCAGAATATCCGTGTATACTACAGGACATAAAGCAATGGCGCTTTGAACTTGGAAACAGGTTCAAGGCGTCTTTTTTTATCTTTAAACATTCTGAAAACACTATGGCAATCAGAAAGGAGAACAAATCATGACACATGAAGAAATTCCTGCTTTATATGGAAGCCTTGTTTTTAACGATAAGGTAATGCGTAACAAACTGCCGAAGGATATGTACAAAGCACTTCGCAAAACAATCGAAAACGGAACTCATCTGGAGTTGGACGTAGCTAATTCTGTAGCCGTTGCCATGAAAGAATGGGCTGTAGAAAACGGTGCCACTCACTACACCCATTGGTTCCAGCCGATGACCGGTTTCACAGCTGAAAAACATGACAGTTTCATCACACCGGTTGGTGACGGCGAAGTTATCATGGACTTTTCCGGAAAAGAACTGGTAAAAGGTGAACCGGATGCATCCAGTTTCCCGTCAGGCGGACTTCGTGCTACTTTCGAGGCAAGAGGTTATACAGCATGGGATCCTACATCACCGGCTTTCATTAAAGATGGTACTTTATATATTCCGACGGCTTTCTGTTCTTACAGCGGTGAGGCACTGGATAAGAAAACCCCTCTGCTCCGTTCCATGGAGACACTGAACACAGAAGCAGTAAAGATGCTGAAACTCCTGGGAAATGAAACCGTTACCAGCGTATCCACAACCATCGGACCGGAACAGGAATACTTCCTGGTAGACAAAGACCTGTATAAGAAGAGAAAAGACCTGGTATTCTGCGGACGTACTCTGTTTGGTGCACCTGCTCCAAAAGGACAGGAAATGGAAGATCATTACTTTGGTTCACTGAAACCAAAGGTTGCTGCTTATATGCATGATCTGGATGTAGAGTTGTGGAAACTTGGTATCCCGGCAAAAACAAAACATAACGAAGTTGCTCCTGCACAGCATGAGCTAGCTCCGATCTTTGATACCGCAAACGTAGCCGTTGACCACAACCAGCTGACCATGGAAATCATGAAAAAAGTGGCTGACAAACATGGTCTGGTATGCCTGTTACATGAAAAACCATTCGAGGGTATCAACGGAAGCGGTAAACATAACAACTGGTCTCTGATAACCAACGATGGGGTAAACCTGTTAAATCCGGGAAGCACACCGGCACAGAATATCCAGTTCCTGGTATTTCTGATGGCTGTCATCAAAGCCGTAGATGAATATGCAGATCTGATGCGTGTATCTGCAACCAGCGCCGGCAACGATCACCGTCTGGGCGGTAACGAAGCTCCGCCGGCTATCGTATCCATCTTCCTTGGTGATGAACTGACTGCAGTTCTGGAATCCATCGAAAATGATACTTTCTTCGGAAAACAGAAAAAAGTACAGCTGGATATCGGTGCTCATGTACTTCCACACTTTGTGAAAGATACCACGGACCGTAACCGTACTTCACCATTCGCCTTCACAGGTAATAAATTTGAATTCCGTATGCTTGGTTCTGCAGCATCTGTTGCAAACCCGAATGTGGTACTGAACACTGCTGTTGCAGAAGCTCTGGCTCAGTTCTATACCGAACTGGAAGGAACCAAACCGGAAGATATGGAACAGGCCGTACATGAACTGATCAAACGTGCCATCCGCAAACATAAAAAAGTTATCTTCAACGGCAACGGTTATACCGATGAGTGGGTTGCTGAAGCAAAAAAACGCGGATTATATAATCTGCCGTCTACTCCGGACTGCCTGCCACAGCTGTTAGCAGATAAAAACGTGGAACTGTTCACCAAACATCATGTATTTACAAAAGAAGAACTGGCTTCACGTTATGAGATCAAACTGGAAAACTATATAAAAACCATCGGTATCGAGGCTCGTACTCTTGCAGAAATGATCACCAAAGATTTTCTGCCGGCTGTCAGCACCTATGCCGCTGAGGTTTCCAAAAACGCAGCAGCAAAGAAATCCTTTATGGCTGCCGCTGATACTGCTTCGGAAGAAGCACTGGTTGAAAAACTGTCCACTGCTTACACTGCTCTGACTTCAGATGTTGCAGAACTGAAAACCCTGATCGATACTTCTTTCGCTCTGGAAGATACCCAGAAATGTGCAGAAGCATTCCATGATCAGGTACTGGCAAAGATGGAAGAGATCCGTACTGTTGCCAGTGATATTGAAGCTTTAATTCCGGATTCTATCCTGAACTATCCTACTTACGATCAGCTTTTGTTCTCCCTGTAGTGAGGTGGAATCTATGTGTCAGGATGAACGGATTAAAGAAGCCTGCGGTGTATTCGGTATTTATAATCCCCACGGGGAAGATGCAGCCTCTTCCATCTATTACGGGCTCTCTTCCCTGCAGCACCGTGGACAGGAATCCTGCGGAATCGCTGTGTTTGACACCAGCGGTCCCAAGGGAAATATGAATGTACAAAGAGGGATGGGACTTGTCAGTGAAGTCTTTAAAGAAGATGTTCTTTCAAATATGAAAGGAAATCTCGGTATCGGGCATGTCCGTTATTCCACAACAGGGGCGGCTACATTGAGTAACGCTCAGCCCCTGGTTCTGAATTATATTAAGGGAACTCTGGCTCTCGCTCATAACGGCAATCTGGTAAATACCGAAGAGCTTCGCAATGAACTTGCGCAAAACGGAGCCATTTTCCATACAACAACTGATTCAGAGGTTATTGCTTATTATATTGCCAGAGAAAGAGTCCGTACCAAATCGGTCGAGGAAGCGATCATGAAGACCGCCGAAAAGATCAAAGGTGCTTACGGTCTGGTCATCGCAAGCCCCCGCAAGCTGATCGGTGTCCGTGATCCCCTTGGACTGAAACCTCTTTGTCTTGGTAAGAGAGATGATTCTTATATCATCGCCTCTGAAAGTTGTGCACTGACTGCAATCGGTGCACAGTTCCTCCGTGATATCAAACCTGGTGAGATCGTAACGATCACCCGGGAAGGTATCACCTCTAACCTTACCTTATGTCAGTCCCGGCAGGCTCATTGCATTTTTGAATACATTTACTTTGCCCGTCTGGACAGCAAACTGGACGGCATCTCCGTATATGAGTCCCGACTTCGTGCCGGTGCAGCGCTTGCCAAAGCCTATCCCGCAGATGCTGACCTGGTCGTCGGTGTTCCTGACTCAGGAATTACTGCCGCACAGGGATTCGCGGCGGAATCCGGAATTCCTTTTGGACTGGCATTCTATAAAAACAGCTATGTAGGCCGTACCTTTATCAAGCCTACTCAGAAGGAACGGGAATCCAGTGTACGTCTGAAATTAAGCGTCCTGGAATCCGCTGTCAAAGGAAAAAATATTGTGCTGGTCGATGACTCCATCGTGCGTGGAACTACGATCGCCAATCTGATCCACCTTCTGAAACATGCCGGTGCAAAAGAAGTGCATGTGCGCGTCAGCTCACCGCCTTTCCTGTACCCATGTTATTTCGGTACTGATGTACCATCCAATCAGCTGTTGATCGCCTCTTCCCATTCAACGGAAGAGATCCGACAGTTAATCGGAGCTGATTCCTTAGGATATATGAAGATCGAAGATCTCCAGTCGATGGTCGGTGACCTGCCACTGTGCAGAGCCTGCTTTGACAATCACTATCCGATGGATATTCCAAAACAGTAATCGCGGAAGAAGTATCACTTCTCCGATTACATACATCACATTTTTCTTACGCAAGGCGTATACCTCTCTCCAAAGGTATGCGCCTTTTCCCTTTGTTTCACACTTTGACATACTGTTCGTATAAAGAAAAGAAGTGTCAGCAGTTTCTTCTGTCGACACCTCTTTCTGAACATTTCATTTATAATACATTTTTTACTTATTTTTCTTTCCAGCCACTTTTCCCCAGATCAGACAAAGTACCATCGTGATCACCATATCCGGCAGTGTGTTTCCCACCGGCAGATCTACCTTCATCAACATCCGGTACAAAACAAATCCGATCACCCACAGGATCATATTGGAGATCTGGATTTCTTTTTCACTGTGATCTTCTTTTAATAGGAAGAAATCCCCGATCTGGATCGCGATCATCGGAGCAAATACCGAACCGATCAGGTATAAGAAATCCGTGATATTATCCATCGGATACACAATAGCTGCCAGCGCGCCCACAATCGTCACACCAATGGCAATATATTTTCCGTTCAATTTATGGCTCAGAGTCTCACTGGAGATTCCTGCGGAATACGCATCCAGGAAAGTCGTGGTAACGGTGGAGAAAATGATGATCAGAAGACCCACGATACCAAGTCCCGCCTTCACCATGATCTGCGCGATATCACTCTCGCCGGTATAGATGGCAGCCCCCATACCGATCAGATACATCCAACAGCTGATCACTCCATATACAACAGCACTCACTGCGGTCGCTTTGACCGGCTCTTTTGCTTCTCTTGTGTAATCACTGATCAGCGGCAGCCAGGATAACGGCATTGCAACCGCCAGTTCCACTGCTGCTCCAAAGGTCAGTCCGTCCGCTGCCACGCTCGCTGCATGGTAATCTCCAAAGAAAATAACTTTACAGAGGATCAGTGTCAGAATAAACAACGCCGCCATCGCAACTGTATTTAATTTTCCAAGATTTGTGATACCGATCACAAGCCACAGGATGATCAGTCCACCGATCACCAGACACCAGACCCAGTTACCCACACCGACTGCCTGATTGGCTGCCAGTGCACCGTCATAGATCATGATGGCCGTCCAGCCCACCAGCTGGATCACATTTAACAGGGCAAATAACAGACTGCCTTTCTGTCCAAAGCTGATTTTTACGGTTTCCATTGCACTTTTTCGCACTTTACCGCCGATCACACCTGCTAAAAATAAAAGGACGCAGCCGATCAGATGTCCCAACAAAATAGCTGCCAGACCTTTTTTCATCCCCAGAGACGCCAGATACGTTCCGGTCAGGATCTCTGCGATAGATACTCCCGCACCGAACCATATCAGTCCGTTTTCAAACAAAGAAGTCCGTTTTTCACTCATGATCCTGTACCTCCTTTGCATATTCTCCGGCAATGGCAAATCCGTGGTTCATCGGACCGCTGCCCTTGCCGAGATCCAGCATAGCTGCCAGAGCACCGGAAATATAGGCCTTTGCGCGCTCTACAGACACATCCATAGGAAATCCCTTTGCCAGGTTGGAAGCGATCGCGCTGGAAAGCGTACAGCCGGTTCCATGAGTATTCGGGTTATCGATTCGTTTTCCGTAAAACCATTGGCAGGTTCCTTCATGATAAAGCAAGTCATTGGCATCATTCACCTTATGACCGCCTTTTAACAGAACCGCACATCCGTACTGATCACCGATCACTTTAGCCGCCTCCATCATCTCCGCTTCAGAAGTGATAGTCATACCGGAAAGTACTTCTGCCTCCGGGATATTCGGTGTCAGGATCTGTGCCAGCGGAAACAGATATTCTTTTAAGGTGCTTACCGCGTCTTCACTGATCAGTCTGGCTCCGCTGGTAGCCACCATAACCGGATCAACCACGATATTTTTTGCATCATACTCTTTCAGTTTTTCTGCAATCTTTATGATCAGACCGGAGGACGAAACCATTCCGATCTTCACTGCATCCGGAAAGATATCTGTGAAAATATTGTCCAGTTCCTCTCCTAAAAATTCCTCAGTTGCCTCCATAATTGCTGTTACGCCGGTTGTATTCTGGGCTGTCAGAGCCGTGATGGCACTCATGGCATATACGCCATTGGCCATCATCGTCTTGATATCTGCCTGGATGCCGGCGCCTCCGCTGGAATCACTGCCAGCGATTGTTAATGCTGTTCTCATATTTTTTCTCCTTTGCATATGAATTCACCATTACTTTTTTATAGCGACGAAAGGTGGTGCCCCCAATCCGCCGCGTATCAAAATTGATCCACCGGATCAATTATTGATATGCAACGCAAGCCAAAACAGACACACCAAAAGGATGGTGTGCCTGTTTTTCTCTGTAAATCATCCCTACGTTGGCATTATCCAAATCAGGTTATGGGTCGAAACGCTGCCAGTCTCCTCTCAGCCTGCTTATGCAAGCTCCCCGTTTTCTATTCGTTTTTGAGGATTGCAAAATTGCACAGCAATATAGCAATCCCGGTATAGCATTTCTTATCTGTAGATGATATCATCTCTTCCCGGGCCATTGGAAATCATGGTGATCGGGAAACCAATCTTCTCTTCTACGAATTCGATGTATTTTCTGCAGTTTTCCGGCAGATCTTCGTATTTCTTGATACCGCGGATATCGCATTTCCATCCCGGCAGAGTTTCATACACCGGCTTTGCCTTTTCCAGCAGTGTGGTGGTCGGGAAGTCTGTAGTTACTTCGCCGTCGATGTCGTATCCTACACATACCGGAATCTCATCCAGATATCCCAGAACATCCAGTACGGTGAACGCTACATCGGTAGTTCCCTGCATACGGCATCCGTATTTGGAAGCCACTGCATCGAACCATCCCATACGTCTCGGTCTTCCGGTTGTTGCACCGAACTCGCCGCCGTCTCCGCCTCTGCGTCTCAGCTCATCTGCCTCGTCTCCGAAGATCTCGGATACGAATGCACCTGCTCCTACTGCGCTGGAGTATGCTTTACATACGGTGATGATTTTCTTGATCTCATATGGCGGTACACCTGCTCCTACTGCACCGTATCCTGCCAGTGTGGAGGAAGAAGTTACCATTGGGTAAATACCGTGATCCGGGTCTTTTAAGGATCCCAGCTGACCCTCTAACAGGATCTCTTTTCCTTCTTTCAGTGCGTTCCACAGGAACAAAGATACGTCGCATACATATGGCTCCAGCATCTTCTTGTAGCTCATCAGCTCTTCAAAAATCTCTTCCGGTTTCAGAAGCGGTTTGTGATACAGATGCTCCAGCATAACGTTCTTTTTCTCGCAGATGCCTGCTACTTTTTCTTTCAGCGCTTCCTCGTCAAACAACTCGCTGACCTGAAAACCAATCTTTGCAAATTTATCAGAATAAAAAGGAGCGATACCTGATTTTGTGGATCCGAAGGATTTGCCACCCAGACGTTCTTCTTCGTACTGATCAAACAGAATGTGATAAGACATTACCATCTGTGCACGGTCGGAAATCAGGATCTTCGGTGTCGGTACCCCTTTGGATACGATATCCTGGATCTCTTTGAAAACCAGTGGTACATTCAGTGCAACACCGTTTCCGATCACGCTTGTGGTATGATTATAAAATACACCTGACGGCAGAGTATGCAGTGCGAACTTGCCGTAATCATTTACGATGGTATGTCCGGCATTGGCTCCACCCTGGAAACGAACGATAATGTCCGCTTCTTTAGCCAGCATATCGGTAATCTTACCTTTTCCTTCATCTCCCCAGTTTGCTCCAACAACAGCTTTAATCATTTGGTTACCTCCTGACGGGTTATCATCATTTCCTTTACAAAAATGATTATACAACACTTTTCTTATTAGTAAAACTTATTATTACTTATAAATTAAAGTCAATTATAAATTTCCTTAATAAGTATACCATCTTTCTTATTTTCCCACCAGAACTTTTTCATATTTTCCAGAAATCTTTTTAGATTTTCCGTAAACCACATGGCTGAGCACATACTGACCGTCGTTGACAAAGATTTCAATCAGATGATCGTTCACCAGAATATCCAGCTGTGCCGCACCCTCGATCACCGGAGTCGCATCAACAGTTCGCACTTCGTCACATCCTTCAAGAACGGCTGACCGGTCGCCAACGATCTTTCCTTCGCTGCGGCTGATCACATACCCGCCAATATTTAAAGTTTCTCCCTCAGAAAGATCCGTCCGGATCCGGAAGACTTTTCCACTCTCTGCTGCCTCTTCGGCTGTAGTTTCCGCGCTGAGGTATGCGTCCACCTGTGGATGCATGTGGAAATACAGATGTCCCTCTTTTTCTTCCACCACGCGGGCACTGCTCATCATACCGTTCCATGCCGGGCGATCCGTACTGTCTGTCACTGCCATCGGCATACGCATCCATGAGATCATCACTCTTCTTCCCTCCGCATCCAGTGTCGTCTGCGGTGCATACAGATCCAGACCGTAATCCACATAACTGTGAGTATCCGACAGCTTCAGTTCACAGGTCTTCGGATCAAATTCCGCCAGCGCCCACACAGCCTGGTCCGGATATTTCTTCTCCCCCGGTGTCAGACGCATCGGACAGCCGATGAAAATCCACTGATCATTCTGAGAAAACAGATCCGGACACTCGATCGTCCATCCGTATGATTCTGGCCGGCACTGATTTGCGTAAGTCCAGTTTTCTCCGTCTTTACTCGTATAAAAGAGAACTCTACCAGCGTCATGATACGAGCTTCCCATCATCATATAATAGCTGTCTCCGTCTTTCCACACCTTCGGATCTCTCATCTTCGGCTCTCCGACCTCTTCATCATGAACAGTCGGCAGCACCTTCTTTTTATCCCAGTTATTAAAATGGAACCCGTCTTCCGATACGATCATTGCCTGGCTCGTCTGAATGGCATCGTCCAGTACCCGGTGAATATCTTCCGGGTCTGGTTTCAGATATTTTACCGCGCTGTAATAAATCTTCAGCTTACCATCTTCTTCCAGTGCAGTACCGGAAAACACACCATTCTGATCATATTCTTTGGTTGGAAACAGTGCGATTCCCTGATACTCCCAGTGCACCAGATCCTCACTGACCGTATGTCCCCAGTGCATGGTTCCCCATTCCGGCGCATACGGAAAATGCTGAAAAAACAGGTGATATTTGCCTTTGTAATAGATAAAACCGTTCGGATCGTTGATCCAGTTTCCCGGAGCTTTTACATGTACAAGATCTTTCATTCTTATCGTTTCCTTTCTTTTGGTGCTTAAAGTAACCGGTTACTTTTTCTTTTATCATATCATTCACCTGTATTTTCGTCAACATTTTCTCAGATTTTTCATTTCCGTTTTTTTTGAATAGTGTTACCGGTTACTCGCTCTTTCCTTGTTTTTTTGAGATTTTTTTGCTATACTGGATTAAGAAATTGAAACGATTTGTAACTGTTCAGTACCTTCACAGTTACAAGCAAAAATGCATTTGAAATCACCTTCGGTGCTGGCATTTTTGCTCGTATGTCTCGGGATTTTGGCATATCCATGCCAAAACACCTCGCGGAATATTACTTACTGAATAGTTACAACAATTCAACTACAACGGGTCTGACGCGCACGATATGCCTGAGATCTTTTCCGGCAATCGTCGGAGGTTTGTACGGCTTCGACTCGTTGTTCCTATAAAAAGAATGCATGAGGCAACGATTATGGCACGAAAACAGAATGTAACCTTCGCGGACATTGCAAAATATACGAATTTTTCCAAAACAACCATTTCCCGGTATTTTAATAACCCGGATTCCCTTACCGAGAAGAACCAGAAGATCATCGCAGACGCACTGGAAAAGCTGAATTATCAGGAAAATAAAGTGGCGCGGATCCTGGCAAGCGGACAGACCGAATTCGTCGGTGTGATCATCCCGAACCTGTTTCTTCACTATTATTCCGAGATGCTTGACCGGATTCTTTCCACATATGAGACGTTTGGGTATAAATTCCTGGTGTTTTTAAGTAACGGAGATGCTGACACCGAGCGGCAGTATATTCAGGAACTTCTCGCCTACAAGATCGAGGGGCTGATCATTTTAAGCCATGCGATCCCTTCGATGGAACTTGCCAACCTGCATATCCCGATCGTAGCGATCGAGCGGGAGGATGCTCACATCAGCAGCATCAACACCGATAACTACATGGGTGCGATCCAGGCGACCAGTCTGCTCTATCGTCACAACTGTGAAGTGCTTTTCCACATCAACAATCCGACCGCCAAAAGTATCCCGGCATACGGTCGAATCGAAGGGTTTGAAGATTTTTGCAGGGAACAGCAGATTCCACACCGCGTCTTTCTCCATGAGATGAAAGATCAGACAGCTTCCCAGGAGCATCTGAAAGAGATTCTCTCCGAGATCGAGGCGGACTCTCCCGGCAGGAAAAAGGGCATTTTCGTCTCCAACGATACCCACGCCAGCATCCTGGTCAATCTGCTGGTACGAAAATACGGTAAACTCCCGGAAGACTACCTGATTGTCGGCTTCGACGACTCCCCCGCCTCCCGAAACGCCATCTTCCCGATCAGCACCGTAGCTCAGCAAATCGATGTGCTCGCTACTGAAGCGGTGAAACTTCTGGTGGAGCAGATTGAAGAACATAAAAACAGCAAACACACACCGGTCAGCGAACCGGTACACAAGATGATCACACCGGTGCTGATCCGCAGAGAGACGACGGAGAGGGATCTGTTGGCAGAAGACGATTAAACTACCTTTTCCCGCTTCCCACATAACTAAAAACTCCCCCGATTGGAATACACGATATCGTATTTTCCAATCGGGGGAGTTTTTTATACTTTATATTTTGTTATTTCCAGTCTTTTATACATTGATCTCAGCAGTCATACCCAGCAGGTCTTTATTCTCTTCCAGCATCGGGTTGATGACGTTTTTCAGGAAGGCGTCTACCTGTACGGAAGCGCGTCCTGTGTATTTTGCAGGATCCATGGTTTTTTCCAATTCTTCCAGGGTCAGGTTGAATGCCGGGTCAGCAGCGATCAGTTCCAGAAGGTTGTTGTCTTTTCCTTCTACTTTGACGGTCTTTCCTGCTTCCATGGACAGTTCACGGATTCTCTCATGCAGTTCCTGACGGTCACCGCCTGCTTTTACAGCATCCATCATGATGTTTTCCGTAGCCATGAATGGCAGTTCGGAACGCAGTCTCTTCTCGATAACTTTCGGATATACCACCAGACCGTCTACCACATTCAGGCACAGATCCAGGATACCGTCGATTGCCAGGAATCCTTCTGGAACGGACAGTCTCTTGTTGGCAGAATCATCCAGGGTTCTCTCAAACCACTGGGTAGCGGAAGTAATTGCCGGGTTCATCGCATCTACCATCACGAAACGGGACAGGGAAGCGATACGTTCACTTCTCATCGGATTTCTCTTATAAGCCATGGCCGAAGATCCGATCTGGCTCTTCTCGAATGGTTCTTCTACTTCTTTCAGATGCTGCAGAAGACGGATATCGTTGGAAAACTTATGTGCGCTCGCTGCGATGCCTGCCAGAATATTGACCACTCTGGTATCTACTTTTCTGGAATAGGTCTGGCCGGATACCGGATAGCACTGTTTGAATCCCATCTTTTCAGCGATCATCGGATCGATCTTATCGATGGTTTCCTGATCTCCGTCGAACAGTTCCAGGAAACTTGCCTGTGTTCCGGTTGTTCCCTTGGAACCCAGCAGTTTCATAGTGCTTAAGACATAATTCAGATCTTCCAGATCCAGCATAAACTCCTGCATCCACAGGGTGGCACGTTTACCTACGGTTGTCGGCTGCGCCGGCTGGAAATGGGTAAATGCCAGTGTCGGCAGATCTTTGTATTTTTCTGCAAATTTTGCCAGCTCTGCGATCACATTCACCAGTTTTTTCTTTACCAGTTTCAGAGCTTCGGTCATAACAATAATATCGGTGTTGTCACCTACATAACAGGAAGTTGCACCCAGATGGATGATTCCCTTTGCCTTCGGGCACTGTACACCATATGCATATACATGAGACATAACATCATGACGTACCTGGCGTTCTCTCTCTTTTGCCACATCATAGTTAATATCGTCTTTGTGCGCTTTTAATTCGTCAATCTGTTCCTGGGTGATCGGCAGACCCAGTTCTTTCTCGGTCTCTGCCAGTGCGATCCAAAGGCGTCTCCAGGTACGGAACTTCATATCCGGGGAAAAGATATACTGCATTTCTTTGCTTGCATAACGCTCAGATAACGGACTTACATATCTGTCTGTACTCATATATAATCTCCTTTTTCTTGTACTTGCCGCCTCTTTACGGACGGCTTACATTTTATCGGCTATACGCCTCACAACAGTAAAATTATATAATACCGGCCCGGGAAACGCAAGCTTAGTTCTGATGAAATTTTCCTAAAAATTCCTTCATTCTTGTATGGTCTGCACCAAATACCTCATCCGGTGTTCCCTCCAGTGCCACCACACCTTTATCCATAAAGATCACACGGTCAGAGATATTTTTTGCGAATTCCATCTCATGGGTCACGATCACCATGGTGATATCCAGATCCGCCAGAGATTTGATGACTTTCAGTACTTCACCGGTCAGTTCCGGATCCAGTGCGGAAGTCGGCTCATCAAAGAACAGGATCTTCGGATTCAGTGCCAGGGCTCTTGCGATAGCCACACGCTGACACTGTCCGCCGGATAACTGATATGGATAGGCATCTGCCTTATCTTCCAGCCCCATCTTTTTCAGCAGTTCCTTCGCCTCTTTGTACACCTCGCCTTTGTCCCGTTTCTGTACATGGATCGGCGCATCTGCTATATTCTTCAATACTGAATAATGTGGAAACAGATTAAAGTTCTGGAAAACCAGCCCGAAACAGGAACGGATCTCTTTCATCTCTTTTTTATCCGGATGCATCACTTTGCCATTTTCTACCCAGGCAGCTTTTTTCCCCATATACAGGATCTCTCCGCCGTCAATCTCCTCAAGCATCGTCGCGCAGCGAAGCATCGTGGATTTGCCGGAACCGGAAGGACCGATGATAGAAACGATTTCTCCTTCTTCCACCGACAGAGAGATATCTTTTAAGACACCCAGTCCGTCAAATTCTTTTTTGATATGATTCATTTCCAACAGTTTCATGTCGACCCTCCTAGCGATAATAGTTCAGTTTCTTCTCAAACAGTTCCATCACCCAGGCTACCACATAGTTAAATACATAGTAGAAAATACCTGCGATAAAGAACGGTACTACAGTAGTCTGTGCAGCTGCAATCTGTTTTGCAACGGCAAACATCTCGATATAAGATACGGAATATACCAGAGAGGTATCTTTGACCAGTGTGATGACCTCGTTGGTGACAGATGGCAAAACGATTTTTACCACCTGTGGCAGAACGATCTTGAAGAAGGTCTGTACTCTGGTGTAGCCGAGCAGCTGTGCTGCCTCATACTGTCCGGTCGGGATCGATTCGATACCGGAACGGTAGATTTCCGCAAAATATGCCGCATAGTTCAGAGAACATCCCAGAATGATGGCTGTAAACTTATAACCGCCGATATTCATGCCCCACAGATAAAACGGTCCGAAATACCAGATCAGTAGCTGCAGCATCAGTGGGGTTCCACGCATGATGGAAATATAGATCTTCACCAGCCAGCTTAGTGGCTTAAACCGGCATACGCGTCCAAAATATACGATCATTCCCAGTGGAAGGGAAAAGATCAGTGTCAGAAAAAAGATCAGACAGGTCTGTCCAAAACCCGCCGTCATCTGTCGTACCATTACCTCAATACTCATTGCATATCCTCCATATTCTACAGCACCGGGATAAACGAGCTAAAATACGCTTCGCAAATTTTACTCGTTATCGCGGCAGTCGTCAAGGTCTCGTGCAAGCACGGACTTTGACTCGTTGCTCGCGTAAATTTACTTATCCCGGGTTCGCGGTATTCGCCAAAGTCCATGCGGGCATGGACACTGGTTCATTACTCGCGAAAACATGCCCCCCGGAAGGTAGTGTCTGCCTCCCGAGGGGTTACATTTTTTCTTATCCGACGTTATTTTCGTCTTCTTATTCAGCTTTTAAAGTCACCATATCGGCGATTTCATATTTTTCTGCCAGTTCTGCAACTTTTCCTTCGTTTGCCAGTTCCTGCAGATCTTTGTTTACGATGTCACACAGTTCCTGGTTTCCTTTTTTGAATCCGATTGCATACTGTTCGGTATTCAGTGTCTCATCGAGGATCTTGAAGCCCTCTCCTCTCGAGTTCAGCTGATATTTGGCAACTCCGACATCAATGGCCAGTGCATCCAGCGCGCCTGCCTGCAACTCGGTAAATGCGGTGTTGTAATCTGCAAATTCATTCAGAGATCCGAAGGTATCTGCCAGTGCTTTCTGTCCGCCTTCATCCTCACTCTGTAACAGATCCAGTGCTGCGGAAGCTGCCTGTACACCAACGGTCTTTCCTGCCAGATCGCTCAGCTGTTCGATACCGGAATCCTCTGCAACTACGATCACCTGGCTGTTATCCACATACGGAACAGAGAAGGTATACTCATCTTCTCTTCCGTTCATGGTAAATCCATTCCAGATACAGTCGATGGATCCTGAATTCAGTTCCATATCTTTGGAATCCCAGTTGATCGGCTTTTTCACCAGTTCCCAGCCTTCTTTGTCACATACCGCCTGTGCCAGTTCCAGGTCAAATCCGGTGTATTCTCCATCATCATCCATATAACCGTATGGCGGATATTCTGCATCGAAACCTACTGTGAACGTTGTTCTGCTGCTTTCATCCGTTGTTTCTGCGGAAGCATTCTCGCTGCTCTCATCCGTTGTTTCTGTGCTCTCGGTCTTGCTTGTATCTTCGGTCGCTGTATCTTTACTGGAACCACATCCTGCAAACAGGGACAGTGCCATTGTTGCTGCTACCATGATGCTTACTGTTTTCTTTTTCATAACAATTACCCTCCGATTTTTCATATGCTAACACTCTATCATAGTAAAGTATTAATGTCAAGACATTTTTCAAAATTTGTCTTTGTACTGTGGACACGCCGGGGAGTTCTCATCTGCAACATATTTTTCCGAAAATTCGTTTTTATCAAAACTGATCCCCGGAACCAATGATTGATATGCAATGCAACCAAAGAAAAAGCAGTGCGACCGGTTTTATTCACCGCCTTACTCTGCTTTTTCCTGTTTAACCTGATATTCAATTATTTTTATTGATAATTTTTATCAGTATCCCGTACTCTTATGGTACTCCGCAGTCAGCTGTTCCAACAGATGCTCCATCCCCTGCTGATAATCCTCTTCTCTGCCCTGCTGTTTTTCTTCCAGTAACTTTTTATATTCCTGGCCTTCCGGTGTGTCATAGAGGTCTTCCACAGCTTCTTCCACTTCTACATAGATTTCTTCCTGGCGTTCTTCATCGACTTCCAGCTGTTTCGCCTTTTCCACAAAAGCGTCCACACCATGTTCCATATACACGGCATACAGAAGGCTCTTTACCGCTCCCATCGTGTGCAGTTTGCCGTAGGCGATCTCAAAGCAACGAATCGCTTCTTCCATCTGAAACAGCCTTGCATAGGCGCAGCCCATATTGTGGTAGATTTCTCCGATAAACTGTTTTCCGAGAAGGATCTCCTGGCGGGGAAGTTCCTGGTCTGAGGTCACTTCTTCCTGTTTCTCCTCCCGGGAAGAAGAACTATCCGTCTCCGCTGCATCTGTTTCCTGGTTCTCCGGTGTACTGTCGGTCTCTTCCTCTGCTCCACCCTGTGGATCTTCCATCATATCGATGGTGATCGCAACCGGAGACTTTGCTTCTGCGCCTGCAGGGTTTTCTGTTGTTTCCTGCACTCCTACAGTATGGTCCGCTGCTGCTTCGGTCGCTTCCGGTTTTCTGATATCCGTCACTTCGGTGTCATCTTCCGCTTCCCGGCGAAGCGCCCTTTGATAAACCTTGATGGCGTTCACATATTTTCCGTGTTCCATCAGATAATCACCTTTTCGCTTCTGACGCAACACTTCCGGTTCATTTGCCAGCTGTCGGATCTGCTGATTCAATCTGCGGAACTCTTCCAGAGACAGATAACTGATCTCCTTGAACACCGGAAGGATAAAATCTCCCACCTTCATCTCATCGTCATCCAGATGTTTATACAGATTTTCTGCCAATTTCTTCAATCCCAGCTGATCCCGGATCCAGAAACACAATTCCTCGTTCAGGATCGTACTGTCCAGCAGATATATATTATGATAAAAATAAAAGCACAGTTCTTCGATGGAATAGATATTGGTACTGATGTTTTCAATATAATAAGGCAGTTTTGCCCGTTTTATCTGACACAAAATATATCCGCTCATTCTTCTGCCCCCCGACTCTTCATCGTCTCATGCCATGTAAGGTTGCTCGACGGATAAAGATCTCCAAATCCCATATCCGTCACATCAATCCTGCACTCGTCTGCCGCAGTAAATTCCAGATGTATATGCAGTCTAGTCGCTTTTGCCGGACGGTCCGGAAGACCGGGCAAAGGCATACTGTAGCGCACTTTACCGGTATTTTCCATATCAGACACAACAAATTCCAGTTCCCTGGTATCATCCAGAATAATTTCACAGTCTCCCATTGCTTCGTACCAGTTGACACCGGATACAATCAGTGGATGATAGGCCGGTGTTCCGAACACAGTCATCTCCATGCCCACATTTTCCCGTACCAGATCATTGCCCACATACAGATACCCCTTCAGATTCCGTTCCTCTGTCTTTTCTTTCGCAGCATAGCAGGCACCCTTGGAAAACAGATTATTTCCGTAAAATACCCGGCGCTGGTGTTTACAAAGCTCAGCCACAGATTTTTCTGCCCAGTCTCGCTCGAACCCTTCCCCCACCAGGTAAATACTTGAATAAACCTCACTTCCCACTGATTCTGTCACAAACTGGCAAAAATCCACATCACGCTGCATATATTCCGTGTGTAGTGTGATATGACCACCCCGTCTGACTCCGACATGTACCGGACGGGTACTGCGGTTCATCTCAAGTTTTGCATAAGAAACTTCATCCTTGTCAAATACAAACAAGCCTACACTTCTGCTCCAGATCTCCGGTTTCTGATATAACGTATGATAATAAAAGCTTTCTTCATAATCCTGCAGAAAACAACGGTTTCTCGGAAATCCCATCTCCCGGCATGCCACCCGAATGTTCTCCACCATCGGGCGTGTCAGTACCGGCGTAGTGATCATCAGTCCGTTGATACTCTTCACCAGATCCGGCACACCAAGGATACGAAGTGCATTACCGATAAATTTTCCGAGAAGTTCTCCAACCTTCCATGTAGCCCCGTCCACTTCCACTGTCTCCTGTTTCAGACACAGTGTATACAGGTTTTCCACAGGAATCTCATCCTGTTGTTCCACAAAGTACTCTACTTCCAGGCCGAAGTGCCATTCCTCTTCTCCCGGTTTCTTGCTGAGCACATTGGGAAAGGTATACTGACCGGTTCCCACCTTCACCGGCAGAGAAACGGGTTCTCCCTCACGCCGGTCATAATAACACAGCTGTGAGACCTTCTCCCCAAAATCAAATCCTACCAATATATTTCTGACTTCGTTCATTTTTCTGCCTCCATCTGTGTATTACGCATGGAGTACCGGAAACATTTTTCTTGCAAAATGTTCTCTCTGTAGGTACTGTTCCATGGCTTTTTCTGTCTGCTCTCTCCGTCCCAGTTTCCGGCCTGCCAACATCTGATTGATCAGCTGATATTTTGTGTTTCCTTCCTGTAAAGACTCTTCCATCGTCAGAAGTTTCTTTTCCGTCTGTCGGGTATCATCCGGCAGTTCCACTGTCAGGTAATACTCCAGTATCTCATCATAAAACAGCAGGAATTCCTTTACAAAAATGCCCTGGTACATATTTTTCATCGGTTCACTTTTAAAGTTTTCACCGGTATCTTTGTCACGGATCAGTCGATAATGAATTGTCACCCGCGCTCCGGCCGGGTACTGAACCTGAATAAACTGTTTGTCATCCATCTGGTATGGTTTTGTGAATCTTGCCGGGAACTTCCGGTAAAATGCAAACCGCAGGCTGTTTTCCGTACATTCTTCGAGAATCTCATCGATCAGTTTTTCCTGCTCTTCTGTATAAGTATCCAGTTCTGCATAATATTTCAGGAGTGCCAGGTGACAGATCCGGTCTACCTCCTGCTTTCTCCTGCAACATTGTTCCAGGCACTGGAAAATATATGGATCTGTTTCTTTTTTGCCCAGAAAATATCCGTATGCCCAGAAAGAAATGTATGCCAGGATCACAGGTTCTTTTCCCTTCTGTGCCACATACTGTTCCAGCATCGCAGCTCCCTGCCTCAGATAGACACGTCCGAACATGGAGAGTAGAAGAATCTCTTCCTCCAGCGCATACGTATCCAGCTGGAATCCGCGCATCCGTTCCCATAAAAGTGCCATCTGTTCCACAGATCCAAGCAGATTATCGCTCAGGTAAATCAGAATCACTTCATTGTAGAGTCCCTGTTCAAATACATACTGCGCCAGATACACCAGTTCTTCCTGTTCCACAAAATCATAATCCAGAATCAGATAGCTGGTCAGTTTCATCAGACTTTCCGTTTTTATGCCTTCATAGCCATAACGGCTGATCATGTCCAATGCCGTGGCATACATCCCTTTTTCAATCAGGATCTCGCAGAGTAATACCTTATCTACTTTTGCAAATGTCACCAGATCCATTTTTTTCAGATAACTATCCAGCGTATCATCGCCTGCGTGTTCTGCATAATATTCCAGAATTTTTCTGCATACCATATGGCGGTATGGCTCCTGGAATTCTGACATTTCCACCACATGCTGGTAACAGCCAAGGGTGGAAAGCCCGATCTGTCTGCGGCTGTCATTGCCACATACGGCAAGTAACAATCCGGGTGTTGCGATATCCAGATTCATGCACGACTGCAGATATGGTTTTTCATCCATCAGTTTCTGTATATTGTAATCTACCGTTGTCGCATAACGCCTCCGTTTCTCATCCTCAAAAAGGATTCTCGCATCCGGTGTATACAGCTGAATATAGGCAGCACCGTCTGTGCACGGATAGCTTTGTTCTTCTTTCAGTTCTCCATGACACACGATGACGCTGCGAATCTTCGGATCATCACAGTACACCCGATAAGAAAACATAACTTTCGCCATCGCTTCTCCAAGAGCCGGCGTTGCAATGTCTTCGATGCATTCCTGATAGATGGTAGCATAATCTTCACTGATTCTTCCCTCCATCAATGCTTCCTGCGCGAATGCTTCCATCGCCTTACGATAGTTCTGATATGTTGTCTTATCTGCCTCTTTATTGCGTATCACATTGGCATACACAGATGCCCGTTTTCTGCTGCTCAGTGTATTGTTATATACAAAATACATACGGATCACCTGCGGCAGTACACTCTGGAAGCCCTGAGGCATAGTTTCAATATAATATTCATATAAGCGGGTGATCCGGATATCTGCCTCCACTGCCAGCTGATACCAACGGAAATACTCGCTCTTCGCCGGCTGTCCCTTCATAATGTATTTGCAGATATGATCCACCAGATCATTGCCAGGATAAGCCTCGTAACATTTTACCAGCAGACGGTAGATCACCGGCTGGAAATTCTTCACATATTCTGAGAGATGCCCGATCCGCATGGTCAGTTCTTCATTCAGTTTTCCATAACGTGCTGCATAGTGAAGAACCTGTACCATAAACGGTGACAGTTTTTTCAGATAGCCTGCTTCTGTTTCCATTTTCTCATAGGCTGCCAGATACAGAAACGGGCTTCTGCATCCCAGATCAAACAGTTCTTCCAACATATACATCTGTCTGCCCGGTGCCTGCTTATATTCTTCCGAAGTTTCCATCAGCACTTTCAGGATTGGATAACTGCCCGGATTCATACGATAAAGATTTTCGATCCTGGCCTGTGCTGTCATCTTCTGTTCTTCAGTAGCCACAGAGGTCTTCACTGCCAGCGCCAGATACCAGGCTTCTTCCTCCATCTGTTCCCTGGTAAATTTCAGTTCCCTGAGAGGCCACAGCACAGACATGGCATTTGCCACATCTCCGGTCTGTTCATAGATGTATGCCTCTGTCAGCTGTTGTTTCGGATAATAACATCCGAGATTCCGGAGATTTTCCAGTTCTTTCAAGGATGCTTCTTTCCATTCCTGCTGTTTTATCTCGCCCAGCAGATATTTTTCATACAGTGTTGCCAGTGCCGCCTGTCCTTTTTTCTCATAAGTTCTTGTGCTCAGTTCATAGGAAGCATTGCCCGAAGCCTTCACCTCATAGATATACGTTCCATATACGGTTTTGATCCGGATCTGTCCGTATTTTCTTCCGCTTCCCAGTTTTTCTTTGCGGATCAGATATTCCAGCCCATAAACACTTCCGATGAAATCCTCACTGGTGATCACTTTCTTTTCCACTTCCAGGAAATCTCCGGTAACCTCCACTTCCATCCGGGTATACCCCCAGGTGCTCTTATACAGATTCAGACAGTCTTTGACTGTAGTATCCAGATGATCCCAGGTCTGTTCTGTCTTTTCCAGACGCAGAGTCACCGGCTCTTTTTTTCCGGTTCCGATCAGAAACTCTTCCATATGCTGATAGGTCACCGGGTTTCTGGACATCCCCCGGTACAGGCTTTCGTATCCCGGATCTTCTCCCTGCAGCACTTTCAGAAAGCTCTCGCTTGTATAAAGACGAAATGCCTCCCGATAATCACTCTCCGCCAGTTTGATAAATGCTTCCAGATTATCCACTGCTCCGCGGGATGTCTGAATCCAGTCGTCTTTGATCTCTGCGTGTACCGGCACCTGGTATTCTCCCAGGTTACTGTTGATCGTAATCACTGCATCTACCGTCTCACCTGCGGACAGTCCCTTCACATCCAGCCCGTAAAGAATACATACGGTTGTTCCCGAAAATTTTTCTTTTGCCAGCAGTACCCGGCGATTGGATGACATGGTCATTCCCTTGATCCTGCGGTTATCTTCTGCCGCCACATATAATTCTCCCCGAACATTCTCCCCTTCATTGGTCGTAAGGTTAATCTGTGTATCGGAAAGAGTCAGCTTTGGTACTTCATATTCAAATCTTCCGTTTAGTAACTGTTCCATTCTTCTTTTCAAAGTATCCACCTGCGCTTCTTCTTTTATCGACCTTGACTATTTTTTTCTTATCATTATAATGAAACTAACATGATTGCTCATTTCATATGGTGTTGGGACAAAAGGCATTTTGCCCACTTTCTTATCATTTTGCAAAGCAATCTGCAAAAATACTCATAATTATTTTTATTATACACTACGCAAAAGTTTGTTGCAAGAAAAGAGGAGACATTATGATTAAACACAAGGATCATTTCCACGGCAGTGACCTGGAAGCTATTGAGAAATGTTATCATATTAAGAAGGAGGATATCATCAGTTTCAGTGCAAATGTCAATCCGCTGGGAATTTCTTATCAGCTACGTTCCACACTGGCCGATAATCTGGATGCGATCACTACGTATCCTGACCGGGAGTATACAGCTCTTCGCACCTGTATTGCCACGTATGCGGGAACGCAGCCGGAAAATGTGATTGTCGGAAATGGTTCCACAGAACTGATTTCTCTGTTTATTCAGACGAAGCACCCGAAAAAAGCACTGGTACTTGGTCCTACGTATTCGGAGTATGAACGGGAAATCGCACTGGGCGGCGGTACAACACTGTATTATCCTTTGAAAGAAGAACATGGGTTTCATATGGATGTGGAAGATTTCTGCAGCCATCTTTCCGATCAGCTGGAGCTTCTGGTACTCTGTAATCCGAATAATCCTACTTCTACCGCAATCACCTGCAGTCAGATGCGCCGGATCCTGGATGCCTGCCTGCAGTATGGAATTTTCGTGATGGTGGATGAAACATATGTGGAATTTGCACCGGAAGAGAAAGATGTGACCAGTATTCCTCTGACAAATTATTATACAAATCTGATCATTCTGCGTGGCACTTCAAAGTTTTTCGCAGCTCCGGGACTGCGGCTTGGCTATGCGGTGACAGGAAATCAGGATCTGATCAAGGCAATCAATACAAGAAAAAATCCCTGGACGATCAATTCGCTGGCAGAGATTGCCGGACGGCTGATGTTTCCGGATGAGGAATATATTCGTCATACGAGAAAACTGATCTGCAGGGAGAGAGACCGTTTGTATAACGAGTTGTCGACCTGGGACTGTGTGACGGTGTATGAAGCTTCGGCGAATTTTATCCTGATGAAGATCCGGAAACCCGGAATTACTTCCCAGGATCTGTTCGATCATTGTATCCGGAAGGGACTGATGATCCGGGATTGTTCCACGTTTCCGTTTTTGGATGATCATTTTGTGAGATTTTGTGTGATGCTGCCGGAGCAGAATGATCGGCTTTTGGAAGCGTTCAGAGAAATTTTACTGTAAAACTTTCCTTTTATACTCCTAGAGCGTGTCTGAAAAACATTTTAAATTGTTTATTTTAACCAAATTAATATTGAGGCGATACAAATAAATCCCAAGTAGGTTGCAGCTAATTTGTCATAACGTGTAGCGATTCGTCGGAATGCTTTTAATTTCAGAAAATACTTTTCTACTAAATGGCGTTCTTTGTATAACCACCAATCACAATGACATTCAAATTTAGGTCCCTTTCGGGATGGAATGTTTGGCTCTCCACCGCGGGCGTACACATAATCAAGTAATTTATTACTGTCATATCCTCGGTCAGCTAACACATTGCTTCCGTTTATTTCAATTTGATCAAGTAAAGGGATTGCATAATTGATATCATTACGCTGTCCCTCACTGATCATTAAATAAACTGGATATCCATAGGCATCTACTGCCGCATGGATTTTGGTGCTGGCTTCTCCACGGCTATACCCGATTTCATTTGAAGGCCCCCTTTTTTTGCACCGGCACTATGCTGGTGCGCCTGGATAATAGAAGCATCAATGGATAATTCTTCCAATTCTGCTTCAAGAAAAGTAACCGGAAAATACCAGGTACCCGCACTTTTTCCCTCCGCATCTTTCAATTCCAACGGAACCATATTTCTGGCTTTTGAACTGTCCGTATCCCATCCTGCGCTTCGAAGCTGTGCCGGTGCTACCACCATGGAAAACAGCAGACTGTCTTCCTTATCTTTTCCATTTTTCTGATAAAACTGGATATCATATTCCACATCCAGACGGTTTCCTACATTACTTGACCAGTTCAAAGAAAGGACTTCACCGTTCAGCAGAGAAATCGTATTCATCTTCAGCCTCGTCGGTTTCAATGCCACAACATTGACTGTATCTTCCACGGAATAATATCCGAGTACCCTGTCTTTGCGGCTCTTGTATTCACGGTCTGCCATAGTCAGATAACCGTTGCCATCCTGACTTGCATAGTTCAGTCCCTTGCATCGGGTTCCATAAAACGCAGAGTAAACCTCTCCCGACTCAATATCCATCTCAATGGCAATCGATGCATCCAGCATGCTTTTGTCATAGGTGTATCCGTCGAGAAGACCCAGAACTGCATTATTTGACGCCGATGCCCCGTCATGTTCTTTGTCCAACGTGATTCCATAGATTTTTCCCTTCCGTTTACTATCTGTAAACGGTGCTTCTTTTCCCTGGCTCATCACTTCTTTTTTGAACTCTTCCCACTGTCCGGAACTGCGATAATAAGTCAGCTTCGACTCTGCAGCCAGATACACCGTCTTCGCATTCTCCTCATTTTTTCGGAATTCTGCCATTTTCATATAGTGCAAAACCGATGGAATTGCGATACCAAGGATAACCGTCATGATCACCAGTACCACCACAAGTTCTACAAGAGTAAATCCTTTTTTCTTTTGTCTGCTCATTTTCTGTCACCTTTTACTGTTTCTTTGTAACTGTTCGGCACCTCGCAGTATATTGTCTACGGAATATTTATTATATGCAGATTTTTCTCATAAAACGATGATACTTTGCACTCTGCATATGCGATAAAAGCACTCCCATACAGCTATATTTCTGTGCCATATAAAAGTGCTTTTCTATTTTATATTATTATAATAATAAAATATTTTTGTAAGTCAATTGATTTTATTAATATTTGTACATATTGTTCCGATTTTTGCTATTCTTCCTTTTATTTCTGAAAGTTATCTTCAACCTGTACAACATTTTTTATTGAAAATCAAACAACGAAATCTGATTCGACTCCGGTATATCCCCGAAGATATGCAGATCATCCATAAAATCAATCACACTCTTGCTGACCTTCGTCCGCTGTCTGAAATCATCTTTTGACAGAAACTGGCCGTCTCTCGCCGCAAGCACCACCGCATCAGCCGCTTTATCTCCCAGTCCTTCGATACTGTCCAGCGCCGGCATCAACTTACCGTCGACAACCTGGAAGCGGTGCGCCTGTGCCTTATAAAGATCCACCTCCGTAAACGAGAACCCTCTCGCATACATCTCCTGTACGATTTTCATATCTTTTACGGTATCCTGCTCTTTTTTCGTCAGCGTATCACTTCGTTTCTTATAATCCGCCATATAATACTCCAGCCGTTCCCGTCCCATACACATCAGTTCATAGGAAAATGCAGAAGCACGGATACTGAAGTAAGCCGCATAGTAAGCCAGGGGATAGAAGATCTTATAATACGCGATCCGGTACGCCATCATAACATAGGCTGCCGCATGAGCCTTCGGAAACATGTACTTGATCTTCTTACATGACCAGATGTACCAGTCCGGCACATCGTGGGCTTTCATCTCCTCTTCCCACTCCGGTTTCAATCCCTTACCTTTACGAACGCTCTCCATGATGGTAAACGAAAGCTCACTCTCCAGTCCCTTATTGATCAGGTAGATCATGATATCATCACGGGTACAGATGGCCGTGGAAATGGTCGCTTTTCCTTCCTCTATTAATGTCTGTGCATTACCCAGCCACACATCGGTACCATGGGACAGACCGGAGATACGGATCAGATCTGAAAAAGATTCCGGTTTGGTATCCAGAAGCATCTGGATAACGAAATCCGTACCAAACTCCGGAATCCCAAGACAGCCCAGTGGACAGCCGCCAATATCATCCGGTGTGATTCCCAGTGCCTCCGTACTCTTGAACAGGGACATGACACTCTGATCATCCAACGGCACCTGCTGAGCATCAAAATGGGTGATATCTTCCAGCATACGGATCATGGTCGGATCATCGTGTCCCAGAATATCCAGCTTCAGCAGGTTCGCATCGATAGAATGGTAATCAAAATGGGTGGTGATAATATCGGTATTCACATCATTTGCCGGATGCTGTACCGGAGTGAAGGAGTTGATATCTTCACCAAAAGGAAGAACGATGATACCGCCCGGATGCTGTCCGGTGGTACGACGGATACCTGTGCATCCCTGCACGATCCGGTCGATCTCGCAGTTTCTCTTGTGCACACCACGCTCTTCGTAATAATTTTTCACATAACCGAACGCTGTCTTATCCGCCAGCGTACCGATCGTTCCGGCACGGAAAGTCTGTCCCGCACCAAAGATTACTTCTGTATATTTATGTGCCTTACTCTGATACTCACCGGAGAAGTTCAGGTCGATATCCGGCTCTTTGTTTCCCTTGAATCCCAGGAAAGTCTCAAACGGAATATCAAACCCCATTTTCTTCAATGGTTTTCCACACCGCGGGCATATCTTATCCGGCATGTCACAACCGGCACGGCCGGAATATGTTTTCACTTCGTCGGAATCAAAATCCACATAATAGCACTCTCCACACAGATAGTGAGGACTTAACGGATTGACTTCCGTGATTCCCGCCATCGTGGCAACAAAGGATGATCCTACGGATCCACGGGAACCTACCAGATACCCGTCCTCGTTGGACTTCCAAACCAGTTTCTGTGCAATGATGTACATTACGGCATATCCATTGGAGATGATGGAGTTCAGTTCCCGCTCCAGCCGTGCCGATACGATCTCCGGAAGATCCGGTCCATAGATCGCATGAGCCTCATTATAGCAGATATCACGAAGCATCTGATCCGAGTTTTCAATAACCGGAGGAAATTTACCGTCACGGATCGGGCAGACCCGGTCACACATATCCGCGATTTTATTCGGGTTTGTGATAACAATCTCTTCCGCTTTCTCCGCACCCAGATATTCAAATTCCTTCAACATCTCTTCTGTGGTCCGCAGATACAGCGGTGCCTGATCATCCGCATCGCTGAATCCCTTTCCGGTCATGATGATTCTCCGGTAGACTTCATCCTCGGGATCAATAAAATGTACATCACAGGTGGCAACCACAGGTTTTTTAAACTGTTCTCCCAGTTTCACGATCCGTCGGTTCAGATCCCGAAGATCTTCCTCGGAGGTTACATTATCCCGGTTTTCATCCCGCACCATAAACATGTTGTTGCCGATTGGCTGGATCTCCAGATAATCATAGAATTCCACCAGACGGGCGATCTCTGATTCCGGTTCATCCCTTAAAATCGCCTGGAAAAGTTCTCCCGCCTCACAGGCAGATCCGATCATCAGTCCTTCGTTATACTGCAGATACACACTCTTTGGGATCCTGGGCCGCCGATTGTAAAACTCCAGGTGTGATTTTGACACCAGACGATACAGATTAACCCGGCCAATCTCGCTGGTGGCCAGAATAATCGCATGATAGGTCGGCAGTTTTTTGATGGTATGCTCGGAGAGTTTTCCGGCCTCATTTAATACATTCAGATCAAAGATGTCTCGTTCCTTACACATTTTAATGAATTTTACAAAAATTTCCGCCGTACAGGCCGCATCGTCCACTGCCCGGTGATGATTCAACAGAGAAATATTCAGTGCTTTCGCCACTGTATCCAGCTTGAACCGGTTCAGTCCCGGCAGAAGCATCCGGGCAAGACCTACCGTATCCACATAAGTAAAATCCTGTTCGATTCCAAGGCGTTTGCAGTTTTCGATGATAAAACTCATGTCAAATCCGGCATTGTGTGCCACCATGACCGCACCCTTGGAAAATTCCAGGAATTTTGGCAGAACTTCTTCTATGGTCTCTGCATCCACAACCATGCTGTCATTGATGCCGGTCAGCTGTTCGATTTTAAATGGAATCGGCACCTGCGGATTGACAAAGACGGAAAAGCGATCCACGATGGAACCCTCTTCCACTCGAACCGCACCAATCTCGATGATCCGGTTAGCCACCGGACTGAAACCGGTGGTTTCGATATCAAACACCACATAAGGATCATCCAGACTCTGTCCCCTGCTTCCGGTAACCATGCCTTTCACATCATCCACCAGATAGGCTTCCACACCATAAATTACCTTAAACGGCGGATACACCTGTTTCATCTCATCCTTTGTCGCTTCCGGGTGATCTTTCTGGTACTGTTTTCGGTAATCGCTGACAATATCGTCATAGGCATGATTGGCTTCCGGGAAGGACTGTACTACTCCATGGTCTGTGATCGCGATGGCCGGATGTCCCCATTTGTAGGCGCGTTTTACCAGAACGCTTGCATCCGTAACCCCATCCATATCACTCATTTTCGTATGACAGTGCAGCTCTACTCGCTTTTCCGGACTGTTATCCATCCGACTGGTGGTAAAATCACTGATTTTCCTGATACCTGCAAGGGAACCGATGGTGATCTCATGATCGAACTTATCGATGGTGGTCACACCTTTTAGCTTCAGGAAGGCACCCTTTTTGATGGCTCCACTGATTTCCGGCACCTGTTCGTTGTGCAGAAACATTTTTACGGTAATCGTATCTGTAAAGTCCGTGATGTTGAACATATAGATAGTCTTCTCGTTTCGGATTTCTCTGGCTTCCACGGAAGTTACCTGTCCGCGGATCGTAATCTCTCCCATCTCTCCGGCAATAGAATCAATGGTGATGGCATCGTCATCAAAATCCCTTCCATAGATCACATCCGGGTTGTCGGATCGTTTCAAAGGACGTGGTCCATCGCCGTAACGACCTTTCTGAAAATTCCCACGGCCACCATTTTTTCCACCGTTTCGATCCCGGAAACCGCCTTTGTTCCCCTCTTTTCCTTTTTCCTGTGCAGCTGCCGGCTGTTTTCCACCGTCTGTGTCCTGATTCTGTTGATTTTTCCCCTGTGGTCTCTGTTCTTTTCCGTCTGCCCCGATCATCCGGTCTTCATCAAATGGTGCTTCCATGCCCTGACCGGACAGGTCTTCCCCTGCTTCACGGTCACTGTTTTTATTCCCGACTTTAGAATGTAACAGAATCTGTCTGGCTTCCTCCAGAATTCTCAGCTCACTGTTCTTTCTTCCTTTACTTTCCACTGGTTTCCGATAAGCCGGATGTACTTTCAGGTTGAAACCACACCGCTCGCAGAAGATTTTTTCCAGCACCCGCACCAGTTCATGTTCCCGGTCTCTCGCGACCACCGAATCAGTCATCACCAGCTCCATCGTCTCCGGATCACTGAACGTAATCTCTGCTGTATAGAACATATTGTACTCCAGTGCGCTGTACTGCTTTAATTCCAGCAGAATGCTCTGACGATATACATCCAGAAAATTTTCCGGTGTATACTGACTGGAAAGCTGGAATTTTTCGATGATTTTCACCCGCAGAGGTGCATTGGCAAAAAACTGTTCTTTAATTGTCTCTTCCAGATGATAAATATGCTTTTTATGAATCCACTGTCTACTCAGAACATAAACCCGCAGACAGTCCTTCTGCGGGTTTATGGATACTTTCATTACTTTTACTTCCCCAAGAAGGCTTTCCAGTTCCGGATTCACCTTCAACTGGGGAAATACATCTAAAAAATCTTTTTCTGTCATCATGTCTTATTCACCACTTACGCATTCCAGTGAAGTAACTCATCCCGGAGTGTCTCTAAGAGCTGATCCTCCGGTACTTTTTTGATAATCTCTCCTTTTTTGATCAGCAGTCCCACACCTTTACCTCCGGCAATTCCGATGTCTGCTTCTTTTGCTTCTCCCGGTCCATTTACCACACAACCCATAACAGCCACTTTGATATCCAGTGGAATATCCTGTACCATATCTTCTACTTTATTGGCAAGACCTATCAGATCTATCTGCGTTCTTCCGCAGGTCGGACAGGATACGACTTCGATGCCGCCGTTTCGAAGTCCCAGTGTTTTCAGGATCCGTTTGGCTGATTTGACTTCTTCTGACGGATCTCCGGTCAGGGATACACGGATTGTATCGCCGATGCCCTGGTAGAGAATGATACCAAGTCCTACTGCAGACTTGATATTTCCGGAAAACAGAGTTCCCGCCTCAGTGATTCCCACATGGAGCGGATAATCCGTTTTTTGAGCAATTAATTCATGGGCTTTTGCACACATCAAAACATCCGAGGATTTGATACTGATCACCAGTTGATCATATCCCATATCCTCGATGATCTTTACTTTATCCAGAGCACTCTCCACCAGACCTTCTGCCGTCACTCCGTGGTACTTTTCCACCAGTTCTTTTTCCAGCGAACCGCTGTTTACACCGACACGGATCGGAATCTGGCGTTCTTTCGCCACATCAACCACAGCCTGGATGCGTTCCCGGCTTCCGATATTTCCCGGATTGATACGTATCTTGTCCGCACCGTTTTCCATCGCTGCGATTGCCAGTTTATAATCAAAATGAATGTCTGCTACCAGAGGAATATGAATTTGCTTTTTGATCTCTCCCAGTGCTCTTGCAGCCTCCATCGTCGGCACAGCACAGCGGATGATCTGACATCCTGCTTTTTCCAATGTCAGAATCTGCGCAACCGTCGCCGCTACATCTTCTGTTTTGGTATTCGTCATCGACTGAATCAGCACCGGATGTCCGCCACCGATCACCTGATTTCCGATTTTAATTGTTTTTGTATGTTCCCGATACATCACTGCACCTTCCTTTTTCTTTTCTCTTCTGCATAAACCATCCTTTTTATGCATCTGATATGATTCCGTCTTTGTCACTGTTTACTTTCTTCTGATTTCCCTTATTTTACAACTATCGAATCTCCAGCAGCTTATTCTTCAGTTCATCTTCCATCTTCCGAAGTTCCACTTCTGCTGCCTGTCGTTTCATTCTGCCGTCTGCCTGGATCTGCATCACTTCGTCCAGGGTAGAGATCAGAGATGCGTTGGTATTCTGCAGGGTTTCCAGATCTACGATACCACGCTCAGACTCTTTCGCTGCTTCCACAGATGCCACTTTCAGCACTTCCGCATTCTTTCTGAGCAAATCGTTGGTCATATCCGTAACCTGACGCTGCGCCTGTGCTGCCTGAGAGGCATGTTCCACGCCAAGAGCCAGTACCATCTGACTCTTCCACAGCGGAATCGTATTCACTACCGTAGTCTGGATCTTTTCCACCATCATGGTATCACTGTTCTGTACCAGACGGATCTGGGGTGCTGTCTGAATCGAGATCATACGTGTCAGCTCCAGATCATGGATCTTCTTTTCAAACCGGTCACACAGCCCTGTCAGATCTTTGACTGCCTGTGCATCTTCCGGTTGTCCGCTTGCCTGTGCTTTTGCCATCAGCTGTGTCAGTTCGGTCGTTTTTACTTCTTCCAGTTTCTTCTTTCCTGCCAGAATATACATGGAAAGTTCTTTAAAATACAGCAGATTCTGCTCATACATCCGATCCAGCATCGCCACATCTTTCATCAGCTGTGTCTGATGATCTTCCAGGGCTGTACAGATTTTTTCCACATTTGTCTCTACTTTGTCATACTTTGTCTTCATACTGGTGATTTTGTCCACCGGCTTCTTCAGAAAAGAGAAAAATCCTTTTTCTTCTTCCTGCGCATCAAAGCTCTTCAGTTCAGTCACCACATTCGTCAACATATCTCCCACAGATCCAAGATCTTTGGTTTTTACATTTTCCAGTGCTTTCTCAGAAAAATCGGCCATTTTTTTCTGGGTTCCCGCACCGTACTGCAGAATGCCGTAGGTGTTATGAAGGTCGATCTGTTTTGCGAAACTCTCCACCATCTGACGTTCTTTATCATTTAACATGCTGTCATCCAGTTTTGCTTTTTCTTCCTGTACCGGAACTACCGGTGCCTTTTCTTCCGGTTCCGGAGCCGGATCAAAGGTCAGCGTTGGCATCTCCATCTCATCCAGTGTACTCATATCGTTCTCCTTCTCATGTTTGGTCTTTATATCCCGTTTTCTGCTCAAATGCCCCCTGAGTCAGTCCCTCCTGCGCAAGCATGGAATGCAGCACGGAAATATCCGAAGAAATATCCATGGCACGTTCCTCAAAGAAACTGTTTAACAGTTTTTCGAATGCCTGATTGATCGTATCCAGGGTATCTTCAATCTCTTTTTTCGTCTTTTCATTTTGTTCTGTCCTGAAGCTGTCCAGTTCAATCTCGCGATAAGCATCCACCAGTTTTCTTGTGGTTGGCAGATAATAATTCATAAATCTGCGCAGATCTGAAGCCAGTTCCGGCTGTTTTTCCACTTCCTGAAAGATACGGGTGATGATAGTTTCAAGACGGCTCAGTTTTCTGGTAATTTCTTCTCCCGGAAGATCGTCATTACACTTATGAATATAAGTAATGTATTCCTGTCCTTCTTCCAGGATCTTTCTGCACTCTTCCGGCATCCGGGAGCGTTGTTCTTTCTGTTGCTGTTGTTGCATCTGTACGATTTTCGCCTGTTTTTCCGTCTCCAGATACTGCTGATACATCGCGTCCGTAACGATCAGACAGGTTTCTTTCTGATCCAGATGCCCCTGCAGAAACATTCTTTTCTCAATCATCAGTTTCAGATCCTTACGAACCTTAGTTTCTGTCTTTCCGGTCTTATCGGCTAGTTCTTTGATATTGCAGTATGCCCGGTCTCCGATCTGCTGTACGTACTGGCGGAATCTCTTCACTCTGCCACGGATCACAGTTCCGGTGATTCCCATTCCGAGACTTGCCGCTGTAATGCCTCCCACGGTGGCGGTTGCAATGATTGACGGTACACCGGGATAAATGGCTGTCACGATTCCTGTCACAATAGTACTAAGTGCAAATACACCGGTCAGAGAGTATCCTGTGATGGCAAGAATCGTTCCTGTGATTTTTCCCGGCGGATTCGGTGCATAGATGGCCGGCAGCTGTTTCCCCTGCTGTGTCCGCTTCCAGGCACCCGACTGATATGCCGGTGTATGATCTTTGCCGTAATTCGTACGGTATGTCACTTCTGTTTTTTTCCAGCCTGTATTTGCTGACTCTCTCCACTCCCGCTGTGCACTGTTCATGCCCTCTTTCAGACCTTCCTGCAGTCCGTTTCCTGCCTGTCGCATCCCCTCCATAATACCATTTTGCAGTTTTCCACCCATATTGTACACTTCCTGTACGGAAGCACTGACTGTCTTTCGCACCTGCTCGTTTAATTGCTGATAGTCCCCGCTGTTGATGGCATCCTGGACAACTTTCATAAAATCGCTTCCATTATTATTTTTCTGATCCTGCCAATCGTTTTTTTCCATGTTGACCCAATGTCCTCCCGGTCTTTCCTGTTGCTTTCTTTTTTTGCAACTTTTCAGTACCCTCACAGTTACCTTTTTTTCTTATTACTTTCTCTCGTATTTTACAAATGTATATTCCAGATCAAAATACGTCTGTTCATCGCTGGTTGCAGTGATTTCCCACTCCGGATCCTCGTCCAGATTCGGAAAATGAGTATCCGCCTCAAAAGCGAAATCAATCTTGGTCACATGCGCCACATCACAGTATGGAAGCAGTTCTTCATAAACTTTTCCTCCACCGATGACGTAGATCTCATCATCATCATATTTCTTCAGTTCTTCTAGAACTTCATCGATGCTGTGTACGATCACTGCATCTTTCACCTGATAATTTTTATCGCTGGTCAGTACCACGTTGGTTCTGTTTTTTAACGGCAGACCGTTAGGAAAGCTTTCAAGAGTCTTTCTTCCCATAACTACTACTTTTCCCATGGTTTCCTGACGGAAAAATTTCATATCGGAAGGGATGCTCACCAGAAGTTTGTTGTCTTTTCCGATGCCCCAGTTTTTATCTGCTGCTACAATAAGATTCATTATTATTCTCCTGTCTGATACGTTTTTATTTTTCTGTTTTCCCGGCTCATTGTCTGCTTGTAACTGCTCACTACCTTCACCGTTGCGAGCCAAAATGCATTAAAAATCATCTTCTTACACAGCAATCGGAATATTTTTAATCTGTGGTCCTGTCACATAATCTTCCACATGAAGATCCTCCACAGTAAATGCATAGAAATCCTTGACTTCCGGATTCAGCCATACCTTTGGTGCCGGATGAGTTTCTCTGCTGATCAGCTCTTTTACCAGTGGGATATGGCGATCGTATATATGAGCATCCGCAATCACATGAAGCAGTTCGCCCGCTTTCATATCGCATACCTGTGCGATCATCATCAGAAGCAGCGCATACTGGCAGACATTCCAGTTATTCGCTGCCAGCACATCATTAGAACGTTGGTTCAACACACCGTTCAGTGTCAGTCTGTCGCTGTCTTTTTCTTTTGTCACGTTAAATGTCATCGAATACGCACAGGGATACAGATTCATCTCGTGCAGATCCTGATGCACGTAGATGTTCGTCATGATTCTTCTGCTGTATGGATTGTTTTTCAGATCATACAGTACACGGTCGACCTGATCCATCATGCCCTCTTTATACTGGTGCTTCACTCCCAGCTGATACCCGTAGGCCTTTCCGATGGATCCGTCTTCATCTGCCCAGCTATCCCAGATATGGCTGTTCAGATCGTGAATATTATTCGATTTTTTCTGCCAGATCCACAGGATCTCATCAAAAGCACTTTTCAGTGCTGTTCTCCGAAGTGTCAGTGCCGGAAATTCTTTTGAAAGATCATAGCGGTTGACCACACCGAACCTCTTGATCGTGTAAGCGCTCTCCCCGGTATCTTCCCACACCGGACGCACTTTTTCTCCCTCCGTACTTAATCCGTTATCTATAATATCCTGACACATGCGGATAAATAAATCATCTGCGTAACTCATTGCTTTCCTCCTTTTTCGAACCGGCTCTTCGCCAGATCAAAATCACTGATTTAATTATAATATAGCGATACACCTAATTCAATCTTATTCTGACACTTCCGCCCATCTGTTTTACTGTTCACTCCGTTCCCAGTAACACGGTTCTTCTTTTCCGATCAGCGTTTCTGCCTTCTTCTTTTCTGCTTTCTTTTGCGTTTCCGCTCTCTTTCCAGTTCTTTCGTGCTCTTTACGGCTGCCCAGCCGACAATCTGTGTTCCTGTGATGCCGATCATGGCTCCAAACGTATCGATGCAGACATCCCGCGCCGACGGCCCACGTCCGGCCACAAACGACTGATGGTATTCATCCGTTGCCGCAAATCCGGCACAGATCAATCCCGCCAGCAGATACAGCCAGATGCCCCGCACACCGTACGCATACAACGGCACACAAAGCGTGATCGCCAATACACAGTATTCGGTCATATGGCCGAGTTTTCTTACATAATGATGGTATTTGTTCGCATACATCTGAATCTCGCTGTCCGTCAGTTTCATATCCAGCACTTCTGATCCGACTTCCACCAGTTTTACACTCACTTTGAAACTCAGATCACCCGACTCCGTACCGTTCTGCGCCGAAAAAGAAAATATCATATACATAACCAGAAGAGCCGGGAGGAAGGATAAGGGTTTCAGAAGGGTGATGATGACTTTATGAAACATGGGTTTGCCCCCTTTTTGATTTTTGGATTCGTTGGTTTTGGGTGAAATAGATTTGGTCTATACTATAGCATTTTTAGGCGGTTATGTCAAAGTTTGTTAGGAGAGTGTATTCAGGAGGGACGCAGAGGGAGAGTAGCACAGGGGCGGGGACGTGGGCAGGGCAACTTTAAGCTAGCCGCTAACTTCGGCTATGGTTCACGAGGGTCAGCTGACCCTCGCGAAAGCCTGCGTAAGCGTCGGATCTCAAAGCTTGCCCTAACCGCCCACAAAGTGTCCCCGCCCCTGTGCTACTCTCCCTCTGCTGACTTTTCCTGTAACTAATCTGGCTTATATTATATACTTTAATCTCTAGACTACACACACAATTTTATCGACCTAAACACCCTATTTTCCCATCTACTAATAATTTTCTGATAGATAGATAACCAATTCACTTGTTCGTATTTTGGGCTATCAGCCACAACCTCCCGCCTGCGACCTTCACACCCTCCCCTTTGCAAACAAACAGCGCCAGATCCCGGATGGAACGTTCAGGCAACACTTTATGGGCGGTTAGGGGAGGCTTTGAAATCCGACGCTTACGTAGACTTTCACGCGGGTCAGCTGACCCGCGTGAATTTAGTCGAAGTTAGCGGCTAGTTCAAAGTTCCCCTGCCCATGTTGCCTGAATGTTCCATCCGGGATCTAGCGCGTCCCTTTTTTGCATATCCTATCTACACGTTACAAAACTGACTCTGATACAGCTGTGCATAGAACCCTTTCTTCTCCAACAGTTCTTCATGCTTGCCGGTCTCCAGAATATGTCCGTCCTTCATAACCAGAATCACATCCGATTCCTTAATGGTAGACAGCCGGTGTGCCACCACAAAACTCGTCCGTCCCTCCATCAGTTTCTGGAATGCTTTCTGGATACGGATCTCTGTCATCGTATCGATGGAAGATGTCGCCTCGTCCAGAATCAGTACCGGCGGTTTTAGTAACATCAGTCTGGCGATACAAAGCAGCTGTTTCTGTCCCTGGGACAGGCTTCCGCCGTCCTCACCCATCACCGTGTCATATCCTTTCGGAAGACGTTTGATAAAACTGTGGGCATGAGCCTGTTTTGCTGCTTCGATCACTTCCTCCCTTGTGGCATCCGGTTTTCCGTAAGAGATATTATCCCGGATCGTACCCGTTTTCAGCCAGGTTTCCTGAAGCACCATTCCGTAACTGGAACGGAGACTTTCCCAGGTCAGATTCTGAATCGGTACACCATCCAGTGTGATCTTTCCTTTATTTATATCATAAAAACGCATCAGCAGATTGATTACTGTCGTCTTACCACATCCGGTCGGACCTACAATTGCCACCCGCTGTCCCGGTTTTACTTCCAGATTCATATGTTCGATCAGTGGCACCTCACTGGTGTACGAAAAGCTTACATCCTCAAATCTCACGCGGCCCTCCACCTGATCCAGCGTCTTAGCATCTGCCGCATTCTCCGGTACCGGTTCTTCGTCCAGAAAATGAAAGATTCTTCCCGCACATGCCAGCGCGTTCTGAAGTTCTGTCACCACACCGGAGATCTCGTTAAACGGCTTGGTATACTGATTGGCATAATTCAGAAAACTACTCAGCTGACCAACGGTAATTCTTCCCTGGATCGCGGAAAATGCACCGAAAATACCAACGCCCGTATACACCAGTCCGTTGACAAAGCGGGTGGAAGGATTAGTAATGGAAGAGAAGAAGGTCGCTTTCAGGCTGCAGGACTGCAGTCTCTGGTTAATATCATCAAACTGTTCCTCCGCCTCTTTTTCATAGGCAAATGCTTTAACCACTTTCTGGTTTCCCACCATTTCTTCTACCAGAGAAGTCATCTCTGCTCTCGTCTCAGACTGCAGACGGAACATGGTAAATGTACGTTTTGCGATAAAGTTTGCCACGAAAAAAGATAACGGCGTGATCAATACCACGATCAGCGTGATTCTTCCATCGATGGATATCATAAATCCCAGTGTTCCGAGAATCGTCATCACACCGGAAAACAGCTGGGTAAATCCCATTAAAAGACCGTCGGAAAACTGATCCACATCTGTGGAAATTCTGCTGATCGCATCACCCGGCTGGTGCGCGTCCATATAACGGAGCGGAAGAATTTCCATATGGGCAAATACCCGTCTGCGGATATCATCTACGATCTTGTATGTCATTTTATTGGTCAGAAGACTCATCACCCACTGAGATATCGCAGAGATTGCAGTCACCACTGCCAGCTGGAGCAGCACCAGTTTCAGATCCGGGAAGCTTACCAGCCCCTTCTCTATCATACAGTCCACACCTTTGCCAATCAGGATGGGCGAATACAGGGTAGCTGCTACTGTGACTGCCGCCAGTACCAGAATACTGACCACCAGATACGTGTACGGGCGAATCAGTTTCAGGACACGGTTTATGGTCTTTTTGTTTTTCATAACTGTGCTACCTCCTGACTGGAAAACTGTGACATACAGATCTCCTTATATACGTTACAATTCTTCAATAATTCCTCATGCGTTCCTTTCCCCACAAGTTTTCCGTCATCCAGCACCAGAATCTGATCTGCATTTTTTACGGTTGCCGCACGCTGGGATACCAGGAATACCGTTGCATTTCCGGTACTTTCTTTAATGGATCTTCGCAGAGCCGCATCTGTTGCAAAGTCCAGTGCGGAAGCACTGTCGTCAAGAATCAGAATCTCCGGTTCCCCGACCAGTGCCCGTGCAATGGTCAGCCGCTGTCTTTGTCCTCCGGAAAAGTTTCTTCCACCGGTCTCTACTTTTTCATCCAGCCCTTTCTGTTTCTTCTTCACCACTTCTTCCACCTGCGCGATCTGCAGGGCTTTCCACAGTTCTCTCTCTTTCGCATCTTTTTTACGCCACTGAAGATTACTTCGGATGGTTCCCAGGAACAGAACTGCTTTCTGGGGAACCACACCAATCTTCTCACGCAGATGCCGGAAAGTATAAGCTTTCACATCCTGACCGTCTACAGTAACCGAACCTTTTGTAGCGTCGTAGAACCGTGGAATCAGATTAACCAGTGTGGACTTTCCGGATCCGGTACCGCCGATGATTCCAACCGTTTCTCCCGGCATTGCCGAAAAACTGATATCTGTCAGAGAAGCTTCCTGCGCCCCACCATAAGTAAAAGTCACATGGTCAAACACGACTCTCGGTTTCCCGCTTTCCTGCGTATTTTTTTCTTCAGCGCCCTCTTTCATGGAACTGTTTACCCGGAAAACTTCATTAATACGTATCGCACAAACCAGTGCTCTTGTTACAGCAACAATCAGGTTCGCCAGTGCAACCAGCGCCAGCAGAATCTGATTCATATAATTGACCAGCGCCACAATCTGTCCCTGGGATACGCTGCCGATCTGTACCTGCCAGCCGCCAAACCACAGGATACACAGGATCGCGATATTGACCATCACATAGGTGATCGGGTTCATCAGTGCAGAAATCTTACCGGCATACAGCTGTGTATTTTTCAGGTTGCCGCTGATTTCATCAAACTGTTCCGTCTCATCTTTTTCCCTGGAAAATGCACGTACCACTCTGGCACCTACATAATTTTCTCTCGTATGAAGCACGATCTGATCCAGAATACTCTGTACTTTTTTATAGATCGGTACAGTGATACGCATGATCAGATAAATTGCCAGTCCGATTAACGGTACTGCAATCAGGAAAATGATCGTCAGTTTTGCGCTGATAGTAAAAGCCATCACAACTGCTCCGATGACGATGAACGGAGAACGCAGGAACAGACGGAGCATCATATTGACACCGGTCTGCGCCTGGTTGATATCACTGGTCATACGGGTGATCAGTGTCGGCGTTCCGATCTGATCCAGTTCGTTATAGCTCAGGCTGTTGATGTGTCCAAACAGTGCCTTTCTCAGTGCCGTTCCAAATCCCATCGCCGCCTTTGCAGCAAAATACTGCGCCGTCAGGGAACACACCAGTCCCAGCACGCCCAGTGCGATCATCAGCGCGCACATTCTCCAGATATACGGCTTGTCGCCATTCTGGATACCGACATCGATGATATTTGCCATAACGATCGGAACCAGCAATTCAAAACTGGCTTCCAGCATTTTAAACAGCGGTGCAATAATCGACTCTTTTTTATACGCTTTCAGATACTGAAGCATCTGTTTCATCTTCGTTTTCCTCCTGCTCTTCTTCGATTTTCGGAGGAACAAGCATTCTCTGGAAAGTATCTGTCAGCCAGCGCAGTCGTCCGATGATATCCTCACGGAACTCGCCCGGAAGCATCCTCCATTTCCAGTTTTCCCCCAGTGTGGATGGATGATTCATTCTTCCTTCGCTGCCACAGCACAACAGATCCCACATCGGAATCACTGCCAGATCGGCAACGCTGGCTTCTGCCGCCCGGATAAAATCCCACGGGATGTCTTCCCACGGGCGGTCATAATTATTCAGATATGCTTTGGAGTACTCTCTCGCCCAGTCGTTCATGCCATAATACCATGCCTTTGTCGTATCGTTGTCGTGAGTTCCTGTATATACGACGCAGTTTTTCTTATAGCGATGCGGCAGATAAAAGTTTGTATTACCGGAATCAAAAGCAAATTGCAGGACTTTCATCCCCGGATATCCTGTCTTGTCCATCAGATCAAAAACTTTCTCATCCAAAGTTCCAAGATCTTCCGCGATCACATCCATATCTCCCAGTGCTTTTTCCATCGCCCGGAACAGATCGATGCCAGGACCTTCCTTCCATTCTCCTTCCAATGCATTTTCTGCGTCCGCCGGAATCGCATAATACTCTGCAAATCCACGAAAATGATCGATGCGCACGGTATCGTATAATACAAGACTTCTCTTCATACGCTGAATCCACCATTTGTATCCGGTTTTTTTCTGTGTTTTCCAGTCATACAACGGATTGCCCCACATCTGGCCGTCCGCTGAAAATGCATCCGGGGGACAGCCTGCAATAGCACTTGGCACACCATTCTCGTCCATCTGGAACATCATCGGATTCGCCCATGCATCCGCACTGTCAATAGCCACATAGATTGGAAGATCTCCGATAATGGTGATTCCCTTCTTATTAGCATATGTTTTCAGTTTGTTCCACTGACAGTCAAATTCATATTCCAGAAACTGGTAGTATTCCATCTCTTTTTTCAGCTCTTTTTTCTTATTCTGCACTTCTTTGGAATCACTTTTTCGCAGTTCTTCCGGCCAGGTTGTCCACAGTGCACCGTTCTGGCTGTCCTTGATAGCACGGAACAGACAGTACGGTTCCAGCCATTCCTGCTCTTTTTTACAGAAAGCATAAAATTTATCATCTGCATCAAAACGCCCGTACGCTTTTCTCAAAATCTCATTTTTTGAAAAGTAGATTCTTTCATAATCTACAAATCTCGGATCCCATCCCCACTGCAGCTGTTCACATTCTTCTTTAAAAAGGAGACCTTCTTCCACCAGCATATCCAGATCGATAAAGTACGGATTACCTGCGAATGTGGAAAACGGCTGATACGGAGAATCTCCATATCCGGTAGGTCCTAATGGAAGGACCTGCCATTTTGACTGGCCTGCACGCTCCAGGCAGTCCACAAATTCATATGCCTCTTTCGAAAAGCAACCGATCCCATATCTGGACGGCAAAGAAGAAACAGGCATCAACACACCACTTGCTCTCATTTGTATACCCTCCCTGTGTATTCTCTTACTAACATTAGCACATCATTTCTTTCTTTTCAAGCAATCCCATAATTTTGCCTGTTTTTCTAACAATTAAAAAAATTTAATTTTTTTCAAAAAAAGTGTTGACATTTGACTAACTCTCCCTTATAATAGGCTTTGTTGTGAGGGACAACCGAACAACACAAACAAAAATGTGCGTTTAGCTCAGCTGGATAGAGCGTTTGGCTACGGACCAAAAGGCCGGGGGTTCGAATCCTCTAACGCACGCTTAACCGTCAGAATTTGATTCTGGCGGTTTTTGTTTTATCATTTCAAAAAAGCAGTTCCTCGGATTATTTATAGGATCCCATGTCAAAAAGTCAATAAATCGTTTGATTTTTTTACAATTCTATTGATTTTTTTCATCCCTTTCTTTATACTAGGATGTGTTGGAGATGGGGTTTTCTGTATGAAACTACGTAACTGTTCAGTACCTTCACAGTTACGACCCAAAATGCATAAAAAATCACCTTCGGTAATGGCATTTTGGCTTGTATGTCTCGGGATTTTGACATATTCATGTCAAAACACCTCGTGGGACAGTGGCTACTGAATAGTTACGAAACTACTATAGAATATGTAATTTTACGGAGGATAGAAATATGTATGGATTGACACCCAGGGAAGAACAGATTATGAATACCATATGGAACATGGATCATCCTTGTCTGATTTCGGAAATTTTAAAAGCATCGCCTGCTTTAAAAAGAAATACGGTAGCTCCCGCACTGGTTGTCCTTGAAAATAAAGGTTATCTGAAAGTTGATTCGATTGGGAAATCTTATACAAGAACCGGTAAAGCATATGTTGCTGCTATTTCAAAAGAAGCATACAAAGAACAGCAGGCATTCTTAAATGCCATTTCTCAAAGCCGTGATACTGAAACAGGAGTTCTTGATTTTCTTGCCGCTTATGTAAAATCAGAAAATATGAGTGCTGAATTTCCACAGCGAATCCGGGAAATTCTTGAACATTACTAATACCCTGTTGTTGTTTCACCGCGTATCAGACCACATGATCTGCTTTTCAAAAATAAAATATGAATTTTCATGTACACCAGGTAATCTCTCGTTACCTGGTGTTTTATGTTTTCCGTAAAATCAAAATTGGTCCACCGGGCCAGTTATTGATATGCAACGTAAGAACAAAGAATGTGCCAAGGCACATTCTCGCGTCTGCGGCGGTCGCTTGCAGCATCTACCTTATACACCGAAGTGCGCATCCTCGCGGAGCGTTTTTTGCTTTACAGGAACACAATTTCCTGTAAAACAAAAAACTGTCCGTAAACATTTCAGTCTACGGACAGTTTTCTATTATATAATTATACGTTTGGGTCTGTTGGATCCCAATCCTGACCTGCCGGAATCTTAATTGTTGCCGGTTTATCAAACAACATTGCTGCTGTGTCAGAAATTGTTACTGTGGTTCCAAGTGCACAATTATCATAGATCCATTTTGCATCTCTTACGCAGAGGCGCACACATCCATGAGATGCCGGCTGACCAAGCATATTATAGTTACCGGCACTCAGATTGTGACTGGTCATGTTAGAACCAGCTACAGAGTGGAATAATACACCACCTACGATTCTTGTACAATACTGACCATAAGATGGTCCCATCAGGGTATGCCAACGATATTTTGCAGGTGTTGTAAACGTACCTGTCGGTGTTGGTGTGCCTGGCAGACCAACAGAACATGTAAATGTTTTTACCGGAATATCGTATTTTCCTGTTTCACTCTTTGCATATACCATTACCTGACATGCTACACGGTTTACAGTGATATAGTAGGAAGACTGACGTCCGATGACGCTGTCAAGATCCTGTACCATTGCTCCGGAAGCATTGAAATAATATTTGTAACCATTGATACGTCTCCAACCGGTTACCATTGCTCCGTTCGATTCAAAATAATACCAGCTGCCTTTGATTCTCAGCCATCTGTTTGCAACTCTGTTTCCATTACTGTCTGCATAATACCAAGTATTTCCTACCTGCTGCCAGCCGGCTCCACCAGTACCTGCTGTCGTCCCAGCACTGCTGCCATATCCAGGAACCCATTTTCCATCAGCACCTACCCAATAAGAACCGATCCATGTATTGGTTGCCATTGCTCCGCTTCCTGTCACATAATAGTTGCCGATCCAGCGATTTGCTGCCATTGCTCCGCTTCCATCCATATAATACCAGTTGTTTCCTACTTTTACCCAACCAGTCTGCATTGTTCCGTCAGAATTACTGTAGTACCAGTTTCCACCAACTACATACCAACCGGTCGCCATTGCTCCACTTCCTGTCAGATAATACCAACCACTGGCTGTTTTAACCCAACCGGTCTGCATCGCTCCGCTTCCATTCATATAATACCAGGTATTTCCTACTTTTGCCCAGCCAGTTACCATAACACCATCAGAGTTACTGTAATACCAGGTTCCTCCAACCATATACCAGCCGGTTGCCATCGCTCCGCTTCCTGTCAAATAATACCAAGTGCCTCCACGGTTCAGCCAACCGGTCTGCATCGCTCCGCTTCCATTCATATAATACCAGGTATTTCCTACTTTTGCCCAACCGGTTGCCATAGAACCATCGGCATTCAGATAATACCAGCCGCTCGGACGATTCAGCCAGCCACTGTAAATAGAACCATTGGAATTCATCCAGTACCACTTACCGCCGATAACATTCCATCCCGGATTGCCTACCATAGCTCCGCTTCCATCGCTGTAGTACAGACCGCCGTTTGCATCACGGAAAAATCCGGTCTTCATAACACCGGTACTAGTTTCCATATAGTACCATTTGCCATTGATTACTCTCCAGCCTTTTACCGGTGCTTCGTTTTCGTACCAGTACCAATTGCCATCAATCTTCTGCCAGCCATTGCCAAGCACCTGTGTTGCAGTTCCATTTGCCGCATCGAACATATACTCTTTTCCATTGACTGCCTGCTTTCCGGACTGTGCAACACCGTCTTTCAGGAAATATACTTTGCCATTGATGTTCTGCATACCGTTCTTTGTTTTGTCGGCAGTACCGTCATCTTTCAGATAAAGCCAGGTTTTATCTGCCACATTCTGCCAGCCGGTTTTAATTGTTCCCACACCTTTTGTGCTGTTGAACCATATATCGCCGACATTTTCCCAACCATTCACAGACTCGTCTACCGTACCGTCTGTTTTCAGAGCATACCAGGTTTTCTGGATATTCTGCCAGCCAGCTTTTTCTGTTGTATCCACTGCCCGACCATTTTCATCCAGATATCTCCACGCAGTATTCTGTTCAGTATTCTGTTTTACCCAGCTGCTCTTCTGGATATTTCCCAGTCCTTTTTCCGGTGTATCTCCATCTTCTGATGCATAGTATGTACCTGCTTCTGTGGTTTTGCCAGATGGATATATCTTTACTTTTCCTGTTGTTTCATTCGCTGATGCATCCACAAATCCAGTACAGATATAACCATCTGCATCTACATAATAGCAATATTCGCCCATTATATAAAAACCATTCTGTCCGGTCACGGCTGTTCCATCCTGCTTCTGCAACTGCCACCGACCATTCTCTGTTTTTCCAGATATTTTATAACTACTGGTTTCTGTTCCTTCTTCATTCTGCTGTACTTCCTGCGTCTGTGGAATACTCTGTGTGTTATCCGTAGCCGCATAGGTTGGAACAGACATCGATAAAGAAACTAAAACTCCCAGTCCAAATAAAAGACTTGCTCTCCTTTTCATTATCATTCTCCTCTCAAATGGGATCTTTTTCCTTATACCTGTCTTATTCTAGTACAATTATCTGGGCTTTTCAAGCATAAAAAGCAGATATTCAGCAAATCGTAAGAAACAGATCACCTGCTTTCTTTATTAAGTCACTTATACTTATAAACTATAAGCAACACGCTACGCGAATTTCACAAGTTATCGCGGCAGTCGCTAAGGACTCGTGCAAGCACGGACTTTGGCTCGTTGCTCGCGTAAGTCAAAATTAATTCACTGGATCAATTATTGATATGTAATATAACAAAAAACAGATCAGAAGACTTCTTCTGATCTGTTCGATGTATTTATCTTTTTGCGTCTGCATCCGTAGGATCCCAGTTCTGACTTGCCGGAATCTTAATAGTCGGTGCTTTGTCAAACGGTGTGTACTCGGTATCCGAAATATCAACTCTTGTGTACAGACCACAATTATCATAGATCCATTTTGCATCTCGTACACAAAGACGTACACATCCATGGGATGCCGGCTGACCTAACATATTATAATTTCCAGCTGCCAGCGCATAAGTTGGATCCGGATTACTGCAGGCTACCGAATGGAACCAGTCACCATAATTATTAATCTGTGTTCCATATTTACCCCAAGACGGTCCCATCAACTCTACTGGATTCTGTTTCTTCAGGGTTGCATAGGTTCCTGCATGTGTTGGTGTTTCTGCTTTACCTACCGAGCAGGTAAACGTTTTTACCGGAATACAATAATTACCGGTTTCATTTGCCGCATATACAGTAACCTGACACTTAACTCTGTTTACTGTAATTCTGTAGCTGGACTGTTTCCCAATCAGCTTGTCTACATCCTGTACCATTTTCCCATCTGTGCCAAAGTAGAATTTATAACCATCTACATATTTCCAGCCGGTTGTCATGGCACCGTCTGCGCCAAAGTAATACCAGCTTCCATTAATTCTCTTCCAGGAATTTGTCAGTTTGCTTCCATCCGGTCTCTGATAGTACCAGGTATTTCCGGATTTCACCCAGTTGGCATTAGCATCCGGGTCATAATTAGGAATCCATTTTCCATCTGCTCCAACCCAGTAAGAACCAACCCAGGTGTTCGTCAGCATCTCACCGTTTCCACCGACATAATAGTTACCGATCCAGCGATTGCTGTACATAGCACCACTTCCGCCAAAGTAATACCATTTGTTGTTGATCAGATGCCAGCCGGCACCCATCATATCACCATTGCCCGGATTCAGGTAATACCAGGTTCCTCCCAGATTGATCCAACCGGTTGCCATCGCTCCGCTTCCCGTCAGATAATACCAGGTTCCTCCACGATTCAGCCAGCCGGTCTGCATCGCTCCGCTTCCATTGGAATAATACCATGCACCATTCACCTGATACCAGCCAATTTTCATATCACCATTGCCCGGGTTCAGGTAATACCAGGTTCCTCCCAGATTGATCCAACCGGTTGCCATCGCTCCGCTTCCCGTCAGATAATACCAGGTTCCTCCACGGTTCAGCCAGCCGGTCTGCATCGCTCCGCTTCCATTGGAATAATACCACACACCTTTCACCTGATACCAGCCGGTTTTCATAGCACCGTTTTCCCCCATGTAGTACCAGGTTCCGCCAACATTGATCCAGCCGGTTGCCAGAGATCCGTTTCCATTTACCCAGTACCAGGTTCCGTTCAGCAGATACCAGCCGGTAGTACTTAACATTGCGCCGCTTCCATCACTGTAGAACAACTGTCCGGTTGCATCCTTATAGAATCCGGTGAGCATTCTTCCGTCTGCCGGATTCAGATAATACCACTTACCATTGATTACTCTCCAGCCGGTTGCCACCCTTCCGTTTTCGATCCAGTACCAGGCACCATTCATCTGCTGCCAATTATTTCCCAGCTGTCTTGCTGTTCCTGCCTGCACATCAAAATAATAGGCAACGCCGTTTACTGTCTGGAATCCGTTCTGTGGTACTCCTTCTGCATTCAGAAAATAGGTTTTTCCATTTATTCCTGTCTGCATACCGGTTTTCGAAGTATCTCTGCTTCCGTCAGCTTTCAGGAAATACCAGCTTCCGTTGATCTGCTGCCAGTTCACTTTAGAAGTGTCTCTGGTTCCATCGTTTTTCAGCATATACCATCTGTTTTCAATCTGATACCAGCCCGCATTCTGAATAGCCGCCACACCTTTGTCGGCTTTCATCCATACATTTTCAATCTGCACCCAGCCTGTTTTAGAAGTATCAATGGTTCCATCCTCTTTCAGATAATACCAGTCTTCTTCCGGCTGCTGCCATCCTGTTTTTTCTCCGGTATTTACCGCTTTTCCATCTAGTCCCAGATAATACCATGCACCGTTTTCATCTGCTTCCTGTGCCCAGCAATCTTTCAACATACTTCCAAAAGTATCTATGGAAGGATCGTTTCCTTCTTTGGAAAAATAGTACAATCCCGGATCGAGTTTAACTGCTGACGGATCTGTTGCTGACGGATCTGTTGCTGAAGCATCCACTTTGACGTATCCGGTCGTCATATCACCGTCTTTATTAATATAGTATGTTTTTCCATCATTGGTATAGAATGTGTCATGTGCATAGCTATTCTCACCCAGTTTTAACCGCCAGGCCTCTCCACCATCAGTTTTATGTTTTTCCCATGTCGGTGCAACTTCTTTTTCTGCCCCGGCAGCATCTGCAGATTTTTCTTCATCCTGTATCTGTGGAATCTGAGCTGCATCTGTCTCATTTTCTTTCGATGCTTCCTGCTCTTGTTCATTCTCGACAGAATCCTGTGTAACAGTAGTACCTGTTACATTTTCTGCTGCTACCGCCGGAACAGCCACCGATAATGACAGTACAATTCCCAAAGCGAATAATATGCCTCTTCTCTTTTTCATCTGTTCCCCTCCTGTATTTTTCCGTACATACAAACGTACACTTTTTATTTTATTGTATTATACTTATATTAATATTCTAATCATATTTCGTTACAGATTTCTTACATTTCCGTCTCTTTATGTGTTTTTTGGTTGCAGCCTTTTCTCCCCCACACCATTTTTCTTGACATTCCCTGAAAACTGCACTACAATCGTAACGTTATTATTGTGTTTTATTCACAGGAGGATTCTTTCGTTATGGTAAAGTCTGAGTTCGATGACTGCTTTCAAAACGGAAATTATGATGCGCTCCGTCCTTATCATGTAGACAATGCCATCATCCTTGCCGCCGGTATGTGTTCCCGGTTCAAACCTCTGTCTGATACGAAGCCTAAAGCTTTTCTGAAAGTCAAGGGAGAGATTCTTATTGAAAGGATGATCCGTCAGCTGATCGAGGCTGAGATTCCGGAAATCTATATCGTGGTTGGTCATCAAAAAGAAGCATTTTCTTATCTGGCAGAAAAATATGGTGTGTATCTGATTGAAAATACAGAGTATGCAGTCCGAAATAATCTTTCATCTATTTATGCCGCACGAAAAGTGCTGAAGAATTCATACATCTGTTGTTCTGATCTGTACTGTATGGAAAATATTTTTGATTCTTATGTATATGAATCTTATTACGCCGGTACTTTTTCTTCAGAAAAAACAGACAAGTTATGTGTTACTACCGGTTTTAACGGAAAAATTTCCCGTATTCGAAAAGGTGGCAGCAATTGCTGGTATATGACCGGTCCCGCTTACTGGGATAATCAGTTTTCTGCCCGTTTCTGTGAACTGATGCAGAAAGAATACGATGACCCTGGCTCAAAAGACCTCAGTTGGGAAGCTTTTTACAGTAATCATCTGGACGAACTTTCCCTGACTCTTCGAAAATATCCAGAAGGTATTGTCCGGGAGTTTAACAGTCTCGATGAACTCTGTCTTTTCGATACTTCCTATATCCCCTACAGGGATTCGCTGAAAGCAACCTGATCGTTCCCTGATCATTTATCGCCTTTTATACGGGCAGGAACTCTCTCCGTATCTGTGTACACCGGAACGAGTATTGTCTGATTTTGTTTATCCTGCAATACCAATCTGCTGTTTTGCTTCCTGAAGTCGTTGCTCAAACTGACGGTAAAAATCCCGTTTTCCATCATAGGGTTTCTGATAAAACAGTGTCAGCAGATACAGATGAAGTTTCTTTACCAGTGCTTCCTGTGAAATCCCCTCCAACACCTTCCGGGCATCTTTCTGAAAATAGTGCCACTGTGCCACAAAGTTCTCATATCTTCCGATCTCTTCCACGCCCAGCCAGTTTTTGATCTTTACTTTGGACTTCGGCTCTTTTTTGCACTCATATATCTGAAGAAAATACTGAAATCCACCTTCACCGTCATAGCATCTTCCCAGTGGAAATAACCGACAGATCCCCGGGCGGATCGCATGGATGTTACAGCGGCCTTTTTCATTTAAAAACGGACACTGTTCTTCTTTTCCGGTCATCTTCATATTCGGCTGGATAAATCCGTCCACCACCTGAAGTTCCACACAGGTACTTAAAAGATCTTCAAACGTACATTCCAATCCTGTTGTCAGCCGGTAAATATCCATTGGATCCAGAAAAATCGAGTTTCCCATCCCCCGACAGCAGTCAGAACACCCCTGACATTCACCGCATCCTGCCTTTACCATATCTTTATTTGTATATAATTTTCCATCAGATATTTTCTTTAAATCAATTTCTCTTTCCATAATTTCCTCATCTATTCTTTTTCTTGCGCCTTTGTTCTTTCCATATTATAATGAGTTCTGACAGCTGTAACAGCTGAAAAATGAAAAGAAAAAGGAGCGTTTATCATGTCAAATCCTGTTATTACGATCACAATGGAAAACGGTGATGTGATGAAGGGCGAACTCTATCCTGAAATCGCACCAAATACCGTCAACAACTTTATCAGCCTGGCAAACAAACATTTCTACGATGGAAAAATCTTTCATCGTGTCATTCCCGGTTTCATGATCCAGGGCGGATGCCCGGAGGGAACCGGTATGGGTGGTCCCGGATACTCCATCAAAGGAGAATTTGCACAGAATGGTTTTGCCAACGATCTGAAGCACACCCCTGGTGTTCTGTCCATGGCACGTGCCATGCATCCGGATTCTGCGGGAAGTCAGTTCTTCATCATGCATGAGACCTCCCCTCATCTGGATGGTGCTTATGCAGCCTTCGGTAAGATCACAGAAGGTCTTGATGTCATTGACAAAATCGCCAAAGTGCCAACTGATTTCCGTGACAGACCACTGGAAGATCAGGTGATTGCAACTATTGTAATCGACACACTGGGCGAGACTTATCCGGAACCGGTGACTGTTTAATCTGGAAATTTCAAAACAATTGATCTGTCAAAACGCAGGGAAAACGTCGGTGTCATTTTCGGCACCGGCGTTTCTCACCCTCTCAGTTCATCCCCCATCAGTATCTTCCCGTTCCACACCGCATAATAGCAGCTATCCACAATCTCCTGACTGGCCCGTGCATTTGTTGCCTCTGTCAGCAATTTTTGAAAGTGTTCTGTCTCACTCATTGGAAGAAGTACCTGAAACCGTACTTTATCCGTATACTCAGACTCAAGCACCGGAATTTTATTTTCTCCGATCAGATACTGGATCTTTCCCACCCCGTTGTAATCCGTTCCGATCTCCAGGATATTTCCATACTGTTTTTCGATCAGATCACTCTGTGCCAGACCTTCCTGTACCGCCTTCGAATACGCACGTACAAGTCCTCCGGTTCCCAGAAGCGTTCCACCAAAGTATCTTGTTACCACAACCGCTGTGTTATACAGCTCTTCTCCGAGTAACACATCCAGCATGGGTTTTCCTGCTGTTCCACTTGGTTCTCCATCATCACTGCATCGCACACATTCTCTCCGCTCTCCGATCACATAGGCAAAACAGTTATGGGTGGCATTCCAGTACTTTTTCTTCATCTCTTCAATAAATGCCAGCGCTTCTTCTTCTGTCTCCACAAGACGTACCGTAGCAATAAAGCGGGATTTCTTTTCAATAATTTCCCCTTCTTTTCCACGATAGACTGTTTTATATCGCTCCAACATGGTAATTCTCCTTATAAGTATCATTCATTGTTTTTTTATTATAGGGGATTTTCCTTTCTGGATGCAAGGAAAATGTGAACTTTTTAATTCAGTCTTTTATTGAATTTTGAAATTTGCTATAATAAGCAGGATAAAGGAGGTACACAAATGAATTTTGGAAAAAATTCCACCCAGAAAAAGCGAAAACAACTGTCTTCCGCCTCCTCGAAAAGAGGAAAACGGGCGGGTGTCACTTTTCTGCGCATTCTGTTTCTGAGTTTTGCTGCAGTATGTGTGATCTTCTGTTGCATGGGGATTGGCGCTTTCCGTGCTATTCTCGATACTGCTCCGGATATCTCTGATGTAAACATCATGCCCAGTGGAAATGCCACCTTCGTGTATGATGCAGATGGTAATCAGCTTCAGAAACTGTCCGCTCCCAATGCCAACCGTATGTCGGTATCGATCAGCAAGATTCCGCTGAATATGCAGCATGCAATCGTTGCCATCGAGGATGAACGTTTTTACGAACATAATGGAATTGATATCCAGGGAATTTTACGTGCTTTTGTAAACGGTGTCTCCCATGGATTTCATTTTAATGAGGGCGCCAGTACTCTGACACAGCAGCTTCTGAAAAATAATGTATTTACCAACTGGACCAACGAAGGTAAGATCGAACGTTTCAAGCGTAAGATCCAGGAACAGTATCTGGCACTCCAGCTGGAAGCTTCCCTGACTGCCGAAGGAATGGATACCAAAAGTGTAATTCTGGAAAATTATCTGAATACCATCAATCTGTCTGCGGGAACTTATGGTGTTCAGGCCGCGGCTCAGCGCTATTTTGGGAAAAACAGCGAAGATCTGACACTTTCCGAATGTGCCGTACTTGCTGCAATCCCCCAGAATCCTTATGCATATAATCCGATTCGTTTTCCGGAAGAAAATGCAAAACGTCGCAAAAAGGTACTGACCAATATGCGGAATCAGGGATATATTTCCGAAGCAGAATATCAGGAAGCGCTTGCTGACAACGTCTATGAACGGATCCAGGAAACAGATTCTTCCCAGGAAACCGCTACCCCGTACTCTTATTTCATTGATGAACTGACCTCGCAGATCATTACCGATCTGCAGGAACAGAAAGGCTATACAAAAGTACAGGCACAAAATGCACTTTACAGTGGTGGTCTTCGGATCTATACCACACAGGATCCGGCAATTCAGTCTATCCTGGATGAAGAATATCAAAATGAAGAAAACTTCCCGGCTCATATACAGCTCGGTATCGACTGGGCCCTGACAGTGCAGAAAGCAGACGGAACCATCCAGAACTATAGTAAAGAAATGATGAAACTATATTTCAAAGATCATGGAGAAGATAATTTTGATCTTTTATTTGACTCCGAAGAAGAAGCACAACACTATGTGGATGAATATAAAGCAGCCGTCGTTGGTGAAGGTGAAACTATTCTTGCCGAACGAATCAGCTTTGCTCCTCAGCCACAATCTTCTATGGTTATCATTGACCAGCACACCGGATATGTCAAAGCTCTGGTCGGAGGACGTGGTGAAAAGACTGCCAGTCTTACTCTGAACCGGGCAACCGATACCTACCGCCAGCCTGGTTCTACTTTCAAACCGCTGGCTGTTTACGGACCTGCTATCAATGATCTTGGACTTACTCTGGCAGACACTTATGTGGATCAGGCCATCACTTATGAGAATACAAACCGCCCGGTTAAAAATGCCTACAGCGGTTATCGCGGTACCATGACGATCCGTGATGCTCTCAAGTATTCCTGTAATACCATTGCCGTACAGTGCTTCCGTGATGTGACCCCACGACTTGGATATACGTATCTGAAAGATCTAGGGTTCGAAAAAGTTACCGATCACGAAGTAATCAACGGTCAGGTTTTCGATGACGCCAGAGAACCTACTGCCCTGGGCGGTATCACCAACGGTGTTTCCACATTGGAACTGACTGCTGCCTACGCTGCAATCGCTAACGGTGGTACTTACACCAAACCGGTATTTTATACCAAGATTCTGGATCAGAACGGGGATGTGGTACTGGAAAACAAACCAAAAACAACCGAAGTCTTCCGTGAAAGCACCGCTTATCTGCTCACAAGTGCTCTCGAAAGTGTTGTCAACGATGAGGGTGGTACCGGTAACGGTCTGAAACTGGATAATATGCCGGTAGCAGGTAAGACAGGTACAACTTCTGCAACTCGTGACGTGTGGTTTGCAGGTTTTACACCATATTACACCTGTGCCGTATGGGCAGGTTATGACACCAACGAATTTCTGGAAGATGACTGCAAATCTTTCCATAAAAACTTGTGGAAAAAGGTTATGGGCCGGATTCATGCGGATCTTCCTTATGTGGATTTCGAGATTCCTTCCACTGTAAAGCAGGCTACGATCTGTACCTCCAGCGGACTGCTGGCAGGTTCCGGATGCCCAACCCGTACAGAATATTTTGAAACTTCTACAATTCCTACTGTGCGGTGTACCCGCCATTATGTGGCTCCTACACCACCTCCATTGCCCTCACCGGAAGCAAGTCCTTCCGACTCTGAGATCAATACAGATGGTGATACCACTACCGGAGAAACCACAGATTCTGCGACCGGAGATGGCACAACAACGGATGCCGGTGCTGGCGCAACACCGTCGGATACCGGTGGCACCGATGCTGCACCACCGGATGCTTCTGCTCCGGCTGCAGGCGGTGATCCTGCCACTCCGGATACCGGCGGACAGGATGCAGCTCCGGCCGCCTGACAGATCCACATAACAGATGGAATCATAATTAGTCCACCGGACCGGTTATCGCGATACAATGCAACAAAAAGAACGGATACAATACCATGTTTTTCATGGATTTGTATCCGTTCTTTTTGTTATTCAGACGTAACTGTTCAGTACCTTCACAGTGACTACTGAATAGTTACATTCAGACAACGATTTCATCTCATTGTTTGTTCTTATTTTCATCTAAGCGACTACCAGTTTTGCAGCTCCGTAGATTCCGGCATCGTTGTCCAGTTTTGCCAGAACGATCGGAGTGTCTTTACAGCTGATGAAAGCGTGTTCTTTGTAGTAGCCTGCCACTGCATCTATCAGAGGCTGACCTGCTTTGGATACACCACCACCAATAACAATTACTTCCGGGTCTACCACGCAGGTAAAAACAGCCAGTGCCGTTCCCAGATACTCGGCAAATTTATCTACGATCTGTTTTGCTACACTGTCGCCTTCTTTATATGCGTCAAAGATGGTTTTTGCGCTGAAATTATCCAGATGCAGTTTTGTCTCAGCAGTATTTTCTGCCATGATTTTTTTACCGATTCTTACGATACCGGTAGCAGAAGCCAGCTGTTCCAGACAACCTTTATTTCCACAGTTACAGCTTTCGGTTTCTTCCGGTTCCACAAAGGCATGTCCGATTTCTCCACCTGCTCCATGTGCTCCGGTGACAATCTTACCGTCCACAATAATACCGCCGCCGACACCGGTTCCCAGTGTAGCCATGATCAGGTTCTTTGTACCTTCTCCACCGCCTTTCCACATCTCACCAAGAGCTGCAACGTTGGCATCATTTCCTACTTTTACCGGAATCTGATCCAGCAGTTTTTCCAGATCATCTGCCAGCATGGTATATCCCCAGTGCAGATTAACTGCCACCTGTACTTCTCTTTCTTTTACAACAGGTCCCGGAACACCTACACCCACACCGGTAACTTCTGTTTTTTCAATTCCTTTTTCTTCCATTTTTTTCAGGATCGTTTCTGCTACATCCGGAAGGATTGCTTTTCCATTTTCTTCTGTACGGGTTTTGATCTCCCATTTTTCCAGAAGTACACCTTCTGTTGTAAATAATCCGCATTTTACGGTTGTTCCTCCGATATCAATTCCAAAACAATAACTCATCTTTTTAGTCCTCCTTCTTTTTTGCCAGGTTCGCCTGTACACGGTTATACAGTTCCTGTGCCGCATTATATCCCATCTTTTTCTGACGGTGGTTGACTGCCGCAGATTCCACGATAACAGCCAGATTTCGACCCGGACGGATCGGCAGAGAATGGCACACCACTTTATTGCCAAGGATCTCTGTATATTCTTCTTTCAGTCCCAGACGGTCGTATTCTTTATCCCGGCTCCATTCTTCCAGTTTGATGACCAGATCGATGGACTGGGTATTTTTTACACTTTCCACACCAAACAGCGTCTTCACATCAATGATACCGATACCACGCAGTTCAATAAAATGCCGGGTGATATCCGGTGCAGTTCCCACCAGTTCCACATCACTGACTTTGCTGATCTCCACCACATCATCACTTACCAGACGATGACCGCGTTTGATCAGCTCCAGAGCTGCTTCACTCTTACCGATACCGCTCTCACCCATGATAAGAACACCTTCGCCATATACATCCACCAGTACACCATGAATGGAGATACACGGTGCCAGCTGTACATTCAGCCAGCGGATAATCTCTGCCATGAAATTGGATGTGGTTTTTTCGGTTACAAGAATCGGCACATTGTACTTTCTTCCCATATCCAGCATATCTTCATCCGGTTCCGTCATCGTCGTAAAGATCACACAGGGAATCTGTTTGGATACAAAATTCTCAAAACTGCGTTTTCGCTCTTCCGGATTCAGGTGCATCAAATAAGTATACTCTACATAACCGATAATCTGTACACGTTCAGAGGCAAAATGTTCAAAATATCCTGTCAGCTGAAGGGCCGGTCTGTTAATATCCGGAAGAGTGATGCGTACATGCTCCATGTCCACTTCCGGCGTAAGATTCTTCAGGTTCATTTCTTGAACCAGTTTGGTCAGTTTTACAGCCTTCATATCTCGCTCTCCTTTTTCAAAACTTTATAAATATCTTATCACATGAAACCTCAAACTGCAAGAAATCAACCATCAAGAATGAAAAAATTGGTACACTTTTTGTGCAGACTGCCGATTCATCGACGGAACATTGCCAAGTTCCTCTTCACTTGCCACCCGGATCTCCTCGATGGATTTGAAATATTTCATCAGTGCCTTTCTCCGTGTCGGCCCGATACCCTCAATATCATCCAGAATCGAATGGATCTGTCCCTTGCTTCGAAGCAGACGATGATATTCAATAGCGAACCGATGCACTTCATCCTGGATTCTCGTAATCAGCTTAAACCCCTCACTGGTGTGACTGATAGGAATCTCATGCTCCTGATAGTACAGCCCCCTTGTCCGGTGATTGTCATCTTTGACCATACCGCATACCGGAATCGTAAGCCCGAGTTCCGCCAGTACCTGTTCTGCCACATGCACCTGTCCCTTTCCACCATCCATCAGGATCAGGTCCGGGAACTGACTGAAACCACTGAATTCCTCTTCTTCTTTGTCTTTTTGTTCCTCAATTCCTCTCCGGAACCGCCTTGTCAGCACTTCTTCCATGCTGGCGTAATCGTCCGGTCCCTGTACAGATTTGATCTTAAACTTGCGATAATCGTTTCTTTTCGGTTTTCCTTTTTCATAAACCACCATGGAACCTACCGACTCAAATCCGCTGATGTTGGAGATATCATAGGACTCTACCCGCTGCAGACTGTCCAGTTCCAGAAGATCGCAGATTTCTTTCATAGCTCCGATTGTTCTTCCCTCTTCCCGTTTCAGTTTCTCCTTATCCTGGGTCAGTACCATTCGTGCATTCCTTGCTGCCAGTTCCACCAGTTTCTCTTTCGTTCCCTTTTTCGGCACCCTGATATGCACTTTCTGTCCCCGTTTTTTACTGAGCCACTCCTCCAGCACTTCAATCTCATCAATATCTCTTTGCAGCATCAGCTCTTTCGGGATAAACGGTGTCCCTGCATAGAACTGTTTCACAAAATTCAGAAGAATCTGCGATGGTGTGGCATCTGCTGCGATCCGCAAATAGAAATGATCTCTTCCGATCATTTTACCTTCCCGGATAAAAAACACCTGTACCACTGCATCTTCTTCATCCATCGCCATCGCGATCACATCCTTATCCTCTCCCTGACTTCCGGTGATCTTCTGACGCTCACCGATCTTCTGTACACTCTGCATCAGATCCCGATATTCCCCGGCCTCCTCAAAACGCAGTTCTTCTGATGCCGCAAGCATCTTCTCTTCGAGTTCTTTTAACAGTTTTTTATAATCCCCGTTCAAGAAATCCAGCACCCCCTCAATCTGCTTCTGATACTCCTCTTTGGAAATATACCCCTGACACGGTGCCTTACACTGTTTGATGTGATAATACAGGCAGGGGCGCTCCTTGCCGATATCCCGTGGCAGATTCCGGTTGCAGGTACGGACATGGTAGAGCTTGCGGATCAGCTCCATCGAATCCTTGACCGCATTGGAACTGGTGTACGGTCCGAAATATTTTGCTTTGTCCTTTTTCATCTGCCGCACAAACAGTACCCGTGGATATTCCTCATTAACCGTCACTTTCAGATACGGATAAGTTTTGTCGTCCTTGAGCATCGTGTTGTACTTCGGCCGGTATTCCTTGATCAGGTTACACTCCAGCACCAGAGCCTCCAGCTCGGAATCTGTGATGATGTACTCAAACCGGGCGATCTGCTGCACCATCTGTTCTTTCTTGATTCCAAGATTTCTGCTGCTTTGAAAATACTGCCGGACCCTGTTTTTCAGACTGATGGCTTTTCCCACATAGATGATCGTATCTTTCGCATCGTGCATAATGTAAACTCCCGGTTTTCCCGGCAGTTTTTTCAGTTCTTCCTGTATATCAAACATAACCCCTGTTTTCCCTTCTTTCCTATGTTTCTCAGATCTCTGTTTTTGAAAAAAGGAAAATGGCGCAGTCTCCTGTTCCATTTTCCTTTCTCTTTGCCTGCCTTCCGGCAGATATTTCTTTTATTCCTGTATCGGAGATTCCTGTGAGTCTTCCTTCACCGGCTCCTGTACTTTCTTTTCTTCTGGTGTATCGCTGACAGGATCCGCAGTTACTTCTTCCTCCTGCAATGCGGTTTCTGTCATCGGTTCCGCATCCGGTGTTTCCTGTGTTGCTTCCACTGCTGTTTCTGCGGGTTCCGGTTCCTTTCCCTCTGTACCTTCTGCTTCATGGAAAATCTCCATGAATTCTTTTCCGGTGATCGTCTCGCGCTCGATCAGGAATGCGGCTATCTTGTCCAGTGTTTTCCTGTGTTCGCAAAGCATCTGTTTTGCCTGCTCGTAAGACTCTTTCAGCATCTTCATCACTTCGTGATCAATCTCAGTTGCTGTTGCATCGCCACAGTTCAGAGTTGCACGGCCGTTCAGATACTCATGCTCCACACTCGCCAGTCCCATCAGTCCGAACTTTTCAGACATGCCGTACTGGGTGATCATCGCTTTCGCAATCTGCGTAGCTTTTTCAATATCATTAGATGCTCCGGTTGTTACATTCCCGAATACCACTTCTTCTGCAGCACGACCACCAAGAAGACCTACCAGCATCGCTTCCAGCTCCGCTTTGGTATTCAGATATTTTTCTTCTTCCGGTACCTGCATGACATATCCGAGTGCTCCCATGGTCCGCGGTACAATCGTAATCTTCTGCACAGGCTCCGCATCCTTCTGCAGTGCACTTACCAGTGCATGACCCACCTCATGGTAAGAAACGATCCGGCGTTCTTCCTGACTGAGAATACGATCCTTCTTTTCTTTACCGACCAGGACAACTTCCACTGCTTCATAGAGATCTTTCTGAGAAACGGCTTTTCTTCCGTTCTTTACAGCAAGAATGGCTGCCTCATTGATCATATTGGCAAGATCAGATCCTACTGCTCCGGAAGTTGCCAGTGCAATCGCATCCAGATCCACGGTTTCATCCAGTGACACATCTTTTGCATGCACTTTCAGGATATTGACACGTCCTTTCAGATCCGGACGTTCCACAATAACCCGACGGTCAAAACGACCCGGACGAAGCAGTGCCGGGTCCAGAATCTCCGGACGATTGGTCGCCGCCAGGATCAGAATACCCTTGGATGAATCAAAACCATCCATCTCCGCAAGCAGCTGGTTCAGTGTCTGTTCCCGTTCATCGTTACCGCCACCATACCGGCTGTCACGGCTTTTACCAATTGCATCAATCTCATCAATAAAAATGATACACGGTGCGTTCTTCTTAGCTTCTTCGAACAAATCACGGACACGGGAAGCACCCACACCGACAAACATCTCCACAAAATCAGACCCTGACAAAGAAAAGAATGGTACATGCGCCTCTCCGGCAACTGCTTTGGCCAACAGAGTTTTTCCTGTTCCCGGAGGTCCTACAAGAAGGGCTCCTTTTGGCAGTTTTGCACCGATTGTCGTGTATTTTCCCGGATTATGCAGGAAATCCACCACTTCCTGCAAGGATTCTTTCGCTTCATCCTCACCGGCTACGTCTTTGAACGTAACACCGGTTTCTTGCTGTACATAGGCTTTGGCTTTGCTTTTTCCAACCCCCATCATTCCGCCGCCTTTGTTCATCTTTCTCATCAACCAGTTCATCAGGATAATCAGGAATACAAAGGGTACCAGCAGACTTAAAATAGTATAGATGATCGATCCGGTTGGGTCTGGCTGGATCTCATTAAAAGTGATCTTATTTCCGGTTTTCTGTTCTGCCTCCAGAAGTCTCGCTGTCAATGTTGTGCTGTCTTCCATCGCAGTGGTAGAATATTCAAATTCCACACCCTCCACTTTCTGTTCCCTTGGAACAATGGTCAGCACACCACTTTGCAGTTCTACTGATTTGACTTCTCCTTTATCCAGCATCTCCAGAAATTTATCATAAGTGATTTCTTTCGATGTGGAACTTTGTAAAATATTGCTGAACACTGTCCAGATCAGCAGGGTTGCCAGTACACAGATCAGCAGCACCAACAGAGATGATTTATTCTTTGGGCCTCCGGGTCCGCCATTTCCATTCGGTCCCTGTCCGTTCGGCCCCTGATCGTTATAATTATTCGGTCTTTGGTCCATAATTTCCTCCTTTTAATACCTACATTATTATAAAGATTTCTTCCCGATAAATCAACTCTTTTCCCCCTTTCGTCATCGAATTTTCAAATTACTGTTTTTTTTCATTTCTGTATAGCATTTCTCGTCTCTTTTGTAGTATACTAGAGAATGTATTTTTTAACTGTCCGATAGGCGGTGTTTATAAAAGACACAGAACAGTTACGTTATTTTATTTTTTATACAGGAGGACAAGGTTAGATGAAAATCGGATTTGATAATCAAAAATATTTATCCATGCAGTCTGAACACATCCGGGAACGTATCAATCAGTTTGACAACAAACTCTACCTGGAGTTTGGAGGAAAACTTTTTGATGATTATCACGCATCCCGTGTGCTGCCCGGTTTTGCTCCGGACAGCAAACTACAGATGCTGATGCAGCTTTCTGACCAGGCAGAAATCGTTGTTGTTATAAGTGCCGGAGATATCGAAAAAAACAAAGTTCGTGGAGATCTCGGTATCACCTATGATCTGGATGTACTGCGATTGATCGAAGCATTTCGCGGAAAAGGTCTGTATGTGGGAAGCGTTGCGATCACCCAGTACACCGGTCAGAAAAGCGCAGATGCCTTCAAAAAGAAACTGGAGACCTTAGATATCCCGGTATACATTCTTTATTCCATTGACGGATATCCAAATAATGTTTCTCATATTGTCAGTGACGAAGGCTATGGAAAGAATGATTACATCAAAACCACTCGTCCTCTGGTTGTTATCACAGCTCCGGGTCCGGGAAGCGGAAAGATGGCTACCTGCCTGTCTCAGCTGTACCATGAGCAGAAACGTGGTGTTCGTGCCGGTTATGCGAAGTTTGAGACATTCCCGATCTGGAATATCCCGTTGAAGCATCCGGTTAATCTGGCATACGAAGCTGCCACTGCTGATCTGAACGATGTCAATATGATCGACCCTTTCCATCTGGAAGCTTACGGAGAAACTACAGTCAATTACAATCGTGATGTGGAAATCTTCCCGGTACTGGAAGCCATGTTTGAACGGATTTTCGGTGAATGCCCTTACAAATCTCCGACAGACATGGGGGTCAATATGGCTGGAAATTGTATCATCGATGATGAGGTATGCCAGGAGGCTTCCCGTCAGGAGATCATCCGCCGGTATTATCAGGCAAAGGCCGGACTGGTAGATGGTTCCAAAAAAGAAGACGAAGTCTTCAAGCTGGAACTGCTGATGAAGCAGGCACATATCACACCACAGGATCGTAAGGTTGTCAGTGCTGCCCTGAATCGCGCAGAACAGACCGGTGCACCGGCTGCTGCCATGGAATTGCCCGACGGTAAAATCATCACCGGAAAGACCTCTGATCTGCTGGGATCCTCTGCCGCTCTTCTTTTGAACGCACTGAAAGAGCTGGCTGGCATCTCCCATGAAACACATATTCTTTCCCCTGCTGCCATCGAACCGATCCAGATTTTGAAAACTTCTTATCTGGGAAGCCGCAACCCGAGACTGCACACCGATGAGATCCTGATCGCGCTCTCCAGCAGTACTGCTCTGAACCCGGCTGCTCAGAAAGCACTGGAACAGATCCCGAACCTGAAAGGCTGTCAGGTACACACAAGTGTGATGTTGTCTCAGGTTGATATCCAGACCTTCAAACGTCTCGGTATCCAGCTGACCTGCGAACCGATTTACGAACACAAATCAATTCTTCATAATGCATAATTGATTTACAACGCAACGAGATAAAATACGCTTTGCGAATTTGGCTCGTTGCTCGCGTAAATTTAAAAATAGCCCCGGATTTCACGCTGTATGAAATCCGGGGCTATATGTTTTTTATTTATACTTCATTTCCCGTAACTTTCCAGTATCTTCCCGGTTACGGGATACCTGCCGAGCAGCTATTATTTTTCGGTTGCATATCCATCCGGGTTCTGGCTCTGCCATCTCCAGGAATCCTGACACATCTCTTCGATGCCGTACTGAGCTTCCCATCCCAGCTCTTCTTTTGCTTTGGTAGGATCGCAGTAGCACATGGCAATGTCACCTGCACGTCTCGGTTTGATCTGGTATTTTACTTCATGACCGCATGCCTTTTCAAATGCATGAACGACATCCAGTACACTGTAACCATGTCCTGTTCCCAGGTTGTATACACGAACTTCCGGTTTTTCTTCCAGTTTTTTCAATGCTTTTACATGACCTACAGCCAGGTCTACTACATGGATGTAATCACGTACACCGGTTCCGTCCGGAGTATCATAATCATCACCGAAGACTCCCAGACATTCCAGTTTACCGATGGCAACCTGTGCAACATATGGAAGCAGATTGTTCGGGATTCCTTTCGGATCTTCACCGATCATGCCGCTCTTATGAGCACCGATTGGGTTAAAGTAACGAAGCAGGATAACATTCCATTCCGGATCTGAGGTATGCAGGTCAGTGAGGATCTGTTCCAGCATCCATTTTGTCCATCCGTAAGGGTTGGTACAGGTTCCTTTCGGGCATTCTTCAGTGATCGGGATAAATGCCGGATCTCCGTATACAGTTGCAGAAGAACTGAAGATAATATTTTTAACTCCGTGATTTCTCATGGCGTCACACAGATTCAGAGTTCCTGCAATATTATTTTCATAATACTCGATTGGTTTTACTACAGATTCTCCTACCGCTTTCAGTCCGGCAAAATGAATAACTGCGTCTACCTTCTCTTTGTCGAAGATATCGTTCATGGCTTCTTTATCACGAATATCCGCATTATAAAATACTACTTTTTTTCCTGTGATTTCTTCTACTCTCTCCAGAGCTTTCTCACTGGCATTGTACAGATTGTCCACAACAACAACGTCATAACCTGCATTCAGCAGTTCTACGCATGTATGGCTTCCGATATAACCAGCACCACCTGTAACTAAGATTCTCATTTGCTTTTCCCTCCTTAAGGAACTCATTCGAAACTGTTCATTGTCTCAACAGTTCCGTTGATTCTTATGTCTTTCTTAGTTTAGCATTATCCGTTTGAGAATTCAATGTCTTTTACAAATATTTAAAGCCCAAAAGCACATTTATATATGTATTGTCTATTATTGTTACATATCACATTTTCTTTTTCTATGCATTCGTGATACAAATCAGTACACCCACTCCCAACATACCAACAGTTCCCACAGTTGCAAGAATCTGAACGATCAGCCAGCTTTTTTCTCCCGCAATTTTACGAAATGCCTTCCACAAAAGAACCCCTATAACTGCTCCCAGAGTATTATTGATTACATCAGTAATGTCACTTGCTCCCATAGCAAGCAAATACTGCAGTGTTTCTAAAAACAGACTGAATCCTGCCCCGGCGAGGATCACTGTTCCCCCTGCTCTTTCTGGCGCCAACATACCTCCATATATTCCAAATGGTACAAAGATCAATATATTTTCCGCCAGTTCCCTGATGTTCAGATTTCCATTTACCATCAGGCAATCTCCATAAGGAATCAGATTGATATTTCGCAAATGAGGAAGTGCATCTGGTGATGTGCTGAACTTCAATAGTATAGCCCATATCACAAACGCCAGATAAATAAAAAATAATCCACCTGTCCAGTCTTTCCTCTTCATAAAAACCTCCTGTATCTTTCTAAAATATTTTGTAACTGTTTTACAATTTCTCTGTTACGAGTTTTCCCTGGTTTACAAGGAACTATAGTAACAGCCAAATTTTTAGAAAGACACAGGAGGTTTCTTAATTTTCTCTTATTCCATATAATTTTCGTAACTATTCATTCCATTTATAATAGTGGCTGAATAGTTACAAGATTTCTAGAATAGCTTTTTGTAGCGTTGTCATCCTTCCACGATCAAATAGGTTCCGTCCGGCAAAGAGAAGATTTCACTGGCTTCCAGAAGTTCTTCTTTACTCATGCCCTCAACATCCATGCCGCTTTCATCCAGATATTCTTTTACTTCTTTGATGTTTTTTACTACAACAGCCATACATTCTTCAAGAAATTCTTCTGCTTCCTCATAAGTCTCTGCCACAGGTTCATCAAAAAGCTGTCCCTGCTGTTTTAAAAAGGTTTCTACGCACTCCTTGCTGTACATTTTATTTTTCCTCCTGAATCTTCAGTAATTTTTCCGGTCGGTCGATAATTTCATCCGCATGATTCTCTTCCAGTTCTTTTCGCTCCCGAAATCCCCACAGCACTCCAATGGTGTACATCCCTGCCGCTTTTCCGGTCTTCATGTCAGTATTCGTGTCTCCCACATACATGCACTCCGACGGCTCCACCTGTAGTTTTTTCGCAATTTTCCATGCTCCGGATGGGTCCGGCTTTTTCTTCATCCCCACTTCCAGCCCCTGGATGACTTCAAACGTATCGCTGCCAAACAGTCCGGTCACAGCCAGATATGTCGCTTCATGTGGCTTGTTGGACAATACCGCCAGCTTAACGCCTCTTCGCTTCAGTTCTTTCAGAGTCTCCTTCATCCCGTTAAATACGGTAACTTTATATAATGGATCTCTGGCAAAAATCTCACGGTATAGTCTCTGACCTTCTTCCAGGCGGCTCATATCTGCTCCCGCAGCTTTCATACACCGTTCCATCAGTACATTTCCGCCATCGCCTGCATGATATTTATAGTCCTCTACCGGCTGTGCCGGCGCTCCAAAACGCTCCAGAATCTGATTTGCAACATTTGCAATGGATTCTACCGTATCTGCCAGTGTTCCATCCAGATCAAAAATACAAGCTTTATACATTTCTGTCCTCTTCCTTTCAACCCAATCTGTCATTGCTTTGTTTTATCCGTTTTTTTCAGACAACATTCTCAGATTTCTTACATTATACTTCCTGTCACCGCCTGATGCAAGCGGAAACGCATTACTGTTCACCCTCCACCGTCTGTTCTCTTAAAAATAATCCTTTTCTTTTAACGCAAAATGGATTAGAATAGATATTATGATATGAGAGTACAAAAAAGGAGACTGACGCAAATGAATAAAAAACTTTTAAAAACTCTGACTGGACTGGCCATCGTTGGTACTGCTTTAGGTGCTGCCTTTGCCTATATAAAAAAATGTAAAGAAGTCAATGACCTCGGTGAGGAGGACTTCGATGATCTGTGGGATGGTGAAGAAGAAAACCCGGAAGTCAGCAGCTGCACCCCGTGCCGCAGCTACACCACGATTCCTTCAGATTCGCCTGTTCCTGAAGACGAAAAACATATAGAAGAATCTGAGGAAGACGCTTCTGAAAAAGAAACTCCTTCTGACAATTCAGAAGACTGATTGTTCATGTAAGTTAAAAAGCGGAACGACTGCTCCTGTTTCACAGGTCTGCAGCTGTTCCGCTTTTCTTATCTTTTTATTTATTTGGGAGTTTGAAAGAACTCTTAAGAGAAACGATCCGGTTAAATACCAGCGCTCCCTCTTTGGAATCTTTTGCATCCACACAGAAAAATCCGTTTCTTACGAACTGGAAGCTGTCATATGCTTTCGCATCTTTCAGGCTCTTTTCTACATAACAGTTTTTCAGAACCGTCAGAGAGTTCGGGTTCAGGTTCAGGGAACCGTCTTCGTTATAAACACCCTTCTCTTCATCAATGATATTTTCATACAGACGAACCTCTGCCTGCACATTATCCTGTGCGCTTACCCAGTGAATAGTTCCTTTTACTTTTCTTCCGTCCGGCGAATTGCCTCCTTTGGAAGCAGGATCGTACGTACAGTGAACGGCTGTCACGTTGCCATCTTCGTCGGTATCATAACCCACACAGGTTACAAAATAGGCATTCATCAGACGTACTTCGTTGCCCGGGTAAAGACGTTTGTATTTTTTGGGAGGTTCTACCATGAAATCTTCTCTCTCAATGTATAGTTCTTTGCCAAACGGTACTTTTCTGGTTCCCAGAGTTTCATTTTCCATGTTGTTCGGAGCTTCCAGCTCTTCGATCTGACCTTCCGGATAATTGTCAATGATCAGTTTTACCGGATCCAGGATCGCCATCACACGGGAACGTTTCAGTTTCAGATCTTCACGGATGCAATACTCCAGCATAGCATAGTCCACAGAGCTGTTCGCCTTGGACACACCACACAGTTCCACAAACATCTTGATGGATTCCGGTGTAAATCCTCTTCTTCTCAGAGCGGCGATGGATACCAGACGCGGATCATCCCAGCCGTCTACGATACCCTCTTCTACCAAACGTTTGATATAACGTTTTCCGGTTACCACATTGGTCAGGTACAGTTTTGCAAATTCAATCTGCTTTGGCGGATACTGATATTCCAGTTCTCTTACCACCCAGTCATATAACGGACGGTGATCTTCAAATTCCAGCGTACAGATAGAATGAGTAACTCCCTCAATTGCATCCTCGATCGGATGTGCGAAATCGTACATTGGGTAGATGCACCATTTGTCTCCGGTGTTGTGGTGTGTCATATGTGCCACACGGTAGATAACCGGATCTCTCATATTGATGTTCGGAGATGCCATATCGATCTTGGCACGCAGAACTTTTGTTCCATCCTCAAACTCTCCGTTTTTCATCCGTTCAAACAGATCCAGGTTTTCTTCCACGCTTCTGTCACGGTACGGGCTGTTCTTTCCAGGCTCTGTCAGGGTTCCGCGATATTCACGGATCTGCTCTGCTGTCAGATCACATACAAATGCTTTTCCCTTTTTAATCAGTTTAATGGCTGCTTCGTACATCTGGTCAAAATAGTTGGATGCAAAGAACAGACGGTCTTCCCAGTCAGCTCCCAGCCATTTTACATCTGCCTGGATGGACTCCACAAATTCGATCTTTTCTTTGGTCGGGTTGGTATCATCAAACCGCAGGTTGAATTTTCCGTTATATTCCTGAGAAAGACCATAGTTTAACAGAATGGATTTTGCATGTCCGATATGCAGATATCCGTTCGGTTCCGGGGGAAAACGGGTGCAGATTGTCTCGTATTTCCCTTCTGCCAGGTCCTTTTCTATAATCTGTTCAATAAAATTCTTGGAAACTACTTCTTTTTCCATTACACTCCTCCTCAATTCAAAATAATCAATCATTGGTCCATTGAACTAATGATTAATATGTAATGCAACCACGAGAGCGTGTCTGAAACCAGACACGCTCTGATATAGTCTTCATATTACCACATTTTTTTTAAGAATTAAAGGGCTTTTTCTATTGTCTTTCCAGAATCTGCATGAATTCTTCGCCGGTGATGGTTTCATTTTCATACAGGTATTTTGCCAGTTCATGCAGTTTCATAATATTGTCCTGCAGAATCTGCAGTGCTTTCTCGTGCTGCTGTTTTACCAGCTCTACCACTTTCTTGTCGATCAGTGTCTGTGTCTCGAAGGAGCAACTCAGGGAGGAATCACCGCCCAGATACTGGTTGCTGACATTTTCCATCGCCACCATGTCGAACTCATCGCTCATACCGTAACGGGTGATCATACCCCTTGCCAGTTTGGTTGCCTGTTCTATGTCGTTGGAAGCACCGGTTGTGACAGAATGGAAGATCAGTTCCTCCGCGGCGCGTCCACCGGTGAATGTAGCAATCTTATTCTCCAGTTCTTCCTTATTCATCAGATAATGTTCGCCGTCTTCCACCTGCATCGTGTAGCCGAGGGCACCGGAAGTTCTGGGAATGATGGTGATCTTGTGTACCGGTGCAGAATTCGTCTGTTTTGCCGCTACCAGTGCATGGCCAATTTCATGATAGGATACGATCAGTTTCTCTTTCTCAGAAAGTACACGGTTCTTCTTCTGATAACCGGCGATAACCACTTCGATACTCTCTTCCATATCTGCCTGTGTGGCAAATCGTCTGCCATCTCTGACCGCACGGAGTGCTGCCTCATTGACAATATTGGCAAGTTCGGCACCGGAAGCACCGGCTGCAGCTTTCGCAATAGCACTGAAGTCTACGTTATCTGCAATCTTGATCTTCTTTGCATGAACCTTCAGGATCTCTTCCCTTCCCTGCAGATCCGGCAGTTCCACCGGGATTCTCCGGTCGAAACGTCCCGGACGAAGCAGTGCAGGATCCAGGGAATCCGGACGGTTGGTTGCTGCCAGAATGACAACACCTTTGGATCCATCAAATCCGTCCATCTCAGTCAGCAGCTGGTTCAGAGTCTGTTCTCTCTCATCATTACCGCCGATATTGCCGTCACGCTTTTTACCAATGGTATCGATCTCGTCGATAAAAACGATACACGGTGCTTTTTCGTTCGCCTGTTTGAACAGGTCACGCACCTTTGCAGCACCCATACCTACGAACATCTCCACAAACTCTGATCCTGAGATGGAAAAAAAAGGTACTTCCGCCTCACCGGCTACCGCTTTGGCCAGTAATGTTTTACCGGTTCCAGGAGGGCCTACAAGCAGGGCTCCTTTCGGCATCTGTGCACCGATATCCTGATAACGTTCCGGATGATGCAGATAATCTACAATCTCTGTCAGCAGTTCCTTTGCCTCATCCTCACCTGCCACATCAGAAAACTTGATACCGGTAGATGATTTTACATAAATCTTTGCATTACTCTTTCCGAACATCATACTGCCCGGACCGCCACCCATGCTCTTTGCCATTTTCTTGGAAAGCCAGTTTCCGATTAACACAAAAATCACAATCGGGATCACCCAGCTGAAAATCAGGGTACCCAACATGGACTGTTTCTGCGGAATCACAGAACCAAACTTTACATTCGCCTGATTCAGCCGATCTACCAGATCAGGGTCATTCATAGTTCCTGTCTTGCAGACCTCTTCCCTGCCGTTTACATTTACTTTATAGTAAATTACAGCATTCTGTTCCTGTACCTCTACTTCAGTTACATTACCGGCACTGACCTGGCTTAAGAACTCGTTATATCCGGTCTCTTTTACACTTCGCTCACTCATCCAAGGCACCAGCAGAAAGTTCAGAGCCAACAGAACGACCAGTGCGATTGCATAATAGAAAATCACAGGCCGTTTCGGCGAATTGTTTTTGACTTCATTCATATCCTTTTTTCTCCTTTCTCATATACTTTATTGTATACCCTGGAAAATGCTTCCTGCAAGAAAACTATCAGAAAATTTTTATAAATTTCTCATAAAATATAACTGGAAATTATCCTCTTTCTGGCATATACTCTTTTATATATTAAGATGTCGGGATCAAAAGGTATTCTGACCTCTTTGATACCGAATTGTTCCGTACTCTGTACGCTTATAATTCTCATATCATATCACAACAGGAGGAATCTCATGACAGGCAGCGAACGCCGACAGGAACTATTACAACTTTTATCCGGGACACAGACACCAATTTCCGGTGCCTCACTGGCAAAGCATTTTACCGTCAGCCGCCAGGTGATTGTTCAGGATATGGCACTGCTTCGTGCTCAGGGACATGAAGTGCTTTCCACCAATCGCGGGTATCTGATCCAGGCCCCTCTCCGTGTCTCCCGTATTTTCAAAGTTTTTCACACCAGCGAACAGATTGTCGATGAGTTATGCACCATTGTGGATCTCGGCGGCACCGTTGAAGATGTCTTTGTTCATCATAAAATCTACGGCCAGCTTCAGGCACCCTTGCATATTTCATCACGCAGAGACGTACAGATCTTTCTGGAAGAGTTAAAAAGTGGCAAATCCACGCCACTGAAAGATGTCACTTCCGATTACCATTATCATACCGTCTCCGCGGACTCCGGCGAAACTCTGGATCTGATCGGACAGGAATTAGGAAAGAAAGGATATCTCTGCCAGTAACTTTCTGGCTATGATATCCTTTTTTGTCCGTTTTCTATTTTCCCGGTATCTTATTCTCTATTGTCTCTGCTTTTCTCTGTCACAACCTGATACATATACAGTTCGTGCAGTGCTCTCGTTGCACAGATATATTTTGCCTGCCGGATCAGATCGTCCTCCGGCTGTCTTCCCCAGACAGTAAATACCTGATCGAATTCCAGACCCTTCGCAAGATAGAACGTTGTCACCGTAATACCTTTTTTGAACCGGGAACTGTCCTTGTTCATATAGGTAACCTGTTCATCTCCCAGCTCTTTTTTCAGGATTGCTGCCATCTTCCACGCTTCCTGATCGGTTATGGTAAGAACTGCTGCTGTCTCATAACCGTCCGGCTGTACCCGCAGTTCCTTCAGAATCTGTGCGGTAACTTCTTCCTCTGTGATTTTTTTCTCACACACCGGTTTTCCATGGCGTTCAAAAAGTTTAAGATCAGTAATTCCGGCAAGTTCAGCCGCATAAGCAGCGATTTCCACCGTATTCCGATAGCTTTTATCCATCACGATTTTTCGAAGTTTTTTCCCGAGAATACCCGGTAAAAATGTCAGCACATCCTGCTGTTTTTCATCCATAGTCTGTGCCCGGTCTCCAAGAATCGTCATCTTGCACGGAAAAAGCTGTGACAAAATCTGGTACTGCATCGGCGTATAATCCTGCATCTCATCGATTACCAGATGTTTGACTCCTGCGCGTTTTGCGGGCTGTAACAGACGATATTTCAGATACAGCACCGGATAGACATCCTCATAACGCAGCATACGCTTCTCATACCATACCGATGGGAGCGGACGCATCCCGACAGACTCCAGAAAACGGCTGTACAGCACATAGATATCTCTCGTCTCATACATCGCCATGAACTGTTCGTAAAAATACTGCTGTTCTTCCTCGTTCAGATCCCGTCCGGCAAGAGTTTCATAATCATCAACCACATATTCCCGCACTGCATCCATCCGGGACAGTAACGGAATCTCCAGAAACCGGGTATAAAATAGAAGCAGGATCCGGGATGCTTTGATCTCGTAATTTCGATACGTAAAATCCCGGATATCCATCAGACTGTCCTCTAGTTCCATCAGATAACCTTCCATCTGGTTCAGAAAATCCGGAGACTGCTTTTCCCAGTATCTTCCCCGCTCCTTCGGCTGTACCAGGTTCCTTTCAATCATATCATACCGGTCTTCACAGTCCGGCACCACATCTTTGAGTTCCCGGTAAGCAAAGAGATCAAAACTCATTTCCTGAATATTTTCTTCTCCCAGTTCCGGTAAAATATGGGAAATATAATCTGAAAATACACCATTTGGCGATAAGATCAGAATATTCGAGGATTTCAGGTTTTTCCGGTCATGATATAAAAGATACGCAATCCTGTGAAGTGCCACCGAAGTCTTTCCGCTTCCAGCCACTCCCTGGATCACCAGAATCCGATCACTGGTATTTCGGATAATCGCATTTTGCTCTTTCTGGATCGTCCGCACAATATTTTTCAGCTGGACATCTCCATTGGCTCCAAGCTCCGCTTTCAGGATATCATCATCGATCTTCACATCACTCTCAAAGGCATAGATCATTTTCCCGTTTTTGATCTTATACTGCCACTTGGAGACAATTTCTCCATCCATCCGTCCTCCCGGTGCTTCATACCAGGCTTCTCCTTTATCGAAATCATAAAAGAGACCGCTCACCGGGGCACGCCAGTCATATACCAGAGGTGTCTGTCCGGTTCTTTCAGCAAAATTGCCGATACCAATATAAAAACTTTCCGCCGCATCTTCTCCGTCATAACAGAAATCCACTCTGCCAAAGAAAGGGGAATCAAGCATTTTCTGAAACCGGTGTTTCAGATGCATCTGCTGCTGATTTGTATTCAGCTGATTCAACAGAGCCTGCTGATTATCATAATCCTCATATCCGTACTGATCCATCTCCGTATAGTTTTCCCAGTAGTATTCATGCATGTCTTCTACTTCTTTTGCCCCTTCTTCAAGGGACAGATTCAGCTTTGCGATTCGTTCTTTCAGTTTTTCTAGTACCAGGTTTAAGTAAGCAGTTTGGTCTGTCATCGTCCTCTTCCTTTATACAAGAGGCTGTTGTACGGTCTTACCGGCACGCACCACAGCCCCTGTTATTTACATTTCATAACTGTTCAGTACCTTCACAGTTACGAGCCAAAATGCATAAAAAATCACCTTCGGTGATGGCATTTTGGCTTGTATGTCTCGGGATTTTGACATATTCATGTCAAAACACCTCGCGGGACAGTGGCTACTGAATAGTTACTACATTTCATAAAATGCTTTGTAGCATTTGGTTGTCTCGTATACATCTGCCTTGGAACTTACTTCATACGGTGCATGCATATTCAGGATCGGTACACCGATATCGATCACATCCATACCGTAAGCTGCCGGAATATAAGCGATAGTTCCACCGCCGCCTGCATCGATTCGTCCCAGTTCTGCTGTCTGGTATTCCACTTTTGCATCATCAAACGCTTTACGTAAGATACCCAGATATTCTGCATTGGCATCATTAGAACCGCTCTTTCCTCTTGCTCCGGTATATTTGCTTATCGCCGCTCCTTTTCCAACGTACGCGGAATTATTCTTTTCAAATACTTCAGCATACAGCGGATCATATCCGGCATTGACATCTGCAGACAGCATTTTTGAGTTTTTCAGAGCGCGGCGCAGTTTCAGTTCAGAGTATTCCCCCTGACTGTTGATCACTTCTGCAACAGTATTTTCCAGAAAATGAGCATGCATACCGGTTGCTCCCACGCTTCCGATCTCTTCTTTATCCACAAACAGGCATACTTTTGTCTTTGCAGACGGTTTGCTGTGTAAGAATCCCATCAGAGAAGTAAAGGCACAGATTCTGTCATCCTGTCCGTAAGCCATGATCATGCTGCTGTCCAGACCGAAATCCCTTGCTGCTCCTGCCGGCACAACCTCAAGCTCGGCAGATACAAAATCTTTTTCTTCAATGCCATACTGTTCTTTTAACAGCTGTAACACATAAGCTTTGACCGGATTTTCTTCCTTTTCATCTTCTTTTTTATCCATCGGCTGACTGCCCACCAGAAGATCCAGTGCTTCTCCTTCAACGACAACGCTTCCTTTTTTCTCCATCTGTTTTGCGGACAGATGCACCAGAATGTCGGTCACTCCCACAACCGGATCTTCCGGTTTCTCACCTATGTTTATCTGCACGGTTGTTCCGTCTGTTTTTACGATCACACCGTGGATCGCCATCGGAGAAGCTACCCACTGGTATTTTTTGATTCCACCATAATAATGGGTGTCCAGATAAGCCATACCTCCGTTTTCATATAACGGGTTCTGTTTGATGTCCAGACGCGGAGAATCGATGTGGGAACCTATCAGGAGCATACCGTTTTCGATATCATCTGTTCCGATTTCCATCATGATTACGGATTTTTTCATATTTTCCGCATAGATTTTATCTCCGGCTTTCAGCTGCTTTCCTTCACGGATCACATCCTCCAGATTTTCAAAACCCTGTTCTTTTGCGATTCTGCAGATATTGCTGCTGCATTCCCGCTCTGTCTTTCCTGCATCCAGAAATTCCCGGTACATCTTTGCCAGTTTCTGGATCTCTTTTTTTTCTGTCTCATGATACTGTCTCATGATTCTTACCCCTTTCTGCTTTGTAACTACTTTGTAACTGTTCAACATCTTCACAGTTACACTACTTTTTGTCCTTGCAGACCATATTAAAAACAGTACCACAAATTTTGCGGTCTGCATAGGTCTTTTTCTTATTTCCACTCGACTTTGCTTCCGGATTTTCCTTTTGTCACCACCAGCTTCTGCTCAATCTGTTCTTTCAGTTCCGTTACATGGGAAATGATTCCCACCAGCCGGCTGCCTCCGGAGAGTCCCTGGAGGATACGGATTGCCTGTTCCCTGGCGTTTTCATCCAGTGAACCAAATCCTTCATCAATAAATAAGGTATCGATATGAACTGCTCCCACAGCCTGTGTGATCACATCCGTCATACCAAGTGCCAGTGCCAGTGCTGCCATGAAGGATTCTCCACCGGAAAGGGTCTTGACATCCCGCACCTTTCCGGTGATCAGACTGTAGACATCCAGATCAAGACCGGTATTCCCCTGAGTGGAAAGGTTTTCCATACTTCTGCATTTTAGCAGAAACTGTCCGGCAGCCATCCGTTCCAGATGACGATTGGCACATCGGATCATATGCTGAAAATACTGACGCTGCATATACGATTCCAGATCGATCTTTGCCGTGCCGGTAAGGCTCCCGTTGGCAGTGCGACTCAGAGTATTCAGTACCTGATACCGTTTTCGCAGTTCTTCTCTCTCCTTCGTCAGCTGCTGCAGTCTTCGGTTTGCCTGCTGATTCGTCTCTCGTCGGCTGTAAAGCTTTCGGAGTTCTCTCTCCTTCAGCCTCTGCTGTTCTTTTTGTTCTTTCAACTCCTTTTCCGTCTGTTCAAGATCCGGGGCTTCTTTTTCTTTCAGCTGGCTTCTCAGCCATTCCACTTCCTGACAGCTCCGGCGCAACTCCTCTTCGTAGGCATCTATTGCTTTCTGCCTCCGCTCAAGCTCCGCAGGTTTCATGCATGCTTTCTTAAAATCCTCTTCTTTTTCAAAAAGCTGTTCCCTCCGCACCTGTTCATAAGCGTTCTGTTTTTCCTGTTCCTGTTGTTTTAAAGTTTTACACTGTCGCTGTACCTCTTCCAGCTGACCTTTTTTCCTGTTTTCTTCCTGCAGGAATTTTTGCAGGCTCCCGGAGATACGATCCAGCTCTTTTTTGGATATCTGAAGCTTTTCTTCTCCGTCTATCAATCGTTTCCGGGCTTTTTCTTCCCAGTCTTCCCAGCGGTTTTTCATCACTTCCAGACTTTCTTCCTCTGTCTGTTCTCTATGTAACAGATGCGTTTGCTGCTCCCGGATGACCGCTATTTCCTGCTGATAGAGGTTTTCTGACTGCTGATACTTCTGTCTTCGGTCTTCCCTGGTATTTTCCGCCTGATTTCGGCGTTCTCTCTCTTTTTCCACCAGTTCCTGGCTCAGATTCTCGGAAACCGGCTCCGCCGGAGCCGGATGATGGAGGGAACCACATACCGGACAGGGATAATTGTCCTGTAGCCCGGAAGCAAGAATCCCTGCCTGTCCGGCAAGATATTCCTGATACAGAGTTTCATAACGTTGGGCCTGCTGCCGGTAAGAAAGGTCTGCTTTCCGGTAACTGTCTGCTGCCTGCTGCCGGTGTATTTCCAGACGCTGTGCTTCTTTCAGATGGCTCTGCAACTGTCCGTACTGTTCAAGTGCCTGTCGCAGCCGTTCAAGCACCGGCACTTCTTTCTCCTCCAGTTTCTGCACATAACTATTCCAGGTTTTCTCCTTTTCTTTCAGTTTTTCTGTTTCCTCTTTCCGTTCCTCCAGCCACGCTTTCAGCTGTTTTTCCTGCATCTGCATCCGTTCTCTGCTCTCTGCAGTCTCCCGGTAGCCTACATAAACCATTTCTACTTTTGCCGCCCGCTTTGCGGCACCGATCCGTTCCTTTTCCTGTTCCTTTTCTTCTCTTTTCTCTTCCAGCACACGAATCTGTTTTTCCAGCTGCGCAAGTTTTGAAAAACTCTCTGCTCTCTCTTTTTCCACACTGTAGCGCTGATTCAGTTTTTCCAGCGTCGCAGTTGTTTTTTTCATTTCTTTCCGGCTCTGTTCATACTGCAATTTATCTTCTTCCAGCATGCGCTCTGCAAAAGCAAGCACAGCCTCAAGATCCGGTTCTTTCTGTCCTGTCCGGAGCAGTTCCTCCTTTTCCTGAACCGTGCTTTCCGAAACTTCCAGCTGTTCTATCTCCCGCAGACAGGACTTTCTGTTATCCTCCAGCTCACCGTAACACCGTTTGTTCCTGTTTTTCAGTTCCTCCTGCACCCGTCCGAAGATTCTTGTATCAAAGATCCGGGAGAAAATTTCTTTTCGCTCATCGGACTTTGCCAGCAGCAGCCGCAGAAAATCTCCCTGTGCGATCATCGCGATCTGCATAAACTGCCTGGCATCCACACCGAGGATTTCCACCAGTTTCCGGTTAACTTCCTGTCTGTTTCCCGGATACAGACTGCCATCCGGCTGATACAGCTCCACGCTGCCCCGCTCCTTTGTCATCGTCCTTCCACCGTCTTTGTTCCGTCGTTTGCTCTCCCTCTCATACTCCGGACTTCGAAGCACCCGCCAGACCTGTCCCCCGGTGGAAAATGTCAGATCCACATATGTCTTCGTCCCATCCGGCGCGTACTGGCTGCGCATCATGGTTCCGTCTCTCCGTCCACCGCTGGTCTGTCCATACAGTGCATAGGTGATCCCGTCAAAGATCGTTGTCTTACCTGCCCCGGTATCTCCCGTGATCAGAAACACACCCTGCTGCACCTGCCCGAAATCTATTGTCACGCAGTCCGCATAAGAGCCAAATGCGGACATCGTCAGTATCATCGGTCTCATCCTTCTTCCTCCCTGATTTTCGCAAATACTTCTTCCAGCACTGCCGCCTCTTCTTCCTGCAGCTTCCGTCCCTGAATCTGGGAAAAGAACTGTTCAAAAACCAGTTTCGGATCTGTCTGTGTATCCTCTGCCTGTCCGTCTTCCCATTCTTGTACAAGCTTCCGGTTTCTCTCTGTCCTCACTTCCAGAATATGCGTAAAGATCCGTTCCAGCTGTTCCTTCGGCTGATACAGTTCCTCTTCATCCGTCAGAACAATACTGACATAATCCTCGCAGATACTGTCTTTGTTCGCTTCCAGAATCTCTTCCAGTCTTCCCCTGATCACGCATATCTCCCGTAACGGATGCAGCGGATGCAGCTGAATCACCGGTTCCTGTCCCGGTGCTTTCAGAATCACTTCTGTCACCGATTTTTCCTGTTCCCACTCACTGAGCGAGTATTTTAACATCGAACCACAGTAACGGATACTTTCTCTTCCCATCGACTGCGGGCGGTGGATATGTCCCAGTGCCACATAGGAAAACGGCGCAAGACACGAAATATCCACCTGATCAAGTCCTCCCACACTTATCGTCTCGGAATCACTGGTTTTCGGTGTCTCACCACCTGCAGTATAGAACTGATGGGAAATCAGTATATTTCGTTTCTCCGTATCCACCTGCTCTCTCTCCAGAAGAAATTTTACCGCCTCATTATAATCCCTGCGTATCTCTTCCCATCCGTTTTTCACTTTTATCTCTGTTTCCCCGTCGCGGTCTCTTTGTTCTCCTGCTCCGTCCTCTCTGTCTGTTTCCTTTTTGCTCTCTTCCATTAGTTTTCGCACATATCCAGGTTTCACAAACGGAAGCATCCATACCTCTGTCTCTCCCCATTCATCTTGAAAAGTGACCTTTTTCAGATGGTCTTCCGGTATCTGTGGACAGGTTCCCGCCACATAGATCTGTTGCCTGCTCAGAATCTTTGCACCGAACGCCAGTCGTTCCGGAGAATCATGATTCCCGCTGATGATCAGCACCGGAATCTTCGGTTCCAGCTGGCTTACTTTGGTAAGAAACCGGTCAAATACCGTAACCGCTTCCGCTGCAGGTACTGATTTGTCATACACATCACCAGCGATCAGGACACCGTCCGGTCGTTTCTCCCGGATCAATTCATAAATCTCTGTCAGGATCCACTCCTGATCTTCCAGCAGAGAATATCCATATAACTGCTTCCCGATATGCAGATCGGATAAATGAAAAAAATGCATTGCCTCGCCTTCTTTCTGTTAGATTTCTCACATTATCGCGACAGTCGTCAAGGTCTCGTGCAGGCACGGACTTTGACTCGTTGCTCGCATAGACTATGAGAAACACGCTCCGCGAGTTTCTCAAACTACCGCGGCAGTCGTCAAGGTCTCGTGCAAGCACGGACTTTGACTCGTTGCTCGCGTAAACTATAAAATTCCCCACACAACCGGTCATTGGCCGGATGGCAGGGAATTTTGATCCTTATTCTTGCTCCTGTGTTTCCTTTTTCTCTTCTTTTGTTTCTGTCACTTCTGCAACCTCTTCCTCAGATGCTTCCTGAACCTCTTCTGTTACGTTGGCATCTTCTTTCTCCAGTTCCCTGGTCAGTTCCAGTGGTGTGATATTCTCCGGTGTTACCTGTGTTGCATGCTCCATCAGACTTTTCTTCTGTCCTGCTTTTTTCGGTTGAACGGAAGTTTTATCTGCTTCCTTTCCTTTTTTCCGATTGTTCGGTTCTACCGCATAGATACGATCCGGATGATTTTTCGCTACCTTTTTCAGGCCACTAACCGCCCAGAGCAGAAACAACGGTAACAGCAGATTGGAAATGATCATAAACGGACTGATCATATGCATTGCTGTCAGTGCAACACCCGCCAGAACTTCGAGACCCAGAATTCCCAGGCTCATTTTCCACAAAAGTGCAACCTTATCCAGCCGATTGTTTAACCGGAAACAAAAGATTCCAACCATGGTTTCGATCACTGCCTGAATATAATATACTACGCTGCATGCGCGAAGTGTTCCGCTTGTAATGTCAATCTGTTTTAATGCCTCCAGAACCTCTTCATTCCCCTTGTCCGCCATTCCTGCCATTGACCAGCACCGCATACCGTAGGACAGGCTGGATGTCAGAGCTGTCATAACCAGCATGATTCCCACCAGCATAACGATCATCTTGCCGTTAAGGGCCCGGCGCATTTCCTTCTGATCCTGATATTGATACATAGTTTTCCTCCGTTCTCCTGTTTCTTTTTCACTGTCCGTAACTGCTTTATAACTTTACAGTTACCACTATTTTTCAATTTTAATGAAGAATCTTTTGTTTGTCAAACTGAAACAGAGACTTTATTCTTTTTTTACATTTGTTTTCTTACGATCCGATATTCGTCGTCCAGCTGATAATACGGACACTGGTAAAAAGTATCACTTAAAAACCGATACATCTCATCTTCATCCAGATCCACTTCGCAGCAGTAGCAATCGGATTCTTCATCGTATACATAATTCGCACAACTCTCACAGTTTGTCTGTTCTGCCATCACTTTTCCCCCGTTTTCTTATTTGCAGTCCTTTTTCCGGCTCTGCTTTCGCTGTGTAGAGAGCCCTGTTTTTTATTATATCCGCTCTCTTACTCCGATACAAGTGGAAATCTATTTTTCCATCTCAAAATAAAATGCTTGCTTTTTATCCGCTGATATGATATTATAAAGGTCGGTTTTAGCGAACCGTTTTTCATGCCGCTGTGGCGGAATTGGCAGACGCACTTGACTCAAAATCAAGCGGTTAACAGCCGTGCCGGTTCGAGTCCGGCCAGCGGCATCCGAGCTGTTGCATACATCATATGCAGCAGCTTTTTCTTTACACGGACGTATATTTCTGCTAATAAAATCAATCCATTGGATTAATTATTGATATTCACTGAAAAAAATCCCCTGTTGGAAATCCTGAACTTCCACAGGGGATTTTTTTATTGTATATCAATAAAACATAATTCTTCCCGTTTTCCTGAAATTAGTTTACGTGAATGTGTTCTCTTGATTTTTCTGCAATCTCTGCTTTGATCTTTTCTACAAAAGTATCCAGTGGCAGAACCGTAGTTTCTTTTTCGCCATGCAGACGGAAGGAAACGGTTCTGTCGTCTTTTTCATTGAATCCGACAACCAGCAGATACGGTACTTTTTCTACCTGACCTTCACGCATACGATACCCAAGTTTTTCTGCACGGTCATCCAGTTCCACACGGACATCTGCTGCTTCCAATGCATCCACGATTTCCTGTGCATATGCATTCAGACCTTCATCGTCGGTCTTAACCGGCATAACACGTGCCTGAACAGGTGCCAGCCAGGTCGGCAGGTTTCCTTTGGTCTCTTCCAGAATGTATGCCATGAAACGATCCAGAGATCCAAGAATTGCGCGGTGCAAAACAACCGGTGTCTGTTTTTCTCCGTTGCTGTCGATGTAGGACAGATTGAATTTCGCCGGCAAGCAGAAGTCCAGCTGACAGGTAGACAGGGTAATCTCGTTACCGATGGCAGGCTGTACATTGACATCCAGTTTCGGGCCATAGAATGCAGCTTCTCCGATTTCTTCGGTGTATTCGATTCCGATGCTGTTCATTACATCACGCAGTGCATCTTCTGCTGTGTTCCACATCTCATCATCATCATGATATTTTTCTTTGTTTTCCGGATCACGCAGAGACAGTACACAACGATAATTGGTGATTCCGAAATCTTTATAGGTACTGAAGATCAGTTCTACTACTTTTGTAAATTCATCCTTGATCTGTTCCGGTGTTACAAACAGATGGGCATCGTTCTGACAGAAATGTCTTCCCCGTTCGATACCTTTCAGCGTTCCGCTGCTCTCATAACGGAAGTCATGCGCAATCTCGCCGATACGGATCGGCAGGTTTTTATAAGAATGTCTTTTATTTGCATAAATCATCATATGATGCGGACAGTTCATCGGACGAAGAACAAAAGATTCCCCTTCCATCTCCATCGGCGGGAACATGTTCTCTTTGTAATGATCCCAGTGGCCGGAAGTCTTATACAGGTTGACAGTACCAACACAAGGTGTCATAACATGCAGATAACCCAGTTTACGTTCTTTTTCCTTGATGTAATTTTCCAGCTCCTGCCAGATTGTATATCCTTTCGGCAGGAACATCGGCAGACCACGTCCAACCAGATCGTCAACCATGAACAAATTCATATCTTTTCCAATCTTTCTGTGATCTCTTTCTTTTGCTTCCTCCAGTAACTGCAGATGTGCTTCCAGTTCTTCTGCGGTCGGGAAACATACACCGTAGATACGCTGCAGCATTTTGTTTTTACTGTCACCCTTCCAGTAAGCTCCGGAGTGACGAATCAGTTTAAAATGTTTACAAAGTTTTACATTATCCACGTGAGGTCCACGACACAAATCGGTAAAGTCACCCTGATCGTAAACAGTGATATTTCCCTCTTCCAGATCTGCGATCAGATCCAGTTTATAAGGATCATCGGCGAACATTTCCAGTGCTTCTTCTTTAGACACTTCACGACGGATGATCTTTTTGCCGGATTTTACAACTTTTTTCATCTCTTTTGTGATCTTTTCGATGTCCTCATCACGAATTACATCCTCTCCAAGATCAATATCATAATAGAAGCCCTCTGCAACAACAGGTCCAACCCAGAACTTTGCCTGTGGATACAGATGTTTGATCGCCTGAGCCATTACATGGGCACAGGAATGATTCAATGTTTTTAACTGTTCATCTTCTTTAAAATTTACCATTTTTCTTCTCCTTTTTACCATTGTCAGCGAGAAAAACACGCTATTGCGGCAGTAGTCAAGATTCCATGAAAGAACAGACTTTAACTCATTACCCGAGTAACGAAAAAACACCCTTAGATGACAGACTGCCACCTAAGGGTGCTATTATGCACGGTTCCACCTTATTTTTCTCTTATTGCCTGTAACAGAGCAACCCGGTAACGCTTCGGATGAAATCTCATCCTTCTACGCACAACTCAGAAGTGGTTTTCCTGCAACCTGTCCATAAGAAACTTCCACCATACATTTCTCTCTCTGTATAGATCTGACTGCATTACTTTCTTCGTCAACGCTTTTTCATACTATTTTCTAAACCGAGTTCATTATAATATAATACCGATGGAAATTCAATGCTTTTTTACTCAATTTCCACTTCGTTTCCTGTTCTTTCCCCTTTTGTAAACGCCATTGCATTGTTAAGAGTTGTCTCACTGATGGCATCCAATGCTTCATAAGTGAAGAATCCCTGATGAGAGGTAATAATAACATTCGGGAAGGACAGCAATCTCGCCGTCACTGAAGTCTCCATAATCTCATCGGAACGGTCTTCAAATACATTTTTCTTTTCTTCTTCGTATACATCCAGGCCGACTGCAAAGAATTTTCTTGCACGGATTCCCTCGATCAGATCTTCTGTCTTTACCAGACCACCACGGGAGGTATTGACCAGGATCACACCATCTTTCATCTTTCTGATAGATTCCCGATTGATCATATGATAGGTCTCATCCATCAGTGGGCAGTGAAGGGAAATCAGGTCACTCTGCGCCAGCAGTTCATCCAACGATACGTATTTTACGAAATCCAGTGCCGGATTCTGATATTTATCATAGGCAATGACATTCATGCCAAATCCATGACAGATTCTCGCCATTGCCGCACCGATTTTACCGGTTCCCACGATACCGGCTGTTTTCCGGTAGAAATTTACTCCCTGCATACCACCAAGGCTGAAGTCGTTTTCGCGAACTCTCACATAGGCTTTGTGGATTCTCCGGGTGGCAGCCAGTGCCAGTGCCATCGCGTGTTCTGCTACAGCTTCCGGGGAATATCCGGGCACACGCATGACTTTGATTCCACATGCGGTCGCTTTCTCCACATCCACATTGTTAAATCCCGCACAGCGCATCAGAATCAGTTTCACTCCACACGCAGACAGGACATCGATCGTTTCGGTTCCCACATCACTGCTGACAAATGCACAGATCGCATCGTATCCTTTTGCCAGTTTTGCAGTACTCGGAACCAGTTCAGATTTCAGATATTCGATCTGAATATCCGGATAGTCTTTTGCTTTTGCTTCAAAAGACTCTTTATCATAACTTTTTGTATCATAAAATAAAATCTTCACAGCATGCTCCTCCTTTTTCTGTTTTTTTCATATAGAAACATTATTTTCCAGACAGTTTTCTGTCTTTCTTATTATATCCTTTCTTCTTTTTCCTGTATACATTTTTTTAGAAATTGATAGATTTCCTCATCAGTAGGCGGACATCCCTGCAGACAGGAAGCAAACCCCCTGGTGCAGCTGCCGATTCCAAGCGTTCCTGTCTTTCCCCGATATCCCTGTCCGATACATATCTTCGTATCCAGTTTTTCCAGAACGCCTTCTTCTTTTAACTGGTCGAGTGCAGGAATCAGATATCCGTAACAGGCACTGCAGGACTCCACCTCCTCTACGGCATCCGCTACTTCCACTACTTTTCTCCTTCCGGTCTTTACCACCTGTGAAACCGGTGGATTCAGTTCCCGGATCCGGGCCTGTGTCCAGTCTGCACATCCGGCCCCCAGCGCTTCTGCCATTCGGATATACGGCACTTCTTCCACCCCATACCCCATCTCATGGCAGACAAATGCATCGACCAGTACCGGATCTCTTCCGGCGATCAAACGGTTCATCTCCACCGGATTGCCTCCGTCCTCAAAGTCCCAGTCCCCGCAGATATTGTCAACCAGAATAAAATCCTGATGCAGCCCGACTGCCAGGTGTGCAATCGGTTTATGCAGTCCCATCGCGTGAAAATGACGTTTTTCCCGGTTTGGAAGCAGTCCCTTCATATTCTTCAGTGCACAGGTGATCTTCGTCTGGCAATGCCCCTTCATCACCGGTACATTGATCAGAAAATCGAGACTTTTTGCCTCCCGGCAGATCTCAAGTTCCATCCCTCCGCACTCCGTCAGTTCTCCGGGATCTGCCTGCATATCTTTAAATGGAACCTTGTACATTTCGCTCAGCTTCTCATATCCACAGACTTGCATGGATTCTCTCGTCTTATCCCCTACCCAGGAACCTTCCAGCATGATGATATTCTGAAATCCCGCTTCCTGCAGATATTCGATGATTCCAGCCACAATTTCAGGATGAGTTGTTGCCCCCAGAAAAGCCTCCGACGGAGCCACCAGGTTCGGCTTGATCCCAATCTTTTTCCCCCTCGCTCCGATCTGTGCTTCCAGTCCGGCAGCATACAGGATCTCTTTTGTCATCTCTTTATACTCTGTTCCATGAATCAACAGTAATTCTTCTTTTTCCATATCTGTTCCTTTCTGTCTGCTTTTTACGTAAGAGTCAAAAAACCCCGGAGTTCACCCCGGGGTTTTTATTTTTCTGTTTTATCGTAACTGTTCAGTACTCTCGCAGAATGCTACCTACTGAATAGTTGCGCTTTATCTTCTTTTCAGGAAATCCGGAATCTGGATATCTTTTCTCGGAACAGTACTGCTGGTCGGTGCTCCCGGATTTGCTTTTGGCATCTGGAAACTCGGCATCGTCATACCCTGGGAAAATGCAGGTTTTTCCGGTGCTGCTTCTTTTACCTGTGCAGTCTGTACTGGCTGAGCAGGTACTGCAGAAGCTTTGCTTACGCTTGCCTGTTTTGCAGTTGCATCATTCAGTCCGGTTGCAATAACCGTGATCTTAGCAGAATCTACTGCGGTATCATCATACATGGCACCAAAGATGATGTTTGCATCTTCGCCTGCCAGGTTCTGTACATAGCTTGCAGCATCATTTGCATCCATCAGGGAGATATCTCCGGAGATGTTAATGATCACATGGCTTGCACCCTGGATGGTTGTCTCAAGCAACGGACTGGATACAGCCTGCTGTACAGCTTCCAGTGCTTTGTCGTCGCCCTTTGCCTCGCCGATACCGATATGAGCGATTCCTTTGTCTTTCATGACAGTCTGAACATCTGCGAAATCCAGGTTGATCAGTGCCGGCATGTTGATCAGGTCTGTGATGCCCTGTACTGCCTGCTGTAAAACTTCATCTGCTTTCTTCAGTGCTTCCGGCATCGTAGTCCGACGGTCAACGATCTCAAGCAGTTTATCATTCGGGATAACGATCAGAGTGTCTACGTTGTCTTTTAATTTATCAATTCCCATCAGAGCGTTGCTCATACGGGTTTTTGCCTCAAAACGGAACGGTTTTGTCACAACACCGACAGTCAGGATGCCCATCTCTTTTGCAATACCTGCAACAACCGGTGCAGCACCTGTTCCGGTTCCGCCACCCATACCACAGGTAACGAATACCATGTCAGCACCTTCCATCAGCTGACGGATCTCTTCCATACTCTCTTCTGCCGCTTTTTCACCGATCTCAGGCTTTGCTCCGGCTCCAAGACCTTTTGTCAGTTTCTCACCTATCTGTAATACGGTAGGAGCTTTGCAAAGAGTCAAAGCCTGTTTATCAGTGTTTACCCCGATAAACTCCACACCGCCGATTGTTTCTTCTACCATGCGGTTTACTGCATTATTACCGGCTCCACCTACACCAATTACTATAATCTTTGCAGATGATTCCGCTTCATTTGTCATAATCTCTAACAAAGTACTTCCTCCTTTTTTGCTTGCGCTTATATTTATTCCCTTCAGGGTACTTTTGCCTTATCTTAAAGAGTTACATATGGTTATATAATATAATTTCTTCTCTGATTAATCAACTATTTTTTTCAGATTTCATGTTTTTTTTCGAATTTTGTAAGGTTTTTCCGGATTTTGTTTTCCTGCGGTTTACTCCCCCGCAGTTTTCTGTGTCTCCGACGTATCTGTACCGTTTTGTTCTGTTCCTGCCCCGGTGTCCGTCATCCCCCCGTCCTCTTCGGTAGTACTGTTATCGCTTCCGTCTCCGGATCCGTTGTCCTGTGTGCTGTCATCCTGTGTCTTTGTATCTTCACCGGAAGCATCAGGATCTGTCACGGTGTCTCCTTGTGTATCACTTTCATCTGTTGCAGAATCTGCGCTGCCCTCTCCCTCTCCTGCCGGATCCTGAGATCCGTCTTCAGTTTGTGTATCTGCCGCCGGATCTTCCGTATCTTCGCCGAAGTCTCTTCCCTCAATCTGTGCAATTTCCATTTTCAGTGTATACAGCGTCTCTTTCGAAAAGATAATGTTGGTAATATCCGTTTCATAATCTTCCAGGTGGAGAATACCCGTAAAATCAGATAATTTTGGAAGAATTGCCGCTACTCTGGTAATCTTTTCCTCCAACAGCGTATCTTTTCCCAGATTGCAGTGGATGTTTCCGTTGTTATACACCAGAATAATCTCCTGATTCTCATCAAAACACACCATCTCCGGAAGAATTTCATACTTTTCCACCATACGGGTGATTCCAAGAATTGTATTATAGATACCATCTGCAATCGCCGGAATCGTATCTCCGAGTGCGATACCTTTTTCCTTATCTGTGATGCCGATAACTCTTGGCACATCTGTTACTGCTGCCTTAAATTTTGTCGCGTTTTCATTCCCGGTATCAGACTCTACAGCCTGCAGTACCTGTCCCTCTGTACTGTCTGCCTGTTGCGTATCACTCTCTGTACCATCTTCTTTCTGTGCATCTTCTGTATCTGCCCTGTCCGTTGTATCGGCACTTTCTCCTGTCAGAGCTTCCAGTGCCGCATCCGCTTCTTTTGCGGCAGCTTCCTGTGAGGCCTGCTCCTTTAACTGATTCAGTTCTTCTTCTTCCTGATCCATGGAATCAATTTCATCCTGCTCCATAGCAGTCACTTCCACCACAAGTCCGTCCTTGTTAAAATACAGCCTCTCTGTTCCCTGTGTGATATAACCGACAATTTTTTTCTCATTTACATGGATCCGAATGGTATGGGCATTGACTCTCTCAAGATCAAAAGAATCCACAAACGGAATATTTTCTGCATTTTTATGTCTTTCAAATAACATCGCAAGCACCGTGTTAGATGTCAATGGTGTTGTCATCACATATTCTTTTACTTCTTCATCGGTGTATCTGGTATTTCCCACCACATACACTTTGTCCACCCGAAACAAAAAGAAAAATGCCAGCAGAGCCGGCAGCACGATGGCTGCCACAGCTCCGGCTGTAATCATTTTTCCTTCTTTTGTCAGCTCTATTCTTCTGAATCTTTTTTTCATTCTTCCACCTGTTCCCTTATTCTGATTACCGCACCCAATTGCCCGAACAACTGATCCGGTCGTTCATATCCCCGTTCTATATACTCCGCATGTTTCACGACGCTTTCTCCCTGTGCTGAAAGCCCCGCCACCACAAGCGCAGCACCTCCACGCAGTTCCCTGGCACATACCGTTGTCCCCGTCAGTTTTCTGCCACCACAGACAACCGCCTGTCTGCCGGTAACCGTGATCCTGCCTCCCATTTTTCTCAGCTCTTCCACTATCTGAAAGCGTTTTTCAAAAATCCTTTCTTCGATCCTGCTTTCTCCCGGAACTGTAAGAAGCACCGACATCAAAATTGACTGCATATCCGTGGGAAATCCGGGATACGGCATCGTACACACCTGCTCCACCGGAAAACGGATTCCGGCTGCATTCGCCCTTAGTGTACCACTCCTCATCTCCCATTGTCCACCCATTTTCTCATATACCCGAAGTACAGATTTCATTTCCTGCGGATCCACATCTTTCAGACCGATCTGACCTCTTGTGGCTGCAGCAGCATACAGACAGGTTCCCGCTACGATCCGGTCTGTAGGAATCGTATATTCCACATCCCGCAAAGCCGCGGCTCTGCGCATCCAGATTTTTCTTGTTCCGATCCCACGGATTTCCGCTCCCATCGCCTGTAAAAAATGACATAGATGCATGATTTCCGGCTCCAGGGCACAGTTTTCAAGAAGCGTTTCCCCCTGTGCCGTAACACCTGCAAGCAAAGCATTTTCCGTAGCACCCACACTGGAAATCGGAAAATGAATATGTGCACCGGAAAGACCCTCCGGACATTCTCCGCAGATCTCCCCCTCTATTTCCCTGATCAGGACACCCATTTTTTTCATTGCATCCAGATGCAGATCAACAGGACGTGCCCCGATCGTACAGCCGCCGGGATAACCGATCCGGATCCGCTTACATCTTCCAAGCATACTTCCGAGCAGCAGGATGGAAGATCGCATCGTGCGCGTCTCTTCTCCGGGAATACCGGTCTCACAGATCTTATTACAGTCCAGCTCCAGTGTATGGCCACTCCACGCGGTCTTTACTCCGATCGACCGCAGGATTGCTTCCATTTCAAACACATCTGCAATCCGGGGACAGTTGTGAAGCACGGTCCTTCCCTCATGCAGCACTGCAGCCGCCATCATTGGCAGGGCAGCATTCTTCGATCCCTGAACCTTTACTTCTCCTTCCAGCGGACCATTTCCACGCATCCATATTTCACTCACTCGTTTGCTCCCACATGCCCTGTTATCTTATTCTATGCAGCACGGGAATATCTGGTGACTGACAATGCAAGCCCCATCTCTCCCATCAAAAACAATACAGATGTTCCTCCATAACTGATAAACGGCAATGTAATCCCGGTATTGGGAATCGTATTTGTAACAACAGCAATATTCAGGATTACCTGGAGTGCAATATGGCCCATGATTCCGGCGCCTATCAGTTCTCCCAGCAGATCCTCTGCCCGAACTGCTGCCACCATGAGTCTCCAGATCAGGCCTCCAAACAGAAGGATAACCAGTATAGCTCCAAACAGTCCTGTTTCCTCACAGATGATGGAAAAAATCATATCATTTTGTGCTTCGGGTACAAATCCCAATTTTTGCAGACTGTTTCCCATCCCACGCCCGAAGATTCCCCCACTTCCGATCGCATACAAGCCCTGGATCGTCTGAAACCCTTTTTCATATTTTTCCGGATCCCTCCAGATGGCAAGGCGTTCGAGCCGATAACTTTCCATACTCAAAAAAATCGCGACAAATCCAATCCCCGCGGCTCCTATTCCAAGAAAAGGCAGATACCTCGGGTGTGCCACAAAGATCAGAATCACGCCGATACCAAGAATAATAATCGCCGTACTCAGATTATTTGTTCCCACCAGCCCGACAATCGGTAACAGCGCCGCCATCGTCCGGAGCATAAACCAGAGACTGTCTGTCTTTTTCTTCCGGTTGCTGATCCTGAATGACAGAAACAGTATTACCGCTGCTTTTGCAAATTCCGCCGGCTGAAACGACAATGGTCCCAGTGCCAGCCAGCGTTTTGACCCATTATAGGATCTTCCTACAAATAAGACAGCCGTAGACAACGCGATGGAACACAGATACAGTACCGTGGCAAAAGCCGCCACCCGATGATAATCGATCCGTGCCATCACCCAAAAAGCAATCATGCCCAGCACACTGGCAAATAACTGCTTTTTCAGATAGTATCCTGCATCTCCAAACTTTACTTTTCCATTATATGTACCTGTACTATATAAAAAAAATAATCCGGCCAGTGTCAATATCGCTACGAAAAGGATCAGAAGCTCATCTTCCTTCCCTTCTTTTTGTACTTTTTTCATAGATTTTACACGCTTTTTTTTTCAGTCTATGAATCGCAAAAATATTCAGTACTTTTTTAATAAATTTCCATTGACAAATATCGTTTTTTTTTTATAATTGATTTTAATAATAGTAAACACAGAATTTAGTAATACGATACTTTCCCGATTATCGGTAAGACGGGGCTCTTTACCTGCCACATGGCTGATAATCGGGATTTTCGTGTGCCTTTTAAAGGAGTTTTTATGGACATTGGAACAAAACTGAAAAGTCTGCGGACACAGAATGGACTGACTCAGCAGGAACTGGCAGACCGGGCTGAACTTACCAAAGGATTCATCTCCCAGGTTGAGCGAAACCTTACCTCACCATCCATCAGTACCCTCGCAGATATCCTGCAGTGTCTTGGCAGCAACCTTCAGGAATTTTTTACAGATGACACACCGGAACAGATTGTCTTTCGAGAAGAAGATTATTTTCTGAAAGATGATCCTGAACTTGGACACCAGATTGAATGGCTGGTTCCAAACGCACAGAAAAATCAGATGGAACCCATCCGTATGACCCTTGCTCCCCGGGGGCGTTCCTGTGTGGAACCCCCTCATGCAGGCGAGGAAATGGGCTATGTGCTGGAAGGAAGTATCCTTCTTACGCTGGGTAAGAAAACCTACCGCATACAAAAAGGAGAAACGTTTTATTTTCCCGCCGGCCAGGAACACTGGCTGGAAGCCGGAAAATGGGGTGCTACGATCCTGTGGATCTCCTCCCCGCCAAATTTCTGATGATAAAAAGGAGATAACTGTTCAGTACCTTCACAGTTACGAGCCAAAATGCATAAAAAATCACCTTCGTTGATGGCATTTTGGCTTGTATGTCTCGGGATTTTGACATATTCATGTCAAAACACCTCGCGGGACAGTGGCTACTGAATAGTTACAAAAGGAGACACTATGAGCAATCGATTAATAGATTTACAGCATATTACCAAAATCTTTGACGGTGAAAAGATTCTCGACGATCTGAATCTCTATATCCGCGAGAACGAATTTCTCACCCTTCTCGGTCCGTCCGGCTGTGGTAAAACTACAACGCTTCGAATCATCGGCGGTTTTTTATTTCCGGATGAGGGAAGTGTTATCTTTGACGGAAAAAACATCACACAGCTGGCTCCGAATAAACGCCAGTTGAATACCGTATTTCAGAAATACGCCCTCTTCCCGAATATGAATGTGGCAGAAAACATTGCCTTCGGTCTCAGGATAAAAAAGAAAAGCAAAGCCTATATTGATGACAAGATCAAATATGCACTGAAACTGGTGAATCTGGATGGCTATGAAAAGCGTAAAATCGATGCTTTGAGCGGTGGTCAGCAACAGAGAATCGCCATTGCCCGTGCCATTGTCAATGAACCGAAAGTGCTTCTTCTCGACGAGCCCCTGGGTGCTCTGGATCTCAAGATGCGCCAGGACATGCAGTACGAACTGATCCGTCTGAAAAATGAGCTGGGAATCACATTTGTCTACGTTACCCACGATCAGGAAGAAGCTCTCACCATGTCCGATACTATTGTGGTTATGAACGGCGGTTATATCCAGCAGATCGGTACGCCGGAAGATATCTACAACGAGCCACAAAACGCTTTCGTTGCCGATTTTATCGGTGACAGTAACCTTTTAGGCGGTACCATGATCCAGGATCGTCTGGTGGAAATTCTCGGTGCCAAATTCTTATGTGTAGATGAGGGCTTCGGAACTAATAACCCGGTAGACGTAGTCATCCGTCCGGAAGATGTAGAACTGGTGAAACCGGAAGTCGGTATTATCAAAGGCCGTGTGACTTCCGTCATCTTCAAAGGCGTACATTATGAGATGACTGTTCTGGCCAATAATTTTGAATGGCTGGTACACAGCACGGATATGTATCCGGCAGACAGTGAAGTGGGGATTTTTGTCAAGCCGTTCAATATTCAGATCATGCATAAACCGGAATCTGAGGATGAAAAGGCGGTGGATATTAATGAATAGCCCTAAAAAAACCTGGTTTGCTTTTCCCTATATTCTGTGGATCATCGGATTTACCCTGATCCCGCTGGGACTGGTTCTCTATTACGCCTTTACCGGCGCAGACGGTGGTTTTACTCTGGCAAATGTTCTCGCCATTACAGAACCTGTACATCTGAAGTCTCTGTGGACTTCTCTTAAAATGGCGTTTCTTACGACTTTGATCTGTTTTATCCTTGCTTACCCGCTGGGACTGGTGCTATGCAGTTTGAATCTGAAGAAAAGTAATTTCATCATTTTTCTTTTTATTCTTCCGATGTGGATGAACTTTCTGCTTCGAACCATGGCATGGCAGCTGATTCTCTCTACTAACGGCGTATTAAATACTCTGCTTGGCTTCCTGCATCTTCCGAAGGTGCATATTATTTATACCTTCCAGGCAGTTTTAATTGGTATGGTTTATGATTTTCTGCCATTTATGATCCTTCCGATTTATAATTCTCTTTCTTCCATCGGAGACGATGTTGTGGAAGCCGGAAAGGATCTGGGAGCCGGCTATTTTACCATTCTGCGAAAAATCATTTTCCCGCTGTCTCTTCCCGGAGTCATCAGCGGGATCACGATGGTATTTGTTCCGTCCATGACTTCCTTTGTTATTTCAAACATTCTGGGTGGATCCAATACCTTACTGATCGGAAATATCATTGAACAGGAATTTACCTACAATTTTAACTGGAATCTGGGCAGCGGGCTTTCCTTTGTACTGCTGGTATTTACTCTGATAAGTATGGGGCTGATGTCCGTCTTTGATAAATCAGAAGGAGGAACTAACAAATGGTAAAAACATGGGTCAAACGACTGTATATGGCATTCATCTTTCTGTTGTTGTATCTGCCGATTATCGTTCTGGTTGTACTGTCTTTTAACAAATCCAAGGCCAGAGTTACCTGGAGTGGATTTACTTTTCAATGGTATGCAAACCTTTTTGATAACAGTCGGATCACGGATGCCTTCACCACCACCCTGACACTGGCTTTCGGCTCTGCACTGGCAGCCACCATTATCGGTGTGGTTGGTGCCATCGGCATCAGCGCAATGAAAAAGCGAAATTACTCTATCATGCTGGGAGCTACCAATATCCCGATGTTAAATGCCGAGATCGTTACTGCATTGTCTCTGACACTGTTATTTATCCGTTTTATCAAATTGGGAATTACCACAGTATTTATCGGGCATGTGACATTCGGTGTTCCGTATGTGATTTTAAATGTCCTGCCCCGTCTTCGGACTCTCAATAAAAATGCATATGAGGCTGCACTTGATCTTGGAGCCACCCCACTGTATGCCTTTTTCAAAGTCTGCTGGCCGGAACTGATGCCGGGCATCATGTCCGGTTTTCTGATGGCAGCCACAATGTCGATGGATGATTTTGTGATCACCTATTTTACCAGAGGGCCTGGGATCAACACCATCTCTACGATGGTATATTCTGAAGTGAAACGTGGAATCCAGCCGGAAATGTATGCACTTTCCACGCTCCTGTTTCTGCTGATTCTTGTTCTGCTGCTGCTCTTTAACTTCTTATCCGGAAGAAAAAACAGTATGGAGGTGTAAAAAGAGACTCATGAATATGAAACATAAATTACTGATAGTATCGGTACTTTCCGGATCCCTTTTTCTTCTTGGCGGGTGTGGCTATAACAAAAATAATTCTTTGGTTGTTTTTAACTACGGAGATTATCTGGATCCTTCCATCATCGATTCTTTTGAGAAAGAAACCGGCATCAAGATCCTGTATGAAGAATATCAGTCCCCGGAAGAAATGTATATGAAATATAAGGCAGATATTGTGGACTATGATGTAATCTGTTCTTCCGATTATATTCTGGAAAAGCTTCGTACAGAAGATGAACTTCTTCCGATCAACTTTGACAATATTCCGAATGCTGCCAATGTAGACGAACATCTCTGGGAATTTTCGAAGACATTTGACCCTGAAAACAAATATACGATTCCTCATTACTGGGGTACACTGGGCATTCTTTATAACACACGTCTGGTGGATGAAAAGGTGGATTCCTGGGATATTCTTTTTAATTCAAAATACAGTGGCCAGATCATCATGGAAAACAGTGTCCGGGATTCCTTCGTTCCTGCGCTGAAGATGCTTGGGTATTCCATTAATACGGATAATACGGATGAACTGGATGAGGCGGAAAAGATTTTAATTGAACAGCGACCGATGGTACAGGCGTATCTGCTGGATTCCGCACGTGACGAAATGATCGCTGAAAATGCTGCTATCGCACTGGTGTATTCCGGAGAAGCTCCTTATGCGACAGAGTATAATGACGATCTGGCTTATGTGGTTCCGAAAGAAGGATCCAACGTCTGGGTAGATTCCTGGGCAGTCACAAAGGACTGTAAGAATACGGAAAATGCGGAAAAGTTCCTGAATTATCTGCTTCGGGTGGATATTTCAAAGATCAGTTTTGAGTATAATCATTATGGAACGCCGAATAAAAAGCTGGCTGAGATTCTGCCTGCAAAGTATACGGAGGATCCGGCACTGTTTCCTCCCAGTGATGTGCTGGATAATTGTGAGATTTTCAGGTCATTGGACCGGGGGACGCAGGATTATTACAGTAAGTTGTGGAAGGAGATTAAACTGGACTAAAAAGTTTGATTTTTCCCTTACGCCGGACGCAAAAAGCACCGGACTCCAGGGGCAGGCAGCGTGGGCAGTGCAACTTTGAACTAGCCACTAACTGCGACTATATTCACTTGGGTCAGCTGACCCAAGCGAAAGTCTCCGTAAGTGTCGGATTTCAAAGCTTGCCCTAAACGCCCACAAAGTGCTGCCTGCCCCTGGAGTCCGGTGTTTTTTGCTGTTGTTTGGAAGGGGAAATCCAGATTCCGCGCCTAATGTGGAATCTGGATTTGATTTTTTACTGTTTCTTTGATTATAATTTGATGATTTAAATTATTTTAATCTTTTCAAATTATCGGTTTTGTATTTACTGTCTTAGATATTTGTATAAGTTTATCTAAGAAAAATAGTAACTATTCAGTAGCCACTGTCCCGCGAGGTGTTTTGACATGAATATGTCAAAATCCCGAGACATACAAGCCAAAATGCCATCACCGAAGGTGATTTTTTATGCATTTTGGCTCGTAACTGTGAAGGTACTGAACAGTTACGAAAAATGTATTTTTACCCCAGATCCAGGTTTCGGATGTCTTTCGGGATGGGAGCTGTCAGGTGGAGTTTTTCGCCGGTGTAGGGTTGATACAGGGTGACTCCGTAGGCGTGAAGAGCTGCCCGGTGGAGTTGGGTCTGATCTCCGCCGTAGAGGGGATCGCCGAGTAGAGGGTACTTCAAGGTTGCCATGTGGAGGCGGATTTGGTGGGTTCTGCCGGTTTCCAGGTGGAGGGCGAAGCATTGGTTGTCTTTGCCGATCCAGAGGGATTTATAGAGGGTTCTGGCGGGTTTGCCGAGAGGAGTAGGAATCATGCGCAGACGGTTTTCAGGATCAGGAGCCATTGGAGTGTCGATTCGAGTCCATCCGTCCTGATCTGCCGTTGTCTCGTATTCTTCCATCCGCCGGATGATTTCACTCCATCCGGGGAATTTTTCCACTTTGTTTTTTTCTTCGACATCTTTCTTATGTTTTTCTTCTGCCTGACCTGTGTGTTCCGGAGTTCTTTCGATGTTTTTCAGATTACCCGTCTGGTTTTTGTGTTCACGGAATGGTTCCCTGCGTACAGGAATTTCTCCCTGCTCCTGTTTTTTGGTATCATCGTTCCATTTTACAGAAATCTCTGTCACGGCAAGATAGGTTTTCTGTAATTCTCCCCGCTCTCTCTGTTTTTGCAGTCTGGCGGCTGCGGTCTGGTTTTTGGCGAAGAGAACGATGCCAGATGTGTCTTTATCCAGGCGGCCGATGGGGCGGACGGTGTGGGACTCCTGCCGAAAAGCATAGTAGGCACTTACCTGGTTTGCCAGGGTGTCTTCATAGTGGCCGCCCTGAGGGTGAGTGACCACACCTGCCGGTTTGTTGACAGCTAAAAGGTCCTGGTCTTCGTAAAGAATATCCAGGACCTCTGTATTGACTGCCAGATGAGCGGAAGTCTGTGTTTCCGTCTCCAACAGGATCTCTATGATATCACCGGGCAGAGTTTTTTCTGTGACTCTGCACCGGGTACCATTTTTCCGGATTCCGTCAGGATGGAATTTTGCACGGCTGATTTCTTTTTTTGTGAAACCTGCCTGTTTTCTCAATACTTCCTGTACGATTCCTCCTTCTTCTACCTGAAGGCTCCATACCCTCCGGCTCTCGTTACGCATCTGCCTCCGGCAGGGCGTATACATATTCTTTGAACATCCGACCACGCTGTTCGTAGTTGTCGAACTGTCCCCAGCTTGCACATGCCGGTGATAAGAGAACCGCATCGCCTTTGTTTGCTTTTTCGGCACAAATCTTTACGGCTTCTTCCAGATTATCAGCCAGAATCGTATTCATAAATCCACACTTGTGGGCGGTCTCTTCGATCTTTTCTCTCGTTTGACCAATCAGCACCAGGAAACGAACTTTTCCGTCAAAAGCTTCGATCCACTCGTCGTAAGAAGACTGTTTGTCATATCCTCCACCGATCAGCAGTGTCGGACGGTCCATGGCCTGGATTCCTTTGATAGCCGCATCCGGGTTGGTTCCTTTGGAATCGTTATAATATACCACTCCGTTTTTCTCTGTCACATATTCGATCCGGTGCTCTACTGCCACAAAGTTTTCCACACTTTTTTTGATATTTTCCACCGGAACACCTGCATAATATGCCATGGCTGCTGCCGCCATTGTATTTTCGTGGTTATGTCGGCCAAGGATCTTCAGGCGGTCTGTGGTCGTGATCACGAATTCTTTTTCTCCGGCTCTTAAAACAATCTCTTTTCCTCTCAGGAAAATACCCTGTGGAAGTTCTCTGAGGCTGGAAAAATAGACAACCTTTGCTTTCACCTGTCCGCTTTCCCCGAAAGTTCTCAGCACCTCATCTTCATAATTCAGTACACAGACCTGATCTTTGGTCTGGTTGCCGGTAATCAGTTCTTTCACACGGATATATTCTTCCATCGTATGATGACGGTTCAGATGATCCTCTGTGATATTCAAAATTGCACTGACAGCAGGCTGGAAGTCCTGGATGGTCTCTAACTGGAAGCTGCTGATTTCCGCCACTGTCACAGTCTCTTCTTTTGTGTCCAGAGCTACAGAAGTATACGGTGTTCCAATATTTCCAACCACATAGACACTGTCCAGATAATCACTCATGATTTTTCCAAGCATGGCAGTTGTCGTTGTCTTTCCGTTGGTTCCTGTGATCGCCAGGACTTTTCCTTTACCCATCTGATAAGCAAGTTCTACCTCACCCCAGATCGGAAGTCCCTGTGTGCGAAGTGTCTTCACAATCGGAAGATCCGTCGGAACTCCAGGACTCATCACTACCAGATCCAGTGTTTTTCTCGCCTCTTCAGACAGTTCTCCGAGAATAATATCTACATTCTCCGGCTGTTCCAGTCTGGCTTTGATCGCCTCCGGATCCTGTTTGTCGTTTCCATCATAAATCACCGGACAAGCTCCCACTTTACAGAGCAGATCCGCTGCACCGATACCGCTGATACCGGCGCCAAATACTAATACACGTTTTCCTTCTAACTTCATGGTTCTCTCCCCGTTCTTTCAATGTGCTTAGAGTGCCAGCAGACCGATCATACACAGGATTGCTGTGATAATGGAGAAAACTGCCACAACTCTTGTCTCAGACCATCCACACAATTCAAAATGATGGTGGATCGGTGCCATCTTAAAGAATCTCTTTCCTCCGGTCTTTTTAAAATACGTAACCTGTATAATAACAGATGCCACCTCAATCAGATAAATAAGGCCTACCAGAATCAGAAACAGCGGCATCTGCAACATGTAAGCAGTACCTGCAACAAATCCTCCCAGTGCCAGTGAGCCGGTATCTCCCATAAATACTTTCGCCGGAAATACATTGAACAGCAAAAATCCCATCAGTGCGCCGACAACCGCACAGGTAATCGGTTCAATACCGCTTTGTGTTCCCACTGCCACTACCGTAAAGAATGTTGCCACCATTACGGTTACGCTGGATGCCAGACCATCCAGACCATCTGTAAAATTGACACCGTTTACCGTACCGATCACCGCTACAAATAAAAGCGGTACTGCCACCCAGCCGATATTCCAGTAATATCCATGACTGAAAGGTACCAACAGTGTCAGTTTAACGTCAGTAAAGCGAATCAGATAAAAAGCAAAAATTGCAGTTACCACGATCTGGCCTGCCATCTTCTGTGCCGGAAGCAGTCCATCGGAGCGTTTCAGCACAACCTTCAGATAATCATCCAGAAATCCGATCAGACCAAATCCCAGCGTAAGAAATAAGATCGGAATGATCTTCGGATAATCTTTTATATAAAGCAAAGATGTCACTGTTACTGCAATCAGAAAGATCAGACCACCCATGGTCGGAGTTCCCGCCTTGGAAAGATGGGACTTCACACCGTCGGTACGTTCCGTCTGGGATGCTTTCAGTCTCCTCAGAAACGGAATAATCACTGGTGCCAGAATCACACTGATCACAAAAGAAATAATCACCGGTATCACAATTTTAAAATCCATACTTCACCTCGTACATTATGAACATTTTTCTGTTCAGTTTTTTTACGTTCTAAGTATAATACTTTTCCCTCTATTCATCAACCGTTATTCCACACGCTTCACACAAATGCTTCCGAAAATTCCGTGATTCTGTCATTCTGTTTTGCTCTCCTCTATCACGACTACTGTTTTATCTATTCCCAGATACGGCAGCACATTCTCAAAAATCGTTTTCATCACCGGGGCTGCTATTGTTCCGCCATAATAGATTCCCTGCGGATTATAGATGATACAGACCCCGAGGATCACCGGATCATCGGCCGGAGCAAAACCGAGAAAAGAGGAAATATACCGGTTGGCACTTCTGGGCAATGTCTGAGAAGTAGCTGTTTTCCCGCCGATCCGATATCCTTCCACCTGCCCGTTTTTTCCTCCACCCTCTTTCACTACCATTTCCAGGGCATAGCGCATTTTCTCCGATGTCTGACCCGAAAGAATTTTCTTTTTTTTCTCATATGAATACGTTTTTATGACCTTTCCATCCCGGTTTTGCACCTTTACTCCGAAATGGGGTGTGATCCTCTCCCCACCGTTGATCAGAGAGGCGGCTGTCGTTGCCAGCTGCAGAGGAGTAATCTGGAATGACTGACCGAATGCGATAGTTGCCAGTTCCACCTGTCCGATATTTTCTTTTTTATGCATAATGGTTCCCGCTTCCCCCGGCAGATCAATACCTGTTTTTTCCAATAAACCGAATTTTTGAAAATAATCGTAATATTTTTCCACACCCAGCCGTAATGCCACATCAATAAAAACCGGATTACAGGAATTTTCAATTCCCTGTACAAAGGTCTGTGCTCCATGTCCGGTTCTTCTTGCACAGTGAATCCGCCGATCTTCCACCACCCGAAAGCCAGGACAGGAAAACTGATCCTGCAACGTTACCACACCGGCTTCAAGCCCGGCTGATGCCGTGATAATTTTAAATGTAGACCCTGGTTCATACGTGTCATTGATACAGGTATTTCGCCACATCCGATTTAGCGCATCCGTCCGTTCCTTCCGGTCTGATGCAGTCACAGACTCCGGCAGTGTGTACGGATCATTCAGATCAAATTCCGGTACATTTACACAGGCATAGATTTCGCCGTTTTGAGGATTAAGCAGAAGAACCGATACTTTCTCCGCTTCTTTTTGTTCCATCACACGTTCAGCCTCCTGCTGGGCATACATCTGCATATTATAATCCAGACTGATACAGAGATCGAATCCCGCTACCGGTTCCTTTCGTTTTTCCCCGATTCCATTTTGCTCGATTCCTCTGGCATCCGTTGTTGTGAGAATTGTCCCGTTGATTCCTTTTAACACTTCTTCGTATTTTACTTCCAGTCCGATGATTCCCTGATTATCTCCTCCGGTAAATCCAAGTACCCGGGAAGCAAGCCCGCCATACGGATAAAATCTTCGAAAATCCTCGTCCACTTTTACGCCGGCAAGCTGATATTCCCGGATCTTATCCCCCACTTCTTTTTCCACATTTGTTTTTACTCTTTCGATCGAGGATATTTTATTCACCCGTTTTCGTGCTTCCGCCTCATCGATTCCCAGCTCTTTTGTCAGCATCGCAATTACCTTTTCCGGTTCTTTGATCTGGCTGTGAATCACGGATATCGTACAAACTGTTTTATTATCTGCCAGTACAACTCCGTTCGCATCGAGAATTCGCCCTCTCGCGGCCTTGATCTTACGCTCTCTTTCGTGCAGATCATCGGCTTTTTTCGCATAATATTCCGACTGTACTACCATCAGATTGACCAATCGCCCTATCAAAGCTGTCAGCATAAACATACATCCCAGAAAAACCACCAGCGTTTTTTTCTTATGAAATGTTTTATTTTTCTCCATAAAAAACCCCGCAGAAGCTTTCCATTTAATGTATGGTCACTTCTGCGAGGTTATTCGTATTCCTGTTTTTACTTAATTTCCACTTTGTATGGCCGCTTCTTCATCAGTGATACCTTCACTCTCCTGCTTATTGTCAAGCTTGGTTTCACTGTCATCCTCCGGCGGTGCAGCCGTTGTTGTATCATCGGTGCTGTCAGACTGTCTGTTGGACTCTGCCTTCTGATTGATCAAATTTTCCAGATAAGTCATCTTTGCATTTGCTTTATCCGTTACCTCTTCATCCTGGAAAATGTTCAGATACGGAAGAATCTCTGTCATAACACCTTTATAAATATACTGTGCATACAGGCTATCTGCCTGATATTCTGTATTTGGTTCGTCAACAACCACATACACAACCACCTGCGGATCATCCAGCGGTGCGAAACCGATAAATGATACCAGATATTTTTTTTCCTCACGGGGATATTTCTGTGCAGTTCCTGTTTTCCCGCCCATACTGTAACCGTCTACCTTCGCTGCTGCTCCGGTACCATCAGACTCCATAACAGTCCCCATATACTGGCGGATCAGTGCTGATACATCACTGGATACAGTCTGTTTTGTTACTACAGGCTGCACATCTTTGATCACATCACCGTCCTCGTTCAATATTTTACTGACCACATGTGGCTGATAATAATATCCACCATTGATCACAGAACAGATTGCCGCAATCTCCTGAATCATCGTACAGGTATATCCCTGTCCGAAGGAAGCACTGGCAAGTTCGGTACTTCCCGATGAAAGACTTTCTTCGGTGTGAAGTATACCTGTTGCTTCTCCCGGAAGATCAATACCCGTAGTAGCACCGAAATTAAATATTTTCTGGTACTTCAGGAATTCCTCCGATCCCAGAAGAGCGCCGATTTGCATCAAACCATCGTTACAGGAATGCTTGATCAGATCTGACAGGGTTTCCGTTCCATGTGCTCCCGGATAGATAGCGCATCTGATTCTGGTCCCGCCAAACATCTGGTAACCGTCGCAGACAAACGTATCCGATGGCTGCACCACATCCGCATCCAATGCTGCACCAATGGTCAGCGGTTTTACCGTTGAGCCCGGTTCAAAAGCATCGCTGATACAATAATTTTTCCAGATACCGTAAAGATTCTCCAGCATCGTATCATTATCCATCCCATTGATCTCATCCTGCGAATAATAGGAAGTAAGATCTCTTGGATCGTTCAGATCATACGGATTATCCGTCGCCATGGCAAGAATCTCACCATTTTTCGGATTCGCAACAATGACACCTACATTTGCCGCTCCTTCGGCCCCTCTCGGACCATTTGCCATACCATCCATAAAATTGCTAATATATTTTTCTACTACCTGCTGAATATTAAGATCAATAGTTGATTCCACACTGTTGCCGTTAATCGGATCGATAATATTCTGTTCTACATCAGCATCTGAGTTGTAATATCCGAACTGTCTTCCGTTAACTCCGTTCAGAGTACTGGAATAATAGCCTTCGATTCCCCAGTCCGCGCTGTTTCCCGTATACGTAAATCCAACCAGATGACTGGCTGTGGAATTCAGAGGATATACTCTCCGGTAATCTTCTTCAAACCATACCCCTTTGATGTTCGAACGCTCTGCAATTTCTTCTTTTGTCAGTTTTTCTTTTGCTTCTTCACCGGATACATCGGTATAATCTTCAAACGCTTTCTTCTGATTGATAGAAACATTGCTTTGCAAAATCTGATACTGACTGTCTTTTGTAGTCTCATCTTCCAGTTTCTTTCGAACAGTTTCTTCATCCAGCCCCATCACATCAACCAGCGCTTTTATGGTTGGTTCTACATATTCTTCTTTTGTGTTGACTACTTTGCAGTCCAGAATAACTTTATATACTTTCTCACTGGTCGCCAGTACTACCCCGTTTCTGTCTGTGATATCTCCACGTTTGAACGGAATCACACGGCTGTCGTACTTTTGCTGCGACTGACTTAATACCTGTTTGCTGTACTGATTTCCCTGGCTGGCATTGATCACTGTGATTCGTATACCTAAACCTACGAAAGCCAGTACGACCATTCCAAACAGCCATACCAGCTTCATACGCATCTTACTATTTATCTTTCTTGTTAAAAGGGGATTCCCCCTTTTCTTTCTTCTCTTTCTTTGCACGCAACCACCTTATTTTGTCGTATCAGGTACATCTTTATACTGACGTACATAACTGTTTCCTGCAGTATCAAACTGATAAATCTGATCTTCCTGCGGATAAGTCATCCCCAGTTCGTTCATCGCCTTATCTTTTATCTTTTCCAGATCCACTGATGAAATGACACTGTTGTATAATGCATCATTGTCTGCTTTCAGCTGACTCAGTTCTGACTCTGCAGTGGCAATCTCCTTTGTCTGTGTCGTGATCGCAGACTTCATCTGCAGATAACGGACACACATAAACAGAGCTGCCGCTGATACCACTGCCAGAAACATTACATAACCGCGGCTCATCGCTCTGGTTCTTGCCCGATTTCTGGAAGTTGTCCGACGAACCGGTCTCACTTCCGGTTCTTCCTGTGGTATGGCCTGAATCTTGCGGACAGTATTACCATCTATCACATACTGTTCCACTGTTCGTTCCGATCTGGAATTTACCCTTCTGTTTTGCTTTCTGGCCATTGTTGCTGTCTCCTTACTTAGCTTCGGATATCTGACGTTCAAATACCCGCAATTTTGCACTCTGTGAGCGACTGTTCCACTCCAGTTCTTCCTCAGACGGAAGAATCGGTTTTCTTGTTATCACTCTGCCCTTGGATACTTTTCCGCATACACACACAGGAAAGTTCGGCGGACAGGTACATGGATTTTCATTTCTTCGGAAAATCGTCTTTACGATACGGTCTTCCAGAGAATGGAAGGTAATAATGCAGATCCTTCCTCCGTCATTTAAAAAGTCAATCATTCCATCCAGCGAATCACGCAGAACGTCAAGCTCATGATTCAGTTCAATCCTGAGCGCCTGAAATGTTCTCTTGGAGGGATGTCCTCCCGTTGCCCGGACTTTCATCGGAATGGCTCTTTTTATAATCTCCGTTAATTCTCCTGTGGTATGAATCGGTGTCTCCTGTCTTGCCAGACAGATATGTTTTGCAATATTTTTTGCAAACTTGTCCTCTCCATAGTCACGAATAATCCTGTACAGTTCACTCTCGCTATAAGTATTTACGATATCTTCCGCAGTTTTGGTCTGCCGCTGATCCATACGCATATCCAGAGGCACATCCTCCCGGTACGTAAAACCGCGTTCTGCATGATCCAGCTGATAGGAAGATACTCCCAAATCCAGCACAATACCATCAACAGAGTTGATTCCCCTTTTTTTTAATTCCGGGACCATGTGGCAATAATTACTGCGAATGATCATCGTGCGATCCTGATAGTCCCGCAGTCGTTCACTTGCCGCCTGTATTGCCGCATCGTCCTGGTCTATTCCTATTAATCTCCCCGTGGCAGATAATAATTTGCATACTTCCGAGGCATGTCCTGCCCCTCCCAAAGTTCCGTCAACATAGATGCCGTCCGGCTTCACATTCAGATTGTCTATGGTCTCTTTCAGTAATACCGATTTGTGTTTAAACTCCATCTAACACTCTTACTCCTTTTTTCACCGGATCTAGATGATAATTCCCATCTCCTGCATATCTTCTGCAATCGCATCCATATCATCATAGTCATTATTTTCACTCCACTTCGCCTTGCTCCAGACTTCGATCCGGTTCAGATTACCGGTGAGTACCACATCTTTCTCCAGACCTGCAAATTCCCGTAACGTTGCCGGTACCAGAATTCTCCCCTGTCGATCCAGTTCACATGTTGTCGCACCTGCCACAAAGAATCGTGAAAATTTTCTCGCATTTTTGTTTGTAAGCGGTAAAGCTTCCAGTTTCTTCTCAAAGATCTTCCACTGTTCCATAGGATAAATAGAAAGGCAGCCGTCTAAACCCTTTGTTAACACGAATTCATCTCCCAGTTCTTCGCGAAACTTAGACGGAATAATCAATCTTCCTTTTGTGTCAATTGTATGACTGTATTCTCCCATGAACATAGAATCTACCCTCTTTGAGTGCCGGGGAATTCCCCGGAATCATGAAATAAACGGTTCTCCCCAACCTTTTATTTCAGGTGCTTTCTGGAATCGGCTGCCACACACTCTCCCTTTCGCACCACTTTTCTCCACTTTCTACCACTTATGCTCTTTATTTTAAACCAAATGCAGTAAGAATACAAGGGGAAATTTTGGAAAAAAAATGAGGAAAAGCTTATCTTTTCCTCATTTTTCTGCATTTGTAACTGCCCGGTACCATCGCGGGATACTGCCTGTCGAACAGTTGCCTATATTTTTTTCTGTTTATTCGCTTATACATTGAAACGGAATAAAATTACATCTCCGTCTTTTACCACATACTCTTTTCCTTCCATGCGGACCAGACCTTTTTCTCTTGCTCCGGCATAAGAACCGGACTCCAGAAGGTCTTTATAGTTGACAACTTCTGCCTTGATAAATCCTCTCTCAAAATCGGTATGGATCTTTCCGGCTGCCTGCGGTGCCTTTGTTCCCACTTTAATCGTCCATGCACGTGTCTCATCCTCACCGGCAGTCAGATAACTCATCAGTCCCAGCAGTTCATAACTTGCTTTTATCAGTTTCTCCAGACCGGATTCCTGAATTCCCAGATCATCCAGGAACATTTTTTTCTCATCATCTTCCAGCTCGGCGATCTCCTGTTCGATCTCCGCACAGATAACAAACACACCACTGTTCTGCTCTTTTGCCAGTTCCCGGACAGCCTGTACATGCGGGTTTGAAGCACCATCATCTGCCAGATCATCCTCCGAAACATTTGCTGCAAAGATAACCGGTTTTGCTGTCAGCAGATTATACTCCTGCAGCCATGCCTCTTCATCTTCGTTTTCTGTTTCCAGGGTAATCGCCGGTTTTCCGTCTTCCAGATGTGCTTTGATTCTCTGCTGCAGTTCCAGCTCTTTCGCTGCTGTCTTATCCATTCTGGCTGCCTTGGTTGTCTTGGCAATTCTTCTCTCCAGAATCTCCAGATCCGAGAAGATCAGCTCCAGGTTGATCGTCTCAATATCACGTACCGGATCAATCTTTCCATCTACATGGATAACATTGGAATCTTCAAAACATCGAACCACATGAACGATCGCATCCACCTCTCGGATATTCGCAAGGAACTGATTGCCCAGGCCTTCTCCCTTGGAAGCACCTTTTACAAGACCCGCAATATCCACAAACTCAATCACCGCCGGAGTCACCTTCTTGGAATGATAAAAATCTCCTAACAATTTCAGTCTCTCATCCGGCACTGCCACAATACCCACATTCGGATCAATCGTACAGAACGGATAATTGGCAGACTCAGCCCCTGCCTTTGTCAGTGAGTTAAACAAGGTACTCTTTCCCACATTCGGAAGCCCAACGATACCTAACTTCATACTATATACCTCTTTCCTAAATTTCCTTTATTTTATAGCCTTTTGCTCTTCGCAATCGCATCGAGTGCCACAATAAGCGCCATTTACACAACACCATAAAGTCTATCATATTTCCCCCACACAGGCAAGTTTTCTTTTCTCCCCATTTGAATCCTCTCCCCATACCAGCCTCCTTCCCCCTTTGAACACCCAGCCGTCAGCCCACCCCATCCTCCACCAACCGCCCGCTAGTTGAGCACGCGTTTGAGACTACAGGCTCAAACCGAGCGTAGACCCGGGCAGCTGGTGGAGGATGGGGTGGGCTGACGGCGTCCCCTGTGTCCCAAAAAACTATCTTAATAAAATATAATAGCCGGGTGACCTCCCAGTGCAAGGGGAAAAGCAAAACATACACACTGGGAGTCCCCGGTTACTACCAAAAATCTATTCAGTTTCCGAAACCTCAGACTGGAATCCCGTCTTTTTTAAAACGTAACCTTCAACGTCTTAATCTCATAAGGTTTCATCTCGAAAGTCGCCTGATTTCCTGTAAATTCTACAGGATCTGCTCCTTCCTCCATCATATTACACTCGACAACAGATGTCAATTCCTTACCGAAAATTAGTGTCACCGGAGTTCTTCTGTTATAGCACTCGTACAGACGAACGATGACAGCATCTGAATCTTCCGCTTTTTTTACAACCTCAATCACTGCATTATCCTGATCAGAGGAAACCAGAGAATATTCCGGAGCAAGTGTTCCTCCTTCATTCTCTTTCCAGCTGTAGGTCAGAGGGTTATTGATCTGGTAAGCCTGTTTTACCGTACCGGCTTCTCGCCAGCCACCCTGATGTGGATAAATAGAATAGGTAAATTCATGCAGTTCTTTATCAGCTTCCGGATTCGGATGAATAGCAGATTTCAGCATGGACATACCGATCACACCATTACGGACACCAACACCATACTTGCAGTCATTTAACATACTGACACCGTAGCCATCCTCGGACACATCCATCCATTTATGGTGGCAAACTTCAAATTTTGCAAAATCCCAGGAAGTATTGTCATGGGTATCACGTTTTACGTTACCATACTGGATATCAAATGTAGCTTCGTTGGTATGTACATCGATCGGGAAGTAGTCTTTTACAAAGATCTGATGCTCTTTCCAGTCAATTACATTCTTGATATCGATTCTCGGAATGTCATGATACAGATAAATAAACTGTGTGATCGTGGAATCCAGATATTTACGCTCTACTTTTACGCAGGCTCTTACCGGACCATTTTCCACTACTTCCATCGCAGATACCTGATCGATATCCCAGGATTTTTCTGTATAATAATTGTTTACATCCCATGCATCATAGTTATGCGGGCGGTCTTCGTAACTTACGATCACGTTACCTGCTTTGCCAGGTTTCAGTATATCACGGTTTGCTTTCTTATCATAGATCTTCGCAAACTGACCTTTTTCATTATATTCCACCTTGAAGTATTCATTTTCCATCACTTCTGTGGAAACTTCCATGGACGGTGTTGTATCTGCTGCTTCTTCTTTCACGATATAAGTCTTATATCCTTTTCCTGGGACGCCTGCGGCAAAGAATACATATGTGCCGTCTGCGGTTTTCTGAACAGCCAGTTTGGTCTCGCCATCGTAAACTGCAGGTTCTCCCATTCCTTCCGGAACAGTAAAGGTTACCAGATCGTACGCTGCTGCACTGTTCGGGTTATATACAACCAGCGAATGCTTCGGTGCTTTTACACCGGCAGCGATATGAGCCAGCGTTGCATCAGTCAGCGCTTTATTTTGTGCAAAGATGCCTTCGTACTCTGCTTTGGAATCATCATACACTTCTTTGATCGAAGATCCCGGCAGAATATCGTGGAACTGGTTACGCAGGATGACCTCCCAGCCCTCATGCAGCTCTTTTTCCGGATATGCACCGCCTGCGGTCTGTGCATCCAGCATTGCGTACATTTCTTCGTTCTGATATGCAAATTCTGCTTTCCGGTTGAACTTTTTGTTTCTTGCCATAGAAGTATAAGTACCTCTGTGGTATTCCAGATACAGTTCACCTACCCATGTCGGCAGATATTTTTTATCGGTTACATGTTTATCCAGAACATGGAAGAATTCTTTTGCAGTAGACATCTTGGTTCTCGGCATACCCGGGAGACCTTTTGCCAGACGTCTCTGGTTCTCCAGCATATCTTTGGTTGGACCGCCGCCACCATCTCCGAAGCCGAAGCTGCAAAGTACTTCTTCGTTCAGATATTTCTGGCTGTATCGTGCCCATGCACCCTTCATCTGGCTCGGATTGATATATCCGTTATAAGTGGTAAAGTGTTCTGTCTCTGTACCACCCTCTACTGCTGCCTTATTATAGTCACGGGTCGGAACAAAATGTGTCAGTACACGGCTTCCGTCGATACCTTCCCATTCGAATGTATCATACGGCATCTTGTTAAACTCGTTCCAGCTGATCTTTGTTGTCATGAAATACGGAATTCCACATTTCTGCAGAATCTGCGGAAGTGCTGCGGAATAACCGAATACGTCAGGAAGCCACAGGATCTCATTGTCCACGCCGAACTCTTCTTTGAAGAATCTCTGTCCGTGTACAAACTGGCGAACCAGTGCTTCACCGGAAGCGATATTACAGTCTGCCTCTACGAACATACCACCGTCCGGCTCCCAGCGTCCTTCTTTGACTCTTTCTTTGATCTGTTCATACACATCCGGAGCATTTTTCTTCACATATTTGTACAGCTGTGGCTGGCTGGACATAAATACATATTCCGGATATTCTTTCATCAGTTCCAGTACGGTAGAAAAACTTCGGACTGCCTTGTCTTCTGTCACGCGCAGCGTCCACAGCCATGCACAGTCAATGTGTGTATGTCCTACACAGTAGATGATCGGGCTTTTCTCACCGTCACAATATTTCTCATAAAATTCTTTTGTGATGTACTCCTGTGCTTTTTCCAGGCTTTGATAATACTCTTTGGAACCTTCTTTTCTCATATCCAGCAGATTCAGAGATTCGTTCAGTGCCTGAATAATCGTAATATATGCCTGATCTTCCGTGTTCAGCAGTCTGGCACTCTGGTACGGAACTTCCAGGTCATAGTAATATTTCTCAGTCTTACGATCCAGTACTTTCAGGCTGGAGTTCATCTTCAGACTGAAGTTCTGGTCTCCGGTAAATGCGGAAAGAACAATGCGATAGGTGTCTCCTGCTTTGGCAGGCTCTGCCAGAATGATTTCTCTGTGGTTGACATCAAGCCCCTGTACTCTCACACCGTTTACAAAGATGGAAAACTGTGGATTCGTTGCATCCCACTCTCCTTCTTTTCCGGTTTTCAGTTCATACACTACACACTCTCCGTCAAATTCTTCCGGAATCGTCACTACGGTCTCAAACCAGTAATATTCTCTGTGTCCGCCCCACAGTTCCTGGTTCGTAATCTCTGTCCAGGATGAGGTATCCAGATTGTTTACATCCAGACATCTCTCATCGGTGCGGATCATCTTGTAACTCGGAATCGCAACCTGCTTCGGATATACCTGTTCCTGCAGATATTCCAGCATTTTACCGATTCTTTCTTTTAGCAATATCATTTTTGCTACCTCCTGATAAATAATAACTTATTGGCAACCGTTTTCTCTCTTTACCCCCTGCGGTTGCACAAAAAAACATCACCAATGCCTGTGCACACAGCAAACATTAAAATAAATCTGTGTACTTTTCTGCATCCGGCGATGTTTTTTTATAGCGGTTCTCTTAGGAAACAGAACATACAGCAGAACTGACAGCTTTTCGTCGAGAACTTTCCCATCACGGAAAGCACTGCTGGTAATATTATACCATACACTCTCTCCTTTTTAAAGTTCTGATGTTATCTTTTTCCTATATTTATTCATTTTGTCAGGTTTTTTTTCGTCAACTTTACTTTTTCATAGAAAGCGCAAATAATGCAAACAATGAGTTTGCCCATGCGAACCATTCTCTGGTGAATTTCTTCGGATCCTGACAGTCAAATCCCTCGTGCATCACTTTACAGTCTGCATCGGTAGCCAGAAGGGTTTCCAGCAGTTCTTTTCTCTCTTCTTCGTCATCAGAAGTCAGTCCCTGCATCGTCAGTGCGATGTGCCAGATATACTGATCCGGTGTGTGCGGACTTCCGATTCCTTTTGCGCTGACGCCTTCAAAATAATATGGATTCTTTTTGCTTAATACAAAGGCTCTTGTATTTTTATAAATCGGATCGTCTTTTCCGCAATATGACAGCCATGGCAGGGACAACAGACTCGGTACATTCGCATCGTCCATCAGATTGTAGTTGCCAAGACCATCTGTCTCGTATGCATAGATCTTTCCGAAGGTTTCATCTTCCACGATACCATATTTCCGGATACCTTCCTGGATCTCTGCCTGTAACTCTTTTGCTTCTTTTGCCATCTGTGGATCCTGGAAATCTTTCTCCAGGAATTCTGCCATATAATCCAGAACTACGCTTGCAAACATGTTGGACGGAATCAGATAACCATACTTGCACGCATCATCACTCGGGCGGAATCCGGACCAGGTCATACCGGTGTAACCTACCGGTGCACCCTTTCCATCGTTACTTAAGGTATCAGACGGGGGACAGTTGAGACGTACGAAAGAATACTCGGAGTTCTCATGGTACTGCTCTGTCTGCCATACATCCAGAATGTCGCGAAATGCCTGTTTTACTTCCGGTGTAAAGACATCCCTTGCTCCGGAATTCTCCACGTACTGTTTGATCAGCCAGATCGGGTAGCACAGGGAATCAATCTCATACTTTCTCTCCCAGTTCCACGGATTGTATTTTGTCAGGTCTTTCTCCCAGCAGTTTCCGTTGTCTTCTTCGTTAAATGCATTGGCATACGGATCAATATGTACATACTTTGCCTGACGGGCGATCAGCCCTTTTACCATCTCTTTTAAGATTGGATATTCTTTCAGATATGGCAGATAATGAACGACCTGTGCAGAAGAATCTCTCAGCCACATTGCTGCGATATCTCCGGTAAATACATACGCTTCTCCGCTCTCAAGAAATTTTGTCGTGGTTTTTGCAGTACTTACATAACAGTTCTGGAATGTTTCCTGCATCTTCGGATTCCCTTCCCAGTATGCTGCTTCTTTTCCGGCGATTTCTTCTACCGCCTGAACCAGTGCTTCTTTCTTTTCCTGTGTGTTCATGTAAAAATCCTCCTTGTCACTTCAGTCTTTGCTTTGTATCATCAACAGTACACCCTGTTCCCAGCTGACATCTGCCACATCCGCTGTGATCTCATTGCTCACCCCCAAACCTTCCCGGTCTTTTAACTGATAGTGATCCAGCGGGTATTTAAAGCCCTTAAGTGTCAGTCCTTCCACGGTTTCACCCATGGGGAACAGAGACACATAAGTACCATACTGTTCTTCTTTTTTGAGAGAAAATGTTTTTTCTACCGGAAGACCGATCTTATTTCTGCTGTCCACGATCCATACCGGTACTTTTTTCTCCCATGCTTCCTTTAATATCTGCAGATTGCAGACCACGTGATCGATCCTGGTCCCCGTTGCCCCCAGAATCCAGATCTCTGTACTGCCCTCTTCCAGGGCTTTATCCAGTGCGATCTTTGTATCTGTCGCATCCTTTACCGGATTGTAGGTACGGATCGGGATCTCTCCCTCCTGCCGGTAACGTTCCAGAATCTCTCCCGGAAGACTGTCAAAATCTCCCACGATATAATCCGGACGGATGTCATATTCATAACAAAACTGTAACCCTTTGTCTACTCCGAGAATGTAATCTGGTTTCAACTCCTGTATAAAGGAGAGAGCAAAATCTGCTTCGATCATGCCCCCTGTGATAATCAGCGTTTTCATTTTTATCTGCTCTCCATTTTCTCTTTCAGGCAACGGACGTTTTCTCCAATATTTCCGCCAAAGACAGCAGATCCGGCAACCAGAATATTGGCACCTGCATCCAGTACTTTATCGATGGTCTTTTCGTTAATTCCGCCATCTACCTGAATATCCACGTTCAGTCCTGCCTCCGTGATCATTTTTCGTAGTTTCTGTACTTTTCCGGTACAGCTTTCAATATAACTCTGCCCACCAAATCCAGGATTGACTGTCATGATCAGTACCATATCTACCAGATCCAGCACACATTCCAGCTGACTGACCGGTGTACCCGGATTGATCGCCACACCGACCTTCATTCCGGCTTTACGGATCTCCCGTAATGTGCTGTCCAGATGCTTACATGCTTCCGCGTGTACGGTCAGCATATCCGCTCCGCTTTTTTTGAATTCTTCAATATATCTTCCCGGCTCCTCGATCATCAGATGGACATCAAAAAACAGAGAACTGTTTTTACGAATGGATGCGATCACCGGCATCCCAAAGGAAATACTCGGAACAAATGCTCCATCCATCACATCTATATGAAGCCATTCCACTCCTGCTTCTTCCACCTGTCGGATCTGTTCTCCAAGACAATTAAAATCTGCTGCCAATATAGATGGTGATAACTGATACATCGCTTAATATCTCCTTTTTTCCTGTTCTTTCAGCTCTTCATAAAAGCTGACATAATTTTCATAACGCTGTCTGTGAATTTTTCCTTCTTCCACTGCCTGTTTAACCGCACATTCCGGCTCATGAACATGCACACACCCCTGAAACCTACATTTTCCTTCATATTCCGCAAACTCCGGATAGTGGAACCGCAGTTCCTCTTTTTCCATTCTCTCCACAAACAGAGAACTGAATCCCGGTGTATCCATCAGATAGGTGTGTTCTCCCACTGTCAGAAGCTGTGCATGGCGGGTCGTATGACGCCCACGTTTCAGTTTTTTACTGATCTCGCCTGTCTCCATGCTGACTTCTTCCTGTAAGAGATTTGTCAACGATGATTTTCCCACACCGGATGGTCCTGCAACCACTGTTGTTTTTCCTTCCAGAATCTTACGGATCTGGCTGATTCCTTCCTCCTGTTCGGCACTGGTAAGAAGCACCTGGTAGCCACAGGAAATGTAGATCTGATACATCTGATCCAGTTCTTCCTGCTCTGCCAGATCTTTTTTATTGAAACAGATAATACTTGGAATCTCCTGCTGTTCCATTGTAATCAAAAAGCGGTCCAACAGCTGGTAATTCGGATCCGGCTGACGGACTGCAAAAATCACAAGTGCCTGATCCACATTTGCCGCTGCCGGCCGGATCAGTTCATTTTTTCTTGGAAGAATCTGTATCAGATTGCCGGTCTTTTCTTTTTCGTCCAGAACTTCAATCTCCACATTATCTCCTACCAGAGGTTTTTTCTTCTCTTTTCTGAAGATTCCCTTTGCTTTACATTCATAAACTCCGGACTCTGCTACGTCCACGTAGTAGAATCCGGCAATTCCTTTTATAATTTTTCCCTGCATAGATACCTCTTAAGACTGTTTAAACGGCACATTAGAATAATGTCCACGTTCTACATAATCTCCGTCTACCATTTCCCTCAGATATACGGTTCCGGTATCCACCCCATCTGCACCGGCAATTGCCAGTGTATAAGGGAATGTAATCGTCTGTCCGTCCAGAATCACAGTCTCCACGTTCTGTCCATTGACATTCTGCACCAGAGTCAGCTGCACCGGTCCCCCGGTATATGTAGATGGCTGATCCAGTTTTACATTACAAGTCCAGCTTCCGGTATCGCTGTCGGAAGCATCCCCCTCTGCAGGTGCCTCATTCGGAAGAGTTGTTGTCTCAGGCGCATGATAAACCTGAAGCGTAATAGTAGATCCCGGATCTACAGAAGTTCCCGCTGCCACACTCTGATTTGCCACACAGCCTTCCGCCACATTACCGGACGCATCTGTAGTTGTCTCTACATTTACCTGTAATCCCTGATCATTCAGTGATTTCTTCGCTGTTGCTTCATCCTGTCCGATGACATTCGGTACTTCTACCTGTTTGTTCTCTTCTCCCAGACTGACAACCAATGTAATGGTGGATCCTGCATCTACCTTTGTTCCTTCGGAAGGATTTACACTGATAACTTTTCCGATGGCTACCGTATCACTGTAATCCTGCTGAATCTCAGTATTCAGACCTAGTGCTTTGATCAGAGCTTCTGCCTCACTCTGTGATTTACCGGTTACACTCGGCACACTCGGTGCATCTGTTCCCGAACTTACAACATAGTTAATTACCGTTCCCTGATCTACTTTTGTTCCTGCCTCTGTTTCCTGAGACATGATGGTTCCTGCTTTATATTCGGAAGACTGACTTTCTCCGGTCTTGTTTCCCTTTAAGCCAAGCTGTTCCAGAACACTCAACGCATTTTCTTCTGTCATGCTGGTCAGCTTCGGTACAGATACCTGTCCGTTTTCATCTACTGTATCATCAATTTCTTCCTGTTCTGTCTGCTGAGTGTCATCTTTTTGTGCAGTTCCACCGATATTTACCAGACCTGCTGCCCGTGCAATAAAGAAAATCAGAATACAGATAATGATCGCACCGATAATAAATCCGCCGATAGTCATAGCTTTTTCCAGTTTGGAACTTACTTCGCCTTCCTCATCGTCTTCCTCATCGTCATCATACTCGTCATCATATTCATCATCATCATCTTCTTCCTCCTCATACGTATCTTTCTGAGGAGTGGCATATCCTGAACGTCCTTCCCTGATGGCTTCCAGTTCATCATCGGAAAGCATCACCGTCTGTGCATGCTGTGCCAGCGGTGTCACTACAACAAAATTTCCATTCGGATCCAGCAGCGAATGTTTCAGATCTTCAATCACTTCTGACATATTTTCATATCTGCGGTCAACGCTTTTCTGTGTACATTTCAGAATGATCTGTTCCAGACTGTATGGAAGATCCGGTACATATTTTCTGGGTGATACAATTTCTTCCTGCAGATGCTTAATTGCAATTGCAACAGTAGTATCCCCGTCAAACGGAACATGTCCCGTTACCATCTCATACATGGTAATACCAAGCGAATAAATATCACTCTTGGCATCACTGTAACCACCACGTACCTGTTCCGGTGAACTGTAATGTACCGATCCCATCACATTGGAACTGATGGTATTGGAAGAAGCTGCTCGCGCAATACCAAAGTCAGACAGCTTTACTTTACCATCTACAGATATGATAATATTCTGCGGTTTTACATCTCTGTGCACAATATTGCTCTTATGTGCCGCCTCCAGTCCTAGAGAAACCTGAATCGCAATACTCGTTGCCTCTCTTACGGAAAGTTTTCCTTTTCTTGTAATATAGTCTTTCAGGGTAATCCCCTGTACCAGTTCCATGACAATATAGTAAATGCCGTTATCCTCCCCAACATCATAGACATTTACCACATTCGGATGCGCAAGACCTGCTGCAGCCTGTGCTTCCTTGCGGAATTTGGAAATAAAGCCTTTATCCTGGCTGAATTCCGCTTTCATTACCTTCACTGCTACGAGACGGTTCAACTTATGATCTTTTGCTTTGTAGACATCCGCCATACCGCCGCTGCCGATTCTGCTGATGATCTCGTATCTTTCTCCTACAATCATTCCCTCTTTTAACATTCTTTCACCTCGTTTGTAAATGGTTCGATTAGAATTACTGATATATTATCTCTGCCCCCGTTTGTATTGGCAGTTGCCACCAGTTGTCTGCCGGACTGTTCGATATCCGGTGAATCCCCCAGAATTTTCTGGATCTCCTCATCCGCCACCATATTACTCAGTCCGTCTGAACACAGCAAAATCCGATTCTTTTCCTCCAGCTGCACATCGAAGAAATCGATATCCACCGCTTCGGACGCTCCTAATGCTCTAGTGATAATGTTTTTATCCGGATGATTCCGGGCTTCCTCTTTACTGAGTTCTCCCCGCATCACCATCTCGGCGATCCAGGAATGGTCTCTGGTGATCTGCACCAGGCCCTGTTCACCGGAAATATACAGACGACTGTCTCCCACATTGGCCACATACGCATAATATCCCACAATGGTCACCGCCACGAGGGTTGTCCCCATGCCGGCTTTTCCTGCATCTGCTTTCGCCAGCTCATGAATCTTTTCATTCGCTTCCTCAATTGCATGACGCATGATCTTTATAGGATTAAAACTCATATCTTTTTTTACTGATGCCTCGATTACAGAAACGGCACAGCGTGAGGCAAAATCTCCGGCATTATGCCCGCCCATTCCATCGGCAAGCACAAACAGATTTGGAAGATTTCCTATCGGCTGCTCGGACGCATATACATAATCCTGATTCTGACTTCTGACCTGTCCTACATCTGTCAAAGAAAATGACTTCATGCCAGCTTCTCCCTTGTCTTTTTATTTGTAACTGTTCAGTACCTTCACAGTCACTTTTATTTTTCTTCGGCGGAGTCTTTTGTTGTATTTTCCTGCCGGTCACTGTATTTTTTTCTCAGCTGACCACAGGCCCCATCGATATCCCTGCCCATTTCTCTTCTAATAGTAACATTAATTCGATATTTTTCAAGTTTATTTTTGAAATTCTCTATTACTTTTTTGTCAGACTGTACAAAATTCCGTTCCTTTATCGGATTAACCGGAATCAGATTAATATGACAATTTAATCCGTGTACAAGTCCGGCCAGCTGTCTGGCATCTTCCTGACTGTCGTTCTTTCCGCCCACCAGGCTATATTCAAAAGTCAGTCTTCTTCCTGTTTTTTCAAAATAGTATTTGCATGCCGGAAGAACCTCAGACAAAGAATATTTATAGGCAATCGGCATCAGTTCTTTTCTCTTTTCATCATTTGGTGCATGAAGAGATAATGCCAGTGTAATTGTCAGATCTTCCTCTGCCAGTTGTCGGATCCGCGGTACCAGGCCGCAGGTTGACACCGTAAGATTCCTCTGGCTGATATTCTGTCCTTTTTCATCGCTCAGAATTCTGATAAATCGAATCAGATTATCATAGTTATCCAATGGCTCTCCTGTTCCCATCACAACCACATTCGACACACGCTCCCCGGTCAGTTCCTGGATCCGGTAGACCTGATCCAGCATCTCGGACGGCAGAAGGTTTCTGGTCAGTCCACCGATCGTGGATGCACAGAAACGGCATCCCATCCGACAGCCAACCTGGGAAGAAATGCATACGGAATTGCCATGCTTGTATTGCATCCATACACTCTCGATCACGTTACCGTCTGCCAGCTGAAACAGATACTTCTGTGTGCCGTCAATCTTTGAAGTCTGAACTTCTACAACTTCCAGATGTGTCAGTGGCTCCTGTTCTGTCAGCTTTTTTCGCAAACCTTCTGACAGATTTGTCATTTTCTCATAGCTTCCCACCGCTTTCTGATGAAGCCACTGATACAGCTGTTTCCCTTTGAACGGTTTTTCTCCAAGAGAAATCATCTTTTCTTTCAGTTCTTCTTCATACAGCGATTTGATATCTAATTGTTCCATTATTTTTCCTCTTTTTATCACTGATGTATTCACAGCATTTTCCGCATCTGTTTCTTACAGAACTGTCCATCCGGCGCTTCTCTTACTTTTTCCGCATCCTTGCCAGAAAGAAACCATCTGTCTTATGCACTCCGGGAAGCAGTTGCAGCCAGCCCTGGGCGGTGGTTTCACTGTGCAGTTCTTCGCACAGATACGGATCCAGACTTTCCAGTACAAATGGATAATTCTCCGTAAACCATGCCACATTGCTCTGATTTTCCTCCGATGTGATCGTACATGTGCTGTAAATCAGAATGCCGCCGGGTTTTACATAAGAAGCTGCATTGTGAAGGATCTGTTTCTGAAGCACTGCCAGCTCCTGAATCTTATCTTCATCCGTACGATACTTGATATCTGTTTTCTTTCCAATAACTCCAAGACCGGAACATGGTACGTCTGCCAGTACAATATCTGCTTTTTCTACGGATTGTTTATCTAAAAGTGTGGCATCTTTCCGATGCGCACGAATATTCAGTGTCTGTGTTCTTTCAATATTTTCCTCAATGAGACCCACTTTATAATCTGTAAGGTCTCTTGCATCTACCATACCCTGTCCCTGCATCTTATCTGCCATATGAAGACTCTTTCCTCCCGGTGCTGCGCAAAGATCGATCACATAATCTCCCGGTTTCGGATCTGCTGCTTCCGTTACCAACATTGAACTTACATCCTGCACTACAAACCGTCCCATCACAAAAGATTTAAGCCCTTCCAGATGGCTGTAATCTGACAGATAGAATGCATACGGAAGATATGGTGCCTGTTCAACCGTTGCTCCCTGGCCTTTCAGACTGTTGACCGTCAATTCCTGCTCCACCCGATACAGCTGGCATCGGATCGTCAACGGATGATCCGTCAGAAAATCTTTTAACATGCATTCCGTTGTTTCTGTTCCGTAAGTCTGTACCCATCGTTTTACCAACCACTGTGGTACCGAATAATAAACCGACAGATATTCCTCCGGATCCCTGTTCTTATCCGGATAAATAATCTCTTCTTTTTTTCTTGCCACATTACGCATTACGCCGTTGACAAATCCCTTCAGGCTGTAAAATCCTTTTTTCTGTGCCAGTTTTACCGCTTCGTTGCAGGCTGCAGGGTCCGGCACGCTGTCCATAAACATAAGCTGATAAACACCGCTTCGAAGAATGTTACGGATCACCGGTTTCATCTTATTTACTCTGACACTGGAAAACTGATTCAGAACATAATCGATCCGGAGCATATATTCCAGAGTTCCCTCCACAAGCCGGTTGATAAATGCACGGTCCTGTTTCGGAAGATACTGAACTTTATTCAGAGCATTTCGGATTGCCAGATGGCTGTATTCTTTTTCCTGTGTAATTTCCAATAATATCTCCAGGGCGATTCCCCGAAGTTCTGTTCCATTTGCCACGTTTTTTTCCTCCGGTTGTTTCTGTTGGCATCGATTTCCACTGATTCACCGGTATATCATTGATACCGGTATACAGTTCTGAAAACACAGACGCAGCAGTGGCTACGCTGAATCTTCGAGAGCTGTGCAATCGGATCCGCCGCCAAGTCTATGGCGCATTTATTTCGAAAACGATATACTAACAGGGAAGTATCATCCCTTTTTCCACCGTATAGCCACGCAAAAATGCCTGCGCATCCATTCGTTTTTTTCCCTCCATCTGCAGGGTATCAATCTTCAGAATTCCCTCTCCGGTCTGAATCCGGAATCCTTTTGCATCTACCTGCAGTACAGTTCCCGGTGCTTTTTTCTCACCGTTTTCTTCTTCCACAGATGCTTCCCATATTTTCAAAGTTTTTCCGTTCAGATGGGAAAATGCACTTGGCCACGGATTCAGTCCGCGAATCAGGCGTTCCAGTTCTGTTGCTGATTTTGCCCAGTCCAACTCACCCATTTTTTTACTGATCATGGCTGCATACGGCGTTGTACTCTCTTCCGGCTGTTTTTCAAAAACGGCACTGCCGTCTTCCAGCATCGGAAGTGTCTCAACCAGAAGTTTGGCCCCTGACTCACTCAGACGGTCAAACAGACTGCCGCCAGTCTCTTTTTCATTCAGCGGAACAATCACTTTATTGATCATATCTCCGGTATCCACACCTTCATCCATCCGCATAATAGTAACACCGGATTCTTTATCACCGTTAATCACAGCCCACTGAATCGGAGCCGCACCACGGTAGGCCGGGAGCAGGGATGCGTGTACGTTAATACATCCATATTTTGGCATATGCAGAATCTCTTTCGGAATAATCTGTCCGAACGCCACCACAACGATCACATCCGGATTCAGTTCTTTCATCACCTGAATAAATTCCGGATCTCTTACTTTTTGGGGCTGATATACCGGAAGTCCCAGTTCCATCGCCGCCTCTTTGACCGGTGTGGGCTGCAGGTTCTTTCCCCTGCCCTTTGGTTTATCCGGCTGGCTGACCACACCGGCAATCTCATGACCGGCCTTCGCCAGCTCTCTTAATGTCCCCACAGAAAAATCCGGGGTTCCCATAAATACTACTCTCATCTATTCTCCATCCTCTTCTTCGTAATTCACATCGTGCAGCTCACCTTCCACGTGTTCCACGTACAAGATACCGTCCAGATGTTCACATTCATGACAGATTGCACGTGCCAGAAGTCCTTCTCCTGTCAGAATAAACGGTTCCATATTAATATCCAGTGCTTCTACGGTTACTACATTCGGTCTTGTCACCACACCGGATTTGCCTGGTACCGAAAGACATCCTTCTTCCCCTGTCTGTTCCCCGGAAGTCTCTTTGATCACCGGATTGATCAATACATACGGACCATTCTCATCTCCGATATCAATCACAACAATTCGTTTTAACATTCCCACCTGTGGTGCCGCCAGTCCCACACCATAAGCATCATACATGGTCTCCAGCATATCTTCTATCAGTTCCTGAATCTTTGGTGTCATCTCTTCCACCGGTCTGCAGACTTTGTTCAGGATTCTGTCTCCCATAGTTCTGATTTTTCTGATTGCCATTCTTTTTCCTCCTGTCAGTGATTAAAATCCAGCTGAATCCGAATTTCCCTGAATCCGCTGTTTACTTCTATATATTGTTCCAGTCTGCTCTTTGCCCGCAGCAGCAGCTGGTGATCCTCCTGCTTTATATAAATTACTTTTCGATACATATCGGCGATCTTCGATACGGTTTCATCTGCAGGTCCGATGATCTGCAGCTGTCCGTGACTGTCCACCCGGTTCAGGAATTTTTTTATATATTGCATTCCTGTCTCCAGTAGTTCCTCATTACCACAGCTTCCATGGATCGCCAGTAGATTGGATACCGGTGGATAACCCAGAAGTTTCCGATAACCGATCTCCTCTTCATAAAATGCCCGGTAATCCTGATGCATCGCTGCCTGAATACTGTAATGTTCCGGTTGATATGTCTGGATAATCGCTTCTCCGGGCTTTTCTCCTCTTCCTGCTCTTCCCGCTGCCTGCGTCAGTAACTGAAAAGTCCGCTCACTTGCCCGGTAATCATTGATATTCAGTGAAAGATCCGCCGCCAGCACTCCGACCAGCGTCACTTTCGGAAAATCATGTCCCTTGACGATCATCTGCGTACCGATCAGGATATCTGCGTCCTGGTTTGCAAATGCAGCCAGAATATTTGCATGTCCTTCTTTTTTTCTGGTTGTATCCAGATCCATCCGCAAAACCTTTGCCTGTGGAAACCGCTTTTTTACGATTTCTTCGATCTGCTGCGTTCCCGCACGAAATCCTCCGATATAGGGTGATCCGCACACCGGACACTGCTGTGGTTGTCTCGTCTCATACCCGCAATAGTGGCACACCAGTTTTCCGTTCCGGTGCTGTGACAGAGAAACATCACAGTGGGGACATTTCATCACAGTCCCACAGGAACGGCAGGAGAAAAATCCCGCATATCCGCGACGATTCAAAAACAACATGATCTGCTCTTTCTTTTTTAACCGTTCTTCAATTTTTTCCTGTAAAATACTGCTCAAGATCGACCGGTTTCCCTGTTTTAATTCTTTCCTCAGATCTACAGAATAAACCTTCGGCATCTGCCTGTTTTCATATCGGCTGTTCAGTTCAAACAGCCGATACGTTCCATTCTGTGCCTGATAATACGCATCTACCGATGGTGTGGCACTTCCCAGTACCACCGGACAGTGTTCCAGATTGCCTCTCTCAATCGCTGTCTCTCTGGCATGATAACAGGGCACCGTCTCACTCTGGTACGTAGTTTCGTGTTCCTCATCGATCACGATCAGCCCGAGATTCGGAAACGGGGTAAACAGTGCAGATCGCGGTCCAATCATCACCTGCAGTTCCCCTTTTTTTGCCCGTTCAAACTGATCGGAACGCTCACCGGGAGAAAGCCGGGAATGTAAAACAGAGATTCTGTCTCCGAACCGCCGATAGAAACGCTGCACTGTCTGATAAGTCAGCGCAATCTCCGGGATCAACAGGATCACCTGCTTTCCCTGGTTGAGCACTTCTTCCATCAGTTCCATATATACCTGGGTTTTTCCGCTCCCGGTTACCCCGTGAATCACCACCGGGCGAAAATCGTTTTCTCTCCAGCCGTTCAGAATCCCATCCGCCACTTCTCTCTGTGCCGGTGACAGTAGTGCTTTTGTCTGCTCACATTCCGTAGTCTGGATGGGATTACGATACACTTCCGTAGCCTGTACCCGAATCATCCCTGTATTCTCCATGGCCTTTATCACACTGGCTGTCAGATGCAGTTTATCCATTGCCAATGTATAAGAGATCGTATCATTCTCAAGCAGTGCCTCGAGAAGTCTCTGCCTGGCCACATAATGTTTTTTACGGCACAGTTCCAGCTGATTTTCTGCTTCGTCTTTTTCGAGCAACAGACGGATCCAGCGTTTTTCTTTCTGTTTCATCTTCTGTTTTACCGGAAGTACCGTCTTTAACGCCTGAATCATCGTGGCGCCATACTGCTCCCTCATCCAGGCAGCAAGTGCTATCAGGCGGGATTCAATGGAATTGCTTCCTGTCTCCACTCCCCGGATCTCTTTCATGCGGCTGACATCAAAAGAAGGCTGATCCGTCACCCGGATCACGTATCCTTTGATCATCCTTCCTCCATTTCCGAAAGGAACCTGCACCTGCATCCCCGGCTGTAACCTCCCCTCAAGATGCTGTGGAACCAGATACTGAAAGGATCTATCCAGTTTTTCACTGGTAATATCTACAATAATATCCGCATATGTCTTTATCATGCTTTTTTCTTGGCATCTTCTTCCAGAATCTCACGGATCAGTACACGTTCATCCATCGGATATTTCTTTCCTTTGATCTCCTGATAGTCTTCGTGACCTTTTCCTGCAAGTACAATGATGTCTCCCGGTTGTCCATGATGAATGGCGTAAGCAATAGCTTCTTTCCGATCGATGATCTCAACATATTTTCCTTCTGTCTTGCTGATACCTGTTTTGATATCATCAATAATCGCCTGAGGCTCTTCATTTCTCGGGTTATCGGATGTGATGATCGTCAGATCTGCCAGCTTACCGGACACTTCTCCCATCTCAAACCGGCGGTCACGGGAACGGTTACCACCACAGCCAAACAGACATACCAGACGGTTCGGTTTATATTCTCTCAGTGTGGTAAGAAGGGATTCCAGGCTCATCGCATTGTGTGCGTAATCGATCATCAGAGTGAAATCATCGGATACCTTTTCCATCTCGATTCTGCCCTTTACTTTTGCACATTTCAGGGCTTTGCATATGTTTTCTTCAGATACGTTAAAATGTCTGCAGATTGCAATAGCCGTCAGCGAATTGTAAATACTGAATTTTCCAGGAAGATCGATCTCCACCGGAAAATTCAACAGTCCCTGCAGATCATAGGAGATTCCCAGCACTCCTTTTTTTGTAAGCAGTTCAGGATTGACCGCGCGAAGGTCTGCCTCCGGTGAAAATCCGTAAGTCTCCAGGCTGCAGGTATGTCCGTCAATGATCTTCTCATAATGTTCGTCATCTCTGTTGACAATACCGATCCGGCACTGACGAAGTAACATCTTTTTACAGGACAGGTAATGTTCAAAGCTGGTATGTTCGTTCGGTCCAATGTGATCTGGTTCGATATTGGTAAATATACCGATATCAAAGGTGAATCCTGCGGTTCGATGAAGCATCAGTCCCTGGGAGGATACTTCCATCACTGCACAGTCACAGCCTTCATCCAACATCTGTCGCAGATATTTCTGCACCAGAAGAGATTCCGGTGTGGTATTTGCAGACGGGATCACGGTATCTCCGATGATTGTTTCGATGGTTCCGATCAGACCCACTTTGTAACCGGCATTTTCCAGAATGGATTTTACCATGTAGGTCGTTGTGGTTTTTCCTTTTGTTCCGGTGATTCCGATCACACGTAGCTTATCTCCCGGATAATCATAGTAGGCTGCTGCCACAAGTGCCATCGCATACCGGCTGTCCTTTACCTGGATCACTGTCACATCCTCCGGCACTTCTACCGGTTCTTCCACGATAATTGCCTTCGTTCCCTGTCCGGCTACACTTTTTGCAAATGTATGACCATCCACAACGGCACCACGGATACAGATAAAAAGAGAACCTTCCTTTGCTTTTCTGGAATCCGCAACGACTTCCTCTATTTCCTGATCGAGAGTGCCCTGCAGACATGTATATTCCAAACGTTCTAGAATCTTTGATAATTTCATCAACTTCAACCTCCTTTGGATCGCGGGCAGGTCAATTGCCCATAGATATTTATAGAATAGCATATTTTGCACAAAAAAAGAAGAGGGGGATGGGATTTTGCGGGGAAATGGTTATGAGGCGGACGCCGGAGAAGGGGACGGGCGGGAGCGGGGAGGGAGGGACGACGCGTGGGCAGGGGAACTTTGAGCTAGCCGCTAACTCCGGCTATTATTCACGAGGGTCAGCTGACCCTCGCGAAAGCCTATGTAAGCGTCGGATCTCAAAGTTTCCCCTAACCGCCCACCAGTGCGTTCGCCCCTTCCCTCCCCGCTCCCGCCCGTCCCCTTCTCCGGCTGATATTGGCTAAAACTGATAATGTATTCCCCTTGAAAATCAAAAAGAACTACCGTCTTCAAAACACTTCATTTTGAAAACGATAGCTCTTTTATAAAAAAGGAATATACGCTCTTAGCAGATCACTGTACCCGTCCGTCCAAGGTACGCATCCACAGCCTTATCGATTGAAGTAATCACAGCCTTCTTTCCTTCGCCCTGTTCCACGAACTCGACAGAAGCCTGGATCTTCGGCAGCATGGTGTTGGCTTCGAACTGTCCCTCAGCCATATATTCTTTCGCCTGTGCAACAGAAATCTCGCCCAGTTCTTCCTCATCCTGCTTGTGGAAATTCACAGAAACCTTCTCCACACTGGTCAGGATCAGCAGTTCATCTGCATCCAACTGTTCTGCCAGACGACCGCTGGTATAATCTTTCTCAATAACCGCACTTGCGCCCTTCAGTTCCGTACCCTGCTCCAGAACCGGGATTCCGCCACCGCCGCAGGCGATAACGATCTGTCCGGCATCAAGCAGTGCACGGATCGCATCGATCTCCACGATCTTCTGTGGCTTCGGTGCGGCTACGATTCGGCGGTAACCATCACCGATCTTGGTAACGTAATTACCCTTATTTTCTTCCTCTTCCGCTTCCTGCTCATTCAGCACACGTCCGATGACTTTAACAGGTTCAGCAAAAGCTTCGTCATACGTGTCTACGGTTACCTGTGTCAGGATCGTGGATACCGGTTTGTAGATACCTTCTTTCATCAGTTCTGCACGGATCGCATTCTGCAAGTCGTATCCGATATACCCCTGGCTCATGGCAGAACACACGGACATTGGTGCGTATGTATAATCCGGATGATACTTTCCGAATTCATTCATTGCCATATGGATCATACCCACCTGGGGTGCATTACTGTGAGAAATCACGACCTCTGCGCCCTCTTTTACCAGCTGCGCAATGATTTTTGCAGTTCTTTTTGTAGCTTCTTTCTGCTCCGGCAACGTATTACCAAGTGCCCGGTGTCCCAGAGCAATGACAACTTTCTTCTTCTCCATGTTACGCCCTCTTACTTTCTCTCATACATAATCGGGTAAAAATACCTTTTGCGAATTTCACCCGTCACTGTCACGGTATTTACCGAATTCCATACAGACATGGGTTTCGGTTTATGATCTGCCGATACCGGTTTCTGTTACAGATCAACACCTCTATCGTTAGTTTATTCCTGTTTTCTACTTTATGCAAGCAGGAAATAAGCAAGTACCACAACACCAAGAGCGATCCGGTACCATCCAAATACCTTGAAATCGTGTTTCTTGATATAACCCATCAGGAACTTGATTGCTGCAATGGAAACGCCAAAAGCGACAACCATACCAAGCAGCAGATACACAACCTCTGTTCCGGTAAAATGCAGACCAAATTTTATCAGTTTCAGAAAGCTTGCTCCAAACATAACCGGGATGGCAAGGAAAAAGGTATATTCCGCTGCCAGTTTTCTGCTCATGCCGAGGAGAATACCTCCGATGATGGTTGCACCGGAACGGGAAGTACCCGGAATCAGGGCAAGCAACTGGAAGATTCCGATAAACAGTGCATCTTTGAAAGAAATATCACTGAGCTTTGTTCTGCTGGGCTTCCGGCTTTTATTGTAGTTTTCGATAACAATAAACAGTACACCGTATACGATCAGCATCACGGAAACGACCCAGTAATTCATGAATGTTTTCTCGATCCAGTTGTTAAACGGAAGTGCCACGATGATTGCCGGCACACAAGATACCAGAATCTTTAACCACAGCACGATCTTATTCATGTTGATGTATTTGTCTGCAAATTTCTGTAATTTCCCGATGCGCTCATTCGTACTGATATAGTTCCAGTTACTCTCTCTGGACGGATCATTTTTATGAAATGGCCATAATTTTTTAAAATCCAGTACCACAACCGCCAGTACGGCTCCCAGCTGGATGACCACAAGGAACATCTGCCAGAATTCCTCACTGACTTTCAGTTTCATAAACTGATCCACCAGGATCATATGGCCGGTACTGCTTACAGGAAGCCATTCGGTGATTCCCTCCACAATACCGAGAAAAATTACTTTCAGTAATTCGATAATATCCATATTTTCCCCTTTATTTAGATCTGTGCGATATCAATCAGCGTAAGCCTGTTCAGATCTGTATTTTCCAGACTGGTTACCAGTGCTTTGGCTGTATCCATAGCGGTCAGAACGTTAACACCTGTCTCGATAGCATTTCTTCGGATCAGGAAACCGTCTTTTGCGTGTTCCACACCCTGAGAAGGTGTATCGATGACCAGATCGATCTTGTGACCCAGAATCAGGTCCATCAGGTTTGGTGACGGCTGTTCGAGCTTATTGGTACGGATTGCTTTTACGCCGGCTTCCTGCAGCGTTTTAGCTGTATTTCTGGTTGCATAGATGCGGTAACCCAGTGCTTCAAACCGTTTTCCGATCTCAACTGCCTCCTCTTTATCCTCATCACGAACGGTCATGATCATATTTTTATGTTTCGGCAGATTGATACCTGCGCCAAGGAATGCTTTGTACAGTGCTTCGTTGAAGCTTTCTGCGATACCCAGGCACTCACCGGTGGACTTCATCTCCGGTCCAAGACTGATATCCGCACCACGGATCTTCTCGAAGGAGAATACCGGCATCTTGATCGCAAAATATTTTGCTTCCGGCTGCAGTCCCGGTGTATAACCCATATCTTTCAGTTTGTATCCCATGATGGCTTTTGCTGCCAGAGGAACGATCGGGATACCGGTTACCTTGCTGATGTACGGAACGGTACGGCTGGAACGTGGATTAACCTCGATGACATAGACTTCTTCACCACATACGATAAACTGAATATTGATCATACCGATGACATGCAGTGCTTTTGCCAGACGTTTGGTGTATTCTTCGATGGTAGCTTTTGCAGTCTTGCTGATGGTCTGTGCCGGATATACAGAGATACTGTCTCCGGAATGGATACCGGCTCTCTCGATATGCTCCATGATACCCGGGATCACGATGTCTTCGCCGTCGCATACCGCATCAACCTCGATTTCTTTACCTACCAGGTATTTGTCGACCAGGATCGGATGTTCCTGTGCGATCCGGTTGATGATACCGATATACTGTTCCACATCTTCATCGTTGATCGCGATCTGCATACCCTGACCACCCAGAACGTAAGAAGGGCGAACCAGAACCGGATAACCCAGTTCGTTGGCAGCTTTCTTAGCCTCTTCAGCGGTAAATACGGTCTGTCCCTTTGGTCTCGGGATCTGGCACTGTTCCAGGATCTCATCAAACAGCTCACGGTCTTCGGCTGCATCTACATTTTCTGCGGATGTTCCGAGGATCGGCACACCCATCTTCATCAGTGCCTCAGTCAGTTTGATAGCGGTCTGTCCACCGAACTGCACCACTGCTCCGTCCGGTTTCTCGATATTTACGATGTTTTCCACATCTTCCGGTGTCAGCGGCTCAAAATACAGTTTGTCAGCGATATCAAAGTCTGTACTTACAGTTTCCGGGTTGTTATTAATAATGATGGTCTCATAACCTTCTTTTGCAAAGGCCCAGGTACAGTGTACAGAACAGAAGTCGAACTCGATACCCTGTCCGATACGGATCGGGCCGGAACCAAGTACCAGAACCTTTTTCTTGTCCGATGTGCGTTCTGCTTCATTTTCTCCGCCATATACAGAGTAATAATACGGTGTGGTGGCTGCAAACTCAGCGGCACAGGTATCTACCATCTTGTAAGCTGCGGTGATACCGTATGTTTTACGCATTTCTTTTACCGTTTCTTCTGTCTTTCCGTTCAGTTTTGCAATCACATAATCCGGAAATTCCATGCGTTTTGCTTCTCTCAACAGATCTTCGTCCAGTTCTCTGGTCTTCAACGCATATTCCATCTCGGTCAGGATCGCGATCTTATCGATAAACCACAGATCGATCTTGGTGATCTCATGGATCTCTTCCTGAGAAATTCCGATACGGATCGCCTGTGCAATTCTCCAGATTCTCATATCATCTACAATATGAAGAGCTTCCAACATCTCTTCTCTGGACAGATTGGAAAAATCGTAGGACATCAGGCTGTCTACATGCTGTTCCAGGGAACGAATGGCTTTCATCAACGCACCTTCAAAGTTATTGCAGATACTCATAACTTCACCGGTGGCTTTCATCTGTGTGGTCAGGGTACGTTTTGCACTGATAAATTTATCAAATGGCAGACGCGGGATCTTGACAACACAGTAGTCTAACATCGGCTCGAAACTTGCATAAGTTTTTCCGGTAATAGCATTCGGGATCTCATCCAGGGTATAGCCCAGAGCGATCTTTGCAGCTACTTTTGCGATCGGGTATCCGGTTGCCTTACTTGCCAGTGCGGAAGAACGGGATACTCGCGGATTTACCTCGATGACACAGTATTCGAAGCTGTCCGGATTCAGCGCATACTGTACGTTACATCCACCGGTGATGCCCAGCTCTGTGATAATATTCAGTGCGGAAGTTCTCAGCATCTGATATTCTTTATCCCCCAGTGTCTGCGACGGTGCCACAACGATACTGTCACCGGTATGTACACCAACCGGATCCAGGTTTTCCATATTACAAACGGTGATGCAGTTGCCTGCACTGTCACGCATTACTTCGTACTCGATTTCTTTCCATCCGGCGATACATCTTTCTACCAGAACCTCGCCCACACGGGAAAGACGCAGACCATTTTCCAGAATCTCGATCAGTTCCGCTTCGTTATGAGCGATACCACCGCCGCTTCCACCCAGCGTATAAGCCGGACGAAGAACAACCGGATAACCGATCGTATTGGTAAATGCAATACCGTCCTCTACGGTTGTAACCACCAGGGAAGCTGCAACCGGTTCACCGATTTTTTCCATGGTATCTTTGAATTCCTGACGGTCTTCTGCTTTTTTAATTGTCTGGGAAGTAGTACCGATCAGTCTTACATTATGTTCTTTTAAGAATCCTCTCTCTTCCAGTTCCATCGCCAGGTTCAGTCCTGCCTGACCACCCAGTGTCGGAAGTACGCTGTCCGGTTTTTCTTTCAGGATCAGCTGCTCCACAACTTCTACAGTCAGCGGCTCGATATAAACTTTATCAGCGATATCTTTATCGGTCATGATGGTTGCCGGGTTAGAGTTTAACAGGACAACTTCCACGCCCTCTTCTTTCAGAGAACGGCAGGCCTGTGTTCCCGCATAGTCAAATTCTGCTGCCTGGCCGATGACAATCGGACCTGAGCCAATCATCAGTACTTTTTTAATCTCTGGATTTTTTGGCATTACTCTTCTCCTCCCATCATTTTGATAAACCGGTCAAACAGATAACCGGAATCCTGTGGCCCCGGGCATGCTTCCGGATGGAACTGTACTGTAAAAATATTTTTTCCTGTATATTTCAGTCCTTCGTTGGTTCCGTCGTTGACATTGATAAATGCCGGAACGGCAACTTTCGGATCCAGATTGTCGGTGTCTACCACATATCCGTGGTTCTGAGAAGAAATATACACTCTTCCGGTTTCCAGATCTTTTACCGGATGATTGCCTCCTCTGTGACCGTATTTCATCTTATGGGTATCCGCACCGGTTGCCAGTGCCATCAGCTGATGTCCCAGACAGATTGCAAAGATCGGTGTGTCGGATTCATATAATTTACGGATCTCTTTGATCACTTCCGTACACTCCTTCGGGTCTCCAGGGCCGTTGGAGAGCATGATACCGTCCGGGTTTGCAGCCAGGATCTCTTCTGCTGTGGTGGATGCCGGATAAATGGTTACCTCGCATCCTCTCTGATTCAGAGATTTTGCGATATTGTTTTTTGCACCCAGATCCAGAAGGGCTACTTTCTTTCCGCTGCCTTTCAGCACGGTCTTTTCGGAGCAGGTTACTTTCTCCACTACTTTTCCTGTAGTATATGCTTTCAGTCTCGGAATGATAGCATCCAGATCATAATTTTCATCCGTTGTGATCATACCATTCATGGTTCCTTTTTCTCTCAGGATTCTGGTCAGAGCGCGGGTATCGATCCCTGCGATTCCCGGAATGTCAAATCGTTTCAGAAAGTTCTGAATTGTATCTTCACACCGGAAATTGCTTGGTGTTCTGGAAAGTTCTCTTACAATATATCCATCCGGCCATGGTCTCAAAGACTCCGTATCCTCATAGCAAATACCGTAATTGCCGATCAGCGGATAAGTCATACATACAGCCTGTCCTGCGTAAGACGGGTCTGTCAGTACTTCCAGATAACCTGTCATGGAAGTATTGAATACGATCTCGCTGATGACTTCTTTTTTGGCTCCAATGCTGGTTCCGGTAAATACATGTCCATCTTCAAGTATTAAAAAAGCTTTCATCATTCCGTTTCCTTTCTTTTTTCTTATGTAGGCTGTTTACAGCCTGTTTATATCTTTTTCCGCATAAAAAGGGAGAAATTTCCTGTGAAATCACTCCCCCTTGCGTAATCTTAGAAATTTTACCACAAAGTCTTTTTCATTTCAATACTCTATTTTAGAAAAGTGTCGCTTTCTGCAGGAGAAATATTTTTTAATCTTTTTTATAAAAAAGTATTGACACTTCGTGTTTTATACTGTATAGTATCACTTGTCGCTGACGAAGCGGCAAACAATTTCATAATTAAAAGTTGTGCAGGAATGGCGGAATTGGCAGACGCGCAGGCTTCAGGTGCCTGTGGTAGCAATATCGTGCGGGTTCAAGTCCCGCTTCCTGCACTATTTTTTTATGCAGATCTGTTCTCTCATGTTTCTATCTATCATACCCTTCCCTTGGTCCAGATAATACAACTTTTCACACAATATCCTTTCCGGATTCCTGTCCACGTATTCCTAACATAAATTGTCTTTTTTATCAGAAAAGTGTTGACAACTTCAACAATTTCATGTATAGTATATTTTGTCGATGAGACATACAGAATTTCATAATTAAAAGTTGTGCAGGAATGGCGGAATTGGCAGACGCGCAGGCTTCAGGTGCCTGTGGTAGCAATATCGTGCGGGTTCAAGTCCCGCTTCCTGCACTATTTTTTTCTTCTATTTTACCAAAATCCATTTGGAATTGTCACTCTTCAGGCTGTATCCACAGAAGGAGCAGCAATGATTCTCATCCGGTACAAAGTTGGCTCCACAGGATGGACATTCTTTCTCCATGAAGAAAACGCCGTCTTCTCTTCTTCTTTCCGGGTAACGGGCTCTTTGCATGATAAGTGTTCGCTTCACTTTTTTCGTATATGGATTTCTTCTATCTGGCAAATAGGTCTCGCTTGCACAGACTTTTACTTTTATTTTTGTAATATCTTCTGTGTTGACCACTTTCTTTAACGTGATATTTCCGATTCCATAATCCATCAGTTCATCCGATTCTGTTTCGTTATAAATGGCATCACCGATACAGGACCTGAGATAATTCTCCGAGTATCTTACTATGGAGTCCGCCATCTTTTCCTGTCTGTTTCGGAAAAACTGATTGGATACCAGGATCAGCACAAAAACCAGAAGAGCTGCACCAACACCAGCTGTCAGGGAAACTTCTGTATCCTCGATCATATACAGGCACAAAAATACGCAGACATACACGATTCCCATAGCCCCTGTCAAAAGCAATGCACGCTGAAGATTTGTTCCTATTCGCTCATATACCTCAAATCTTTCCGTCTGCCAGTCATAAAACTCGCTTCGGATCACACCTCCGCAGTACTCACAGACCACCTGCTGACCGGTCAGTTCCACCGACGCTCCACAGGATGGACAGATGATTTTCTGTACGGTGGAATAATAACTTTTTTTCTTCTGGACACGATCTGAGTTTCGGATATGCCGAGACTGAAGGATCCGAAGATAGGCATGTTTTCGATAATTCTCATAACGGATTTTCCCATCTTCAGTGGAAATCAGGATTCTCTCGAAGGCTTTCCTTATATCACGGCGTATCCCTGACTTTTGAAGAGTGGTATCGCCGCGCTGTTCCATCATTCTTTTTATTTTCCCCTTTTTCCGGTTTTTTGCCAGAAAAACAGAAAAATCGATATCCAGTATCCGTTCACCGATATAAATCCCTAACAAAATGGCAACTGTTGCAGCAAACCACGATGCATCTGATAGTCCCATATGTCGCCTCCCATTTCATGTTATCTATTTCTATTTTTATCCTTATTTTTCTTTTTTTCTGATTCTTCACCGTTTTCCGGTTCTTTCTCGAACATCTCGGCTATGAAGATCGCTGCAAAACCTGCTCCAAGGATAATAGCTACACAGCAGAACAAGAATTCCAGGGGATCTCTGTCCGGCGCAATCTTATATTTTCCTTTTGACGTTCTGTAAACTTCCACGTCGATCTCGTCCCCTGTATTGATCTCCTCATCGTTCCGGCAGTATACGGTGTCTCTGTCTTGGTAGGTTTCTCCATCGATCTCAAAAGTGACTTTCACTCTGTATTCCCGTAATTCTCTTTCACGATGATATCCATCCTCATCCTTGTCTTTATTTACGACTTCTCTGCAATATCCGACAACAGCCGAAACCTCCCGAATATCCGTACTGTTTTTATACTCATGGCTTGCTATCCGGCTTGAGACCACACCATAAATTCCTGCGCCACACACAACAAGTCCCACCAGAATACCCAATAGAATAATTTTTATATCTTTCTTCTTACCATTTTTTACACTACTCATCGCTATCCCTCCTTCCATTCTTTATATTAGTCGTTTGCGAAACGCCACAAGCCGCATAAATACGGCATTTTTTAACTGCAAAAAACAAATAACCCCTCACCGGATATGGTATAATAGAGTTGACGAGAAACTATAAACCATACATCCAAGAAA
>NZ_VUMS01000029.1 GCF_009696065.1 Oliverpabstia intestinalis | reverse complement strand
ATGTAATGACACGGCAATGTCTTTCAAGACGAATCAGTTCCATTGAACATCTTCAAAGAGAACTATCCGTTTGGGAAAACGAACGCAACAGTAATGAAGATGGCGTAAACTGGCAATTTAAAACAAATGATGCGCGTATAAAGCTCACATCTTTGTATCCTAAGTTGTAATTAGGATACAAAGATTAGTTTAAATATCAACGTGTCATTACACTAGCCAATGTGGATAACTTTCTAAAATTTGTAATAATGTGTAAACAGGCAAATCTTTTGTATTGACATGTTATAAAATTAATTTACCTTTCAAAACTGCATAAAATCTATTTTTTTTCTTCTAGACATCTAAAATATTTACTTTTTTCACTCGAAAAAAATCCATTTTTTTCCATAAAATCACCTATCATTTCAAAATTTTGAAAAATATATGGACAAGCAAACACATCTGTTTGCTCATAAGATTCCATTTCAAACTCAAAAAAATTATTCGAGTTATCCATATTTCTCGTTTCATCAAAGAAGGCAACTCCTATAAGTTGTCTTTTTCCTAATGCATTTTTCTTTTTATCATAAATATTAAAACCTATTCTATATGTTCTTAAATTAGCAACTACAGATAAACTGTTTTCTAACTGCTCTACTTCTAATATCTTTTTAATTTCTGAATTAATTTCACAGCTACAAGCCAACAATTCATTTTCATTCATTTTTTTATTAAATTTGCATGAATATTCATATCTACTCCAAATATTGTTGCATTTTGAATGCGGAAATTTTAGATTTATCGAAGGCTGGGGTCTAAATCTTATTCTATATGATATATTTTTATTTGCTAATTTTTGATCAATTGTATCAAAATAATAATCATATAATAAAGCATTTTTATATGGTAAGACTTCATAATTACTACAAAGATAATTAAAAATTTTCATAAAATCTTTTTTCTTTTGAACTTCAAATTTTATTTCATTTTCAATAATTATTTTTTCTCGTATTTTCATCTTTTTCTTTTGTCCTTATAAAATAATTTTCAAAATTTAATTTTGTGGGTCAATTCTATAAATACTATTCTCAATAGTAGCTTATCCATCCTTTGGTATAACATATTTCAAATCATTATAATATTTCTGTGCAAATCTACATGACTTACTTATTATTTCTCTCTCACCACTAATTTCAACTTTATACTTCTTTAATATCTTTAAAGCTTCTTGCAATTCACTTTCTTCACATGTATATTCTATTTCAATTTCATGGTCTAAACAGCCTAAATATGTATTCTTATCAAGCATAATTTGAATTTTGGAATTTAATGTACAAATAATACGATCTGTCACCAAAAAGCCTAACAAAAATACATCTGGATATCTTACACCCGTTAATTCAAATAGTATTTTACTATCTATACAATAAGGAAGTGTTTCCAATTTTTTTGAAAATTCTTTTGAGACCGTCGTGTAACCGTTTTTTTCAATATGGCTTTTAAATTGTAAATACATTTTTTCTTTATTAGCACGCACTCTTACTGTATTCCCATTAAATATCATCTGTCTATCTAAATCGTCGAAATAGAAATTAATGTTTCTGATTTGTTTTGATGAAGGTAGTTCTTTAATAAGTTCTTCATACTGTGTTTCTGATATCATAATTTTCATTTCTTTTTCAATTTCTTGATTTACCATATATCCTCTCTCCATCTCTTAATTAACAACTATTCGATTAATTATTTCTCCTCAAAATTTCACCGAATACTATCGCAAGCGTTTCTTCGGTTCTAGCATAAAAAAGTACCACTAATTTCCCGTTCCCGTATATCTTTTTATTCCTTTCGTCCAGACAACTGCCGCTATTGCCAACATGATAATCGCAACGAAAGGCGCAAAATATTGCCACATCTTAATCCCCCCTGCCGCCTTACCTAACAGCACAACACTGGGATAATAATTAATAAAAGCCACTGGCAAAAAACAGGTAACAAATATCTGAAAATATTTCCCAAAAATGTTCACCGGGTACTGCTGCATTAATACTGTAAATCTTTCTGCTATATTCATGGCTGCATTAGAACGTGTTGTCCAAAAACAAAGGCTGGCGCCAATCAGGTTGATAGCCACCTGTATCAAAGCTCCTGACAGCACGCAAATCACAAAATATGCCCATTGCCCCATATTCCAGTGTATTCCGATTTGAGCAGCGGCAAGGATGAACCCTAATACCCCTACCAGAAAATCTCCTACGCCTGTATAACTGATATCTTTACCGATAAATTGCAGAAACGGACTGACAGGACGAATCAAATAGGCATCAAGCGTACCGCCTACGATCATTTCCTCCAGGTCAGATAAATGCCAGAAAAACACGCCGTATATCCCACGGCTCAGCATCCAGAAGCTATACAGGAACAGTAAATCCCATATATTCCAATTGCCCAGAGTATTAAAATTATATACCAGAATACCTATGAGAGAGAGATTTACAGCATTCAGAATCAAAACGCTTATTATCCCCACAAAAAAATCAGCCTTATATTGTGCTTTTCCCAGAATAGCCACACGCAAAAAATGACCATATAATCGAATGTTCCACATTTCCTCAACCTCCCTGTATCATTACTCTGGCAAAGACCCGTTTCATCAACAGACGTGATAATAACCCGAGTACAAATATCCATGTAAACTGCACGCCTAATTCTCTCAACATATCCATTCCCGCATAATTTCCAATATAGATGGACATGGGAATGGCATAAATGCAACGGAATGGCAAAAAATCACTGATAACGCCAAGCGCACTGGGAAAAATCCACAATGGCACCATCTGTCCGGAAAAGAAACGAAGCAACGCATTGTACCCCCAATTGATGTTGCGGATATTCATGGTGATCATACTCAGAAGCCCCAGAATAAAGTTCAGGAAAAAACTCACGATAATTGAGAAAACCAAGCTGCAAAGAAAGCCAAAAAGCGCAGACAAATCCAGCAATTTTAATGAAAACAGGAAAAATGCCACAATCAATGAAGGTAAAACCAAGAACAAAAAACGCACCGCAATACTTCCCATATTCTTTGCAAACATATAAAACTGAAAATCAATGGGTTTCATAATATCCATTTCAATGGTACCTTTGCGAACTTGCTCCATAATATAGATCTGCGGACCGTTCCGTGGATGCAAGATTGCCTCCAGGGCAACACCCAGTACAGCGTAGGAGATCATCTGGGGAAGCGGTACACCACTAACGTTGGGGTTTGCGGCATACAACGCGCGCCACACATAACCTACACTGTACATCATAAGGAATGTGTAAAACAAGTTAATCCAAAAGGACACACGATATATGCTCATATTGTAAAATTCATTACGCAAAAAAGCCATGCCCGTGTGTATACTGATTCCCCTACTTGCTCTCATAAAGTTTCCTCACAATCTCCTCAATATCAGGCTCAATGATTTCAATGTCGTGAACAGGATATTTATCACCGATAGAACGTATCAGCTCCATTGGGGTGGCCTCTGACCGATGAAACGAGAACCATTTACGGTTCCCCTCACTCCTGGTCAGCTTCGCATTCTCTACCTGAAAGTCCCCAACAGGCTCATCAAACTCTATCATCAGTGAACGGATAACGCCAAACTTCTGCACCATACTCTCTAAATCTCCATCATACATCAGATGACCGGAATCAATCACCACCACACGGGAACAGAGTTTTTCTATGTCCCCCATGTCATGAGTGGTAAGCAAAACCGTAGTACCTTTTTCACGATTAATCTCAGAAATAAAATCATGAAGATATTTCTTAGAAACAACATCAACACCAATCGTAGGCTCATCCAAAAAAAGGATTTTAGGATCATGTAACAGCGCCGCACAGATATCCGCCTTTACCCGTTGTCCCAGGCTCATCTGCCGCACGGGTTTATTGATAACCTCCTCAAGATCCAACATGGGAATATAGCGATCAAGATTCTTCCTGTAAGTACCATCCTCAATTTTGTAAATTTCCTTCAGCAGACGATAACTTTCAATCAAAGGAACATCCCACCAAAGTTGTGTTTTTTGACCAAATACGACACCAATCTGCTTAGCATTCTCCATTCGCTGTTCAAAAGGTTTGATACCGTCAACTGTGACGTTTCCTGAGGTAGGCTGCAAAATACCGGAAAGCATTTTAATCGTGGTGGATTTTCCAGCGCCATTTTTCCCGATAAAACCCACTATTTCTCCATCGTCAACTGAAAATGTAATATCGTCAACCGCACGTTTGATAGTGTGTTCACTGGAGAACAGATTTCTCACAGCGGCAAACCTGCCCTTTTTCTGCACAGGTATCTTGAACTCTTTTACTAAATGACTTACTTCTATCATGATTATTCCTCATCAAATCTGTCTTCTGCAGAAATATCTATAACTTTAAAATAGCTACCAGAGAACAACACTTTGTTAATATAATCATTATAAAAAGAAAGTAACGCTTCATTCTTTCTATCATCATCAAAAACTCTTTCCATGAAGTCAGTTGTCCATTTCCCTACCGGGATAAGAGTATTCCGTGTAAACCATCTGTCATAAATTGTATTGCTAATTTCCTTTACCTTTTGCATATCCCATGTTACATATATATCATTCGGAATAATATTTCCAAATATAAGCTGGCAATGATACAAAGTATAGTATAATGCATTATCTAATTCGCTTTCTCTAGCATATTCAAATAACTTTTCCCAATTAATTTTGTTTTTCGAAACAAAAAGTGCAATATCCAAATATGATAACAGGCGTATATCTCGTCCAGAAATTATATCTCGTAAGGAGAGGGTGTGCCAATATAAATGAGATGACAGATGAAGTAAAAAGTCCTCATTACTTAATCGCCAAAAATTTATCCCCTGAATATTCTCCTTTTTTGCCCGTTGAAAAAGTAAATTAGAATCATAATAAAAACTGTCAAAAATTGTACTAAGCCTGTGGTGCACGTCAACAGAATAAATAGGAAAAAAATCAGAACCACTTAACTTAACAAATTCACCATAGTGCTGAAGTTCAGATTCATATCCGTTTAATCTGTTATTATCAAATTTATCTATGGTGTGTGTGTTTCTGTTATATTTTCCCTGAACATAACCAAGACTCTTCATAACTTGAAACACATCCTCAGTTTCATTTTTCTGAATAAGGATATCCATATCCAGATACGGACGTTCTAAAGGATCGTTATAACATTTTTCTGCCAAGTACACCCCTTTGAGTAAAATTATTTTCAAGCCAGCCTTATCCAATTCGTTCAAAAGGTGTAAAAATTCATCTCTTTGTTTAGAATACATATGTTTCCTTATTTTGTACTCATTATCAAGAATTTGCACAATATACTGGGGTATCTGTAATGCATTCCTGATTCTGTTATAAAGTACAGGTAATAACTTGTGTTGTGTGCAGTGATGGATAATGTAATCCCAATCCAAAGTGTTATTTAATTTTTCATTACTGCTCCAATCAGTGTTTGGCATAAGCAATTCAATTATAAACTTATCCTCTTGTCTCATGCTACTTTCCTCCTTGTATAATATATTAACATCCTTAAAATAAAACTTTCTGTTCCCAATCTACATCTATCATATTTATAACGGTATTTTGTATTATTTTCATATATATTTATGTGTTTTTCCAATTATAAACTTTGTATTATGCTATTGTCTACCCTCTATCATTCGCTTTCTTCACTCTTTGGGTCTATTTTTCAAATCGTTTTAATACTCATCCCAGCATATCTGATATACATATTATATCGTAAGATCAAAACTTTTTCGTTATACCTGTCTAAAATTGCTTTTCATTGCAATATCTAAATATCTTCTATTACTTAATCTACTGAACCTCCATACAAATTCACTATTCTAGCTCGTTCTTCATAGCTAAACTGAATGAAAACTGCTGTTCTCTCAATATCTCTGCATTTAAGGTAACTCATCTCTCCAATTATCTTATTCTTGTTTCTTTTCCAAATCCATGAAAATCTTCTCTCTCTGTTCTGGCGTGATTTTATCATAATTTCTTCCCAGCCACTCAAAAATATTACCCGGTAAATCTCTTACTTCACCCACTTCTTCATATTTCTTTTGTTCTGACATCTGATTCAGCAAATCCACATCGATCCCTGAAACAGTGTCCGTAAATTCCATTCGCATAAAGTTTTCTTCTGATAAATCAATCACTCGGACATCCTCACCTTTTTTTACCTGTTCCTTAAAATACGCTACTTCCGCATCATTTAGTGGAATCAACTTACCCTCTGATTTCACAGTGACATATCCTCCACCTTCAGTTTTTTTAACACAAATATCCGGAACATAAGGACCCAAGTTTTTTACTTCTTTAAACTCTTTCATATCCTGTGTATTGTACTTTTTATCATATATCGGTTTTTCACCTGGAATGAAAATAATACAGTCCTCATCCGGTATTCTGGAAATCTCCTCGCTGGTCAATAATTCTCTGCTCTGCCGATCAAAGTTTATACTGGTGCTTCCACTCGTTCCTTTACTTAAACCATCATTCTTTTTATCAATCGTTGCTGTTCCCAATAAATCAGCAATGTATTTGTGAGTGGAATAGGCTCCCCGGCCTCCGCCCAAATAGAGAAACGTTGAGCAGGCATCCATCAGGATTTCCCATGTATCGTTTTTATAAATCTGTTTTAGCTGGCTGACCGACTGTAAAAACATAATCACAGATATATTTCTGCTTCGAGGTGTAGTAATCAGTTTTTCAAAACTTTCCGGTCTGGAGCCGTTGGCAAATTCATCCATCCAGACTTCTACTGGAATCGGTAACGCACCACCATTTTTTCTTGCACACTCAATTAATACTTGAAATAGTGAGGTATACAGCATTCCAACAATAAAATCAAATGACCTGTCATCATCCGGGACACACAAAAAAAGGGCTGTCTTCGTGGTTTTATCCCCGTTGACACCCATTCCAAGCTCATACAAATTCATCTCATCTTCCGAAAATAATCTTTTTGCTGCAGCTACACCCATAAATTTAAACTTCGAATTACACATAATAATGATAGATCTTACTGTATCTGGCGCACCTTCCTTTAACTTTCTATAATTACTAACTGCCGGATGCTCATTTCCCATAGGCGAGCGTACCGCAAGTGTATTCATACGTTTTTCCAATTCCGTTTCCCCTGTCTCTTCATCCAATATCCGGCTTTCTTCATTCATCAATAATTGAACTTTCGGCAAGGTTGGTTCCTCCATTTCCAACCATACATAATAGAAACATGCCAAAAGATACATCGTTACCCCATCCTCCCAAAATGGTTCTCCTTTGGATGTATCCTGCGGTGTCAGAGATGTCTGTATATTGCTTACCAGACGAATCATATCTACTTCTGTTTTTACATATACAAAGGGATTATACATATGACTTTTCCCAAAGTCAGAGCTGATTACATCCAGACATTTTATTTGATATCCATTCTTTTCCATGGCTTTTCCATAATTTCGTAAAAGATCCCCTTTAACATCCAACACAACAACTGAAGCATCATTCCGCAGCAAATTAAATTAGGTGCAACAATCCGAAAGGATTTCCCAGTTCCCAGAGCACCTACTACAATCATATTATTGTTTGCAATTTTTTTCCCACTTTTACTTAAAGTGATATGTTGGGAAAGAATCCTTCCCTGTTTGTCTCCCTTCGATGCCATCACCTGTTACGGGTCAGCCCATTCTGCTGACCCATGCTCTCTCCCAAATACAAAATTTCGATTATAGTATTGATAATACATAACCAGATACATCCATGCCAAAGATGAAAAAATTTTTCTCTATCAGATAAGCCTAGGCTCTCCTTCCATCCTTGTTTTCCATTATATTTTAAAATAATTAATACAATAGTAAAAGCAGCGTCTATCACGCCGTATTCTTGTAAATTAGTTAGTATATCCATTAAATATCCTTTCTGTTTATAGTTTGTTTTATCATGTTATTTTACAGATTACCATAATTTTTCTTTTACTTATTTCATGCTCAGGATATCCCTCATACGTTTTAAAATTAGTAGTACCTGACCAGCAGCAAATCTTTGTTTAAAGGATCCACATGAAAAATGATCCTCTCTCAGTACCATAGTCAACAATGCTGCACATAAATCATAATCAGCATTAAATACCCTCTTTAATTCTTCAAAACAATTGATTGGTTCTGTAATCATATAATCTCTGTAATTGAGTTTCATATCGCCCATCGAAAGTAGTAACTCTGCGTACAGACCTATGTATGGATCTTTTTTCTCAATTATTTCCTGAATCATTTCAATTTTCTCTTCTCTTTTCATTGTCGTCCACCACCTTGAAAATGTATCTTTATATATCGAATATATGTTCTTTTATTTTATCATATTGCGAACATATATTCTAGTATTAAAAAATACGAATTTCCAATATCTCTTCTTAACAATTTTAACCGATCTTTAGAAAATTTCTCTTTATACGAAAACAAAGCTATCTATTACTAGATAGCTTTGCTCTGTTCCTAGGCTCTGTTTTATTTTCTTTCCATCTTTTCTGTTGATTACTCATGGAATATTCCGTACACACTTTGTATTTTTCCGTACACAATTTCTACTCAATTTTAATGAAATTTTATGAAAAAATACACTATTTTATGGTACTTTTAATCCCTGAATCTGTACACATTTTTTTCTGTTTTTTTCTCGAAAAAGCCTATAAATAAAGGGTTTTTTCTATCGATTGTTGATAGCGGTGACTAAGGCATCGATAGATGCACGGATAATGTCGCTGTCGACGCCTGCACCCCAGGAAAGGGATCCATCCGGTTTCTGGATACCCACGTATGCAATTGCCTTTGAACTTGTGCTCATTTCCAGTGCATGCTCGGTGTAGGAAACCAGTGTATATTGCATGTCATATGCTTTTTTCAGTGCATTACTTACCGCATCCAGACGTCCGTTACCATCTGCCTCGGTAGTGATCACACGGCCTTCAAAGGAAGACGTAACCTGTGTGGTGATGTGTCCGTTCTGCTGGAAATGTACTTTCTGAATATCCAGCGGTTTTTTGACATTTTCGAAAGTTTCTTTGAACAGTTCAAAAATTTCATCAGGATGAAGTTCTTTATGAGTATGATCTGATACTGCTTTCGCTGCGTAACCCATAGCTTCACGCATCTTTGGTGGCAGATTCAGACCGTATTTTGTTTCCAGAATATAACCTACGCCACCTTTACCGGACTGGCTGTTGATACGAATAACATTGGCATCATAGCTTCTTCCCACATCTCTCGGGTCTATCGGCAGATACGGAACCGTCCAGTGATCCGGATCTTTTTCTTCGATCCAGTGCATTCCTTTTGCGATCGCATCCTGATGGGAACCGGAAAATGCGGCAAATACCAGAGATCCGCTGTACGGACTTCTCGGATCTACGTTCATGCCGGTGAATTTTTCGTATTTTTCACAGATGCCTGGCATATCAGAGAAATCAAGTTCCGGATCTACACCCTGAGCATACATATTCATCGCCAGTGTAATGATATCTACATTACCGGTACGCTCACCATTTCCGAACAGAGTTCCTTCGATACGGTCTGCACCTGCCAGAAGTCCCAGCTCAGAATCTGCAACACCACATCCCCTGTCGTTATGCGGGTGAAGAGATACAATAACATTTTCTCTGTAATTCAGGTTATCACACATATACTCAACCTGGCTTGCATATACGTGCGGCATGGAATGTTCTACTGTTACCGGCAAGTTAATGATTGCCTTCTGATCCGGTGTTGGTTTCCATACATCCAGAACTGCATTACACACCTCCAGTGCATATTCCGGCTCTGTTCCGGTAAAGCTTTCCGGGCTGTACTCAAACAGGAAGTTTCCGTCTGTCTCATCTGCCAGTTTCTTTAACAGGGCAGCTCCATCTACAGCGATTTTTCTAATCTCTTCTTTTGATTTACGGAACACCTGCTCTCTCTGGCTCAGCGATGTAGAATTATATACATGGATGATGGCTCTCGGTGCACCTTTTACCGCCTCAAAGGTCTTGCGGATAATATGTTCTCTTGCCTGTGTCAGTACCTGAATAGTTACATCTTCCGGAATCAGGTTCTGTTCGATCAAGGCTCTTAAGAATTCATATTCTGTTTCAGATGCTGCCGGGAAACCTACCTCGATTTCCTTGAATCCAATTTTTACCAAAAGTTTGAAGAACTCAATTTTCTGTTCCAGACTCATCGGGATCACAAGTGCCTGGTTACCGTCTCGCAGATCCACACTGCACCAGATCGGGGCTTTCTCTACATACTCTTTTTCTGCCCATTTCATACATTTTACAGGTGGCATAAAATACTGTCTCACATACTTTTTGTAATTCATCATGTTTCTTGTCCTCCTAAATTTGATTCCCTGCACATCTCTGGCATCTATCTTCTTTATGGATATGTAAAAATGCGTAAAAAAAACTCCGTCTCTCTTCTCAAGAGACGAAGGATTATCTCCTACGCGGTACCACTCTTTTTCATGAATAACTTCATGCACTCTGCCAGATACGGGTCTACACCTTATATCCTCCCCCATGATAACGGTGGGGTACTCCGTCTGTTCCTACTGGAAATATATTTCGTTCAGACAGCAGCTCCAAGGGCAGTTCCAAATTCTTCATTCACTGCTTCACACCATCCAGCAGTTCTCTGAAAGCCGAATCCTCTGTACTCTTCCTCTTCTACGCCATTTACAAGTTAAATTCTACCATAGAAGCAGACAGATTGTCAACGGGTTTCTATGATAAAGTTTTATCAGAATGAATTTTATCGATTTTTAAAGCAATTTTAAAAATCAAATAATTATTGACAAAACCCATTATAATGCATATAATAGTCTCTATCATGTATAAATCAGTTTTGTCGGGGTATGGCGTAGCTTGGTAGCGCGCACGGCTGGGGGCCGTGAGGTCGCAGGTTCAAATCCTGTTGCCCCGATACTTTTCTTTTCCAGGCAGTTTCTGCCGTTTTTCCGGAACACGATACTTCATAACAGAACAATTTCGATCGCTTTACTTTTGCAAAAACGAGGCAGAAACAAGATAAAATATGCTTCGCGAATTCTACGTTGCATTGCATATCAATAATTGATCCAGTGGATCAATATTGATTATCGCGACAGTCGCAGGGTCTCATGCAAGCATGTACTTTGAATCGTTGTTCGCATAAATAATACAGGCAGTCCGAAACTCTGCGACTGCCTGTACTATTTCTATTTATTTTCTTTTATTTTGTCGTATTGGCGTTAATATAATTTACCAGGCCCTCGGCTTTGATAATCTTCTGCATGAACTCCGGAAACGCCTGTCCCTTGAACTCAGTTCCTTTTGTTTTATTGTAGATCATACCACTGTCAAAGTCCACTTCCACATCATCACCTGCATCGATTCCTTTTGCCGCTTCCGGGCACTCGATAATCGGAAGACCAATATTGATAGAATTTCTGTAAAAGATACGTGCGAACGTTTCTGCGATCACACAACTTACACCTGCTGCCTTGATTGCAATCGGTGCATGTTCTCTGGAAGAACCACATCCAAAGTTTTTATTGGCAACGATGATGTCACCTTTCTGTACTTTATTTACAAACTCTTTGTCAATATCTTCCATACAGTGAGTAGCCAGCTCTGCCGGATCTGAAGAGTTCAGATAACGTGCAGGAATGATTACGTCTGTATCTACATTGTCACCATATTTAAATACTCTTCCTTCTGCTTTCATCTTTCTCTTCCTCCTATAAACCTAATTCTTCCGGTGAAGAAATCTTACCGGTAACAGCACTCGCTGCAGCAACAGCCGGGCTTGCCAGATAGATTTCAGAATCCACATGTCCCATACGGCCTACAAAGTTACGGTTGGTTGTGGACACACAGCGCTCATTTTCTGCCAGAATGCCCATATAACCACCCAGACACGGTCCACAGGTCGGTGTGCTTACTACAGCTCCTGCCTCGATAAAGATCTTTAACAGACCTTCTTCCATTGCCTGCAGATATATCTTCTGTGTTGCCGGAATCACGATACAGCGGATACCCTTTTTCACTTTGTTGTCTGCCAGGATCTCTGCCGCAATACGCAGGTCATCGATACGTCCGTTGGTACAGGAACCGATAACTACCTGATCGATCTTCACATTTTCTGTGATCTCATCGATGGTTTTTGTGTTTTCCGGCAGATGTGGGAACGCGATGGTCGGACGCAGTGTGCTAAGATCAATGGTGTATTCCTCATCGTAAACTGCATCCTCGTCAGCTTCAAATACTTTCCATTCCCGCTTGGAATGTTCTTTCATGTATGTCATAGCTACATCATCAACCGGGAAGATACCGTTCTTTCCACCGGCTTCAATTGCCATGTTGGCAATGGTAAAACGATCATCCATGGACAGATTTTTAATGCCTTCGCCTGTGAATTCCATAGATTTATACAGAGCCCCATCCACACCGATCATGCCGATGATGTGCAGGATCACATCTTTACCGCTCACCCATTTTGCAGGTTTTCCGACAATATTAAATTTGATAGCAGATGGAACTTTAAACCATGCTTTACCGGTTGCCATACCGGCTGCCATATCCGTACTTCCCACACCGGTAGAGAATGCACCCAGGGCACCATATGTACAGGTATGAGAATCTGCTCCGATAATCACATCGCCTGCTACTGTCAGACCTTTTTCCGGGAGAAGTGCATGCTCGATACCCATTTCTCCGACATCAAAATAATTAGTGATATCATGTTTACAGGCAAATTCTCTTACACACTTGCAGTGCTGTGCAGACTTGATATCTTTGTTCGGGATAAAGTGATCCATGACCAGTGCCACTTTATCTTTATCAAATACCGTATCTACTGTCATCTTATCCATCTCATGAATTGCTACCGGTGAGGTGATATCATTTCCCAGTACCAGATCCAGTTCTGCTTCGATCAGCTGTCCTGCTTCTACCTTCTCAAGACCCGCTGCCGCTGCCAGAATTTTCTGTGTCATCGTCATTCCCATGTTTCTGTTCCTCCTGTGTATATAATGTTGAGGGCAAACCTGTTTTACCCCTGGTATCATGAAATTGAGATTTTTTTCATTTACTGTTTGCTATTGTAACATATCTTGCGATATAATAACAATACATATAAAATATATTCTCTATAACTACAGGTTATATTATTTCATTTGTCACTGATATTCTATACACGGAGGTTTTACATGGAACAGAATCTTTCTCTTTATTATGTATTTCACACAGTCGCAAAAAAGGGCAGTATTTCTCACGCGGCCAAAGAACTATATATCAGCCAGCCCGCTATCAGCAAATCCATTCAAAAACTGGAAGACAATCTGAACACAACCCTGTTCAAACGAAGTTCCCGGGGTGTTACTCTTACCGCAGATGGGGAGATCCTTTTCCAGCATACCAGAGATGCTTTTGAGACTCTTGAAGAAGGAGAAGAGATTTTGGCACGCCATCATGCTCTTGGAGTAGACCAGCTTCGTATAGGTGTCAGCACTACTCTTTGCAAATATATCCTTCTGCCTCATCTGCAACGCTTTATAAAGGCGTACCCACATGTAAAAATATCCATCAGCTGTCAGTCCACTTACCAGACTCTGACATTACTGGAAGAAAATAAAATAGATATTGGTCTTGTCGGCGAACCGGCGATACAGAAAGGTTTTTATTTTCAGCCACTGCAAAAGATTCAGGATATTTTTGTAACAACAACCGCCTACCTGGAACATCTGGAACTGCGATCAGGTAACGGCGATCTTTTTCAGACCGCTACATTTATGATGCTCGATGAAGAAAATATTACCAGGCAATATATCAATCGTGTGTTTCTGGAACATGGTGTGGAGTTTTCCAATATTCTGGAAGTTTCAACAATGGATCTTCTGATCGAATTTGCAAAGATTGGAATGGGTGCCGCCTGTGTGATTCAGGAATTTGTTCAGGAAGAGCTGGATCGCGGGGATCTGATCACTCTTCCACTGGGACTTACATTTTCTCCAAGACAAATAGGATTCGCCTGCCGTAAACACGAACAGGCGAATCCCGTTATTCAACATTTTCTGGATTTACGAGGAAACATTCTCCCGTAAATTTCAAAGTACTATTTTATTTTTCTTCCTGCAGGATCAGTACATCCCATTTTTTCAGTACCGTTCCTGCCGGAATGACTGCTCCACTAATCAAATCTGTTTTTCCACCAAGGCTATCCGGAAGAACCTGATCCTCATCTTTGAAGTTCATGACATAATAATATCTGGTGTCGTCAGAAGTTCTGCAAGTAACTTCCAGCCCGGTTACTTCCGGAATCACAGCCCTTACATTCACTTCATTTACCGCCTGATCCAGAATCTTTGCGAGTCCCGCATCATCCATCTGCGTTCCTACATAATACGTTGCACCTTTGCCAAAGGTATTTCTTGTGACTGCAGGCATATCTGCATAAAAATCTTTCTGGTACGTTGCCAGTGCTTCTGCACCTTCCAGATGCAGCAGATCACATAACAGGTTGCAGGATGCTGTAGTTCCATCCGTAAATTTCACTTCATTGACCTGTTCCGGTGCCAGCGCATCAATTTCTTCCACCCATACACCCGCCATGTCACGCAGCGGTCCCGGATAGCCTCCAAGATGCACATTGTCAGACTGGTCTACGATACCGCTCATATATGTAGTAATCAGGATACCGCCATTCTTTACAAAGGATTCCAAAGCCTCTTTCATTCCTTCTTTTACCATGTAAAGAACCGGTGCAACCACCATCTTGTACTGTGAGAAATCTGCATCTACCGGAATCATATCAACACTGATATTTCTTTCATAGAAATAATTATAATACTTATGAATCTGCTCTACATATTTCAGATCTTCGGAAGGTCCGCTGGTGTATTCCAGTGCCCAGTAATTTTCCCAGTCAAAAATCAGGCCGACATCTGAAAGATTTTCGCTTCCCAGTGTCTTTGTTCCAAAACTTTCCAGTTCTTTACCAAGCTGAGCCACCTCACGGAACACTCTGGTGTTTTCCGTTCCTGCATGAGCAATAACAGCTCCATGAAATTTCTCGCAGGCTCCCACACTTCTTCTCAGCTGGAAGAACTGAATCGTATCTGCACCGTGAGCCATCGTCTGATAGCTCTGCGCACGCATCTGTCCCGGACGTTTCAGAGAGTTGTATTTCTGCCAGTTCTGCTGGCTCGGTGTCTGTTCCATCAGCATAAACGGTTCATGTTTCAGGCCTCTCATCAGATCATGTTTCATGGCAATCATGCTCCATGGAGTATCGTATGCCGGATAGTTATCCCAGGATACCACATCCATCTCTTTCGCCCATTTGAAATAATCCAGATCTTTAAACGTTCCCATCAGGTTTGTTGTGATGACTACTTCTTGGTTATATTTACGAACTGCATCTCTCTCCAGCTTGTAGCATTCCAGAACACTGTCAGAATTAAATCTTCGATAATCTATGGAAATACCCGCAAATGCGGTTTTCTCTGTTCCTATGCCTTCACTTAATGCATTCGGAACCACCACATCATCCCAGTCATATACGGTATGTCCCCAGAATTCCATGTTCCATGCTTTGTTCAGTGCTTCTATTGTTTTGTATTTGTCTTTTAACCATACACGGAAAGCATTCTGACAGTTGTCGCAGAAGCAGGTCACTCCGTATTCGTTATTGATATGCCAGCAGGTCACATGCGGGTTGGAGGCATAGCGTTCCGCAAGCTTATCTGCCATTGCAGAAGCATATTTGCGATATACCAGAGAATTCGGACAGGCATTATGACGCTGACCAAAACGATGCTGTCTGCCTTCATAATCGGTACTCATTACTTCCGGATATTTTCTGACCATCCATCCAGGAAGTGCTGCTGTGGAAGTGGCAAATACAATAGCATAATTTTCTTCCGAAAGCATCTCTACGATCTTATCCAGTTCCGCAAAGTTGTATTCATGCTCTGAAGGCTGAATCTTTGCCCAGGAGAATACATTGATCGTAGCGCTGTTGATCCGCGCATCTTTGAAGATTCTCATATCTTCTTTCCATACTTCCTCCGGCCACTGATTTGGATTATAATCTCCTCCATAAAGAATTCTTTTGAATTTTGGCTGCATAAAACTGCTCCTTTCGATTTGTCCATTTCTATAATTATCCGAATCTATTTTGTTAGTTTCTGATAACCATTTGTTATCTGTATTATACCTCTTATTTTTTCAGATTTGTATAACAAGACATACTTCTTTCTATAACATTTCGAAACAAATTGACAGATGTTTTTTCTGTGTGTTACCATGAATCTGAAAATGCATCAGTCTGTGCGAAACTTCATTTTCGTACCATTCGATAATAATTCTTACGGAGGTTCTTCCTATGCCTATCTATTTTAATTCGGCTCCCACAGACTTTCCCTTTCAGTTTGATTCCATCGGTAACAACTGGAATCAGGAGCCCACACTACGTCCGGATGGTTTTCCGGTTTATCATTATCTGCAGACCCAGGAAGGAAGCGGCATCCTCTCTATTGATGAAAAAAAATATACCATTAGAGAAAACCAGGGAGTACTTCTTGCCCCGGGGATACCACATGTTTACCATTCTGCTTCAGGTCAGTGGATTACTTTGTTTGCCACTTTCAGTGGTTCCATGAGCCCTTATTTTTCTGCCTTATTTGGTTCTTCTCATTTACTTTTTTTTGAAAACGAAAAAGCTGCCTCTATCCGGAAGCTGATTGATCAGGCCGTTCTTCATCATCAGGAAACACCGACAGATCCTCAACTTTTGTCTCTGGAATGTTATCAGGTGCTTTTACAGTTTATCGGGGGACTTCAGTCTAATCCTTCTCAACAGCCAGCCTGGGAAAAATATGTTCGGCCGGTTCTTACCATTATCCATACCAGATATATGGAAGATCTTACCGCTGACACACTCAGTCAGAAAGTCTTCGTCACACCACAATATCTGTCCCGGCTTTTTTCCAGGTATCTTGGATGTTCGGTCTACGAATATCTGACCAAATTCCGAATCAGCAAAGCCAAGGAACTTCTGGTCAGTCACAGAACCAGGAAAATACAGGATATCTCCCAGGATGTGGGCTATACCGATGCCAGTCATTTTGTTCTGATGTTTCGAAAAACAACCGGAATGACACCTTCAGAATTTCGGAAAATCAATTAAACCGAGTTTAAATTCCGCATCGTAACTGCTCAGTACCTTCACAGTTACGAGCAAAAATGCATTTAAAATCACCTTCGGTGATGGCATTTTTGCTTGTATGTCTCGGAATTTTGGCATATTTATGCCAAAACACCTCGCGGGATAATGGCTACTGAATAGTTACTCCGCATCACAATATTTTGTTATTTTCCGTCAAGAACACTTGTTCTTTTCTCTATTCTATGGTATCCTGAGATTATAATGTTAAGGATAAAACACTTTTGAATCTCACATCATATTATATTACAGGAGATAATAACACATGGATGGGTATCAATTTGAATATCAGTGTGCAGAAATTTTAAAAAGGAATGGATTCTCCAGAGTTCAGGTTACCCAGAGTTCCGGAGATCAGGGCGTAGATATTATTGCCCGTAAACATCGGAAAAAATATGGAATCCAGTGCAAATATTATTCATATCCGGTAGGAAACAAAGCTGTACAGGAAGCCTATGCCGGTGCAAACTTTTATGACTGTGATAAGGCCATGGTAATGACCAATCTCACCTTCACCCGGGCAGCCACAGAACTGGCAGAAAAACTGGAAGTCGAGCTTTGGGATCACTGCCCCACCACACGATACTACAGTCTGCTGTTTAAACTTATGAGCCTGATGAATATTGTATTTTTTTTATATGGAATTCTGTTGTTATTTTTTATACAAAACAAAGATACCTTTTCTTTTCATCTGCCCGGTGGAGTTCTTCTTGGTGTCCTTCTGGTAGCTGCTTCAGTCTTCGGTTTTCTTGGATGGCGATTTGTTCTCTGCAATCTGGCAGCAGGTAGTATCTATCTGTACCTGTCTCTCCATACAGTTTTGTTGCCGGCAATCACCAGTGCGGCTTATTCAGATATCCAGCTGCTTGTTCTGATTCCGACAGCTGTTTATTTATTGCATGCCTGCTGGCTGGTGGGGCACAAACGGCATTGACATGATCTCCGTGTTGCCTATACCTCTTTTCCGCCCGTTCTTTCGACATATTGCATATGCAAAAAGCCCCGGAAAATTAAGCTTTCCGGGGCTTTCTGTGTTTATCTCGTGCTTACATATAGTGCTTTGGATTAGTTGTTGATCAGTTTGTCATCTTCGTTGTTCCAGCTGTACAGCTTACGGATCTCTTTACCAACTTTCTCTGACGGATGTTCAGAAGCCAGTTTACGCATAGCTTTGAAGTGAACCTGACGACCTGCAGGAGACATGTCAAGCAGGAATTCTTTTGCAAAAGAACCATCCTGGATATCTGTCAGAATCTGTTTCATAGCTTTCTTTGTTTCTGCTGTAACGATCTTTGGTCCTGTGATGTAGTCACCGTATTCTGCTGTATTGGAGATAGAATATCTCATTCCTTCGAAACCTGACTGGTAGATCAGATCTACGATCAGTTTCATCTCATGGATACATTCGAAGTATGCATTTCTTGGATCGTAACCTGCTTCACACAGAGTTTCGAAACCTGCCTGCATCAGGGCACAAACGCCACCACACAGAACTGCCTGCTCACCGAACAGGTCTGTTTCTGTTTCTGTTCTGAAAGTTGTCTCCAGAAGACCAGCTCTTGCTCCACCGATTGCCAGACCATAAGCCAGTGCTCTTTCCAGAGCTTTTCCTGTAGCATCCTGTTCTACAGCTACCAGACAAGGAGTACCTTTACCAGCCTGATATTCACTTCTTACAGTATGTCCAGGTGCTTTTGGTGCGATCATGGTTACATCAACGTTCTTTGGAGGTTTGATGCATCCGAAATGAATGTTGAAACCATGTGCGAACATCAGCATGTTACCTTCTTCCAGGTTTGGCTCAATATCTTTTTTGTACATATCAGCCTGCAGTTCATCGTTGATCAGGATCATGATAATGTCAGCTCTTTTAGCTGCTTCTGCAGCTGTATATACTTCAAATCCCTGTGCTTCTGCTTTTGCCCAGGATTTGCTTCCTTCATACAGACCAATAATAACATTACATCCAGACTCTTTTGCGTTCAGAGCATGTGCATGTCCCTGGCTACCGTAACCGATAACGGCAATTGTCTGTCCTTCCAGCATAGATAAGTTACAATCTTCCTGGTAATAAATTTTGTTTGCCATTTTTTGTTCCTCCTAAAATGGATATTTTTCTATTGTTAGGGGGTTTCCCCTCTAGCACACTATGTAATTGACAGCTTTTCGCTGTATCTTCTGACCGGGCTTTTCATCCGGTTTCACGTTTTTATAAAACTAATACGTAATCAGATCCACGTGACAGGCCGGATACTCCGGTTCTTGCCAGTTCCAGAATCTCATTACCATCTGCCAGAAGCTGGAGAAATGCCTCCAGTTTTGATTTTGAACCTGTCAGTTCCAATACCATGGAATCGACGGACACATCTACAACCTTCGCACGGAAAATCTCTGCGATAGATGTGACATTCTGTCTGTTTGCCTGAGATACTCTTACTTTTACAAGAATCAACTCTCTGATAACACTGGCATCCGGTTCCAGAATCTTGATATCTCTAACATCTACCAGCTTGTTCAGCTGCTTTGTAATCTGTTCGAGGACATCATCATCTCCGCTGCAGACAACCGTCATACGGGAATATCTTGGATCTGCGGTTACACCTACTGTAAGGCTGTCTATATTGTAGCCTCTCCGGCTGAACATACCGGCGATTCTTCCTAAAACACCAGCGGTGTTATCTACTAAAATAGATAAAATTCTCTGTTTCATATTCTTTCCCACTTTCTCTTGGTAATGTGTAAAACAGCTTTGTTTTTCATTCTACCAACTCTGCCCTTCTTTGTCAATGCATAATTAACTAAAAAACAACACCCTTTTTGTATTTTTTTATGCTATAATTATGGAATAGTGTCGTAGTCAGAAAATATTGATCCGTACTTCGTACTTTCCCAATTCCGGTACCATTGAGACGTCCGAAGTATGTATGCATTTGCGGTTTTAACGAAAGGAGGCGTACCATTATGTTTTGTTCAAATTGTGGTGCTGAACTAAAAGAAAGTGATGTCACCTGCCCCTACTGCGGTATGCTTCAGCCTTCCGCTGCTGAATCTGAATACATGCAAACACTCGAACATCTGAAACAGGATGTTCAAAATCTCAAAGCTGTTCCCACAAAGGAATACACCAGAGAACTGCGCCACCAGGGGATTTTTACTGCTAAGATTGTTCTTATTATTTTCTGTATCTTTCTTCTGCTCTTCGTAACAGGGGTATCTGTCTTTTACGGAAGCAGCTATCTGGAAAAGAAAGAACTCCGAAAAGAAAATGCATTTGCAAAAGAGTATTTTCCAAAATTAAATGAGTTATATGCTTCCGGGAATGATGAAGAAGTGTATACATATATCAACAGTTTGTATAACCTGGATGGAAGCACTGCTTTATATCGTTGGAAACATATGGATTACTACAATTATTACACTTTATATATGGATGTAAAGTTTTTAAACGATGCCATCGCTGACAACAGTTACAATGAATACGATATCAGTACAGGATTCTATTCTGCCATGGTTCTTACCAGAGAAGAATTTTCTTCGTATCACAAAAACAAACTGACGGATGCAGAACTTGTCAAATTGGCCACATTTATTCAGGAGTCAGACTCTCTGTTGCTGGAACATTTTCATCTGACTTCTGATGAGGCTGATCAGGTGTATCAGGACTGTCTGGATGACGGGTATCTGAGTTATAAAAAATGTCTGGATTATACAGCCAGCCATAAAAATCAATTTTCATAAGGAGGAATAACAGATGAAATGCCCTCATTGCGGCGCACAGATCGGTCTGGAGGAGAAGTATTGTCCTTTCTGTGGCCTTCCAAACGAATTTGCCAGAAAACATCAGGAAGATATGGATCGATACGAGCAGGAATTTCAGCAGACTCAGTCTGAAGTTTATCAGAAGACCAAACATTTTACCAGTCTGACTGTACCTTTGACTGTCATTTTCGTTCTGATTTTATTAAATATTGTTTCTTTTGTTTTTGTAGCCAAAAGCTGGGATATCGGCTCCAGTCTTCAAAAGCAACAGATTCACAGCCATCTCAGCAAGCACCAGGAAAATATAGATACTTATATCCAAAATGGTGATTTCTATGGACTTTCTTATTATTACAGCCAGAATTCTCTGTATTATGAAGATGCATTTAACAAATACAACGCCCTGATCAGCGCCTCTGATTCCTATCGTAATATTTATCGAATTCTTGTGGATACCAACAGTTCCTGTAATAATTACTATTTCGATTCAGATGAGATTTCTCATACCATCACAACACTTGCGCGTGATGTCCATGATATTTATAATCTCGAAGATAATTACTCTTATAACGCAGATGAATATTTTACAGACGAAACCAATGCTGCTCTGACAGATCTGCGTACCCAGACAAAGGCTATTCTGGTGGCTTATGCCGGTCTTACTCCTGAAGAAGCGGAAGCACTTCCGGATCTCTCATCCAGAAAGCAAAAAGAATACCTGGAAAGGGGGCTTGAAAAACGATGAAACGATTTTCACCTGGAAAACTGATCTGTGGTATTATCACTATTATCCTGATCCTTTCCTGTCTTCTGATGATTGCCATCGGAATCTCAGAGATCAGAGATTCCGCTTCTGTTCCTTCTTATTATCTTGATGAAGAAGATTATATTTCCACCCTGCAACAGGAAGATTACATGAATCTATATGATATGACCTGCAGGGACTGCATCCCTGATAAGAAATTGAGTTCCAATATCAAAGCCTGTCAGGCAGTAGCCAGATATTACCAGGCAGCTACTCTGTATAAAGCTTACGTACTTACAGGTGACAATCTTGCTATCACCCGTCAGGTACAGCAGATGGAACAATATGCGGCACAAACCGGTAATTACAGTGACTACGTCGAGAAGATCAATCAGTTACTGGAACTGGATTCTCTTCACACGGGAGAAACTGATACCAATTAAATCGAAGGAAAGAACTGGAAAATTTTCCTGTTGCTGTCATTCGTCGGAAGTTCCGCTTCGATCCGGGATCCGTGGTATACGGGAAGGTTTGATGAGACATATGCCGATGTGGAACGCGGATGTGACGGGCTGCTGTATTATCTGCTGCATGGGGATAAATAGGGTTTAATTTGTTCTCGCTGGAATGAAAATTCGAATTGTATTTTTTTCATTTGTCAATTCAATTATATCATTTCCGTAGAAATGATATAATTGAATGTATAAAGTTTAACACTATATGTAAATCAAATTTGTTTCACCGAATCAATATAAGATATTGGCTAAAAATCATACCGAACAACCGCGCAGTTTTTCACACCCCATGCAGCATATTCTTCATTCGTCATATCGGTAAAATAAGACTGCACAACTCTGGCGATTCCGTTATGGGCAACCAGAATGTAAGTTTTTTCTTTCGATTCTTTCCTGATATCATCGAGAAGGTTATAGATTCTCTGTGCCAGACGAAGTGTCGATTCTCCTCCCTCATGGCTGCAGGCGAAGAATTCTTTCGCCTTTTTAAAGTTCTCTCCATCCCGCGGCGTGGATTCCCATTTTCCGAAATTTTGCTCGATCAGTCTCGGTTCTACCCGACATGGGATTCCTGTCATCTCAGAAATCAACTGTGCCGTATCTTTTGCCCGGCTGAGCGGTGAACACAGGATCTCATCTGCCTGGATTCCTTCTGCAAGAATCTTTCTTCCGGTTTCTCTCGCCTGTTCCCGTCCGTATTCAGTCAGTGGGCTGTCGGTGCAGCCGCAGATCTTATTTTCCACATTCCACACGGTCTGTCCGTGACGGACAAAGTAAAAGTGTCCCATTTATTATTTCTCCTCGTTTCTTTCGCAATACTTCTTCAATTCTTCTTTCAACTTCTCGTACCGCATCCGCTTCTCTTCCTTCGCAAAATGCACTTCCCGGAACTGTTCAGGATTCTCCTCATAGTCCAGTACTTCATCGCCGAACTGCTCACTGGTAAGATCAAACTTACAGTCTCTGATCACATTATAACAGTGATAATTTCCACCCGGTCTGAGGATTCCGTACACTTTACCGCCGAAGATATCCTGAGCCAGAAAAGCGGTGATCGAACACTGTCCAAGTGTCATATTTTCTTTTGTCCAGTTCTGCCTCATCCGCGGCGCACAGGTATCCGCACACCAGACATGTGATAATGCATCGTATAAATCAACAGGTGTCTCGATCCCTTTATATTCGGCTGTAATCGCTTTTGCATCTGCGTGTTCCCAGCCCCAAAATCTGTATTTCATAATACTATATTCCCTCTAAATTTTAAACTAAAAACAAAGCTATACAATTCATTGAAATCATTGTATAGCTTTGTCTGTTACTTATCTTATGTTATTATTTCACTTCCACCAGTTCAATCTCAAAGTTCAGTTCTTTTCCAGCCATCTCATGGTTTGCGTCAAATGTAATAGTTTTTTCATCTTTCGCGTTTACCTTTACCGGGAATGGCTGACCGTACTGATTGGAAAGATACACCTGCTGACCTACAGTAAGGTCTTCAGAACCTGGAAGCTGGGCGATCTCCACAGTAAAAATCGCATTTGGATCCGACATGCCATATGCTTCTTCCGGCATCAGATGAACGGTAACCTTCTCACCCACTTCCATAGTTGCTACTGCTTTATCAAAACCAAGGATCATCTGTCCAGCACCGCAGGTAAATTCCAGTGGTTCGCCACGGTCATAGGAGCTGTCGAACTGAGAACCATCGTTAAATGTTCCTCTGTAATGTGTCCGGCAGATTTTTCCTACATTTGGCCCTTCAAATGACGGCTGATGACTTCCGCAGCCACCACCGCAGCCGCTGCAGCCGCCGTCGCCACAGTTCGATCCGCAGGAATGTCCTTCCTCTTCTTCATGATGATGATCACAATTTACGCCGGTAGATATCAGTTCTCCTTTCAGGTATGCTTCCACTGCCTGGTCAGCATCACCTTCTGCTCCGGAACATACTTCGATTCCCGCCTCTGCCAGTGCTGCCTGTGCGCCACCACCAAGACCTCCGCAGATCAGTACATCAACTCCCTGACCTTCTAACACTCCGGCAAGAGCTCCGTGACCTTCTCCATTGGAACCGATCACTTCACTGGAAATTACTTTTCCCTCTTCCACTTCATATACCTTAAATGTTTCTGTCTTTCCAAAGTGCTGAAATACCTTTCCATTTTCATATGTTACCGCTATTTTCATTTGTAAAAATCCTCCTACGTATTTTTCTTTTACAGCGTTTTGTTAAGTATAACACATTTGTCACTGAAATGACAAAGAAATAAATAACTTTTGTTACTACGCCTGTCTTAAAAACACGTTTTCGAGTTTTTATTCCTGATTTCCTGACAATGTAGTATCCAGTGTAAACCAGAATTCCACTCCATTATCATAATTTTTCACACCACACTGCTGATTCATAGACTCCATGATCGCTTTTACGATAGACAGACCGATACCGCTTCCGCCGTACTCTCTCGTCCTTGCTTTGTCTACTTTATAAAATTTGATCCAGATCTTATCCAGTTCTTCTTCCGGAATCGCATCTCCGGTATTGAAAACCGAGGTGCGGATCACACCATTCTCCTGGGTACATCGGATATCTATTTTCTTTTCATTTTTAGCATAATGAATCGCATTGGTGACATAGTTTGTGATGACCTCTTCTACCTTGAATTCATCTCCCCACACATGCAGAGGTTCTGCCTGGTAGAACATAATCTCAACTTCAGCCTGCTGTGCCAGAATCTGGGAAGACTGGATCACTCCCTGTATCAGAGATGTCAGATCAAAACGCTCCATATTCACCTGATCATTACCAAATTCCAGCTGATTCAGTGTCAGCAGTTTCTTCACCATCTGGTTCATCTTTCCCGCTTCATCTATAATCACATCACAATAGAACTGACGGCTTTCCTCATCATCGTTAATATTATCCTGCAGACCTTCTGCATACCCCTGAATCAGTGCGATCGGCGTTTTCAGCTCATGGGAAACATTCGACAGAAATTCTTTTCGCATCTCATCAATTTCTTCTTTTTTTTCAATGTCTTTCTGCAGTTCATTATTTGCCGTCTTCAGTTCCGAAATCGTCTGTTCCAGGGTTTCTGACATCTGATTAAAATTATGTCCCAGCACACCGATCTCATCTTCTCCTCCACTGGTATATTTTACATCAAAGTCCAGATTCGCCATTCGTCTGGATATCTCTGTAAGTTCCGTCAGCGGTTTTGTCAGACGTTTTGCCAGAAAAGCGATAAATGCAGCACCGATCACACACACACCTAACGCCACCATCAGATAGAATCGATTGGACAATGCGATACTTTTCTGAATGCTTTCTATCGGTGATCGTACAATAAAGTTTACACCGTCATCCAGCGTACCCCAGATTTCCAGGAATTCCATGTTCAGACTGGCATCTCTGTTAAACTGAATCGTATAATTATTTGTTTTCTCAATGATCTTATCGCCCTTCGGTTCGAAATTATAAATATATCCGAATAATTTCGCTGCAAGTTTTTTTGATTCACTGTCCCGCAGATTGCTGTATCCTTCCGGTTCAGATCCATTCCAGTCAATGATAACAAACGACAGGTTATTGGTAGATGCAAACTTTAATGTATCTGTCTTATCCACCGCGTCGTATTCTTTGGCAATCGTTTCATAACTGGTTTTCAATATTTCTTTTTTATTCTCCAGATAATACTGCTCCATGAATGTCATATTCAAAAAAATGATCAATCCCAGAGCGAGTACCAGAAAGCCAAGAAATGCTCCTGTTATCTGCCAGCGTATGGATTTTGATTTTTTCATTGATCTACCTCGAACTTATATCCCATGCCCCAGATTGTTTTGATATAATCTCCTTTATCTCCCATTTTGCTTCGCAGTTTTTTTACATGGGTATCAATCGTTCGGGCATCTCCGAAATAATCATAATTCCATACATGATTCAAGATTTTTTCTCTGGATAATGCAATTCCCTGATTTTCCATAAAGTAGGTCAGCAGTTCAAATTCCTTGAAACTCAGTTCGATATTTTTTCCGTCCACACTGACTATATGTGCTGTTTTGTTCAGTTCAATACCGCCGCATGTCAGCACATTTTCCTGTTCTCCGTGACCGGATCTTCGAAGGATTGCCTCCACTCTGGCAACCAGAATCTTTGGACTGAAAGGTTTGGAAATATACTCATCCACTCCCAGGTCGAAGCCCATCAGTTCATCCCGTTCATCACTTTTTGCTGTCAGCATAATGATCGGAACCCTGGAATGTGCGCGAATCTCACGACATACCTGCCATCCGTCCATCTTTGGCATCATGACATCCAGAATAATCAAAGCAATGTCTTTCTCTTCAAAAAATATATCTACCGCCTGTTCTCCGTCACCGGCTTCCAGCACATCAAAATCTTTTTTCATCAGGAAATCTTTTACCAGTTTCCGCATTCTGCTCTCGTCATCCACGACCAGAATCTTCAGTTTTCCCATGCCTGTTCCTCCTCAAAACCATGTGATCTGCTATCACGTTTTATGTGCTCAGTATATATGAAAAATATGTAGCTTTTGTGTTTTTTAACTTCTCTTTTACTTATGTGTGGTCATAAACTGAAAAAGTACTCCCGCCGGTACACAGACAGCCATAATAAGCAGCATCAGAATCCCTGAATCTTTCTGCAGGATCCCGCAGACACCGGTTGCCATGCTCATACCGCCACTGACAGCCATCAGCCAGATAATACATGGGCGGGCATATTTTACTACCAGGATCCCCACAAGAACACCCAAAAGTGTTCCTGCTGCCAAAATCAATATTTCCATTTTGGGTTCTATATCCAGCTGACGGACCACCATTAATATTCCATAAGTTGTGAGAACCCATCCCAGAAAAAATGCACCTACAAGGTACACCTCATATCCCAGAACCGCAGTTATGCCCCCTGCTGCCAGTGGCAGAATCCATTTTACATTTCCGGACAACTGCAGAACATACACAGCGGTCATACCTATTCCGGTTCCCAGAAAAAAGCCACAGACTGAAATCCAGAACTTCAACATCCGATACCCCATAAAACAATTCAGAGCCCCAAAAGCAACACGTACAATCAAGAGTAATACAGATAACTGTGCCGCCACCTGTGTAAATTGATTAATTCCGGACGAATAATCCATTCTTCTCTCCCCTTTTGTTTTTATTTTCGTGTATTATACTCTTTTTTTCAAACTCCTGTCAAATATCACCAGAGCATGCTCGATCAGCAGTTCTGTATTGACACCAAACAATAGAATTCATAATTACTCAGTACCTTCACAGTTACGAATAAAGAATCTGCGAGAAATACCTCAACATTCCATCATTCTCCCAGCACAGCATCCCTGCGGCATCTGCCATTTTCTGCGCATCCACACAGTATGCCGACATACAGGAATTGTGTTTATATGGTCCTGCAGCCATAATCAAAATATCTGTTATCCCCTCTGCTTCCATCTTTCCGGCAAGCTTTTCTGTCATTATATTATGTCGAAGCTTGTCTTTCTTATATTGAGCCGGATCCCGGCTATCTTCCAACGTGGTCTGCAGTACCAAAGTATTCGTATAACGGAATGCGCGCTGTTTCATTTCTTCTGCCGTTCCACAACTCGGTGGACATGCAGGATTTAAATTATAACAGCCACACCTGTTTTCTTCACAAAAGTTTCGATATTCCGGCACAAAAACCAGTTTCTTTGTATCCATAACGGCAGCATTTGAAAATCCCAGATCTATTGCTTCTTTCACAAGATTCATGTTTTGTATCCCTCCATAATCTAAACGTTATCCTTTGATCTTTCATTTTTAATATCAATCGGTTTATAAACGTCATATATCACCAAAGATAGTATATCACTATTTCGCACCCCTAGTGTACTGACACGTTGATATTTGAATTAATGTTCTTTTCTTGATATAATTGCCATAGATGATAAAATATGTCTATGGAGGTTATTATTATGGCACGCCCTAAGAAAAATAGAGTTCAATTATCT
>NZ_VUMS01000028.1 GCF_009696065.1 Oliverpabstia intestinalis | reverse complement strand
AAAATCCCGAGACATACAAGCCAAAATGCCATCACCGAAGGTGATTTACGCGAGCAACGAGTCAAAGTCCGTGCTTGCACGGAACCTTGAGGAGTGCCGCGATAACGATAAAAACTCGCAAAGCGTGTTTTTATCGTTTAAATGCATTTTGGCTCGTAACTGTGAAGGTACTGAACAGTTACGAAAAAAGATACTGGATGAAAAAAGAGAATTAGGAATTTGTTTGAATGTGAAAATTTCGCAAAATGTGATAAAAATCGTGGTTGATTTTTGGGAGAAAGGGACTATAATAATTGGTATGGAAGCATAGCTCAGCTGGGATGAGCGTTCGCCTCACACGCGAGAGGTCAGGGGTTCGAGCCCCCTTGCTTCCATTTTTTGTTGCAAGAATATAAGTAATCAAGTGCTTTTTGGGATGACAGATAGAATAGAAATGCCTCACAGGATTATGTATTGATATGTAATATAACAAAAAGGTTGGTATACTATGTAGTTTTACGGTAGTATATCAACCTTTTTTAGTTTAATATAGATTTATTTGTTCAAAACTTCTTTCAACGCATCCAGTACTTCCTGTACTTTTTCCATATATGCGTTTTCGCCCATATGACCGATGCGGATCAGTTTTCCTGCGAAGCAGCCGAAGGAGCCGGCTAAGAGGATGTTGTGATCGTAGCGCATCTTGTGAAGGATTTCTTCCGCGGTGTGGCCTTCCGGTACTTCGAAAGTGGTTACGGTGTTGGAGTAACCACATGCCGGGTAGAGCTGTAAGCCCATAGAAGTGATGGCTTCGCGGGTGTAGGCTGCTACTTTGGCGTGGCGTTCCAGAATCTGTGGATCGGCTTTAATGTTTTCCAGAGCAGTGCGAAGTCCGTAAATGTCGCTGGCCGGCATGGTGTATGGGAACCATTTGGCTTCATAGTAGCCTTTGAAGGTCAGTAGATTCGCATAAAAAGATGCAATCGGTGTTTTACGCTTTTCCATGGCTGCTTTCGCGTCTGCACTCAACGTTACCATTGTCAGTCCCGGAGGTGCGGACACAGCTTTCTGGGAACCACCGCATAACAGGTCGATCTTCCAGTCATCCACACGGACATCTTCGCCGAACATTCCTGCTACGGAATCAACAACTGTGAGGATTCCGTAGGACTTTAATAACGGACAGATGGAAGCGATATCATTTAACATACCACTTGGCGTGTCACAGTGAACAACAGTTGCATATTTGAAATCATGGTCTTTTTCCAGATAAGCTTTCAGATCATTCACATCGAAGGGATGGGAGTAATCGCAGGTGTAAAGAACAGGTGTGCCACCGTAGATGGAGACAAAATCTTTGAATCCTTCTCCGAATACTCCATTATCCAGAACCAGAACCCGGTCACCCGGTTCAGTCAGGGAGGCACAGGCAGCTTCCAGACCGAGGATACCTTCTCCGCCAAGAATCAGAGATTCGTTTTCGGTATGCAGCAGACTGCTGTAGAGTTTACAGGTGTCATGGTAATATTCCACAAAGTCACAGTCCAGATCCGGATTCTGAAACTGTCTGCTCCTTGCCAGCAGAACATTTTCGCGGACCTGAGAAGGACCGGGAGTCATCATTTTGTACATAAGCCCATCCTTTCTGCCAGTTTCTGTAACTGACCGGAGATAATCAGAACAACTACAGCGGCAACTCCTACCTGCAGCAGGTTGCCCGGGATAGAAGAGGCTGGAGTGATCCAGTTACCGTAAATGATACCTTCTGCGATGTAGTATCCGGTAATTTTGATCACGCATGCAACCAGGATTGCAACCACTTTCCAGCCAAAGCCTTTTTTCTTCTCTGTGATTGTACCAACGGAGAAGCCCATCAGACCAACGATAATGAAAGTGAATGGAGCCCATGCAGTCCAGCCGGAGAACAGGTCAAAGAGTCCCATACCGAAGGCACCGCTGAGTGCACCGGTTTTCTTGCCGAAGATGATAGCAGCAAGGAATAATGGAACATTGCCAAGGTGGATCAGTCCACCGTTTGGTGCAAACGGTAAACGGATATTAACAACTGCTGTAAAAATATAAGTCAGTGCGATGCACATGGCGGTTACCACAATCGCCTGAGTATTGTTTCTTGCCTGCGTTCTGGTGCCGGCTGTCTGATTGAAAGATGCCATTTTAATTCCCTCTTTCTTCTTATTAATATAATTTGTAACTGTTCAGTACCTTCACAGTTACGAGCTAAAATGCATTTAAACGATAAAAACACGCTTTGCGAGTTTTTATCGTTATCGCGGCACTCCTCAATGTTCCGTGCAAGCACGGACTTTGACTCGTTGCTCACGTAAATCACCTTCGGTGATGGCATTTTGGTTTGTATGTCTCTGGATTTTGACATATTCATGTCAAAACACCTCGCGGGACAGTAGCTACTGAATAGTTACTATAATTTTAATATCACACTGAATCATAAAGGATAACTGGTCAGATAGAAATAACCAGTTTTGAAAAAAATAACCAGTCCAGTTTGAAAGAAATATTATAAAGGAGACATACTGTGCGAATCTATGTGATCAGGATAAATTTTGTGTACCGAGAAGCGTGTTACAGGGAACGGAGGGAACAGTAAAGAGATAAGGATTGAATGTAAACTATAATAAACATAAGGTTGACAATTCGAAAAACAGGTGATATAGTAGTATTAGCATAGCGGTGGATATTTTCTCGGCGCAGATGCAGCAAAATCATGGAGGATATGAAAAATGACAACGACAACAATGAGCAGAGGCAAGACTTATGACATGGTGTACATTGCGGTATTTGCTGTGGTAATGGCGATTTGTTCCTGGATTTCCATACCGGCAACCGTTCCGTTTACATTACAGACCTTCGGTGTGTTCCTGGCAGTTGGAGTACTCGGTGGTAAGAGAGGTACCCTTTCAATTCTGGTGTACATTCTTCTTGGAGCAGTAGGCGTCCCGGTATTTGCCGGATTTAGTGGTGGAATCGGCAGTCTGTTTGGCAACGCCGGTGGCTACATAATAGGTTTCCTGGTGGGTGCTCTGGTTATGTGGGGCATGGAAAAAGTAATGGGAAGAAAAACATGGGCACTGGCAGTCCAGATGGTAGTTGGTCTGATTGTGTGTTATGCATTTGGAACTGCCTGGTTTATGATTATGTACACCAGAAGTGCAGGACCGGTTGGTCTCGTGACTGTACTTGGCTGGTGTGTATTCCCATTCATTATTCCGGATCTGATCAAGATCGTGGTAGCACTGGGACTGACAAAGAGTCTGAAAAAAGTACTTCCTATTATGCAGTAGCCATAGGATATCCAGAAGAAGAGATCTGTAAGACGCCTGGCCCTCCCGGACTTACAGGTCTCTTTTTGTGTTGCTCCACGTATGGAAGTTGTCTGGCTTAGATGATAATAATTATCATAATATGATAAAAAATAGGGTAAAAAATGTGAAAAATTGCCAATAGAATCTTGCGAAGAAAAAAAGAGAGTTATATAATAAAAATAATCATATTTATATATGTGTAATTATAAAATGCAATGAATGAGCAAGGAGGTAACACATGCATAAGTGGAAAAAACTGGTTGCAGGAGTTTTATCAGCCAGTATGATTATACCGGCAGCACCATTGACTGCGGGAGCAACAGAACAGATAGAACTGGTGCAGCAGGCAGAAGCAACTCCGGAAGCGCAAGCAGCACCGGTAGCAGAAGTTCCGGCTTCGGAACAGACGGCAGCACCGACGGAGACCCCGGCGCCGACAGAGACCCCAGCAGTATCGGAGAATCCGACACCAACGGAGAATCCGACACCAACGGAGACCCCGGCACCGACAGAGACCCCGGCAGCCCCGGAGACACCGACCCCGGCACCAACGGAAACTCCGGCGCCGACAGCAACACCAACACCGGCACCGATACAGCCAACAACCCCGACGCCGACAGAGACCCCGGCAGCCGAACAGCCGACACAGGAAACACCGGCAGCAACACCGGCGGAAACACCGCAGCCTACGCCGGAAGCTACTCCGACACCGGAAGCAGAAGCACAGGGAAGCAACGAATCACTGATTGCAGGACAGCAGATAGTGATTCCACCACAGATCGAAGAGGATTTTCGTCTGACAACTGTTGATAAAGTATACGCATTTGCAAGAAAAGATTGCAGGATTCTTGAAGAAAAAAGCGATGAGGAAGATGCTGCAGCTACCGGATCTTTACCGGGCGGTGGTGTCTGCTATATCTTACAGGAAGACGAAGACGGATGGGTGTTTGTTGAATCCGGAAGAGTCAGAGGATTTATCAGAAAAGACGAATTAAACACAGGAGAAAAAGCGGATCTTATCATAGAAGAGACAAAGGAATTGTCCGGGGAGGAAAATCCGGTATTTGAAAAAGCTACAAAACTGATGAATCCGCTGAAAAATAAAAATCTTCTGTATACAAAAACAACAGCAGGAAAAACAGTAGTAGATAAAGAATATGCATTCTGTAACACGGATAAAGTAAATATCCGTGAAGGGAAAAGTACGGATGCACGGGTAATCGGCACGTTATCCCAGAATCAGGTTTGTTATGTACTGGCAAGTAAGAATCAAGAATGGGTATATGTGGAATCCGGTGATGTGCGTGGATTTGCAAAGAGTGAATACCTGTTGATGGGTGAAGAAGCGGAAGAAAAAGCAAAGGCATATACCGATGCGGGACAGGATCCGGAAACTGTATGCGGACTTGCTGATCAGATGATCGAACCGGAAGACAATGCCGTCTGCTATTATACGTTCAAATCAGTGAAAGAAGCCTCTGTTGAGAATCCAACCCGCCAGGCTCTGATCAATTATGCATTGCAGTTTATTGGTAACCCATATGTATGGGGAGGAACAGATCCGGTTCACGGAGCAGACTGTTCCGGTTTCGCACAGCATGTATATGCACAGTTCGGTATCGGTCTTCCAAGAACATCCGCAGCACAGTCGCAGTATGGAATGAAGATTCCGGTCAGTGAAGCAGCACCGGGTGATCTGATCTTTTATGCGAAAAACGGTCAGGTTTACCATGTAGTTATCTATATCGGTAATGGAAGAACTGTAGAAGCGGCCAGCACAAGATCAGGTATCTGCAGCCATGGCGTAAATTATGCCAATGCGGTATGGGCAACAAGACTTCTGTCCTGAATTATAAATGATAATAGTTTGACAATTTCATGAAATACGGTTGACAATCCGTCAATGTGGTGATAAATTAATGATAAAGAGTATAAGTTTTATAAAACTTATACAATGAATGCATAGAATCTGATTACTGACGGAGAAATGTGGGATACCACAGGGGAATCAGATTTGCAGGATGCCGACCGTCTGGGCAACATTTGTAGAGTTACAAGTGTTGCCCTTTTTTACTTTACAGGAAATTGACTTCCTGCAAAGTAAAAAATGCTCCGCGAGGATGTGCTAAGACACATTCTTTGTTCCTTTATAAAAGACAGGAAAAAGATATCCGGACGGCTGGTGTAAAAAGGAGGTGCGTCTGCAAAAAAGAAATTATGGGGAAATGCCAAAGAGATTATGAAAAGACGGTAATGGTTTGTGGCTGAACGATTACAGATAATGAAATGTGATGACAAGGAGGAAAAAGTTATGTTTCATGAAGAGTATACGGCATTATGTAATGCAGGGGTGGCAAAAAATAATCTGTTGAAGAAAAATCCACTGGGATATTTTATTTCATCCATGGTAGCAGGAATGTTTATTTCATTTGGCAGTATGGTAGCGTTTGTGCTGGGACAGTCGATGGATGGAAATGGTGCAGCGGCTGCGGTAAAACTGATTCAGAGTATTGCTTTTGCATCAGCTCTCAGTCTGGTTGTTATGGCAGGTGCTGAATTATTCACCGGTAACAATCTGGTGATGGCGGCAGCATCCCTGAGAAAGAAAGTATCTTGGGCGGATACTGTGAAACTGTGGTGTGTCTGCTGGATCGGCAATCTGATTGCTTCTTTGCTCTGTGTAGCGGCTTTCCAGCTGACCGGACTTCCGACAGCAGGAGATGGAGCAATCGCAGATTATTTTATCAAGATTTCTTCAGCAAAAGTTAGTCTTGGTGTCGGAGAGATCCTGGTGCGTGCGATCCTGTGTAATATTCTGGTCTGCCTTGCAGTATGGTGCGGAACCAAGATGAAAACGGAATCCGGAAAACTGATCATGATTTTCTGGTGTATTCTGATTTTTATGACCTGCGGATTTGAGCATAGCATCGCAGATATGAGCATCATCGGAATCGGTGTGGCAAACGGAGGAATCACTGTCGGTCAGTATCTGTATACCGTACTGCTGGCAACAGTCGGAAATATAATCGGCGGGGCAGTGTTTGTGGCAGTACCGTATCATGTGATTTCAAAAGAAAAATAAAAAAAACGAAAAACGCAAAGACAGCCGTTCGGCAGATGGATATGACCGGACGGCTGTCTTTTGAGTTACGCGAATAACAAGACAAATAAAAAAATTTGTGCTTTTCATGCAAAAAATTTATAGAAATCGCTAATAAAACTGGATAATATTGTGAATTTATGGTACTCTTAATAGGACGAACTTATTTATCGGGTTTTTGCGGTCTTTTCCAAGGATGTGCGGAGGCGGAAGAGAGAGTAAAGACAGGTAATTATAAGGATAAAAAATATCAAGGAAGGTGAGCAATTGGAAAATTATACGAAGTATAAGCTGAAAAGCAAGGAAGAACTTGCATCCGTGCTGGAAGGCAAAGACAATTTGTTCGTGATTGCCTGCAACAAATGTTTCAAAGAGTTTGAAACAGTGGATGAACCGGACTGCGACGAGTTTTTAGCATTTGCAGCAGAACAGGGAAAAACGGTTACAGGCAGCGCAAAGTTTGATTTCTTATGTAATAAGATGCACACAGAGAAAAAATTACAGGATCTGCTTCCGGAAGGAACAGAGAACGTAGTTGTAATCTCCTGTGGTCTTGGTATCCAGACGATTGCAGATCTGTCAGGAAAACCGGTGGTTGCAGCAAGTAATACGCTCAACTACAGAGGTCATCACGGTATGGCACTTACCAAAAAGAGCTGTGACGCATGTGCACAGTGTTATCTGAACATCACAGGTGGTGTCTGTCCGATCGTTGACTGCTCGAAGAGTCTTGTCAACGGACAGTGTGGCGGTGCCAAGAACGGAAAATGTGAAGTAGACCCGAATAAAGACTGTGCATGGGAAAAAATCTATCAGAGACTGGCAAAACAGGGACGTCTGGAAGAATTTCTGCATCAGCCGGTACAGGTACGTGACTTCTCTAAAGTGAACTTCAAAGTTATCAATGATTATGTAAAAGCTGCCAGAGAAGACAGACTGAACGGATATTACGGTGGAGTACATCCGTCAGAACGCAAAGAATTCAGTGCGCATATTGCCCTGAAGAAGTTCCCGGATCCAAAGACCGTTGTTATTTCCATGTCCCAGCATCTGGGTGCACCGGCGAATCCGATCGTTGAGGTTGGCGATACCGTAAAGGTTGGACAGAAGATCGGTGAAGCAGCAGGATTTATCAGTGCTCCGGTACATTCAAGCGTAAGCGGAACCGTAGTTGCCGTAGAACCCCGTATGCATGGAACCAGAGGCAGCGAAGTAATGGCTGTTGTTATCGAATCGGATGGTAAAAATACTCTGCACGAATCCGTACAGCCACACAAAGATCTTGACAGCCTGACTCCGGACGAGATCATCGATATCATCCGTGAAGCAGGTATTGTTGGTATGGGTGGAGCAGGTTTCCCGACCTGTGTCAAACTGAAACCGGCAAAACCGGTAGATACCATTCTCCTGAACGGTTGTGAGTGTGAACCACTGCTGACCGCAGATCACAGAGTTCTTCTGGAATATGCAGACGATATCATCTATGGTCTGAAAGCGATCCTGAAGACAACAGGTGCTGAAAAAGGTATTATCGTCATTGAAGATAACAAACCGGATGCCATTGAACTGATGCAGGAAAAAGTTGCAAATATCGGTAACATGGAAGTATTCGTAGCAAGAACCAAATACCCGCAGGGTGCTGAGAAAACTCTGATCAAACGTGTCATGGGCAGACAGGTTCCAAGCGGCGGACTCCCGGCAGATGTTGGCGTTGTGGTAGATAATATCAGTACTGTGAAAGCAATTTCCGATGCGATCCGGAAAGGTATGCCTCTGATCGAGCGTGTTGCAACCGTAACAGGCGAGAAGATCAAACATCCGGGCAACTTTGTCATCAAGATCGGTACCAGCGTAAAAGAACTGATCGATTACTGTGGCGGATTTACCGATGAAGATGTTCTGGTTAAGATGGGCGGACCGATGATGGGATTCCCGCTAAAAGACCTGGAAGTACCGATGATGAAGGGCTCCAACGGTATCATCGCGATCGATACCGATGAGACAAAAGAGCAGGCCTGCATCAAGTGTGGTCGCTGCGTAGATGTTTGTCCGATGGAACTTTCACCGCTGTATTTTGTAAAATATGCAGATCAGGAGAACTGGGAAGGCATGAGAGACATGCATGTAATGGATTGCGTGGAATGTCGCTGCTGCCAGTATATCTGTTCTTCCAAAATCTCTATTATTGACAGAATCAAAGCCGGAAAAAATGCAGTAAGGGGGATGAAATAATATGTTAATTACCCAGTTAAAAGACAAAGAGATGATCAACTCTCTGGTGGCAGGGAAAAAAGTTTTCATCATCAACTGCCATGGATGTAAAGAAGTGCATTTTCCGGAAAAAGAAGCTGTAGAACTTCAGAAGGAACTTTCCGCTGAAGGCAATGTAACAGGAATCATGACTACCGATTATATCTGTAATCCGGAAAATATGGAATTACGCCTGAAAAAACATATGGAGAAGATCCAGGACTCTGATCTGGTTTTGGTATTCTCCTGTGGTGTTGGCGTACAGACAATCGCAGAATATCTGGATGACAAGAAGGTATGCGCAGCCTGCGATACCTATCCGCTTCCTGGTTTTCAGGGTGTGACACCGTTAGAGTACAAATGTGACCAGTGCGGTGAATGTTATCTGAATCTGACCGGTGGAATCTGCCCGATCACAGCATGTTCCAAGAGCCTTGTCAACGGACAGTGCGGCGGTTCCAAAAACGGCATGTGCGAGGTTGATAATACCATGGAATGTGGATGGGAACGTATCTACAGACGGCTGGAAGCTATCGGACGTCTGGACGTACTGAAATGTCCGACACAGATTCACAATTTTGCAACAGATGATGAAGTAGCAAAATAATATAAGATACATAATACGATGCATCTATAAAATTTAATATGATTGGAGCAATGTATAATGAAAATGAAAGAATTATTCGACCGTGGTGAATTTGTAGTTTCTGCAGAAGTAGGACCGCCAAAAGGGATCCACGTGGACGAACTGGTAGAAGAAGCGAAAACTTATCTGAAAGATGTTCATGCAGTTAATGTAACCGATAATCAGTCTTCTGTTATGCGTCTGGGCTCTCTGGCTATGTGTAAAGTCCTGAAAGATGCAGGGATGAACCCGATCTTCCAGCTTGCCTGTCGTGACAGAAACCGTATCGCTCTGGAATCTGATCTTCTGAGCGCAGCAATGTTCGGTATCGACAACATCCTGTGTCTGACCGGTGACCATACCAAGATGGGTGACCATCCACAGGCAAAACCGGTATTTGACCTGGATTCCGTATCTCTGCTGCATACCGTAAAACTGCTGGAAGAAGGCGTAGATCTGGGTGGCAATCAGCTGGTTGGCGAACCGCCGAAGTTCTCCAAAGGTGCTGTTGTATCTCCATGCAGCGATTCCGTTGATGCACAGCTGGCAAAGATGGAAAGAAAAGTAGCTGCAGGTGCAGAATATTTCCAGACTCAGGCTGTTTTTGAGCCGGAAAAATTCATCAAATTCATGGAAAAAGCAAAACAGTTCGGAAAACCGGTACAGGTTGGTATCATCATCCCGAAATCAGCCGGTATGGTAAAATTCATGAACAATAACGTTGCCGGTATCCATGTTCCGGATGAGATGATTGAAGAACTGAAAGCAGACAAAGAAAGAACAAAAGCAGGTATCACCGGCGTAGAGATCGCTGCACGTATCATCAAAGAGTGTAAGCCATACTGCCAGGGTGTTCATATCATGGCTCTCGGATGGGAATCCAAGATCCCGGATCTGCTGAAACTGGCTGAGATCTAAAATTATATAAAAGAAAATGTATTCCGATGGTGTGAACCGGAAGATGCAGAAAGATAAGATGGATGCAGGTTGTAGAAATACAACCTGCATCTTTTTTGCATTGTATATCAATAATTGGTCCGGTGGACCAATTTTGATTTATAATAATTTTGCCGGGAGCTGGTATTGACAAACGAGGAAATGTGTCATAAAATAGTTCGTGAACGAACGAATGTTACCGAACTGTTCGCATCCGAACAAACAGAGAGGAGGTCACAGGATGCTGAAAGTAGAATACAGGGATCACATCGGATTTGAAAATAAACGGCTGGAAAATGAGATTCACAGTCGGATGACCGCCTATCGTGCAGCGATGGGAGGCGAGGAATTGACGATGATGCAAAGCTGGATTATCCGGTTTCTATATGAGCATTCCGAAGAAGACATTTATCAGCGGGATATTGAGGCGGAATTTTCCATAGCCAGATCCACAGCGACAGGGATCCTGAAGTTGATGGAAAAAAGAGGATATATCCGCAGAGTCAGTGTGGAACGAGATGCCCGGTTAAAGAAACTGGAGCTGACGGAAGTTGGTATCAGGATGCAGGAAGGAACGATCCGCAACATCAACCGGCTGGAAAGCACACTTCGTCAGGGAATATCGGACGAAGATCTGGAAGTGTTTTTCCGGGTAATCCGTAAGATGCGTTCTAATATCGAGATTCAACAGGGAGAAACAAACAGGAGGAGAGAGTAATGCTTAAAACGCTGGGAGCTCAGATCAAAGAGTTCAAGAAAGACTCCATCAAGACTCCGTTATTTATGATTCTGGAAGTCCTGATGGAGATGCTGATTCCTTTTCTCATGGCATCCATCATCGATGATGGTGTGGAGAAAGGAGATATCCGCCATATCTGTATCATAGGCGGATGGATGATCGTGGCAGCACTGATTGGTCTGTATGCAGGTATCATGGGTGGTGTCTGTGGAGCCAATGCTTCCGCAGGATTTGCAAGAAACCTGCGAAAAGCCATGTATGAAAACATTCAGCAGTTTTCATTTTCCAATATCGACCGGTTCAGTACCGCCGGACTGATTACACGACTGACCACGGATGTAACCAATGTACAGAATGCATACCAGATGCTGCTTCGCATGTTTGTGCGTGCGCCGATCAGCATGGTCTGTGCGATGATCATGTCTTTTTATATCAATGCAAAACTGGCAAGTATTTATCTGGTGGCAGTTATTATTCTGGGAGCATGCCTGTTCTTTATCATCAGCCGGGTGTCCGGATATTTTCAGGAAGTATTTAAAAAATATGATGATCTGAATGCGAGTGTGCAGGAAAATATTGCCGGTATCCGTGTGGTAAAAGCGTATGTGAGAGAAGATTATGAAGACAAAAAGTTTTCCAAAGCAAATTACAATGTATATAAAATGTTTGTAAAAGCAGAAAAGATCCTGTCTTATAATGCACCTCTGATGCAGTTTGCGGTTTACAGCTGCATCCTTGGAATCAGCTGGCTGGGTGCGAAGATGATCGTAACCGATCAGCTGACTACCGGAGAACTGATGAGTCTTCTTACTTATTGTATGAATATTCTGATGAGCCTGATGATGGTGTCCATGGTATTTGTTATGGTATCCATGAGTGTGGCGAGTGCAGAACGAATCACAGAGGTTCTGGAAGAAAAACCGGAACTGACCAATCCGGAAAGACCGGTGACAGAAGTAAAAGATGGAAGTATCGTCTTTGATCATGTAAACTTCAGCTACAAAAAAGGAAACGGCGAATATGTCTTAAAAGATATCAATCTGAATATTCATGCAGGAGAGACGATTGGTATCATCGGTGGAACCGGAAGTGCGAAGTCCAGTCTGGTTAATCTGATTAGTCGTCTGTACGATGTGACCACCGGAAGTATCAAAGTCGGTGGTATGGATGTGAGGTCTTATGATATGGAGACTCTGCGAAATCAGGTAGCCGTGGTACTGCAGAAAAATGTGCTGTTTTCCGGAACGATTCTGGAAAATCTGCGCTGGGGTAACAAAGAAGCCAGCAAAGAAGAATGCATCCGTGCCTGCCAGCTGGCCTGTGCCGATGAATTTATCGAGAAGATGCCGGAGGGGTATGAAACCTATATTGAACAGGGTGGTTCCAATGTATCCGGTGGACAGAAGCAGCGTCTGTGTATCGCCAGAGCATTGTTAAAGAAACCGAAAGTACTGATTCTGGATGATTCTACCAGTGCCGTTGATACCGCTACCGATGCACGGATCAGGGAAGCTTTTGCAAAAGAGATTCCCGGTACGACGAAACTGATCATCGCACAGAGAATCTCCAGTGTACAGGGGGCAGACCGGATCATCGTCATGAATGACGGTCAGGTAGATGGCTTTGGTACTCACGGAGAACTGCTTGCAAATAATCAAATTTACAGAGAAGTATATGAATCTCAGACCCAGGGCGGCGGAGATTTTGACGAGAAAGGAGGTGTCTGATCATGCCAGGACCAGGACCAAGAGGACCGAGAGGTCCGAAACCCCGGGTTGAAAATCCGGGAAAACTGATGGGACGTCTTTTAAAATATGTCGGAAAAAATTACGGAATTCATCTGGTAATTGTGGCAGTGTGTATTTTCGTCAGTGTCATTGCCAATGTCCAGGGAACCATGTTTATGAAAAATCTGATCGATCTGTATATCATGCCACTGATCGGGCAGAGCAGTCCGGATTTCGGTCCGCTGCTTGGAGCGATCCTGAAGGTTGCGGTATTCTATCTGATCGGTGTTTTGACTACTTTTTCCTATAACCGGATCATGGTATATGTGACACAGGGAACACTGAAGAATCTGAGAAATGATATGTTCCATCACATGGAGAGTCTTCCGATTAAATATTTTGATACCCATGCGCATGGAGATATCATGTCAATCTACACAAATGATATTGACACACTGCGTCAGATGATCAGCCAGAGTATGCCACAGCTGTTATCCAGTGTGATCACGATTGTCAGTGTCTTTGTCAGCATGATCATCCTGAGTATACCGCTGACACTCGTATCTCTGGTGATGATCGCCATCATGCTGTTTACTACGAAGAAAGTAGCCGGACTGAGCGGCAGATATTTCCTTGCACAGCAGAAATCTCTGGGTGCGGTAAACGGTTATATTGAAGAGATGATGGAAGGACAGAAAGTAGTAAAAGTGTTCTGTCATGAAGAAGAGAGCCTGGAAAGGTTCAATCAGTTAAACGATGAACTCTATGACAGTGCCAACAATGCGAACAAATACGGTAATATCCTGGGACCGGTCAATGCACAGCTGGGAAATGTCAGTTATGTAGTGTGTGCGATCGCAGGTGGTATCTTTGCTACTTATGGAGTCGGCGGTCTGACCCTTGGTGCACTGGCCAGTTTTCTGACCTTTAACAAGAGTATCAACATGCCGATCAACCAGGTTAGCCAGCAGTTAAACAGTGTGGTTATGGCACTGGCAGGTGCAGACCGTATCTTCCGTATCCTGGATGAAAAACCGGAACTGGACGAAGGGTATGTTACACTGGTTAATGCGGAAATTGAGAATGGTGAGGTACGGGAAGCACAGAAACATACAGGTCACTGGGCATGGAAACATTACCACAAAGCGGATAATACAACGACCTATCAGCCGTTGGAAGGTGATGTGGTATTTAATGGTGTGGATTTTGGATATGATGAGAAAAAGATGGTTCTGCATGATATCAAGCTCTTTGCAAAACCGGGTCAGAAGATTGCATTTGTTGGTTCTACCGGAGCAGGAAAGACCACGATCACCAATCTGATCAACCGTTTTTATGATATCCAGGATGGAAAGATCCGTTATGATGGTATCAATATCAACAAGATCAAAAAAGCAGATCTGCGTCGGTCTCTGGGGATTGTTCTTCAGGATACGCAGCTGTTTACGAATACGGTTATGGAAAATATCCGTTACGGAAAGCTGGATGCTACGGATGAAGAGGTGATCGCGGCGGCTAAACTGGCGAATGCGGATGGATTTATCCGGAGACTGCCGGATGGCTATCAGACGAAACTGACGAATAACGGTGCCAATCTGAGCCAGGGGCAGAGACAGCTTCTGTCTATCGCCCGTGCAGCGGTAGCGGATCCGCCGGTGCTGATCCTGGATGAAGCGACTTCTTCGATTGATACCAGAACGGAGAAGCTGGTACAGGATGGTATGGATAAGCTGATGCATGGACGGACCACTTTCGTCATCGCACACCGCCTGTCCACCGTAAGAAACAGTGACTGTATTATGGTTCTTGAAAACGGACGTATCATCGAGCGTGGAACACACGACCAGTTAATTGAAGAAAAAGGAAAATATTATCAGTTGTATACGGGGAATACGGGGGAACTGGCGTAGTATAGTTTTTCCCCAAGCGGACGAAACCGGGTTCCTCACATAGAAAAACAGAATAATATGTTCGACAGTAAAGAGAGAATGGTATGATCTGGGATTGGTTCGTGTGAAATCGCCGGGAGAAAATATCATTACCACATACAGCATGGAGAGGACATTATGTGATATTCTACGAAAACGAACAGAAGTAGATATTGGTATTGTTGCTGAAGCATATAAGCGATACGTGGACAGAAAAGATAAAAACATTCCTCAATTATCGGAATATGCGAAGAAATTCCGAGTAGAAGAAAGAGTGCGGAGATATTTGGAGATACTAATATGAAAAATGCGATGCAACTAAGCCCTGACAGATGAAAAAACGCCTGGATCTCACATTGAGATTCAGGCGTTTCTCTCTTAAAAAGATTTATTTTCCTTCTGTAGCAAAATACTCCTTCACCATCTTCACAACCGTCCCCGACAACAGGAACACCGCAATCAGGTTTGGAATCGCCATCAGACCGTTGAAGGTCTCTGCAATACTCCACAGAAGTCCCAGTTCCACTGTAGCACCAAGAATGGCTATTAGAGAATACACAACCATAAACGGCTTTACGACCTTCTCACTGGAAAACAGAAACTCGATACATCTTGCTCCATACAGTCCCCATCCGATGATTGTAGAAAAAGCGAAACAACACATCGCAACGGCTGTAAAAATAGAAATGCAACTGCCATATACAGAAGTAAATCCTGATATCGTGAGTTCTGCACCGGCAGCCTGTCCATAAGTGACCGTGGTGCCGCTGCACAGAATAACCAGAGCAGTCAGGGTGCAGATGACAATGGTATCGGCAAATACTTCAAAGATACCGAACAGACCCTGTTTCACCGGTTTTCTGGTATCCGCACAGGCATGCGCGATGGATCCGGTACCAAGACCTGCTTCGTTGGAGAAGATACCACGGGAAACTCCTTTTTTCATGCTGAGAAAGAAGCTTCCTACCACACCGCCGGTTACAGCACGCGGGCGAAAAGCACCATAAATAATAGAATAAAAAACATGCGGAATATTACGGAAGTTGATCAGTACAACACCAAGTGCCAGAAGAATATAAAACAATGCCATAAAAGGAACCAGTTTTTCCGTCACACTTCCGATTCGCTTGATACCGCCAAGAAGGATCAGACCGACCAGAATCGTGATCACGATTCCGATGATCAGATTCAGTGTGCTGACAGACTGATCAGAAATCAGGTGGAAATTGATCAGTGCGGAATCGACAGCCGTTGTGATCGTATTGACCTGTGTGGCATTACCGGTACCGAATACGGTAAGGACGCCAAAAGCGGAAAAAAGGTACGCCAGCCAGTGCCAGTGTTTTTTAAGACCATTTTTTATATAATACATAGGTCCGCCGACAAGATCTCCCTTGGCGTTAGTTTCACGAAAATGTACGGCAAGGGTAACTTCAGCAAATTTGGTACACATGCCAAGGATAGCCGAGATCCACATCCAGAAGACAGCACCGGGACCGCCGATGGCGATGGCACCTGCGACTCCGGAAATATTACCGGTACCGACCGTCGCGGCCAGAGCGGTACAGACTGCCTGGAAAGGCGTCAGAGAACCGTCAGATGCGTCTTTTTTTCGGAACATACGTCCGATGGTGGTCTTGATTGCATAGGGAAATTTACGGATCTGTAAAAAATGGGTGCGGAGGGTCAGATACAAACCGACACCGATGATACAGATCATAGCAGGGACTCCCCAGATAAAATTGTTGACCGCCGAATTGATGGATTCGATTGTACTTAACATAGATTATCCCTTTCTTTGGTTAAAATAAAAACTGTTATGCTATTCCGGTCAAAAAAAGCTGGAATAACTTTATCAGTATAGCATAGTTATGTGAAAAAGTGAAGAAAAATATCCCCCGTGGAGGCTTGTGAAAAAAGAAACAATTATGATATAATGAGCGTTAGCGAGCGAGAACAAACGAAGTTTGTTCATCGGGAGCGGCGAATGGCGATCATGATAGCTGCGAAAGCAGCGTCAAGCACCGAAGGTGCGAATCATGACATAATGAGCATTAGCGATATAGTCATGCGGAGGGACGAAAAATATATGGAATTACTGGAACAGATTGAAGATTACTGGACTGACAGAGCCGAAGGGTACTCTCAGGTGAATCAGGAAGAACTGGCGGGTGATAACCGGACAAACTGGAGACGGGAACTGGAACGTCATTTTCCGGAAAACAGAACAAATGAGACCTATAAGATTCTGGATATCGGAACCGGTCCAGGATTTTTTTCTATTATTCTTGCAGAGGCAGGCTACCAGGTGACCGCTGTGGATTATACAGAAGCGATGCTGGAAGAAGCTAAAAAAAATGCAGGAGCATTCGCACAAAAGATCACATATTGTCAGATGGATGCCAGTCATCTTGCATTTGCGGATGAAACATTTGACGCAGTAGTCAGCCGGAATCTGACCTGGAACCTGGAAGATCCGGAGCAGGCGTATAAAGAATGGATGCGTGTGCTGAAAAAAGGTGGTATTCTGTTAAATTATGATGCCAACTGGTATCATCATCTCTTTGATGCTGAAAAAAGAGAAGAATATGAGAAAGACCGGCAGATGGTAACTGAGGCCGGAATGGAAGATCACTATACCTGTACGGATATCGATACGATGGAAGAGATTGCAAGACAGGTGCCGCTCAGCAGGATCGATCGCCCACGGTGGGATCAAAAGATACTGCAGGAACTTGGAACAGCCCGGGTAAGTGTGGATACGGAAGTCTGGAACCAGGTATGGTCAGAGGTGGAAAAGGTCAATTATCATTCGACACCAATGTTTGGTATCGAAGCAGTCAAAGAGTAAGAATCATACAGGACGGATTGAATGTGAAATGATGAAGAATGAGAATAAATTTCAGATAGCAGGGCTGGAAATAACCCCGGGCGAGAGATGGCAGGGAACGCTGATGATCGGAGGCGGAGAATTCGTACTTCCGGCGGCGGTTCTGCATGGGGAAAAAGAGGGAAAGACCGTGCTGATCACTGCGGCCGTGCACCCAGGGGAATATGTGGGTGTGGAGACAGCAGTGGAACTGGCGAACGAATTAAAAATGGAAAAAATCACAGGAACAATAGTGATCGTAAAAGTGGTCTGTCCTGAAGAATTCGAGCAGCGGGCAGGAAGTCTCTGTCTGGACGACAGGAAAAATCTGAACCGGCAGTTCCCGGGAGATGAAAAGGGAACAAGAACACAGAGACTCGCCAGTGCCATAGAAAAAGAATTGCACAGTGTGGCAGATTATTATATTGATCTTCACAGCGGAGATGAATATGAAGATCTGACGCCGTTTGTATATTATGCGGGAAAAGGAGAAAAAGAAGTCATCGAGGTTTCCCGAAAAATGGCGCAACACGTGGACGTTCCGTATATGGTACGCTCCAATGTGGAATCTGGTGGTTCTTATAATTATGCAGCCTCCTGCGGAATTCCAAGTATCCTGATTGAGAGGGGTGGTATGGGACGATGGACGAGAGAAGAAGTAGAGTCCAATAAGAGGGATCTGAAAAATATCCTGCGTTACCTTGGCATTTACCGGACCAGCCGTGGTTACTGGAATCATTATCCCATGGAAGTGACGGATGTGGTATATCAGTCGGCAAACCAGGCGGGTCTGTGGTATCCGGATAAAAAACCAGGAGATATGTTTTCAGAGGGAGAAAAGCTTGGAAAGGTCACGGACTATGAAGGAAATATCCTGGAGACGAGTTATGGCGGATATGACGGTGTGATTCTTTTCCAGACGGGAAGTCTGCAGGTGACAAAGGAAGGACCGATGATCGCCTACGGAAGAATCGCTTATGAAAAAGATGACCGGAAAGAAAAGATCGCCGGTTACTGGACAAAACGAAGTTCAGATTTCAAAGAGCAGAGAAGAGAAGAACTTCACAGTCCACTGGCGAAACGATGGATGGAAGAAATCGATAAATATTTGCCGGAAAAAGAGCATCTGCGGATCCTGGATGTAGGATGCGGTGCGGGATTTTTCTCTATTCTCCTGGCGAAGAGAGGACATCAGGTGACCGGGATTGACCTGACACCGGATATGATCCTCCATGCCAGAGAACTGGCAAAAGAAGAACAGGCAGATTGTGAGTTTCAGGTAATGGATGCAGAGAATCCGGAATACGATAACGATACCTTTGATTTCGTGATCTCCCGGAATCTGACATGGACGCTTCCGGATGCACAGAAAGCCTATAAAGAATGGATGCGTGTGTTGAAACCGGGCGGTGTGCTGTTGAACTTTGATGCCAATTATGGAGCGGTTGATTTTACGGATACTTCCGATCTTCCGAAAAATCATGCCCATAACCAGATTGAAAATACACTGATGCAGGAGTGTGAGGATATCAAACGCCAGCTGTCCATAAGCAATTATGCCCGTCCTGCCTGGGATCTGGAAACTCTCAGCAACAGTGGTGTGCAGCAGTTCCAGATTGATATGGGAGTCAGTCAGCGTGTCTACATGGAAAAAAATGCGTTCTATAATCCGACTCCATTGTTTGCAGTCTGTGGAAAAAAAGGTGACTTATGATCAATATCAAACAGTTAAAATATTTTATCACCTGTGCAGATGCCGGCTCTTTCAGCGAGGCGGCATCTGTTCTATATACAACCCAGTCCAGCGTCAGTAAGGTGATCCGGGCACTGGAAGAAGAGATGCAGGCATCGCTTTTTGTGCGAAATCCTCATGGAATCAGCCTGACACAAAACGGAAAACAGGCCTATGCCTATGCCAGCCGGGTGCTGGAAAACGTGGAAGCGATGGCAGAGCTGTCCGCGGTGGGAGATACCCAGTGGTTGAATATTGCATTTAACCCCAGTTCCTGGATCGCAGACTGCTTTGTACGGTTTTATCAGATTCATGAAAAAGAAAACCTGCACTGTCAGGTACACACCGGAAAAATGCGGGAAGTGCTGGAGCGTATCCATGAATACAAAGACGAACTCGGTTTCCTCTACGTGACAACCCGTCAGCAGACGGATCTACAGTATCTGCTGGTACGAAAACAGCTGGAATTCATTCCGTTGAAAGAACTGGACACCTATCTGTATCCCGGCGGCGGATACCTGCAAAAAGAAGGAATACAGCTCACCCGGGAAACAATCGAAAATCTGCATTATATCCAGAACTTCCTGGAAGACGCCGGCAATTACGAAGGCTGGAAACTGGATACAGAAAATAATCTGACCCTTGGAAAAATCGATGTCTCCGTCGTAACCAACAGTGACTACATTATGGAAAAGATGCTGGATCACGGCAGCCTCGCCAACATCAGCGGCGACAGTCTTACTCCCGGGAAGACTCCTTCACGTCCGGGCATTTGTCTTACCAATGAATCCAGTAAGATTATGTTCGGATATGTAAAAAGAGAAAAGACACCGTTGTCGGATCTGGCAATGAAATTTCTTGATTATGTAAAACAGGAGTTGATCGGATAAACAACCGGGAACTTTGTATGTTTTGGAATATGGTCAGTCCAAAATTGAATACCTAAAATCCCCCTATGGGGCTTACGACAGAAATATGGAAATGATATACTCATTATAGTTCTTTTGATGAGGTGATAAAATGAAAAAGTATGTATTGCATAGATTTTTACAGTTAATCCCCATTTTACTGGGGATTACTTTTTTGTCTTTTGCCATGATGCGCCTGGCCGGTTCGGACGTGGTTACAGAGATGTATCAGAACAGAGGAACGGAAGTATCCCAGGAAATTATAGATGCGAAAAGAGCAGAACTTGGACTGGACCAGCCATTCCTGATACAGTATGGCAGATGGCTTGGCGGAATGCTGACAGGGGATATGGGAGAAAGTTATATGACAGGAAAACCGGTGTTTCCTACTTTTCTTTCCAAACTTCCGGCAACCTTGCTTCTGACAGCTTTATCCATTATCCTTACCATACTGGTGTCGATTCCTTTTGGTATACTTGCAGCGGTTACGCATGATAAGATTCCGGATCTGATCCTGCGATTTTTCAGCTTTATAGGAAATGCTTTACCCAATTTTTTTGTTGCTATGTTACTGATGCAGCTATTAAGCATTAAGCTTCAACTGCTTCCGGTGATTTCGGATGGAGTGACCCTGAAGAGTGCATGGATGCCGGCTCTTACACTGGCTGTTTCCATGTCAGCAAAATATATGCGGCAGGTTCGAGCCGCAGTGCTGGAGGAATGGAATAAGGATTATGTGCAGGGAGCACGGGCAAGAGGTGTGCGCAGTCGCGTGATCTTATGGAAAAACGTAATGAAATCTTCGATGCTGACGATTATTACACTACTGGCACTCTCAATCGGAAATCTGCTGGGGGGAACTGCCATTATAGAAAGTATTTTTATGTGGGATGGCGTTGGAAAACTGGCAGTAGATGCGATTACCATGCGTGATTATCCGGTTATTCAGGCTTATGTGGTATGGATGGCAATTATTTATGTGCTGGTGAATCTGATCACGGATCTTTTATATCACCGGCTGGATCCGAGAATTCGTCTGGGGGTAACAAAAGGATGAGAGAACCAACAATTAGAAAACAGAATATACACAGGAATAATTTGAAGATTCGTCTGATTTTTTTTGGAATACTGGCGTTGGCACTGGTGATCGCATCGTATTTCAGTGAATATTTATGCCCATATGATCCCTATCTGCAGGATCTGGGTAATGCAAAGGCAGTGCCGTCCGCTGCACATATCTTTGGTACTGACCGATATGGACGGGATATGCTGTCCCGTGTGATCGTGGGAAGCAAGACCAGTATTTATTCCACCTTATTGCTGGTTGCATTTATTACGGTGCTTGGTACTATGATCGGAGTGTTTTGTGCCTGGAAGGGAACATGGGTCGATACAGTTCTGATGCGTATTTCCGATGTATTCCTTGCTTTCCCCGGGCTGGTGTTTGCGCTGGCGGTAGCGGCAGCTCTTGGAGGTGGTGTCCATAATGCGATCATAGCACTGGGTGCCATCAGCTGGCCAAAATACGCCAGAGTGGCAAGAAGTGAAACTCTGGCACAAAAAGAAACGGTGTATCTCCGGGCAGCGAAACTGTCCGGTTGTGGAACCTGGAAATTGATTTTTAAGCATATACTTCCTAATATTACAGGCCCCATTCTGGTTACAGCGATGCTGGATATCGGAACGATGATGATGGAACTTGCAGGTCTGTCTTTTCTGGGGCTGGGAGCAAAACCGCCGGTGGCTGAGTGGGGAAGTATGATGAGTGACACAAGAAATCTGCTTACGACTCATCCCTGGGTAACGCTGGCACCCGGGTGTGCAATCTTTGTATCAGTAATGATATTCAATCTGTTGGGTGACACAGTCAGAGATTGGCTGGATCCCCGCAATGGGAGGTAGAGAAAGTGACGGAAGTCATTCGTTATGAACATGTAGATATCAGTTATAAAGGAAAAAGGGTTGTACATGATGTCAGTTTTTCTGTAGAAAAAGGTGAAATCCTTGGAATTGTAGGAGAAAGTGGCAGCGGAAAATCGACGCTGATCAAAGCGGCGATGGGTCTGCTTGGAAAGGACGGTCTTGTTACCAGAGGGGATATCTGGTATAAGGGAATGGATCTTCCCGACCTGAAACCGAGGGAGATGAGAAAACTGTGCGGAACGGAGCTTGGAATGATCTTTCAGACGGCCGGAAGCTCTTTTTGTCCGATCCGTACGGTACGGGCACAGCTTTATGAATTCATGACAGAACATAAAAAAATAAAAGCAGATGTATTTGAGAATCAGGCGGAGGAGCTGCTTGAAAAATTTGGCTTTGAAGATCCCAAAAGAGTACTGGACAGTTATCCTTTTGAGCTTTCCGGTGGTATGCAGCAGCGTGTGGGCATTGCGGCGGCCATGCTTTTGAACCCGAAGATACTGATGGCAGATGAGCCGACCTCCGCACTGGATGTAACAGTTCAGAAACAGGTAGTGGAAGAGATGCTTATGGTTCGGGAAACGTTTGGAACTTCCATAGTGCTGGTAACTCATAATATGGGAGTGATCCGTGCGATGGCAGACAAAGTGCTGATTTTACATGAAGGTGAGATCATGGAGTATGGAGTGACAGAAGAAGTATTTGAACATCCGGAGTCAGTGTACACAAAGAAATTGCTGGCAGCGGTTCCAAAACTTCGGAGGTAGAAAAAATGAGTGTGGTACTAGCAGCAGAACATCTGACAAAAACATTTGTCTCTCAGGGAAGAGAGAACTACACGGCAGTAGATGATGTGAGTTTTTCTGTAGAGTCCGGTGAGAAGCTTGGAATTATCGGAGAAAGCGGAAGCGGGAAGACTACGGTTGTCAATATGATCACCAGGTTACTGGATGTTTCTTCCGGAACGATCCGGCTGGATGGAGAAGATATCACTCTGAAAAAGGGAAAAGAGTTAAAAGAAGTATACAAGAAGATGCAGATGGTGTTTCAGACTCCAACGGAGAGCTTTGATCCGCGCAGGAAACTGGGTGATGGAATTGCAGAAAGTCTGATCAATTATGGAATGAAAAAAAAAGAAGCAATGGTGAAGGCAGGACAGCTGCTGGAACTATGTGGACTGGAAAAAGAATATGCAGCGCGCTATCCTCATGAAGTCAGTGGCGGGCAGTGTCAAAGGGCTGCGATCGCGCGTGCGATCGCTATCGATCCCCGGTTACTGATCCTGGATGAGGCGACCTCTGCGCTGGATGTTACGATTCAAAAAGAGATCCTGGAACTGCTGGATAAACTGAAAACAGAAAGGAATATGACATATCTGTTTATCTGCCATGACATTGCACTGGTTCAACAATTCTGTGACAGAGTGCTTGTCATGCATCAGGGAAAGATTGTGGAGGAGGGAACGCCGGATGAGGTGATCCGGAATCCGAAGACAGAATATACCAGGAGACTTATTGAAAGCGTTCTGTGATGATAATAACAGGAAACCCCGGCCGGGATATGAGAACGGATAGGAAGACCGGCCAGAGATTCTGTAAAAGAATAATAAAGTGAGAAGTAACTATTCAGTAGCCACTGTCCCGCGAGGTGTTTTGACATGAGTATGTCAAAATCCCGAGACATACAAGCCAAAATGCCATCACCGGAGGTGATTTTTTATGCATTTTGGCTCGTAACTGTGAAGGTACTGAACAGTTACAGTGAGAAACAGAAAGGGAGGAACAGAAAGGATGAATGCAAAAAAACTGATCGGTACTGCGTTAAGTGTTGTTTTATGTGCGAGTATGCTTGCAGGATGCGGAAATCAGAAAAACGAAACGGAGACAACAACTGAGAAAGGGAAAAAGACCCTGGTAATCGGTGACACAACATTCAACAGTTCCAATGAAGAAAACAATGTGAATCCACATGATGCTTATTCAGGATGGGCCTGTATCCGGTATGGGATTGGTGAGACACTGGTAAAATATTCGGATACCATGGAAATCGAACCCTGGCTGGCAAAAGAATGGGAAAATGTGGATGAACTGACATGGAAGATTACCCTGCAGGATAATGTGAAATTTTCCAGTGGCCGGGATATGGACGCGGAAGCGGTGAAAGAATGTCTGGAGCATCTGACTGAAAATCACGAACGGGCAAAAAATGATCTGAAAATCGATTCGATGGAAGCAGATGGTCAGATTCTTACGATTCATACTTCAGAGCCGAAACCGGCGCTGTTAAACTACCTTGGAGATCCCTATGGATGTATCATTGATGTGGACGCAGGATTTGATGATGGAATCGTAGCAGGTACCGGTCCATACATCGCCGTGGACTGCCAGAGCGATGATCATCTGACACTGGTAAAAAATGAGGATTATTGGAATGGAACGCCGAAGATTGACGAGCTGACAATCCGTACCATTACAGATGGAAGTACGCTGGCCAATGCACTCCAGTCGGGAGAAATACAGGCAGCCTACGGTATGGCTTACGAAAGCTATCCGTTGTTTGAAAATGATGCATATACATTTTCACAGATTTCCACTTCCCGTTGTTTCTTTGGAAAGATGAATTTTGATGAAAGTTCTGTATGTGCCGACCCAGCAGTCCGAAAAGCGATTGCCATGGGGATTGATAAGGAGAATTTTGTTGCAACCTTACTGGAAGGCAATGGTTATGTGGCAAATGGAGTATTTCCGGAAGGCTCCGCATTTGGCGGAGATAAGGTGACGACAGAAACTTATGATCCGGAAGGTGCGAAAGAAGTTCTGGAAGCAGCAGGATGGAAAGACACTGACGGAGATGGCATCCGTGAGAAGGATGGAAAAAAATTAACAGTAAGATGGCTGACCTACCCAAGCCGTCAGGAATTGCCGCTGCTTGCAGAATCCGCACAGGCAACTCTGAAGGATATCGGGATTGATCTGGACATCAACTGTACGGCGGACAATAACTCTGTAGCAGATGATCCCACTGCATGGGATGTTTATGCAATGGCCAATGTACAGGCACCTACCGGTGATCCGGAATACTGGTTTACTGTTTTTGCAACTTCCGATGCGACAAGGAATCAGGGAAAATACAGCAGTGAAAAACTGGATAAGCTGGAAAAAGAACTGAGCGCGGAATTTGACATAGAAAAACGTGCAGAACTTGCTGTACAGATGCAGCAGACCGTTCTGGATGATCATGCATTCGTCTTCTGCTCGTTCCTGAAAATGAGCATGATCTCCAAAGCAAATGTTACCGGATATGAATCCCATGCCTGCGATTATTATCAGGTTACGGCAGATCTGGATATTAACTGAGAACAGATGTCAAAAAGATGCTATGTTTTAAAGCATGGCATCTTTTTTCAGGTTTGGAAACAGAAATATGCCGGTGGAAGAAAAAGAGATTATGCAGTATAATAAGGGAAAACGGGAGAGGAGTAACTGAATGAAGAAAAAAATCATAGGAAGTGTGCTGGTTCTCGGAATCGTTGCGGCTGCAGCAGGTCTGTTTGTACCAAATGCAGTACAGAAGATAACAAAAGAAAGCGTAATTACTTCCTCGCAGCTGGAAAAAGCGGTGGATATCAGTGAACTGTCCACGGCAGAGTTCATATACAACGGGATAGCAGACAAGTACAGTGATGGAAACCTGGAAGAAACCGAGTGCCATATCGCGTATGCCTCCACGGTGAAAGTAGGAATCGCGCTGGATCAGATAACATTTACCATTGATGAGGAAAAAAAAACGGTAACGCCGGTACTGCCGGAAATTACGGTAAATACAGTAACCGTGGATCCGGATTCGCTCAGTTTTATCCCACAGAATCCAGATGTGGAGCTGAAAGATATCATGACGGTGTGCAAGGAAGATGCCCTAAAGGAAGCGAGTGAGTCAAAAGAACTCTATCAGACGGCCGAAGAAAATCTGCAGTCAGCCATCGAAGCACTGCTTTCGCCGATCCTGAAAAATGCAGGATATACGATGCAGTGGGAGATATAGAAGACCTTGAAATTTGCCGGGGAGGAAAACAAAATGAGAGTACGAAAGATAACAAAAACATGGATGCTTCTCGTTGGGACCGTTGTTCTTTGCCTGACAGGATGCGGAAAAGAAACGCAGACTGCGAATTTTTCAGGGGTTACTTCAGTGTGTGAACTGGCCACTTTGAAGTGTTATTATCATAATGTTGCGAAAGCGGAGACGGAAGCAAGTGGCATTTTCGCAAAATGGCTGAAAACCGGATATAAGAAAATCTGGACGGAATACAGTGGGATTATTGAATATGGCATCGATATCAGTCAGGTCACAGTATCGGAACCGGACAAAAACGGTGTGGTGACCGTGACGATGCCGGACGCACAGGTTCTGAATGTAGATGTGGATGAAGATTCTCTTGGTACCCCGCTGACCGATACGGGTTTTCTGACCAGTGTTACCACAGAAGAGAAAACAACGACACTGGCGGGTGCGCAGGAAGCGATGGAGCAGCAGGCAAAAGAAAATACAGAGATGCTGTCGCAGGCAAAGGCACGGGCGAAGACGCTGATCGAGGAGTACATAAAAAATGTGGGTGAGAGCATCGGTGAGGAGTATACGGTAGAGTGGAAAGATGCAGAGCCGGGAATGACGGAGAGTGAGAAAAAGTAAGAAAATAGATAAGGGGAATGTAAGAACAGGGCTTTACTATAGTTTTGAAAATACTGTGGTAAAGCCTTTTATAGTAGATTATTATTGCCTGTTTGACAACCAGAACCTCTGAAATCGCCATGAAATATCTGATAAATACTTATTTTATTGGTTTTTCGGGAGCGAAAGTTCTTGCAACTCCGTCTAATGTATGTAAACCTTAAAGAAAAGAACCTGTTTTTGTACGTACAAACAGAAAGGATAACGAATGGAAAGATTAATCAGTCAGGCAAGGAAGGGAGATCCGGATGCTTTTACGGCACTGATGGAGAGTCAGATGCAAAATATGTATAAGGCGGCGCGGTCGGTTCTTTGCAACGATGAAGATATTGCGGATGCTATTTCAGATACGATTCTGGTGTGCTGGGAAAAATTTTCCCAGTTGAAGGAAGACAGATATTTTCGTACCTGGATGACCAGGATACTGCTGAATAAATGTACTGATATCCTGCGAAAAAGAAAGCAGATGGTCTGGATGGACGAGATTCCGGAGACACCGGATGTGGACGCTGGGTTTGAAAACAGTGAGTGGAAAGAGGCACTGAACAGTTTGTCGGAGAATTTTCGACTGGTGGTGATACTGTATTATATCGAAGGATTTAAGACCAGTGAGATCAGTCAGATTCTCAATATCCCGGAGGGAACCGTGCGTAGCAGGCTGGCGCGGGGACGGGAACAGCTGGCGGGACTTTTCCAGGTGAAGGTCGTGAATTAGGTGGACAGAAAGCTGTGGGAAAGCAATAGTCGGTTGGACAGGAAACAGAGAGTACACGAACACAGACAAGAAAGAGATGCAGACAGGAGAGTATTTATATGAGCAATGATAGAATTTTACGGACACTGCAGCAAGATGTTGAAATCCCGGAAGTAGTAAGGAAGAAAGCAGATCAGGCATTTGCCAGGATTCATGCAGAACAGGAGAAAACGGAACCGGATAACAGAAAAGTGGTTTCGTATAATAAGAAAGAAACAGAAAGAAAAGCTATTTCCAAAAGGAAAATTGCAGTTGTGGCAGCAGTTGCAGCACTGGCTACCGCAACCGTGACGGCAGGAGCCGCTGCATATATGAAATGGAGTGCAGGTATGGCAGAAGGAATGCAGGCAACGGAGATACAGCAGAAACAGCTGGAGGACAATGGAATGGCAGCATTTACCAGTCAGTCCTGCACAGATGCGGGCGTGACTGTGACGGCACAACAGAGCATCACCGATAATTACAACAGTCATATTTCCTTCAAAGTAGAAGGGTTTCAGGTGGAAGACGGACAGCAGCCGGACTTTGGAAGTATCAGTGTGCTGGTGAACGGAAAAGATGACCTGAACCTGGACGCCGGATTCTATGACGGCATCATCACCGGAGAAGACGGAATGCCGGTGCGTGCTTCCGACGGAAGTTCTGCATTGGATGAAAATGGAGACATGATATATTACTATGTGCAGGAAGATGGCAGCATGGAATTTGACATTAACATGAATAATTATAGTGAGAAAGGATTCTTTATCGGAAAGGACATCCAGGTGGAATTGAAGGATCTGGGAACGGTAGATAAGGCAGAATTTACCAAGACGCTGGAAGGAACCTGGAGCTTCGAATGGACACTCGGCGGTGCAGATACCGCAAAGACTTATACTCTGAACCAGCCACTGGGAGACAGCGGCGCAACGATCCAGACCGTAGAGATTTCCCCGATCTCTGTTTACGCGGAATACAATTTTCCGATACAGAAGGAAACCATTACCGGGGAGAATGAAGACGGAACCACTTCTGAAAGTACGACATTTAAGGAAGCTCCGCCACTGATGGGAATCAAATTAAAAGACGGCACCGTGATCAAAAATATGTACATGGGTGGCGGTATGATCGGATACCAAAACAACAGTTCCGATGACTATGTCTATGCTTACGCAACAGACCGCATCATCGATCCGGACCAGATCGCATACTTCCTGTTCATAAATGATGATGCACCAATCGGCGAACAGGGAATGACAGAAGATAATTTCTATGAGGTAGCTGTCGGTGAAAATCAGCAGGGCGATCGTTGATACAGCGAAAATTAAAAAATAATGGAAAGAACCGGCGAATGCAGGGAAACAGATGCATTTGCCGGTTCTTTTTACATAGTTGTGGTTTGAAAATATTTCAAACCAAAGGAATAACAGTACAGGAAAATTCTTCATGAGTTGTGTCTTTTCGAGCAGAAAAAGATATGTTACTATGAAAGCAGAAAAACATTCCTGTATACATTTCGTAAAATGCAAAATACAGAAAAAATCGTTACTTTATTGATGAAAGTATGAATAAATGTAACTATTCAGTAGCCACTGTCCCGCGAGGTGTTTTGACATGAATATGTCAAAATCCCGAGACATACAAGCCAAAATGCCATCACCGAAGGTGATTTACGCGAGCAACGAGTCAAAGTCCGTGCTT
>NZ_VUMS01000027.1 GCF_009696065.1 Oliverpabstia intestinalis | reverse complement strand
TAATCTGTCGAATTTGTTCCTTTGCAACTGCCATAAAAATACTCCTTTTCGATAAGAATTGTCATATCTGAATTCTTACCAAAAAGGAGCCATTTTTTACCAGAAACACAAACTTTTTTACACTACCTAGACGCTGGATCTCATCTTTGCTAAAAGCACCAGCAAAAGGCTGTCCGCCCCCACCGGGCATGCACTCCTTTTCTGGGTATTGGCTGTAAACAAAACAAAAAGTCTTTTCTGAGCGTCTTAGTCGAAGTTAATAACTGGTTCCTATCTTTTATTTTTATATTTTCGGGCAATCTCCTGCATTTGCTCCCATTTCTGTTCCATGTCCCACACCAGTTTCAGCTGTGTTCTCGTACGATCCAGATTGTGGGTCGGATAATCAACCTTAAAGTATGTATCCCCGGAGAGATAATCTGTCAGGAATCTCATACCACACTCATAAGTCATTACCTTCGCCCCGATCGGCAGACACTCAATCTCCATATCGGTCAACGCACCACCGCATCCTTCTACGAAACCTTTTGCATAAATATCATACAGTTCCATATCACAGGAGATCTTGGAAAGATCTTTCTCATCCTCTGCGCCTGTGCTTGCACCAAAGCGGATGGAATCACCAAAATCATTCACTGCCAGCCCCGGCATAACAGTATCCAGATCGATCACACAAAGACCTTTTCCGGTAGCATTATCCATCAGAACATTGTTGGACTTGGTGTCATTATGTGTTACACGAAGCGGAAGTTCTCCTGCCTCTAACAGATCACCCAGCACACAGGCAACATCGTATCGATCCTTTATAAACCGGATCTCCTGCTGTACTCCTGCAGCTCTTCCGCATACATCTTCTTCGACCGCTTTCTCAAATGCTGCAAACCGCGCCTTGGTATCATGGAAGCCGGCAATGGTCTCCGTCAGAGTATCCGCCGGAAAATCTGCCAGCATTCTCTGGAAATTACCGAAAGCCACCGCACTCTCATAAAAGTCCTGTGGATCTTTTACTTCTTCCAGTGCATATGCATCTTCTACAAAATGATATGCTCTCCAGTACTCTCCAAAACTGTCTATAAAATACGGTTCACCTGACTTTGCACATACAAAATCAAGTGTCTCTCTCTGTGGATCTCCTCCCTGTGCCCTGATCTGTTCTTTCAGATAGTCTGTCACATGGAGAATATTATTCATCAACGAAATCGGATCCCTGAATACGGACCGGTTCATGTGCTGCAGTGAATACCGATGTGTTTCACCATCTCTGTCAAATGACATCATAAAAGTATCGTTAATATGACCATTTCCACAAGGTATACACTCCAGAAATGTTCCATCAATATCAAATCCCCGGATTGCCTCCTGTCTTCCTGTCTGTAAGTTCTCCCGATTCATAGTTCTATATCCTTTCATATCTCCGGTATATTCGATCGGTATTACCTTTCCAAAGCCAAATTTCCATACCGGTATTTCTAATTTGTTTTTTCATACGGATGTCGGTCATATCGTAATCTCAGTCTGTTTTCTGCTCCGTATCATATGTGTCATAATATTCAGTATACCATATTGTCAGAAAAACTCAACTTAAAATTCTGTATTTCTATATCTGTATTGTAGAGTCGGTATCGATACAAAATGATGCAAAGACAAAAATTCTGTCATTCAACCGTCAGCTTTACTGTAAATCGCCTGAGCCATCAGAATGCTCCGTTTACGAAGTGTGTTGATCACATCCGACTGCGGCCACTGCCCGTCAAAAACATTTACCCAATACGAAATCTTCTCCTTTTCAACCGCCTTACGACAGATTTTTACCCCTTAACTTCCACTAAACCAGCTATAACTGCCTCAATCGTTTTCAGATCTACTCCAAGGAAATCAGCAATCATTTCTTTCGAATATCCTTTTTTCACATTTGCACGAATCTGTTCTTCCAGTAACTCCTGGCGTCCTTCTTCTCGTCCTTCTTCTCGTCCTTCCTCCCGGTCAAACTCCCTTTGCTTTTCTTCGTCATACTCATAAAGACACATTTTCACAACCTCCGCCCTGTTCCTTTTCAGAAAATCAGCCATCACGTCTTCTTCCATGCACTCCCGGATTGTCCGTTCCACTGCGTCTTCCAACGGTTGTTCCTGTGAATACCTTCTTACCTTATCCACAAAGATCATATAATCCCGCATCGGTCTGCATTTTTCGAAAAGTTCCCGGCTGTTTCCCATATTGATATTTTTCACTTTTACGATCACTTCCAGATTCGGAATCTCCTGCTTTTTTACAAAGGCATCCGAAAGTCTCAGTTCCGCTTCCTCATCCATCTTCTGTTTTCCATTATAAAACACTACAAACGTAGGCGATGGAAGCGGAAGCATCTTTGAACCGTAAATATTCTTGTCCTTCACCAGTACCGAATACGTGTCACTTGCATAAAACAGACAGCGTAACGGCATGTTCGCATTTTTTGTAGACTGCTGCTCATACAAAAACAACTCATCATGGAGCACATAAGCCACGTCATTTTTCATTGAGAGATAGATCGCATTCTCCAGCGTCACTACCTGAAGTTCACTGGCATCTGTATAATCCGACCTATTCATCGCATTATAAAGCTCTAATAACTTTTCTTTGTCATTAAAGATCATCCGGAATAAACGATCTTTATAATCATCTGCTACTTTCACATTATCCATAAAATCCTCCTGTTTTTCGAGAGAAGGATCTTCGCTTCCTCAGAACCCTCCTCTGCCCTTCTCTTATTTAATTTGCATTGGAAATTTCTAAGTCCGCGAACGCGGTTTGAATCAAATAGATACGGCTGAATGCCGTAAAGAAAAATAGAAATATAAAATGTTTATAATTATCATACCCTAAAAGTTATGTTTCGTCAAATACAATTTGTTTTACAGTCTGATATTTTCAATATTATCAATATTCGTAGACATACATTTATGCAATTATTATAGATCATTCAGGAACGAACAGTAGAATATTTCTGTTTGTTCCTGAATCCATGAGTTATGTTTTATCAGTGATCAATTCAAATGTAAGAAAATTGTAAGTGTACCTGACACCTGTTACTTCCGTTTTTGGTCGGTTTCCAATTGTTTTTGCAATGCGATACGGAAATCAAATAACCGAATGGTCAAAGAATCGTTTCCAGATTTGTATATTTTAAAATTAACACATATGATATTTTTTGTCAACGTTTATACAAACTTAAAATGCTCTTTACACAAACGGATTATAAAATCTCCCAAATAAGATCGTCACCGTCAGGCTCGCCCCCAGCAGCACAACTCCGAGTCCCAGCACGATAAAATCATTTCTTGCGAAGGATCTTTTTGTATACCAGGTTCTCTTTTTGTGTTTTCCGAATCCCCTCAGTTCCATCGCGTTCGAGATCGTATCGATGCGGTTCAGGCTTGTAAGGATCAGTGGCAGCAAGATGTTGACAGAGTTTTTCAGTCTTGCGAAAAAGTGTTCTTTTTTTCCAAGTTCCACACCTCTCGCCTGCTGTGCCTGGCTGATGCTGTGGTAGTCTCGCTGGATGTCCGGGATGTAACGCAGGGCGATGGCCACGGAATAGCCTACTTTGTAGGAGATACCGATGCTGTTCAGGCTGGCAGCGAATTCACTGGGGTTCGTCGCTGAGATAAACAGGATCGCTACCGGCAGTGCCACGAAGTATTTGATGGAAATATTTACCATATAAAACAGCTGCTCCGCTGTCAGATCATACCTCCAGAACAGATGACAGAGTACATGCCGGGTGCCATACAGTGTTGTTCCCTGATCCGGGTCGAACAAAAAGATGAACAAATTATTCAACAGTAGAAAAACAAGCATGAAAATCATCATAAAACGGACTTCTTTGAAGCGGATCTTGCTAAGTTTGAACGCTGAGATACTCATCGCCAAAAGTCCAAGAAGCACCCAGGTGTTGTAGGTGATCATGCTGGCGAAGGTAAATAACAGGAAAAATGCCAGCTTGGTAGTTCCGGTGAGTCTGTGAACTACACTTTCCCTTGGCAGATAATTTAATACCGTATTAGCGGCCATGGCTGCGCACCTCCCGATCTTCTTCGATAAAACATTCCACAAAGGCTTCCGGCGGCGTGATACCTGCACGGTTTGCCAGAGTGAATAAACTGGTTTCCTTCAGAGCCGCCCTCTCAACCAGCTCCCGATTACATAAAACTGCAGCCGCACTGTCATCAGCGATCAGCCGCCCGTCCGCAAAGACAAGTGCCCGCGGTGTATATTCCAGCATCAGATGCATGTCATGGGTGATCATCACAACGGTAACACCCTCTTCATTTAATTTTCGCAAAAATTCCATAATTTCTGTATAATGATGAAAATCCTGCCCCGCCGTCGGCTCATCCAGAATGATCAATTCCGGATTCTGTACCAGAACACTGGCAATGGTCACACGTTTTTTCTGTCCGAAACTCAGTGCTGAGATCGGCCAGTTTCGGAACGGATACAGGCCACAGATCTTCAGTGTCTCTTCCACCCGCTCCCTGATCTTCGCCTCATCCAGTCCTGTATTGCGAAGGCTCAATGCTACCTCGTCAAAAATCATGGTCTTGGAGATCATCTGATTTGGATTCTGCATCACGTAGCCGATATGTTTTGCTCTGTGGCGGATATTTTCTGTCAGCAGATCCTTCCCTGCAAAGTGAATCTCTCCCTGATCCGGATCCTCGAAGCCACAGACCAGTTTGGAAAATGTCGATTTTCCGGCTCCGTTCTTTCCTACGATGCTGACCATCTCTCCTTTTCGGATCGTTAGGCTTACATCCTGAAGCGTCCGCTGTCCTTTTGTGTATCCAAAACTCAGGTTTTTCACTTCCAAAAGAGGATCTCTCTCCGACTCCTTCTTTCCTGACATACGCGACTGGAACCACTGCTTTAACCGTTTTACATCTTCTTCCGATAGTGCAACCCTGTCTGCATGGGATGGTTTTTTCTCCGGTGTCAGCGTGATTCCGGCATAGCGCATCGCAGTCAGATACAGTGGCTCCCGGATCCCATTTTCAGCAAGAAGATCCGTTGCCAGAAGCACATCCGGATGCAGATCTGCCAGGATCCTTCCTTCACTGACCAGGATGATCCGATCCACATCTCTCCATAATACATCTTCCAGACGATGTTCGATGATCACTACCGTAGTGTCGGTCTCTTTCTGGATCTCATCGATCAGCTCGATCGTCTGTTTTCCGGTTGCCGGATCCAGATTGGCAAGCGGTTCATCAAATAACAGGATCTTCACCTGATCCACCATAACACCGGCAAGACTGACCCGTTGTTTTTGTCCGCCGGAAAGTTCATGGGGTGCATAATCAAGATGGTTATTGATTTTTACCAGTTCTGCTACTTTTCGCGTGATCTGATGCATCTCGTCCTGGGGCATACAGCTGTTCTCCAGGGAAAATGCGATATCCTCTCCTACAGTCAGTCCGATAAACTGTCCGTCCGGATCCTGCAGAACCGTTCCCACATGAGCGGAAAGCTCAAAAATACTGCTTTTTGTGGCATCCACCCCATCGATGAGCAGTTCGCCGGTGGCTTCGCCCGGATTGGAACAGGGATTCAGTCCGTTAATACAGCCCGCAAGAGTACTTTTCCCGCAACCGGAGGGACCTGCGATCAGAACTCTCTCACCCGGATAGATATCCAGATTGATATTTGTTAAAGTCGGTCGTTTCTGGGCACGATACTGAAAGGAATAATTTTTGAATGAAATAACAGGGGATTGTTTGTTTGTCACGTTTTCTCTACCTCGTCTTACTATTTACAAAAGAAAAAGCTTTTTCACAAGCCTCTGAGACTTTATGAGAAAGCTTTTTCGTAATCAGCAACTGATTTTATTCCTGATCCAGGGATCCTTTTTTGGCAATGGTCTTTGTGTAAGCCAGGATCAGAAGTCCACCTACTACCACACCGGTGATCGTATTGGATACTGCGGCAAATGCACCCTGTGCAAATACTTTTTTTGCCGGTTCAGCATAAATCAGAATATCCAGTACCGGAGCCACTACAACCCATCCGATGACATGAGCAACTACGTTTGCGATTGCAAATACTGCTGCTTTTGCTTTACCAAAATCGCCTTCCTGAACGTTCAGCTTTCTGGCGAATGCTCCTACAACCACACCGACAAATGCAGATGTGATCACCCAGCTCCACCACGGGATTCCACCCCAGGACAGATCCACCAGTGTATGACCGATGAAACCGATCAGACCACCGGCTACCGGACCGTACATAGCAGCCAGCAGAGCCAGTACTGCATACTGAAGACTGATGTTAGTGTTCGGAACCGGGCTCGGGATCGCCACAAAACGTCCCAGCACAAAGAACAGAGCCGCGCCGATACCGATGGCTACCACAGTTTTGATACTGTTATTCTTTTTCATATTCATTTCCTCCCTCGTGTTTTCGCTACTGCAGGCTCCGGCTTTATCAGAGACCTCAGCAACGCCATATTCTTATATAGTATACGCTGTTTTATGGAAGGTTGTCAACTGTTCTCTGCGTCTCATGCCGCATGATATCCCGTCTGTGTTACTGTTTACTCCGTTCCAGGCATCACGCTGCGCGATACACCGAATCTGTGCTGATCGGTAACTATTCAGTAGCCACTGTCCCGCGAGGTGTTTTGACATGAATATGTCAAAATCCCGAGACATACAAGCCAAAATGCCATCACCGAAGGTGATTTTTTATGCGTTTTGGCTCGTAACTGTGAAGGTACTGAACAGTTACGCTGATCGCATAGATTCGTGCGATATGGCCCGGGTTTTCTGTGACCTTCGCTCACGAAAAACGCCTCGTGGAATATTACCGGATCGCTGCCACAATCGCCCGTTCCATCACATATGCTGCCAGGGTTCCCGCCACATTCAGATCCGCTTCCACATCTCCTGCGGATGCCGCGTAGATACTGTCGCCGTCTGCCATGGTTCCTACAGGGTTGATGCACCGTGCATAGGCATTTCTGGTCATAGATGCGATCTTATTCATCTGTGCTTTATTGAACTTTCCGTTAGTGAACACTGCTCCAATCGTTGTATTGCCGGTAAAGAGATTCTCTCTCCTCCCCATCTTCCAGAGTTCTTCGCAACTGTCACCAAAAGATGTTCCATCTGCCGTAAGAAGTCCGGCGATCTTTTTTCCGGTGGATGGATCAAAGATATCCCCCAGTGCATTGACCGCTACGACAGCTGCCATCCGAAGTTCTCCCAGCTCTACGGCATACATACCGAGACCGGATTTCATCGCACGCTCCATGCCACAGATCTTACCTACTGTAGCACCGGTTCCGGCGCCCACACTGCCGCAGGAAGGATTGCCGCCTGCCAGCGCTTTCTCGCAGGCCGCATATCCCATTGCACTGTCCGGCCGGACAGTGGCACTTCCGTAACCCAGGTCATAGATACAGGACTGGCACACCAGCGGAACCCTGGCATAGCCTGTCTCAAACCCGATTCCGTGGTCTTCCAGGCAACGCATCACACCGTCTGCTGCTGCCAGTCCATAGGCAGATCCGCCGGATAAAACGATCGCGTTGATCGGGTTATCCGCTGTAACCGGAGAAGTCAGCGGAGTTTCCCTGGATGCCGGTCCTCCACCACTGATATCCACTCCGACAACCGCACCCTTCTTATCAAATAAAAGTACAGTCACACCGGTTTTTGCCTCGTCACTCTGGACATTACCGATGGAAACCTCCGGCATATCCGTTATCGCTATTTCACGTATTCCCTTCATTACTCTCACTCTCCTGATAAATAGAAATCCTGATACAAGAAGCATGCCGGACTTCCTTCCCGAAATCTTCCGGCATGCTTCTTATCATGTAAAATGTTCTTGTTTTGTATCCTCTGATTATTGCTTAGATTCTGTGTAATGCCGCACTCAGCGCTCTTGAGATTGCTCCTGCCAGGATAAAGCAGACGATTGCCTCGAGCAGTCCCTGTACACCGACGAATGCCACAACAAAGGTAAACGGGTTACTCACTCCCAGAGATGTCACAAATCCCTGGATATAATCTGTATGATAAAAAATCAGCACAAGCGCACTCATAAAAAACAGAGTGTTCAAAAGCGGGCAGGCAAGACTCGCCACCAGATAGGCACCATTTTTCATTTTTCCGCGGACCGCTTTAAAAATCAGTCCTGTGATCCATCCTTCCAGGAGTCTCGGAACGATACATACCACTGCGGTTCCCAGCGGATTGATGCTGAATAACATGGTTCCGAAAGCACCCATACCGAAGCACTGCATAAAACTGGTGATACCGAATGCCAGTCCGCAGATCGCACCGCCCAAAGGTCCGAGAATCATCGCCCCAACTGCTACCGGTACCGTCAGAAACGTAATAGATAATCCAAGTGTCCGGAAATATCCCAGCGGGGTAAATGCCATAACGAAAATAATGGTCACCATCAGTGCCAGTTCCACCAGATACCGTGTCCGTGATGCATGTGTGTTGTTCATAGTTTCTTTTTTCTCCTCTTCCGTCCGATGAAACGGCATACCACCATAAAATACAGCTATACGTTCCCTGTCTCTCGGCTCATTAAATTATAGAATATTGGGAATAAAACTGAACATCAGATACCTGTGAAATAACAGACATACAAACAGACAGCTGTATAACATCTGCATATTCATACAGCTTCGGATAAGATTTCATGGATCCTCCGCATAGTTGCCGCCTGTAAATGGTCGGCACCATCATCGTTTCCAAGTTTTTAAAAATATTATCAAAATGGTTGATGCGTTTTCACACAGGAATAACGTTCTTTTCTACTATACCATCATTTTCTTAAATAGCAACAAAAATTTCCGGAAAACATTGTATTTCTTTCGGAACATACCGGAACGGAATATCGCTTGTTGCTTGCGTAAATCAAAATTGATCCACCGGACCAATTATTGATATGCAACGCAACGAGAGAAACTATGCCTCACGAATTTACTCGTTATGCAACGCAAAAAAGCGGTACCAGAATCTTTCCCGATTCTGATACCACCCGATTTTAATCTTTAATATAATGTTTCTTTTAATTTTGCAATGGTCTGTTCCCAGTCCGGAACAAGCATATCCTGTTTCTTCACATAGATAACTTTATACATATTATCATATGGAATACGTTCTTTTACCAGTTTGTACTGTAACAGGGATGGAGACTTCGCAAGCAGAGACCACATCTCATCTTCCGGGATGTTATGAGTTACCAGCGGAAGAACATCTTCAGCAAAACTGTACAGTTCCGGAAGGCTCATATCCTTGATCTTTTCCATCATCTTGGTCAGAACGGTTCTCTGACGTTCGGTACGCTGATAATCGGCATTACCGACATAGCGGATACGCGCATAGGCTACTGCCTGTATACCGGAGCAGGTCTTTGTCCCACCTTTTATAAAGTAATAGCTGTTTGGATCCAACTTTCTCAGATTACACATCTCTGTGATGTAATTATTGGCAACTCTCACTTCATCATCGGAAAGTGTCAGTTCCACACCACCCAGCTTGTCAATGATATCGATCATGCTGTTAAAATCAACAGATACATAACGATCCACCTGAACCTTGTAGTTCTGTGTCACTGTTTCCAGAAGCAGCGGACCGGCACCATTGGCATGGGCTGCATTCAGTTTTCTCATACCGATACCGGGAATATTCACATAGGTATCACGCATCAGAGAAATCATGCTGATCTGCTTTTTCTCATAATTCAGAGACATCAGGATCATACTGTCTGAGTTTCCTGCCCAGGACTTGTCACGGCGGTCAACCCCTACCAGCAAAACGTTATATACATTTCCGTCATTTGTAACCGGTTCTGAATCGGCAAACTCGGCCAGTTTTGCATCTAGTTCCTGTTGTTCTTCGTCCGATAAAACTTCTCCGGTTGCATCTTCCGGATTCACTTCATCTTCAGCAGTTGTATCTTCCCCTACGTTTGTAAAGTCTTTCATCGCATCTTCATCCGATGTGTAATTACTGGATCTGTAGAATCCATGAGTAACTCCGTAAACAGCTCCGACCGCACCCAGGATCAGAACTACGATCACTGCAAGAGCAATCAGCAGAGCTTTTTTCTTTGATGAATGTTTTTTCATAATTTTTCCTCATTTGTACTGTCGCATCGCAACAGTTCCGTTACTGAACCACGATTGTCAGTTTTGCTTCGTTGGAACGGTTTCCGTCCGTATCAACGACGTAATACGTCTGCTCATAAGTGCCTGGAGTGTCTTTATCGAATGTGTCTCCGGAAATCTCGATCCGCTTGTACAGAGTTTCTTTGCTGTCCTTATCATCCGTTACACTTTCCACATAAGAGATACGGTTAATCGACTCTCCTTTTTTGATCGTCACACGGTTTGTTGACAGTTTGATCCTCGGAGCTTCCGCCGAAAGATCATCTGTGGAATCGTCTTCCTCACTGTCATCTTCTGATGTTGTGTCAGCGCTTGCCGCCTCCGTGTCAGATCCGGCATCCGGTGTCACTGACGGAGTCGGAGTTGGCGTATCTGTCGCTTCCGGTGTTACAGAAGGCTGTGCATCTGCACTCTCATCTGTTGCCGTTTTCTCTGTGGCATCTGATGTTGCTGCCTGGTCATCTGCAGCCGCACGATACGTTACTACTTTATTTGCTTTTCCCACATTGTTGCGGGAGTCTCTTGCAACATATACAATCGTAGCAGTCTGTCCGTCTTCGTTGGGATATACGCTCTCAACAACCAGGCTTTCTGTCACATCACCATCTTTATTATCTGTCGCTGTCACTCCGTCCAGAAGTCCGTCATAGCTGTCACCTGCTGTATACACGATCTCGTTATCCTGGAACTGGATCTCCGGCGGCGTATTGTCTTCCGAAAACTTCATAAAGCCCACAAAGCCCATCAGTCCAAGACACAGAATCACCATAATTGCTATGATACCTTTTTTCATTTCTTTTTCCACGCCTTCCTCTGTTTAATCTTCATGTCCATACTTGCCGTATTTTCCATATTTTCCATAGTATTTGCCATAATATTTACCGTAGTAGCCCTGTCTGGACATATCTACTTTATTCAGAACAACACCAAGGATCGGACAGTTACTCTTTTCCAGCTGCTGCTTTACCTCCTGTGCAAACCGATAACTGATCACACCGGATTCGATGACAATCATCGCACCATCACATTCTTCCGCGATAATCGCGCTGTCGATAACGCTTCCCAGAGGCGGGGTATCGATCAATATGTAATCATATACTTTTTTGAGGGAATCCAGCATCGCTTTAAAATGACGGCTTCCAAGCAGTTCTGCAGGATTTGGCGGAACCGGTCCGGCAAATATAATGCTCAGATTCTTTACATTGGTGGAGCAGATCACATCGATCAGAGGTGCCTGTTTGGAAAGATAGTGGGTCAGTCCTTTTACAGAACTTCTCACTTTTGTTCTTCCCACCACTACAGATTTTCTCATATCCGCATCGATCAGGATCACTTTCTTTCCAGCTTCTGCCATGGAAACTGCCAGATTCATGGTCACACTGCTTTTTCCTTCATTTGGTGTACAGCTTGTTACTGCGATCACTTTTTTATCTTCTCCACAAAACTGGAGATTGGTACGGAGAGACTTATAGGCTTCTGTTCCGCTGTAGTCCATCTCCTGCACTTTAATTTCTACATTTTCCACAGCTTTTTATCTCCTTTTATGTTTTTTCGCACGTTTTTTCTTCTTTTTATCCGTCTGTAACAGAGGAATGGTTCCCAGAGTACTAAGCTGCAGATAACGTTCTACATCCTCTGCTGTCTGAATGGTATCATTCATAATAAAGCGGATCAGGATAATGGCAACTGCGATCATACATCCCAGGACACCACCGATCAGACCATTCTTTGAAACACTCGGACTGTATTTTTCAGCCGGGATATTGGCCTCATCTACAACGTTAACTGCTTCGGAATTCATAACATTCTTGATATGTTCTGCGGCTGTATCACGCACCGCATTGGCAATGTCTCTTGCCATATAAGGATCCTTATCCAGTACGCTGATGGTAATGATACGGGTATCTGTCGTATTGGATACGGAAATCTTATTTACCAGCTGTTCATGTGTCATATCCAGACCAAGCTGTGCAATGACCGCTTCCGTAACGGTACGGCTCTGGATCATCTCTGCATAGTCTTTTGTCAGCAGGGTACTGGTCTGCATATCTGCGCTGGTCAGTGTATCGTTGTTCTGTTTTGCCAGCACATACATCTTGGTTACGGACTGATACTGAGGGGTGATAAATACTTTTGTTCCTACGATTGCCACCAGGCCCAGAACAAGCCCGGACAGGATAATGATTCCCAGGTGACTCAGCAGTACAGAGAAAATCTCCCTCAGATCGATCTCGATCTCATCGTTGTTCATCTGATTTTGTTCCATATTCTTTCTCCTATCTTCCTTCCTCTATGATCTCACGGGGATTACTGATCAGAATCTTATCTGCATACTCCCGTCCCATAGTCTTCTCCATATATTGGGCACAACGACCCATCTGGGGTTTTCTGTCCCCTGTATTATGTGCATCACTGCCTACAAAATGCAGCAGGTTCTGCTTCATAACCTTTTTACAGAATCTCTTCATACCCCAGCCTTCCACACCGCTGATACTGTCCGCATTCATCTGTATGTATGCGCCCATATCCACCAGCTGTTCGAGATGTTCCAGATTCTTTCTGATAACCGGATAGCGTTCTGCATGTGCAATGATCGGTTCATATCCGTTGCTGATCAGCTCATAACATCTTTCCTGAATAAAACGAAAATCATGTGCTTCGGAAAATTCTGTCAGTACAAACCGCGTATCTCCCATGGTTGGTCTTTTCCCTGCATTCAGAGTTTCTACCATATCCAGATTGGCGTGAAACTCGCATCCCAGAATGAGCCTGAGATCCGGTGCAATCTCTTTTGCTGCCTGCTGAACCTGAAGATACTGCTGCCTGATCTTTTCCATCGGTGCCTCAAACATCCTTCTTCGAAAATGCGAAGTTGCGAAAATCGTCCGCACTCCATCGTTATATTCCATCTGAAGGATCTTTTTTGTGATTTCAATCGTATCCGCACCATCATCCACATGAGGAATAATATGTGTGTGGATATCATACAAACCTTTCATATACTTTCCTTTCTGTTCTTTCTGCTCGCAATCGTTTTTATTATACAAAAGCTTCTTATATTTGACAAGCAAAAGATTGCACAAAAAAATTAACAGAATCTTTTATTGTTGCTGGGCACGGAGTGGACAGTAATCTTTTATTTCATGATCCTCCATGCCATCCAGACTCCGGCGATCCCTCCGGTCAGTTTTCCTGCCAGAAGTGCTCCTGTCGCCGGAGCATCCACACCGAGAACAAATCCCAGATGTGCCGCCACCATAGATGTGCCACATACCAGAAGGGCTGCATTCATGACGATTTCTCTTTCGTTCATCCGCTTCATATCTGCGATTACCGGCAGTGCGCTTACTATTCCCACCAGCAATCCTGCCGTACCGTTCCTTCCAAGACCGATTTTTTCTCCGATCCATTCCAGCGGATTCTTTAACAGCCTCTGCAAAATTTCCGCAAATGGCAGACTGCCAAGGAGAACGATTCCGATTGAGGAAACCACCTTCAGTGCCTCATCCAGAGGAGTCAGGCCGGGAAGCAGCTGCAGACCGGTCATATAAGAAAATGCTCCAAGCGCAATTCCTATAGTACCCGCACTGCGGATCACCGTTGCAAATATCCGAAACCCATGGATCATTCCGTCCGGAAACCGGGAAATTCCAAAAACCAGAAGAATCGCAAGAATCAGAACCGGAATGCTCTGAAAAAGCAGTTTTCCCAGAGAAACACCGCACATCAGACCACCTGTCAGGATTCCCACAGGATGCATGCATAAGCCTGCAAGAATCCCTTTGGCAAACAATGGTTTTTCCCTTTCTCCCAACATTCCCATTCCAACAGGAATCGTGAAAGTAATGGTGCATCCAAGGGTTGCTCCCACGATAATCCCACCGTATCGGCCGATTGCCGGATCCTGTGCCAGTTCTTTACAAAGCTGATAGCCGCCCATATCAATAGCCAGCACACCACCCAGCATCCCAGGATCAAGATGAAGGATCCTGTAAAGCGGAACAATCGTATGTTCCAGCCCCAGTGAAAGTAACGGTGTTATACAGATCAACCCAGCCATAGAAAGCGCCGTCGGTCCGAGAAGTTGAAACCCATCCTCGAATCGTCTGCCCAGACCGAACTTATTTCCCGCAAGCTGATCCACGCCGCCGATCAGGGCACAGATTGCCATCACCCACATCATTATCTTATCCATTTTTCGTTCTCCCCCGTCATCTTACTATTATTTTTCCGTACATGTGTGTAATAGCCACAACGTATTTTTCATACAATGAAAGCAAATATGCTGCACATCCCCACAATATTCTCCATCCGCATGCAGTACCACCGGCTGATCCAGTTCCATCACGATCTCAGATCCGTCTTTCACATCAAATCCACGGATTCTTCCCTGTTTTCCCATTGCCAGCAGCGGAAGCAGGAAAAATGTTTTCCATTTTGGTATTCCGGACGCACTGCTCAGAGAGATCTTTCCATCATCCGGTACACTTTCCGGTGCCATCGGAACCCCGCCGCCTTCTGCCCTCAGATTCATGGCGGCAGCAAAGATCATATTTTCATAACTCTCTGTTTCCCCGTCTGTCGTTACATTCGCCTGAAAGGTTCTCATGGAAAACAGAGTCTGAACTGTCAGCATCAGATACGTCAGCTTTCCCAGGTGAAATCTGTTCAGGATCTTTTTCAACTTTGAATGCAACGCCTTCTTACATACAATCGCATCCAGACCGGCACCTGCACTGATACCGAAGATTCTTGGCTTCTCACACCCTTCCCAGCTTACTTTCCCAAGATCGATCCGCTGCAGTTTTTCTCCGTTTTGTTCCTGGTCGATACAGGCTGTGATTTCCCGCAGATCTTCTCTGGTATTCCGAAGGATTCCGAGATTTCTGGCAAAATCGTTACCGGATCCTGTGGGAATCACACCAAGGCGGACACGGTCAAAATCCGTAATGCCATTCAGCACTTCATTGATAGTTCCGTCTCCCCCTACCACCAGCAGATAGATGGGTCCTTCCGGAATCTTTCCACAGATCTGTCCGGCCAGCTTCACTGCATGTTTTTCATAACGGGTCAGATATGCGTTATATGATATTTTATTTTCCTGTAAATATTCTTTTGTTTCCTTCCATACCGCCACTGCACTTCCGGTACCGGCACCGTTATTTACAATAATCTGTATCTTATTCATAATTTATTTTTCCTTTGTTTTTTACTCAATGGTTTTATTGTACCGCAGCCAAAGGCTTTTTACAATCGATAAAATCTGTGCTACAATATTTACCGGATTTAATAATAATCTGTAACACCAATCATATCTTAAAGGAGTTTATTTATTTTATGCAAATTACATTTCCTTCTTATTATAAAAAGTTTTCCTGTATCGCAGATGCCTGTCCGGATACCTGCTGTGCGGGATGGCAGATCATGATCGATGACAAAAGCCTGAGCAAATACCGCCATTTTCAGGGATCTTTCCGGAATCGGCTGCATAACGATATCAACTGGAAAGAACATGCCTTCCGCCAGTACGGGCATCGCTGTGCATTTTTAAATGAAGAAAATCTCTGTGATATGTATATAGAAGCGGGATCCGGGATGCTCTGTGATACCTGCCGCAGATATCCACGGCACATCGAAGAATTCGAGGGTATGCGGGAAATATCCCTGTCCCTCTCCTGTCCGGAAGCAGCACGGATCATCCTGTCCCAAAAAGACCCGGTTACTTTTCGAACTTTTGAAAAAGAAACTGCCGAAGAAACCTATGAAGATTTTGATTACTTTCTGTTCAGCGCACTGATGGATACAAGAGATTATCTGCTCACTGTGCTTCAGGATCGCAATGTTCCGGTACGATATCGGATGGCAAAACTTCTGGTGTGCACCCATGATTTTCAGCTGGCGGTGAATAAACAGGAACTTTTTTCCTGGGAAACGATCCGTGCACGCCATGAACAGTCCGGTTTCTCTTCTGCTTTTCGAAAGAAAATTTCCGGTCGGTGTTTTCCGGATATGGATCGGGTCGATCTGATGAAACAGATCTGGAAAACCATCGTTCCGAAACTGGAGGTTCTCTCACCGGACTGGACCGTTTTTTTAAAGGATACACTGATTTCTTTGTATCACACCTGTCCGGAAGAAACATCCTATATGGAACTTCTCCTTGATTTTCAGGATACTTTCCCGGAATGGCAGATACAGAAAGAACAGTTGCTGGTATACTGGCTGTATACATATTTCTGTGGTGCTGTATATGATGAAAAAATCTTTGCCAAAGGAAAAATGGTGGTGATCTGTACACTCTTCATCGAAGAGCTGGTGCTGGGACTCTATGCCCGGAAACGGGAAAAGCCGGAACCCGGGGAGCTGGTGTCCGTCTGCTACCGATTCTCCCGGGAACTGGAACACTCGGATCAGAACCTGAATACGCTGGAAGAACTGCTGGATCAGGAAGAGGTCTTTTCACTGGAACATCTGATGACACTGTGTAGCATCTGATGGTTGCTGCCGGCATCAAAATTGGTCCTCCGGACCAATTATTGATATATATGCAAAAAAAGCAGGTGGAAATTGTCCAAAAACAATCCCCGCCTGTTCTTTTTTACGCTTTTTATATATCATATAATTCTGTCACCACACATCAGTACAGCAGGATCGGATATCCTTTATCGATTGTCTCATAGATAATCTTCGCCTGATCCGGCGGCAGATTGATGCAGCCGTGACTTCCTTTGGTTTTATAGGTGTCTCCGCCAAAGCTTGTCTGCCAGCTGGCATCGTGAAGTCCCTGTCCGTAAACAAACGGCATCCAGTAGGTAACCGTGGTATCATATCCATACACATCACTGCTTAAGGTAAACGGACTTGCTTTGTATGCAATCGGCCATGCCCCACGGTATGTTTCTCTTCCTTCTACCGGAAGACCACTGACGATATCAGTCTCTGTCACCAGTGCCCCATTCTTGTACAGCCACAGGTGCTGCTGTTCCAGACTGACTTCTATGTAACTTCCGTTCAGGTCATCCGTTCCGTTTCTGGAATAGCCAGATTTACTGTATACCGGTTCTCTCGTCACAGCTGCCCCACCATCAATATCTGCCAGAAGCTGTGTCAGTTCTCCTTCCTGGTCAACCCGGTAACCATATTCATTACCTTCGATGGTGATCGCTTCACCGCCTGTAGTCGTGAAGGAACGTGGCCGGTAGATAGTATTGTATTTTGTGGCAAGATTCTTGATATACTCCTGCGCCTGTGCGGTATCAACGGATACACTTTCATCGGAAATCACCAGCCAGGAACAGATAGTCGCATTGTCCAGAACCTGAGTTTCTTTTCCGAATGTATGCGTTACGGAAACTCCTTTGTACTTTTGCAAAGCAGCATTTAACGTGGTTACTTTTTCCTGTAATTCCTGAGCATCCTGTGTAACAGCTGCTTTCCGGTAGAGATCTGATATAATTTCCACGTTCAGTCCTGTTTTCGGAAAATCCCCTTCAATCTGCGGGCGGATCTGTTCCTCCACATATGCTTCCACAGCTGCCTGATCCATATGATTACCCAGTGTCTCCGGGACTATCACATAAGCACTCTGGTCGCTGTTATATTCCACGTATGCATCGGTTGAATCCACACGGTCTGTGGAAAGCTGAAAGTGTTCCTCAGTCAGTGCCGCAGAAAATGTCTCATCGTTTCGTTCTACCTGATAAGCTACCGTAAGACCTTCCTGTTTCGGGAAGAAACCGCCTTCTTTCCAGCGTTTGTCTCTCAGTGTTTCCAGATCCTGTTTCAGCTGTTTTTCGTTGATGCTGTAACCAAGATTACCGAGTGTGGTCTGATAATCCGTTTCCCCGTTTTCCTGAAAAGTAACCGGTACTTTCTTAAAATCATCTGCCAGCATCCCTGCCGTCTCTTCCACACTGCGTCCGGATACATCCTCTCCAAAAATCTTGATCCGGCTTCCCATGGTTTTTGTTCCCATATAGTGTGCATAACCAAACAATCCTACTACCAGTCCCGCCATAACAAGCAGGCAGACAACCAGCAGGATGATATATATTTTTTTTGACTTTTTTTTACTCCTCATTCGTCTTTCTTCCCTGCCCTTTTTTCTGTTGTTCTGACATCATCTGTCTAGATCCGTAACTGTTCAATGTCTTCACAGTCACGCTTATTATACTATACATTTATGAAAAAGAAATAATGAAAATATAACAATTTTCTTTCTTCATAGAACGCTTTTTTACAGGTTGACGAATCTTTCTGCAGACTGAAATTTATCAGATTATTTCTGTACATATTTCTCTTTCAGTTCTTTCACTTTCGCCAGGTATGCCTGGTCCTGTTTTCTCTTCAGAAGTTCTGCACGGATCGGATCCTTTACTTCAGCAAATCCGGCTTCTTTGGCTTCGTTTTTCTTCTCAACCTTGATCAGATGATAACCAAACTGAGTTTTTACCGGTCCTACCACATGTCCCGGTTCTGCCTGGAAGGCTGCGTCTTCGAATTCTTTCACCATCTGGCCTTTTCCGAATTCACCCAGGTCACCGCCCTGTGCACCGGATGGGCAGGTGGAGGATTCTTTTGCCGCTTCTTCAAAAGTCTTTTCCCCGTTCACGATGGATTCCAGAATAGCTGCACATTTCTCTTCGGAATCGGTCAGGATATGCTTTGCATTTACCGTAGCTCCTTTTACAAACTGTGCTTTGTTCTGTTCATAGTAATCTTTCACTTCCTCATCAGATACACTGACACTCTCGATAGTCTCTTTTAATACCATCTGTACCAGGATATCCTGTCTTGCATTTTCCATTCCTTTTTTATATTCTTCAGTCTCATCAAGCTTCTCATCTTCTCCGCATTTTGCCAGTGCATGGAAAGTGATCAGCTGTTCTTTGCAGTGTTCTTTAAACTGTGGATTGGATGCATATGCCTGCTGCTCCTTCGGCAGGTGTCCGATAAATGCCTGCAGTTCTTCTTCGGTGATCTGGTGTCCGGCTACCACTGCCAGTACGTTCTGTGCCATAATATTTTCTCCTTTGCTTTCCGGATCCGCTGATGTTGTTTGTATCGGATCCTGCGAGGTATTTTGCCACGGGATATCGGTATAACAATTGTTTCCCGTACCATGTCGCGTGGGTTTTATTATAAAAGAAAAGGACAAAATATGCAAGGGCAGGCCATGAAGTGCATGATTTTTCACACACACTCTAAATCAGTTTTCGTTTTCTTGCTTCATTCACCGCCGCTGCTTTTCCGTTCACACCGAGTTTCCGGTAGGTTTCCCGACAATGATACTTCACCGTCACTTCCGCCAGCCCCAGCTGTCCGGCTATCTTGTTCATGGAATCTCCCTCTGCCTGCATCCGCAGAATCTTCCGTGCGGTATCGGAAAGTGTGACTTCTCCCTCTGCTTTTATTCTGAGATATCCAGGGTACATCTGCGCCATCCTTTTTCCTTCTTCCAGCACCTGTCTGTGAAAGTGTGGATCGGTCCAGTATATCTCTTCCCTGCTTTTTTTCAGAAGGGGCAGCCACAGACCAGCCTCTTTTGTCAGGATCCTGACAAAATGATAGGATTCAGCTTCGCTGACAGCCTCCTGCAACAGATTCTTCCACTCTTTCCGATCCATCTTATAACAGGTCACTGCCAGAAGTAACGTACTTTCTATCCGGATATATGTCCGTTCCATCTCTTTTGCATAGTAGAGCAGCTGCTGTAACAAATTATATGCTGCCTCGTATCTTCCCTGTTGCAGATAGACACGCACCTTTGTTACATATCGGAATCGTTCCAGAATATAGAACTCTCTGTTTTCATCCGGTGCGCTCTCAAGCCACGCCAGGATCTCCGCTGTATCTCCCCGATACAGATGCAACCGGCACAAAAATGTATCTATGTTCGCAATCAGCTTCGGTGCTTCTTTTTTACATCGTTCCCGAAAAGTCTGCATCACATGAAGCGCCTCTTCCAGATCCTGACGAATCAGATACATCCAGCAAAGGAGTCCATTTGCTACGAAGACCTGTTCGATTTTTCCTCCGCTTTCCGCCTGCATCCGTCCTTTCTGGATCAGTGCCATCACCTCATAATCATCCTGTCCTTTTTCCAGATAGCTTTCTGCCAGTGCCAGCGGAACCAGCCCTTTTCCATACTTTCCAAGCACAAATTCTATGATCTTTCCAAGGCTTACGGCCAGTTCTCTGTCCTTGCGGCTCCACTCACAGAAGTCTTTTCCTCCATTCATCATCGAGGGCAGATTGCTGGTTACAGAGAGTTCCGGGATGTGTACTTTCCGGTCGGTGATCAGGACACCTGCCGCCCGCAACAGCTCCGTCATTCCGCTGATGCCACGATGGGGAAGGGAAATATCCAACGTGATCAGCCGTCCTCTGGCTTCCCGTGCATCACTTCCCTCTGCCCGTTTCTGATATTCTTCCAGTTCATGATACCAGCGCTCACTTTCATCCACATTCATAAGAATCGACTGCAACAGGCTCATTCCCATCATAAGTACCGGATTCTCCCGGATCAGATCCTCCGGAAGCTCCAGATAATAATTTCGCAGTTCATAATAATTACCGATAGTTGCATTTTCCCTGGCATTCGCCACCAGCAGCCGGAAGATACTGTCTGTATCATCGTATACCTTGTACATTTCCAGTGCTTTGGCAATCTCGCCCTCCATCTCATAATACAGACCTGCGTTATAATACAGACGGCTGATCTGTTCCGGAGAGCGTTTTTTATGCAGCCGCTGTTTCATAGACCAGCGCATGGCATCCTTGCAACGCCAGACACCGTCTTTTTCCCCCATTTTTGCAAAAAAATTGCCGGTTTCCATCCCCTGTGCCAGCATATGCTCCACATGTTTATTTCCGGTGATCATCGCCGCCAGACTCACCGTAAAATCTTTGACAATGGAAATATCCATAAAAAATTCCTGCAGTTCTGTATCCCACTGATCATATACATGACTCTCCAGGTACGTCCAGACCGTACGCATCGTGGCTTCCAGATTCCCGTTTTCCATCACAAAGATCCGCAGGGACATGGGATTCCCTCTTCCCACAGCCCATGCTTTTTCCAGCTGTTCCTCTGACACCTGCAGTCCATATCTTTCCAGATACTCATCCTGCTGTTCTCTTGTCAGGCAAAAATCTTCTTCCCCGATCATTACGAAAGAATATTTCATCCGAAGGGACAGAAGCCACGCCGGAAATGGGGCACGGGAGATCAGTACCACCCACAGATCATTTCGTTCCATCCATTCCTGGATTCTCTGATAATAAGCATCTTTCAGCCGGATATCCGAGATTGCGTAAAGATCATCCAGCACGATCACCGGTGCCGTGATTTTTTCACTCTCCAGATCATCCGGCGTCGTATTCAGTGCAGAGACATAAAAATATTCTTTTTTCTCGAGAAAATGCCGAATCAGAGAAGTTTTCCCCACGCCGGTAACACCATACAGATAAGCAGGAAGTCCCGCCTGATACGCCATCCGTAATTTTTTTTCGGCCGCTGCCGGCCACAGATATACGTCTCCAGTTGTTCTCATCATGCTTCTCCCCCTGTACTATGTTCTTCATTTTTTCTGCAACGGCAGAATATTTCGCCGGGAAGGAACAACATTTTTTCAAATTCTTTTGCACTCAGGGGCATGGAAAACCAGTTCCCCTGTACATGATCGCACCCGGAAGTTTTCAGTATCTCTACCTGTCTTGCCGATTCCACGCCTTCACAGAGAACCTGGAAACCGAGGCTTTTCAACATCCCGATCATCTGTCGCAGAAAACCGATACCACGGTAATCTTTTTCACACTTTTCCATGAACCCGCGTCCCAGTTTTACATCATTTAACGGGACATCTGCAATCAGATTAATAAAAGAAGATCCCACACCGAAGTTATCCAGTGCTGTATGGAAACCGGCCTCCTGTAGAGAACGCAGAAGATCTTTGATATTTTCATACCGGATCGTATCCGTCTCCTTCAATTCCATCTCCAGCATCCCGGGATCCACTTTATATTTTTCCAGAATCTCCAGATACCGTCTGGTTGTCTGTGGATCTTCCGCATGCAGCGCCGATACATTGACCGAAACCGGCACCGGTGTGATTCCGCTTCTTTTTGTTTTTTCCAGAAATGCGGCCACCTGTTCAAATACATAAAAATCAAGTTCCACGATTTTTCCATTTTTTTCATAAAACGGAAGGAAATGTTCCGGTCTCACCACGATACCGTCAGGTCTTCGCCAGCGCACCAGAGCCTCTGCTCCCACAATCTTATAATTATGTAACGAAATCTTCGGCTGGAAATAGATCTCGAACTCCCGCTTTTCCATGGTCTCATCCATCAGCAGTTTTACTGCGGTTTCTCCCTTGTTTCCGGTATCTAAAGGGATCAGTTTTTCCCCTACTGCATACTGGTTTCTTCCCGCAATCTTCGCCCGGTACAAGGCAAGATCTGCATGTTCAAGAAGCTGTTCGTAACTGTAATCGCCCAAACCTCCCGGCAGAAAGCAGACACCAACACTGCAGCTCATGACAAAATCTCTTTTTGAAAACGTCAGTTTTCCCACTCTTTTCACCAGTTCACTGACTTTCTTTTCCAGTGCTTCCCGGCTGATTTCCTTTAAAAACACGACGAATTCATCTCCACCGGTACGGATCAGAATATCCTCTTTGCGGAAAAAGCTCTGCAAAAATCCGGAAAATCCAATCAGCACTTCATCCCCGAACAGATGACCATACACATCATTTACATTTTTAAAATGATCCACATCCAGCATCAGAAGGCCGGAAGAAGCATCCATCCGTTTCTCCCGCAGGTACTCGTTCACCAGAAGCTTTCCGGTATCATGGTTATACAGTCCTGTCATGGAATCTCTTCTTGCCTTATCTTCCAGAAGTTCTTCTCTTTTCCGTATCTCCGTGATATCTCTGATGCAACCGATCACCGACTGGTCACCTACCTCCTTCTGCAATGCATCCAGAAGTACTCTCTTGTAGTGACCCTTTTCCAGAAGCTTCAGTTCCACCGTTCCCAGAGTCTGTCCGAGAAGAAACTCGCGCATCTTCTGCACATCTTCCGGATGGATCGTACATATCTGACCCAGCTGACCGAGAAATGGCATAATTCCTTTTTCTTCTTCCAGTTGCTCATTATACAGAACCATTCGATCGCTATCCGGGAAATACTCAAAGACAGAGATTCCCGCATATTTCATCAGTACTTTTAATTTATCCATCCGTTTTTTTTCGGACAGAAAACTTTTTTCTGTATCGTTTATCCTATCTTTTTCCATATATTTTCCCACACTCTTTCTTGAATTTCACCTTTTGTATAATTATAGCAAACGTAAAAGAAAAAAAGAACTATCCAATTGAATAGTTCTTCCTTGTCTTTTCTCATCTTTTTGTTCAGGACTCTTTTATTCCGAAAACCGTCAGTGCCTGACGCGGTGAAATGCCGAGTCCACCTACGCTGATCAACGTATCCTCTGCCTCTAACAAAAGATTTCCCTTCTGAAATCTGACAATCATGCGACCTCCGCTTAAGCCGTCCATCCGCCGGATCTCCATCTCAAGGCTATTGACGGTACGCCATGCAGCTGATCCTGCGTAAATATGGCCGTCTGTTTCACTGTAGGCGAAGTCCTTACGCATAGAAAGGACGAATTCCTTTTCTTTTCCACCTTCCAGCACTTTCCAGTACATCTTATCGCTTCCAAAAGCAAACCGCATCTCCTGGATCGGACTCACTTCAAACTGAAACAGCCCGCTTCCGCCAATCAGAACTTCCGCAGAATCCGGCAGCCGGTCGTTCAGAACCGGAACAGACACATACACATGCTTACTTACTTTTTCCTCCATAAAAGGATTTCTCGTTCCTCTGCGTGGTGGAAGAGCAAGCTGTGCAGTATACTCTTTTACAGTTTCTGCAAGCGGTGACGGTGCCAGCTCTCCAGCCTCTTTCTGTACATAGGGAATCAGATCCTCCTGCAGTGCGCTCAATTCCTCCTGTGTCTGCTCTGTGGATGACGTCAGAATCACAATCAAATCAAGATCCGGGAACACAACCCCAAACTGGCCATACGCTCCATCCGCGCGGAAAGAGCCAGGATATCGGCCCATCCAGCACTGATAACCGTAGCCCTGTGCCCAGTCTTTTACATGTCCTTCGGAATCGCCTTCTGTCTCAATCTGCTTGTGGCAGGCGCGTTCGAACCATTCTTTTCGAAGCAGCTGTTTTCCTTCCCACTCTCCCTGTCTGGACAGAAAATACGTAAATTTTGCCATATCTTCCGTCACCATCTTCATACCTCCTCCGCCACGCTCTGTTCCGTCGCCGAGCAATGCACAGGTCAGAGAAGTGATTCCAAGTGGTTCCAACAGACGCGGTTTCAGAAACTCTGTCACATTCTGCCCTGTCTTTCTCCGCAGAACCGCAGCCAGCATGTTGGTTCCTGCTGTATTATATTTATAAAATGTTCCCGGCTCATGGAGTACCGGATGATGCAGAAATGTAGAGATCCAGTTTTCGGAATTGTCCGAAATCTCCGTCTCGTGACCGCATCCCATGATCAGCAGATGGTGCAGGGTGATTTTTTTAAGATATTCGGAAGGATGTTCCGGCAACAGTTCCGGAAAAATATCGACAATTTTCTCATCAACAGATAAGATTCCTTCCTGCTGTGCAAAACCAATCGCCGTAGCCGTCAACGATTTGCTGAACGAATACAACGGATGGCGGAATTTTTCATCATATGGTTTCCACCATCCCTTTGCCGCACACTGTCCATGGCGGATCACCATAAAACTATGTAGTTCGATTTGATTTTGTTCCATCCTGTCAAGAAATTTCATAATTCCTTTGGAGCTGATTCCAACTGATTCCGGTGTCACATCTTTAAAGTATCCCATTTTTTATCTCTCCTTAATCGCAAACTTCTCCATAATAAGCATTCTGTCGTACCTGCCACTTATCTTACATTACTTCCCCGATATATATATGTTTAAAATATTATATTTGATAGTAAATGTCAATTCACAAGACACACAAATCTCATTTTCTGAGCAAGGCATATTCTCTTTCCGAATAAAGTATATCATATAATATCATTTGCCGGTGAACGCTAATATAAGTGACAACACCAAAAGAGAGATTTTCATAAAAAAGGCTATGAGTATTTTATGGGTATAAAATACCCTGACAGCTTTCACTAGCAGGGTTGGTTGGAATCTTTACTTGTAAAGGTCTTCCAGCGTTATTAGCCGAACTTCACCTCTCTCTTGTGCCTGAAGAAGTCCATCTGTGAATCCGCCTTTTGAGAAGATATAGTAGTAATAGTTGTTACCTTTTCCGAAGACTGAGGCATAATCCCGAATCAAATCGAGTTCATCCACACCAATTTTCTCATTTCTGTACTTACACGAACCAATGATATAGTCCTTACCCTCAACGGGTGTTCCAACAATATCAATCTGTGTCTGCTTTTTCTTCTTCGGGTCCGTACCCCACCACTGGCCGATTTCACTCAGTTCAATAGGGAGACTGTCCGAATAATAGAGCAGGTAATCCTGACACATCTTCTCAAAAATCAGGCTCATGTAATCCGGAAGATACTGTTTTACAGCGTGTGGATAGATCTTTGCAATTCTACCAGAGTCAATGGCACTCATATTGATTGGCACAAACCGATACCAGAAACGGAAAAAGTTATCAGCCAGCAGATAGATGGTTTTCTTACCCGGTTTTTCTGTAATCGGTGTTTCTTTCTTAGCAATGCCAAGGTCGATCAGCGTTTTCAGGTACTTAGATACAACCGAATTCTCCTCGCCGACCTTCATCTTGATATCGTTCATTCGGGAATCACCTTCTGCAATCGCTTTGATGATTGCATTATAAATGGCTGGCTCCCGAAGTTCCTGCTTCAGCAGATTGCCCGGTTCCTCATACAGATAGCTGGAACGGTCAAAGAAATTATCCAGCAGAGCTTCATCCACACTATCTCGCACATCCAGCTTATTAATATAGTGGGGAACTCCCCCCGTGATTCCATAAATCAGGGAATTATCTTCTGCTGACAGATTTGGGTGGAACACAGCGGTTTCCTTATAGTCCAGCGGCTCAATCTTAAACTGGCCAGTACGCCTGCCATACAGCGGACTTTCCTTGCCAAGCACCTGACTCTCCATGAAGCTCATAGAGGAGCCGCAAAGAATCAGGTACATCTTGGACTCTGTCCATTTGTGGTCGATGATGTGCTGCAGCATCGCTGAAATGGCCGGCTTTGCCTTTGCAAGATACGGGTACTCATCGATAACAAAGACGATCCGTTTTTCCTTTGAAAGTGCAGTCAGTTCGTCCAAGGCAGCATCATAAGACCTGAACTCCGGTGCAGACTCCATATCTGGCCGCTCAAAACTCATGATTGACTTTGAGAGAGCCTCCAGATTTCCCTTTCCTGTAGTGTTCAATGCAGAAAAGAAAATGGTAGGCTTATCTTTACAGAACTCATTGATCAATGCCGTTTTACCAACACGTCGTCTGCCGTAGATGACGATGCACTCAAACTTATCACCAGCGTACCGTTTATTCAGTTTCCGAAGCTCATCCTCACGGCAATAGAATTGACTCATACGCTTACCTCCAATAATTATACTCGTGAGTTAGTAACTCGTAAGTTACTTCTTTACGAGTAAAATAAATCAGCTATTCTGCAAAGTCAAGTAAAATAAGTCGAGCCTTTTACATATGAAACTATAATTTGCGCTTTACATATTGCGTGCTTATATAGTTCTCCTTTCGATTTTTTGCTTCTGTATATGCTCATCAACTGGATAAATCTATTTTCTATCAATTGTTCCCTGATTGCATCCGCTACTGTATCGATAAATTCCACAATATTAACCGCTATGTTCTGGTATCTCTTCATATCTTCTGTCAACGTTCTCAGATTCTGCGTACTATTGCTTTTGTAACTCTTCCAACTGTCTCCTCAGTTTCTCGATTTCTTCCACGGCCGCATCAGCTCTCTGTCTCTCTTCTTCCGCCCGGTGTTTTTCGGCATCTGCCCGATTCTTCTCTCTTAGAGTATTCTCCCTTTCCTGTCTCTTTCCTTCCTCCAAAAACATCTGATCTCTCTCGAATCCTTTCACATACGCCACCGTCACCTCCGCATCTTCTTTCACAACATCCACCATCTCCTGGATATCTTCCAGCTCTTCACTTACTGCGTTCTCCCGGGTTGTGTTCTCTATATAGTTCAGTAGCTGACTCATCGATTCTTAACTCTTTTGCAGCTCTTCCAGCTGCTTTCTCAGCTTCTCAATTTCTTCCACAGCTGCATCTGCTCTCCGTTTCTCTTCTTCTGCCCGATTCTTCTCGGTATCCGCACGGTTCTTCTCTCTCAGGGTATTTTCCTGCTCCAGCTTTCGCCCCAGTTCCTTCCCTTCTTCCAGAAACATCTGGTCTCTCTCGAATCCTTTCATATATGCCACCGTCACCTCCGCATCTTCTTTCACAACATCCACCATCTCCTGGATATCTTCCAGCTCTTCCGTTACTGCGTTCTCCCGGGTTGTATTCTCCATATAGTCCAACAGCTGACTCAGGGATTCATTATCCCGTCCCTTTCTTCCTTTTGTATAGAGGAAAATCGTTCTGGCTCCATCTTCATACGGCAGCTCCGGATTCTCTACACAGTGATTCCGGATGGTATAGATCATCCGGTCATCCCCAAAGGGATCGTAGGGACAGATAAAGATAACAAAGACTCTCTTCAGTTTGTCGTATGACTGACCGCTTTTTAGACTCCGACTGTCGATGATCGCATGGTAGAACCGGGTTCTCTGTGCGATAAAATCTATATCCTTCCTCTTATTGTTCTTGTCAGATTCAATATCATAAATCGCAGAGACATTTGACGAATCAATCTCTACCTCATCTCCCTCTTCGATGTATACGTCCAGTCGGGCTCCGTGAAGACCGGTATCCCTTCCGCCATAGGACTTCTGAGTTACGATATTCAGATTTTTGAACTCTCTTCCGAAAAGAATCTTTAGAAATTTTCGACAGAATTTCTTTCCATATTCCGGATAAGCCAATAAGGCATTAAAAAGAAACTATGAGAAACACGCTACGCGAGTTTCTCAAGTTATCGCGGCAGTCGCCAAGGTCTCGTGCAAGCACGGACTTTGGCTCGTTGCTCGCGTAAGTCGTCCAGCAGATCCAGTTCTGCCAGGGGTCTGTGGTTTGTCATTTGCTGCATTCGCATGCTCCTTTCTGTATGCGGTGAAAGGAGTACTCTCCATCGATCCTCCGTTCCACCAGTTTTTTTATTCATATGGGGAATCAGATAACCGAATGGTTGAAGAATTGCTTCCCAGATATGTATATGGTTAAGGTAACATATCGTGAGAGTAAAGTCAATTTCTATGTTGCTTCTCTTTATGACATTTCTATATAATTACCAAATGACAGTCACCTTATATAAAAAATGAGTCGGTGACACATTAACAGCTTCACATTTGATCTAATTCTCTGTCAGAAACGAACGAATACTGCCTCTTAGCAATCTTGTATTAATGTTAGTTTTGTTAAATTCAAATCTGAAAAATGAATCCATTTAATTACACTCATGCTTTACCTCCATATATGAGTCTGTCCTTTTTTATGCATTTTGCATATTTCAATTTTGCATTTTTGTTTGTATTGCTATTTTTTAAGAAAATTCCTATTTTCTATTGCAATTTACACTATTATATCTTTTTTCTTTATCGTCCCCACTATATTCAAAAAATTTAGCAACTACAGGAAAACCTAGATCATCCTTTTCTTCAAGTTTCACATCATATACCGCACCATTTCCACCATGTCCAAGCTTTTTATCTCTGAAAAAACTATACCTCTCTCCTTTATATTTTTTCCTACCACTCATCTTCTGCACGCTTTCTTTCATACTCTGCTTCACGTTTGTAGTCTTCACTTAAGGTAAAATATATTTCTGCTATTTTAGGATATTCTGCCTGTAGTCCTTCCGCATTGTTTAGATATCTCTGATGTAAAATCAACTCTGATTTTCCAGCATCGACGGTATGAACCCCACGCTTATTCTCTTCTGCTACGATATAAGAGCTCCGCAATGAATCAGAATCATATTCTTCTATGATCTTTCGTACAGCTTCACACGGATGATAACTATCCGCACCAATGGGGGAATATGCCAGTAATCGTCCGATTAAATGTCCAAACAAATTTTCTTGTTTTTGCTTGATCAACAATCCTTTAAGCTCTTCTACCCATTTTTTCAGAACCTCATAGGATACTTTTCCATCTTTCTCTGCAGGACAAAATCTTGCTTTGTCAAATGCTGAATACACGGCATTTGCCACTTCACATTTTTCCTTATCGTCAGGTTCATCATCCTCCGCTTTATAAACAATACCGACAAGATCAGCATAAATCTTCGGATCGTTCTTCATCTCTTTTTGCAGACATCTCATTTGTTTCCATTCGAGTATATTTCTACACAACCATTCCACTGAAACTATTTCGGCACATTTTTCGTCATCTGTGATAAATGCATCCTGTAACTCTTTCAAGATCTCACCGATATAATATATTGTCATAGAGCTGGCAATACCGCCCTTCATATCGGAAATTTTAACTGTCGCATCATATAACTCTTGAATTGATATTTTTTCTCTTACATCATACAATAATTCAAAATAGTTATCGCATGTTCCATATTTTCACATTCATTCAACGCCCATAAAAACACCTGATGTCCTGCATGATCCGATATTCTTGCCCGTGTATTCCTGCTCCAATACATTGTCTTGATTTCTTCATCTTCCTTCGCAATCAGCGCATTGACATCATCTTCTATAAACTCTAACGAAATCAAATTCACCAGAAGATTTTTATTATCGGATATCCTTTTTACCATTTCTATCACGTCTTTTAAATCTACTGATCCATATCTGTGTAAATATCTTACATAATCAAATACATGCTTTCCTTCTTTATCTTTTCTCATAAGAAGATGAAATACTTCTTCATCAAACATACCATCCGAATAAAACTGTGCCAGAACTTCTCCCAATATATTATCTTCTTGTACAGCCAATTCGATCAGCTTATCTAAAGAATATTTATTTTCTTTGAATTCTTTAAATCCTACCCTTATCTCTTCTTCTCTTAATCTTTGATTTTGGTCAGCCGACTCGTTATGTTTTTCTCGGCTATAAGACACGGGGTATAATAGTGGGAATTCAAATTCAGGCGAAAAAAGATACATGTATTCGTATATTTTATCCGAAAACACAATTTCATTCATTGTACTTTCATATTTGCCTAACACTTCTTCTGGCAAACTCCAGTCAGCATCGGAAAAATACCTGTGCCTGTAGATTTCAAATCTCAGTTGATTTTTAATTTTAAGTTTTTCTTTATCAGCCATTCCTCTGCAACTGAGAATCAATTTTTCAAGCACTTCATTTTGAATCGACATTTCATACCACTGTATGCGCTGGATTAATTTTCCCCATTTCTCTACATCCACATCAGCTGAATCAACGCACATTTTTAAATACTTAATATAAATTTTATGTAAGCAAAATCTCAGCTGAAATAATGAGCGTTTATGAAATACTTTAAAAGGATCAACCTCTCACGGCTGACCCTTTTTAAATTTGATTACTGAATATTTAATATTCCTGTGTTGCAAAACCAATCTGTAATAAAAGTATTGCTTTATTATCTGACATTACTTTCCATTACCTTTCTGAACTCTTCCACGCTCATTGCTGCATCTTCGGCCGCTTCCTCTATCGTTAGCCGTCCCTTTTTTATCTGTTTAACCAGCATCCGGAGTTCTCCAATCTCTATGCCTTCTTTTTTCCCTTGTTGCATTCCTTTTTCTATTCCTTTCGCTTCACTTTCACTCAGCATAGCTTCAACTGCTTCGCACATGTCAATCTCCTCCTTTCCCTCTGCTATCTCTATCGATGTGTTGGTGATTGTTTTTATCACCATTGCCGCTTCCCGGTCAATCACCATCCGTGGATTGTCTTTTAAGATTCTGGCTAAATTATCTTTGTCCTTCGAGTACTTGATATATTCCATGACTTCCCTCAGGCTCGATGTAAACTTCACCAGATCTTCCTCTGTAAGATTCGCCGGATCAATCAAGTGGATCCGATAGTCCTGAATGTAATGCAGCAGCTTCTCGCTGCGGACTTCCATCATCTCATGCAATGATAACGGGGCATCCCATTCATCTGCCCCAAAATGTATCACAAGCGTAACCACGGGTTTCAATACATCCTCTTTGTAAAATCCGGATAAATATTCCCCACTTGTACGTTTTCTGAAACTTTTATCATTTTTTCTGTGATTTGCAGCTGTATCTGCAACCTGCTTTCCGTACTGCAGGGCATCGTATATCATGTTCCGGACAGGCATCGCATAATGGATGTCTGTCTGGTTCTCGATTCCAAGCAGGATATATGCTGCCTCATCTTCCTGCATCACAACTGCTAATTTCAGGATGTCACGATACTTCTGAACCAGGTCATTCGACTGGCCATTTTCCTTTTCCTGCGAACCAAATGGCAGGGCAATCTCTGTTGTATCAAGTTCTCTCAGCTGTTCCGGATTAACGACAGGTTTTCCATCATAGATCAGGTAATTAAATGCATCTGCAAAAATGTTATTTTTTCTCATATAGGCTTTGGTGACTGTATCCACCTTTCCCATAGGCATACTCCTTTCCTTTGTGCAAGAACGGAGCTTTTTTGTTAAATATTCGGTTCTCCGTTCCACCAATCATTTCTTTTTTCATACAGGGGAATCAGATAACCGAACGGTTCAAGAATTGCTTCCCAGATATGTTGTATCTACTATAACAATATGATTTGTGATTGTCAATATGCTGACGGTAAAAGACTTCTTTTATTCTCTTGGTGCCAGATATATGTAAGAACCTTCCCAAACATAAAGCAGACTTCCATCATCACCAAAGTATCCATTCTGGTTTCTCAGCACGGCCAATTATTTCTCAAATACTCTCGCACGCGTTTCTTATCTTCCGTTGTCTCTTCATAATTAATATTTTCATCGAAAAATGCCTTCCTCAATGCCCTGCGAACATAGCTATCTACTTCTGATGACAACTTTCCAAGCTCTGCCTGTGCATTACTGCCCACTAATGAGCTCACACTCCCATGTACAAACTCAGATCGTATCTTATATGCCATTCGCATGCTATGAATCACTTCCATTTTTTCCTGTTCTGTATCTGTGATAAATGCTGCCGTCATTTCAGAAACATTCTTTTTATGATTTCTTTCAATTGCAAAAAGACTTTCCAATATTGCACAATACCAACTGATTTTTTCACATAACAGTCCTGTTTTTCGTGCCAGTTGTAATAGGATCAGGATTCTATAGAAGCTGCATCCGTTATTACTGAGTGTCGCCTCTATATTCAGTACATGTGTTCCCTGACTGTATACTGAATCTATCGGTGCATTGTTGTTACGTGCTTCGGCAAAAATCTGCATAATCGGTGTCATATATCCAAATGCATCACTAATTTCTTCGCTGTTGAAAAATGTCATTTCCGCCTTACCAAATGCATTTAACTGCTGGATACTTCGACGATTTTTTGAAGAATATGTCGTATCCGTGTTACACCAATAAGATAAGTCTGAATACACACTACAGTCTTTCACCATCCACAATCCCAATGCAAATATCTGAACCAGATTTGTACAACTTAATGTTTTTACTGCATAATAACTGTCTGCTTCTTCTTTATTTTCGAATTCCCATTCTCGTTGTTCTGTATCCATCCAAACAGCGATCATCGGTTTTCTTATCAAAGCCATAAAATCATACTTTCCCAAATCTTCCCGGATAGATGATTGTTCTACGACATCTGTCATTTCTTCACCTTTATATGTTAAAAGATGCGCCGGACTTTCCAGATACATCTCCACATCTATTCCCTCACCAATGGATAATATGTCAAATCGTTCTTCTGGAATATCAATATTATTTAACTGTATGAACAAATAGTTCATTCATCTACCCCTTTCATGCTTACTCTGAATAATCAGCAAAGAAACGTAGCCGTGTGCAATTGCACAAGTGTCACATCTCTAAACTTCCTTCAACATATCATCTGTCACATTTCTGAACTTTTCCACACTCATTGCTGCATCTTCAGCCGCTTCCTCTATCGTTAGCCTTCCCTTTTTACCTGCTTAACCAGCATCCGGAGTTCTCCGATCTCAATCCCCCTTATCTCTCCTTTTGCCGCTCCTCTTGCCTCTCTCTCGCTCAGCATATCATCAATTGCTTTACACATATCAATCTTCTCCTCTTTCTCCGAAATTTCTATCGCTGTATTCGTGATTGTTTTTATCACCAACGCTGCTTCACGATCTATCAGCATCCGTGAATTATTAATTTAACATATACTTCATAATCCAACAATATTTATCCAGTTTTCCGCATCAATGCTTTTTCTTTCTTTTCAGAAACACGAATCAAACCAAATCTCCATAAAATGGGATAAATATACGAAATCGTCTTCATGAATTAAAAACACATATCTCTGGTTTACAAAAATTTTATTCCTTCAATTGTTTATTTGCTTATCCTACCGGCCACCCCTTAGAAAAACTGTATTTTTTCCCTTCCAAATCCGTTATAACCACTTTTATATGACCGTTCAAATCTATTCCAAACTTATCAAAAACACGATTCTTATTCTCTACACTGATTTCTTGTGTAAGCACCTCGTTCGGACTGATAATCAGGAAATTTTTGTCCATATCAAAAGTATTCATACTTCCAAGAAATATTCCTTTCTTATCTTTCACTTCTACCTGCCTGATATAAATTGACAGTCTTCCCACATTTACAATCGAAATTCTCAAATGGTGTCCATCTTCGTCATTACCCCAATAATATAGCATTACTGACAGTCTTTTCGTACACGCTCAATAGCGAGTACCTCCAAAATTAAGAGCCGCCTTACGGCAGCCCTGGTTATCAATTCTTTCGAATCCCGTCCGGCAGATTTGGTGACCACGGTAACAGATCATCCAGAAAGGACCGG
>NZ_VUMS01000026.1 GCF_009696065.1 Oliverpabstia intestinalis | reverse complement strand
ATATTATGTAGCGACAGTAGGCAATATTACAGAAGAAGCTGTAAAAGAATATATACAGCAGCAAAAAGAAGAATCTAAAAGAGAAGATACACGACGGTAAGCCTCTTTCAGAGGCAAGCCGGTATGAATGCTTGAGGCATCCGCCTTTTAGGCGTGCAGGCATAGGACCCTTATAGGGTCAACAACAAACCACCACTTGAAGTGGTGGTTATGACTTAGTTACAAGTTAAATATCAAAAGGTTCTTTGCCTCGTTCAGCATTTATATAGAGATGAATCTATGAGCGATGCGGGGAACCTTTTTCTGTGAAAAAAATAAGGTTGAAAATTACTGTTTCTGAGAAAAGTCAAAAAAGCAGATTTTATAGAGAAAAAAGAGAGAAGTATAAAAAAATACACCACATGGTGCTGCAGAATTATGATACAATGAACAAAACGGGCTGCGGAAGTGACAGAAAATCCGGGCACACGAGAGAGGGAGAAGGTATGAACGCGAAAAAGTGGGATGTTTATGTATACGGCGATGTCAACATTGATATCGTGATCCCGGGAGTGGAAAAATTTCCGGAACCGGGACAGGAAGACGAAGTTTCCGTGATGGAAACATTTGTCGGCGGCGGCGCCGCATTATTTACCCTGGGAGTCGGCAAGCTGGGACTTCACCCGGTCTTTCAGGGAGAGGTGGGAGATGACTGTTACGGCGAACTGATCCGGAACAAATTTCGGGAAAGCCATGTAGATGATTCTTTGCTTGTGATAAGTAAGGAGTTAAAAACGGGAATCTCACTGAGCTTTACCAATGAAAAAGACCGCTCCTTTCTGACCTATCGGGGGACCAACGAAAAGATCAGTATTGTCAATGTAGATGTAGAAAAAGTAAAAGAAGCCGCACATATCCACGTGACCGGCTATGCAGGTTCCATCAATCATAACGAATATCTGGAACTGTTAAAGAAGATCAAGGCAGAGACACAGGCAACGGTTTCCTTTGATGTCGGCTGGGATTCCACCGGCGAGTGGAAACCGGAGATCCGGGATCTCTTCCCGTATATTGATGTGCTGTTTATGAATGAGACAGAAGCAGAACACTACGGAAGAAAAGAAAGTGCTGAGGAAGCTGCACGGGAATTTGCCCGGACTGCAGGTATGGCGGTTATCAAGATGGGCAAAAAAGGTTCCATCGCAGTGAAAGACGGCAGGTTGTATCAGGCCGCACCGTACATAGTGGAAGCCGTGGACACCACAGGAGCCGGAGATTCCTTTAATGCGGGATTTGTCTACGGATTCCTGAGAGGAAAATCCATGGAAGAATGCCTGAAATGCGGAAATGGGTGCGGAGCACTCTCCGTAACCGCGCTGGGTGGCAATACCGGATTTCCGACAGAGGAGAAGCTGGAAACATTTATCAAAAACCAGGAAACTATTGAGAGAAACAAATAGAGACAACAAGGAGGAAAAGGTTATGAAAATTGCAGTTATCGGAGGAGCAGGTGTACGTACCGTAATTTTTATCAACGGACTTTTAAAAAGATATAAAAAACTTCACATTGACGAAGTCGTACTCTACGATATCCAGGAAGAAAAACAGAGAATCATTGAAAAGTTATGTAAACATGTAGTGGAGAGAAACCACGAAGAACTGAAAGTATGGGCGGTATCCGATCCGGTGGAAGCCATCACTGGAGCAGATTATATCGTAACCACATTGCGTGTCGGCGGAGACCATTCCCGTGTTGTAGATGAAACAATCGCTCTGGATCTTGGCGTGATCGGACAGGAGACAACCGGTGTCGGCGGATTCTCCATGGCAGTTCGTACCATTCCGGTTCTGATGGAATATTGTGAACTGATCAAAAAATATGCACCGGATGCATGGATCTTCAACTTTACCAATCCGTCCGGTCTGGTAACACAGGCACTGCGAAGCGCCGGATACGACAAGATCATCGGTATCTGTGATGCTCCAAGCAGCACCAAGTTCCGCATGGCACACGATCTGGGGGTGGAAGAAGACGATCTGTATGTAGAATTCTTCGGATTAAACCACCTGTCCTGGATCCGCAGCGTAAAGAAAAAAGGCGAGGAAATCTTACCGGAACTGCTGGCGGACGATGCATTTTTACAGGGGGTACAGGAATTCTCCATGTTCGATCCGGAACTGCTCCGTTCCATCGGATTCCTGCCGAATGAATATCTGTACTACTACTATCACAGAGAAAAAGCACTGGAAAATATCCAAAAATCAGGTGCAACCAGAGGAAAGACCATCGAGAACGTTAATATTCAGATGATGGACGAACTGAAGCATATGGATATCGATGCCGATCCGGAAGGCGCACTGCAGATCTTCCTGTATTATATGCAGGTTCGTGAGAATTCCTACATGAGCATCGAGTCCGGTCTGGCAAAACGTCCGCTGCTGGAAAAAGGCCAGCTGGAAGTACCGGACGGTATGGGATATGCAGGGGTTATGCTGGACTGCATCGAAGGTATGCAGAGTGAAAAAGGAAAATATCTGGTACTGTCCGTAGAAAATAACGGAAGCATCCCGGGACTGGCAGATGAAGATGTGATCGAGACTACCTGTCTGGTATCCAAAGACGGCATCCATCCGGTCAGAGTTGAAGAAGTACCGGAACATTGCTATCTGTTGATCCGTCTGATCAAAATGTACGAAAAACTGACCGTAGAGGCAGTCAAAAATCAGTCCAAAGAAACCGCTGTACAGGCGCTGATGTTACATCCGCTGGTAAATTCGTATTCGCTGGCAAAACAGCTGGTAGATAAATATGACGAGGTTTATGGGGGAATCTTTCACTGATATCTGAGTGATAAAATAATAAGGCAATCAAGGTTTCCCCTGTATAACCGGGAAATTGTGTAAATATACAGGGGAAAAGTATGTGGGGTGTGGATAAGATGAAGATCCGATGGACGAATCAGGCAGAAGAACAGCAGGCAGAAGTTTTCTTGGAGAAAGGAAGGGCGACACCGGAAAACTTCCGGAAACTTGGGAAAAAACGGGGCGGTGACTGCTGGATCGTGGTAAAAAAAGAAGGATTTTCCGAAAAGGAATGGATACAGATGCTGTGCAATGGGGTGTGCAGCCTGTACGATGGTGCATATCAGTTTTCCCGGAACGGAGTGAAGATGCTGGGAAAACAGAAAGTATACGAAAACAGGGATTCACTGTGTGATTATGGAGATACCTGTTATACATTTGTATTGGAAGGCTCGGCGCAGGAAATAGCAGCGCTGGAGCGTGGGGAATTATTGGGACGTTGTAAAGGACATGCGAGAACTCTTGGAAATCTGCCGAACAATTACTTACATACTGAAGATTTAGCATCGTATGCACAGACGCTGGCGCAGGAGCTTGGAATCGACTGTGAAATTTATGGAGATCAGAAGCTGGAAGAACTTGGATGCGGCGCTCTTTTAGCAGTCAATCAGGGAAGCCGGAGAGAGGCTGCCATGGTAGTGCTTCGCTATGAGGGCGCACCGGGGGCAGACTGGACCTCACTGGTCGGAAAAGGACTGATGTTTGATGCCGGGGGGTATCATCTGAAGTCTGTCGATGGCATGAACGGCATGAAGTACGATATGTGCGGGGCAGCGGAAATGCTGGAGATGCTGGAGTATCTTGCTATACAGAAAGTCGAAAAAAATGTGATGGCAGTGCTGATGCTCGCAGAAAATGTGATCAGCCCGGATGCGGTAAAGATGGGTGATGTGATCACGACGCTGGCAGGAAAGACCGTGGAAGTCTACAACACCGATGCGGAAGGACGGCTGGTATTGTGTGACGGTATCACGTTTGCGCAGCGTATGGGGGCGCGCACCGTGATCGACCTTGCCACCCTGACGTATTCGGCACAGAGCGCCCTGGGAGATCAGGTGGTTGCGCTGTTTGGCAATGAGCGGGAAGCGCTTCGCATCTGGGAAGAAACAGCGGAGCAGACCGGAGAATATTACTGGCAGCTGCCGATGGGACCGATCTACCATAAGATGATCGAATGGTCGATCTGTGCGGACTTTGCCAATTATGCCCCGGGGAAAGGGGCAGGTGCCAGCGTGGCGGCATGTTTCCTGGAAAATTTTGTGGAAGATGGAACACAGTGGATCCATCTCGATATGGTGGGACCGTCCGTGGTACGCAAAGAAACCGATGAGATGGCAGAGGGAGCCAGCGGGGCGTGTATGAGTACCCTGGCGGCTTATCTGACGAGTACTGGTACATCGTTTTCGAAATAACCGTATCATTCATTTGTCTGCGAATCCGATTGCACAATTTAAAAAGCCTCAGCGTAGATCGCTACGCCTGCGTTTTTTGAACTGCACACTCGAATCCGTATCCTGCGTGAATGATACAGTTATTTACGAAACAATGTACCGGATAGCAATACACGGACGTAGAAGTTACGAAAACAGGAGAGAAGGGAAGTAGCGTTTCACAGAGAGGAAATGTTACGGGTGAAAAACGATGAATTTTACATTTGATGGCAATATCTCCAGAGAAGTTCTGGAAAATTACCTGTCCCGGAGTGTGACGGCAGCAGGTTTATATGAAAGCAAAACACTGGAAGATGATCTGCGTGCGATCCGGGAGATGGGTGTGAAATTTCTTGGAAGAGCATCAGGTATCTGGTATATGACGATGGATGACGAAGAGCATTTTCGGTTGTCAAAGGAACTGGCAGATAAAGTGCATGCCCAGGATCCGGAAGTGATCCTGCAGTCCTGCGTCTTTGAGTGGATCACACGCCGTATGGAGACAGTAGAGATCCCGGACTATGTGTTTGAAGCATTTGGTATGGAACCGGAACACCGGTGTTTTTGCCTGGATGATGCGTTGTTTACAGACGAATCCAGCGGATTTACCAGCAGGAGAGAGGATCCGGCAAAAGACGGGGGGATTCCGGATCTGTCCCGGCAGGAAGCAAGACTGTGGTTTTATTACCGGGCAACCCGATACATCGACTGTGGCTATGAGGCACTCCATATGGGGCAGGTGCACCTGTATACCGCGAACGATAAAGGAATGGCAAAAACAACAGAACTGTTCGGTATGATCCGCAAGTATGCGAAAATTCATGGAAGACGTCACAAGATACTGCTGGATGCACATACCCATGGGGTAAATATCCGTGGAAAATTGCTGTTTGATTATCATGCAATGCCATTTACCCGTATGCCGCTTCTGGAAGTGCCGGGAGAAGAGCTGGTACTGGTGCGCGAGGGCTACAGCGAAGGTGGAGAGAATCCAAATGGATGGTCCGCGAAAACTATGCCATACCTGATGGAATACGACAACTGGGGTGGACTGGTCGTTGATGACCGGGAAAATATACCGAGAGAAGAACTGGCCTGGAGAGACTGGTGGGGATACGACCAGATCGCCTGGTTTGCCAACCAGCCGGAGGAAGGCCGGAATCATTTTCTGGAATATACCTACAAGTGGACCGAAATCAATAATCCCAATGCATATTTCGAACTGCCGTTCCGCCGGATGATCCACAACGCGGAAGTGTCCATGAAGCGCGCAGATAACGGTCAGATGGATGCACAGGATTTCTATCAGATCAACACGAAGAGCGTAGCCTGCCCGATGGGATTCGATCAGGAAGAGACTGCAAAACGCCTATGGGCGACCGGCCACACGCTGCGGGAGAAGGCAGCCAATCCGGAGATGCTGATCCGCTATGGAGCAGAAAATGTCTGTGATGAAGAAACCGGAATGAAACTCCCGGAAAAAATTGTTGTTTACGGAAGTTTTCAGTCTCATGTGGGAGCGGTAAAGAATGACTCCAACAGTGAGCTGACCAGAATGTATTATATTGGTGATAATACGTATACCTTATCGGTGGTCATTCCGTTTGCGGGAACCTACGATTATTCTATTTCCACGTATGGAACGTTGTCTGCCACCTATCAGGCAGATGGCTATCCAAGGAGCGGTTCGTCGAATAAGGCATATTTCACTACCCGGAAAGATAACACCGTGGTACGGTTCCGCTATCAGTTCATCAGTAACAAGGTGACAATAGAGATGTTTGAATAAAAACAAAACGGGTGACAGATGTCGACAAAAACGGTATCTGTCATCTGTTTTTCACGTTACGGGAAATTGCTGTCCTGTAACGTAAGAAACGCCCCGCGAGGATGCGCACTGCGGCGTACAAGGCAGATGTCGCAAGCAATCTACGTTTCACTCCGGCCGTTGCTAAACAAGCGCCACTGGCGCGAGAATGTCCCTAGAGCGTGTCTGGAAAATCATTTCCGCAATCTGCAAGCCCCACTTTGCGGTATATTTTACCCTCATTCGGTTGCCGTAGCCCGCTACGCCGCCCTCATTCGGATAAAATCTCCCACAAACTGAGACTCGCAGCTCACGAAAAGCCTTTTTCAGACACGCTCTAGTACATCGTTTTCGAAACGAGTTTTGTCTCACTTACAGGAAAGTACTTTCTGATAAAATGCAATATATAAATATGCAAAAACGACAAATATAGACAAAGTGATACAAAAATGCACAATAAAACAAGAAAAAATTGTATAAAATTAATAAAAACTATTGAAAAATGTAAGAAAGTTGTGTATTATGAAGCCATAAACAAAGAGGAAACAGGAAGAGGAACTATGAATAACGAAGGAGGTGGTATCGTGGATAGGAGGGACCATGATCGATGCCAGGAGCTTTACGTAAAATATAGGCAGTTTATGTATTGGTACGTGAAAAAACATTTTCCGGATTTGCCAGAAGAAGACATTCGTGATATCCTACAGGAGGTGTGGACATCATTATTGAATGCAATCGACAAATTATATGATAAAGGCGATGAGGGTCAGTTTGCCTGGCTGATCAGGGTGACTCAGACCAAGGTAATTGATTACTACCGTTTCAGGAAAAGAACAGAAGAACTGGGAGAAAAGATTGGCCTTGCTTTACGGGAACAGCAGGAAGTCTGTTCTGTGCAGGACATAGTGATCGCAAGAATGATTGCAATGGAACTGGTAGAAGGACTGACAGAGGAAGAGCGGAGAATTCTGGCAATCGAGTATTTTTCTGATACAACCGGGGAAGTCTCGAACGCTTTCAAATGCAGACGAAGCCGGCTGCGCAGAAAGATCGAAGAAAGTCTTGGGATATTCAGGAAGAAACGTCGGTAATCTATCAGCACCATGTATTCGGATGATGTTATTCACTTCACCGTGAGACGGCTCTCGCCAGAGACCGGAGAAAGGATATTCGATGAAGAAAAGAGATAAAATATATGACAGTCCGGAATACAAGCAAATCAAAGAACATCTTCCTGAAATTTTGAAAGAACTGGAACGCGACAAAGGGCTGTCCCAATATCAGATACCGGAAGAATGGAATGGAGACTTCGAACGCATCTACCAAAAAGAATGCCGAAAAGAACACATAAAAAGACGAATTCTCGCAGGAGCATGTGCAGCCGTGATTCTTACAATCAGTGCAGTACATATAGGAACGCATCTGGAGTTTACATCGGTGGTTCAGGCGGATGATATTGGGAAAATTCATGAAACAGAAATAGAAGGCGATAGATATAAGTATTCACTATATGGAAACTCTGATGAAAATCAAAAAGAAATTTTTGCGGAGGATGATGAAATTTTCTTTACTTGTAATGATTTAGAACAATTAAATGTTGAAATGAAAGAGAAAATAAAAGCCCCATTATTTAGCATTAATGAGAATTTGGGGAAAGAGTATTTCATCAAAGATGCAACATATAGTAAAGTCCATAGAAATATTAATTATCGTATTGAATGGAATGAAAAATACGTTTATGTAAATCAACAAATGCAAATAGAAGATACAGGAAGTGGGGCAGTTGATGAAAAGCAAGCGGAGAAACAAGTTTATATTGAAAGTCTTCAGCAAACAGTACCAATATATTATAGTGCCCATGAGGGCAGTTTAAATTGTAATGTAGTACATGATAAATCAACATTGTTTTTGGTCAGCAATTTAAATATTGATGAATTTGAAAAAATTATTGAAAGTATTGACTACAAATAAGGAGAGAAATATGAAAAAATATATAGCAATGCTATTAAGTTGTATATTAATAATGAGTCAGGGAACCATTATTTTTGCAGGAGAAAATGATGACACAGAAGTGCAATATGAAATGGTAGAAATTAGTGATGAAAATATGCCGATTGGAGAGGGTATGGATGTTGTACCTTTAACACTGTATCTATCTAATGTATATACATCAATAGTTAAACTTAGTTCTACGAAGGTTAGTATCCGGGCGCAAGCGGTTTGCGCACAAACAGTAAAATCTATAAAAGTTACATATATACTACAAAAATGGAATGGAAGTAAATGGGTTGATGTGGCATCAGCCACCTCCACATCATATGATGTAAGTAATACACATAAGAGCTATTCTATATCTGGTTTATCTTCTGGAAAATATCGGTGCAAAGCAAATGCTCAAGCAACTGGCTATAATGGTTATTCTGAATCATTAGTTGGATATAGTTCAAGCATTAGTTTGTAAATAACATTCGGTAAAATCCCCTTCCATCAGAATTCATCGATCTGATGAGAAGGTGGTTTTATACCCTTACTCTCCAACAATTTATCTTCCAAAAAGTAAGGGTTTCAGTCATTGCAGAGGAACAAGAGGCAACCGCATCCGCTGAAGTTCCCTGTGATGGCTGTTTTTGACTTCCTGTCCAGACAATACTTTGAATATGAAAATGTGGCGAAGAGATTCCCTTACGGGGGCTTCGCCACATTTTTTAAGTTTCAGGAATGTCTGTAATTTCATCTGCCCGGTATTGATTGAAGATTCCGCGTACTGCCTGGTGCAGCTGTGGCTTGAGTTCTTCAAGACCTACCGGCTGCTGGTAAAGGATCGAATTGTAGCTGGTTCCACTGACCAGTTCGAGAATCATGTACATCATAAGCTCCGGAGAGTGGTAGGTATGATTGGCATTTTGAAGCATGCTATCATAGATAGTATGAATGGATGGAGTATCTTCGCTCGGTGTGAAGAACAGTGAGTTTTTGAAAAATCCCCAGCTCAGATGTTTGGATAAGAGGCGTACCAGATTCAGATTGTTTGCCAGCTGATCTAAAATATCATCCATAATAAAGATCACCTGATCTTCAAAATCCGTGATTTCTGTGTGCTTTTGCAATGCCAGATAAGAAGTCTGAAACACCTGGCTTGCCTTGTGGGCAATCAGGTGATTGCGGATATCGTATTTATCTTTGAAATAAAGGTAAAACGTTCCTTTTGCCACGCCTGCATTTTTAACAATATCTGCAATGGAAGTTTTATTGAATCCATTGTCTATAAAGAGAGAGAAAGCGGAATCCAGCAGGGATTCCCTTTTTTGCTGTTTGTTGTGATCGACTTTTCTCATACCGGGATCAGCCCCCTTCCTGTCGTTGTTTCCCATATTATAAGGAAATATCCACAAAAAAGTCAAATGAAAATTGGTCATTTTTATATTTTCGGAAAGTTGCATAAAATACAAAATGACTTTTAGTCAACTTTTTGCGGAATAAATATTGACTAAGAGTCATTTTTAAGGTATAACAATAAATGACCAAAGGTCAGTAAAACGACCGGCGGAAATATGATAAGAGAAGTTAAGGGAGGAATATAATATGGAGAAGCTGGGAAGGAAGATCGTCAGGTTTCGAATTCCGATATTTATCATCGGATTGTTGTTGCTGATTCCATCCGTCTTTGGATATATCAACACAAGAGTCAATTATGATGTACTTTATTATCTGCCGGATTCCATCGAGACGATGCAGGGTCAGGATATCCTGGTGGATGAGTTTGGAACGGGAGCCTATTCGATGTTTATCTGCGAGGGCATGGAAAACAAAGATGTGGCAAAGTTAAAAGAACAGATTGAAGATGTGGAACATGTCAGCAAGGTTGTCTGGTATGACAGTTTTGCGGATATCAGCATTCCGATGGAGATGTTGCCGGAGGACATCAGAGAGGCCTTTAATGCAGACGATTCCACGCTGATGTTTATTATTTTCGATACGACGACCTCTGCCGATGAGACTATGGATGCCATCGAAAACATCCGTGCACTGGCAGGCAAACAGTGCTTCTTAAGCGGTATGTCAGCCATCGTCACCGACACCAAGAACCTGGCAGAATCCGAGGTTGCAATCTACGTCCTGATCGCAGTCGTTCTCTCCTGTATCGTTCTGGCACTGACCATGGAATCGTATCTGATCCCGGTATTTTTCCTGTTAAGCATCGGCATGGCGATCCTGTATAACATGGGAACTAATATTTTCATGGGCCAGATCTCCTACATTACAAAAGCACTGAGTGCAGTCCTTCAGCTGGGTGTTACGATGGACTACTCGATCTTCCTGTGGCACAGCTATCAGGAACAGAGAGAAAAAGGCGAAGAGGATCACAAAGAGGCAATGGCAAAGGCTATTGCGGCAACGATCAAATCCGTAGTCGGAAGCTCGATTACAACGATTGCCGGATTTATCGCCCTGTGTTTCATGAGTTTTACCCTGGGTCTTGACCTTGGTATCGTTATGACCAAAGGCGTTGTATTTGGTGTGATCTGCTGTGTTACCGTACTTCCGTCCATGATCATGATTTTCGACAATGCACTGGAGAAAACAAAACATCGTCAGCTGATCCCGGATTGTCCGAAGATTTCTGATTTTGTGGTAAAACACCATGTGATCTTCGCAATCTTATTTGTGGTATTGTTTATCCCGTTTGCTTATTTCCAGGCACATGCAAGTGTGTACTACAACCTGGATGCCAGCCTTCCGGATACTCTCCCAAGTGTTCAGGCAAATACAAAACTGTCGGAAGAATACGACATGGGTGCGGCACATATGATCCTGCTGGATAAGGAGCTGGATGCCAAACAGAAATACAACATGATTGCCGATATCGAAAAGGTAGACGGTGTAAAACAGGTACTTGGTCTGGAAAGTATCATCGGACCGGCATTTCCGGAGAGTATGATCCCGGAGGATGTGAAAGAAATCCTGGAGAGTGATAACTACGAACTGATGCTGATCATGAACGAATATGCGGTAGCATCCGATGAGGTCAACAGTCAGCTGAGTGAGATCAACACGATCCTGAAACAGTACGATCCGACCGGTATGTTGGTAGGTGAAGCACCGTGCACGAAAGATCTGATCGAGATCACCGACCACGACTTTGCAGTGGTCAGTGCGGTATCGATCCTGGCAGTGTTCTTTATCATTTTCTTCGTGTTTAAATCGATCTCCCTTCCGGTGATCCTGGTTATGGTCATCGAGGGTGCGATCTTTATTAACATGGGTATCCCGTTCCTGACGGGAACAAAACTTCCGTTCATCGCTTCCATCGTTATCGGAACGATCCAGCTGGGTGCGACCGTAGATTACGCGATCCTGATCACCAGCCGTTACGAGAAAGAGCGCGGAGAAGGTAAAAGCAAGAAAGATGCGATTCAGATCGCTCACAAAACCAGCATTCGACCGGTTATGGTATCGGCGTTCAGCTTCTTCGCCGCTACCTTCGGTGTTGGTATGTATTCTCAGATTGATATGATCAGCTCGCTGTGTCTGCTGATGGCAAGAGGCGCGCTGATCAGTATGTGTGCAGTATTATTATTCCTGCCGGCTATGTTCTGGCTGTTTGATGGATTTATTTGTAAAACCAGTCTGAATTTCAGACGGAAACATTAGGAGGGGATCGTTATGAAGAGAAAATATGTACAGGCAATGATGACAGGTATGACAGCAATGCTGGCAGTAACCGTTCCGGTAACGACTGTTGCCGCAGCGACTCCGGAAAAAGAACAGACCGTCTATGTCAATGCCGACCAGAATGGAAATGTAGAAAAAGTGATCGTCAGTAACTGGCTGAAGAATACAGACAAAGAAAGCACGCTCGAGGACAACAGCGAACTGAACGATATCACCAATGTAAAGGGTGAGGAAAGCTATACCCAGGGAAGCAATGGCAAACTGGTATGGGCCGCAGACGGCAATGACATCTATTATCAGGGAGAAACCAGCAAAGAACTTCCGGTATCGGTAAAAATGACATACTTTCTGGACGGCAGGGAAATCAGTGCTGCAGATCTGGCAGGAAAGAGCGGAAAAGTAAAGATCCGTATCGATTATACCAACAATTCTTCCCAGAATGCGAAGATCAACGGAAAGAAAGAGACAATTTACACACCTTTTATGATGGCAACCGGAATGATCCTTCCGACTGATACTTTTACGAATGTAGAAGTAACCAACGGTAAAGTGATCTCCGATGGAAATAATAACATCGTCCTGGGAATCGGTTTTCCGGGACTGTATGACAGCCTGAAACTGGGTGATCTGGATTCCTTCAAGGACAAAGAAAGCCCGGATTATGTGGAAATCACTGCAGATGTGGAAGATTTCTCCCTGGCGCTGACCGCTACCGTGGCAACTACCGGTACACTGAATGAACTGGGCCTGGATGACATCGATGATCTGGATGACTTGCAGGACAGCCTTGATAAACTGACCGAATCTTCCACCGCACTGGTAGAAGGAAGCCGTGCACTGCAGGAAGGCATCCAGGAACTGGACAGTTCCGCAGATACCCTTGTGGATGGTCTGAACAGTGCCGATGATGGCGCGGGACAGTTAAAAGATGGTATTGATACCATGAACAACAGCAAAGGAACTCTGATCTCCGGTATCGATAAACTGGTAGCAGGTATGGAAAGTCTGGGAAGCGGTGCAGGAAGTTTACAAAGTGGAGTGAAATCTTATACCGATGGTGCAGCACAGTTAAATGCCGGTATCGATCAGGTAAATACGGGAGCAAAACAGCTGAATGCGGGAATCAGTCAGCTGAATGAAAAGAAAGCAGCTTTGCTTTCAGGTGTTTCAGATCTGGCTAAAGGCGGAAAACAGCTGGAAGCTGGCGCATCGAGTCTCCAGTCCGGACTGGCTGTGTATACAAAATATGTAAATGATCTGGATGCCGGACTGGAACAACTGGAAGAATCAGTGCAGGGAGCACTCGGAATGGCAGCGTCCTTACCGACCAGGGCAGGTGATGTGGCTGCAGCATGTGGAACAATCACGGACGGAGCAACACTGGTAAAAGACGGTGCCGATCAGGTCAGCGAAAATGCCGGAATAATAGGAAGTAAAGTAAAAACGATAAAAGATACTGTAACAACAGCAAAAAAAGCAGTTGAAACAGCACAGAGTGAAGCTGCTGATATGCAGAAGAATGTAACTATTGATGCGAAAGAAGCCAGTGATGAAGTAGTTAAAAGTGTGAAAGACTCTGCAAAAACCGCAGCTAATCAAGCAGCAACTTCGCAGGCAAACAGTAAATTGAGTGAAAAAGTATCTAATGTAAAAGCTATACTGGCAGCAGCAAATGTATCGGAAGAAGTACAGAATCAGGTTCTGGCAGAACTTGGCGGAGATATGGATATCAATGTTGATGATGCGATTGAACAGAGCGCAGCTGCAGAAATTGACACCAGTAAAGTAAAAGTGACTGTGAATGCAGAAACACAGAAAAACCTTGCAACAGCAAAGGAAACGCTGGAAGCAGTAGATGCTGGTCTTACCGGTGCAGAAAGCGAACTGGCAGCAGCACAGGGAAATATTGAAAAGCTGGAGGACGGTGCCAATACCCTTTCGGACGGAAGTAGTAAGTTGACATCCGGTGCTGGAGAATTTGGGACTGCAGTAGGAAAACTTAATGGATTTGCGACAATGGCAGGTGAACTTTCAGATGCTGTGGACACATTGCATAAAGGAAGCAGTGGGCTGGTCGATGAAAATGATACAATGAATAATGGAGCAGCAGCTCTGACAGCCGGAACCCAATCTCTGAACAGCGGACTGACAACCCTGGCATCCGGTGCATCCGCCCTCAGTGACGGTGTCACACAGCTGGCACAGGGCTCCGCATCCTTGACTCAAGGAACCGAAACCCTGAAAAAAGGATCTGACACCCTGATCGCAAACAACAGTACCCTGAAAGACGGAACAGCCAAACTGGTAGCAGGAAGCAGTGCCCTGATCGTCGGTGGCAAAGCTTTGCAGTCCGGTGGAAATACGTTAAGTGCAGGTATCCAGAAACTGGCAGACGGTGCCACACAGTTGAAGTCTGGAACCAAAAAACTGGCAGATGGCGGCGTTCAGCTGAAAGACGGAACTACGAAACTGGCAGACGGCTCCACAGAACTGGCAGACGGTATGGAAGAATTTGACGAAGAAGGAATCCAGAAGATTGCAGATCTGGCAGGAGACGATCTGACGGCACTGATGGATCGTCTGGATGCAGTGACAGAAGCTGACAAAGACTACACCGTATTCGATGGCTGGGAGAAAGATACAGATGGCAGCGTAAAATTCATTATCGAGACGGCTGCAATCAAGTAATTGCTTCAAAAAGTTGAGGAAAATATCTGCAAAAGATAAAGTCAGGACCGGAAGAGATTCCGGTTCTGATATTATCATAGAGAAACTGAGATTCGTGGGATAAATCAAAGAAAACCGGAAATCCTAGTTTTTAGCTAGTCTTTTCAAAAATTTAAAAGAATTTTTATTGATTTTGTGTCGCAAATATGTATAATTAGGGATAAAGAGAGTTGCTATGGGCGGCTGTCTTTGAGGGATACCATAAACCTGCATCCGCAGGTGGTTATCATATTATGAAAGAAAGAGGTTAATGTAAAATGGCAGAAATTAATTTAAGTAAGTATGGCATTACCGGAACTACAGAGGTTGTTTATAATCCTTCTTATGAAATGTTATTTGAAGAAGAAACAAAATCTACACTGGAAGGTTTTGAAAAAGGACAGGAAAGTGAACTGGGAGCAGTTAACGTTATGACTGGTGTTTACACCGGACGTTCTCCTAAAGACAAGTTCATCGTAATGGACGAAAACTCCAAAGATACTGTTTGGTGGACTTCTGACGAATATAAGAACGATAACCACCCTGCAACACAGGAAGCATGGAACTCTGTAAAAGAGCTGGCCCTGAAAGAACTGTCCAACAAGAGACTGTTCGTAGTAGATGCATTCTGTGGTGCAAACAAAGACACCCGTATGGCTATCCGTTTCATCGTAGAAGTAGCATGGCAGGCACATTTCGTAACTAACATGTTCATCAAACCTACAGAAGAAGAACTGAAAGACTTCGAACCGGATTTCATCGTATACAACGCTTCCAAAGCAAAAGTTGAAAACTACAAAGAGCTGGGTCTGAACTCTGAAACAGCTGTTATGTTCAACATCACAAGCCGTGAGCAGGTTATCGTAAATACATGGTACGGCGGAGAAATGAAAAAAGGTATGTTCTCTATGATGAACTACTATCTGCCACTGAAAGGCATCGCTTCCATGCACTGCTCCGCAAACACAGACATGAACGGCGAAAACACAGCAATCTTCTTCGGTCTGTCCGGAACAGGTAAAACTACACTGTCTACAGACCCGAAACGTCTGCTGATCGGTGATGACGAGCACGGCTGGGATGACAACGGCGTATTCAACTTCGAAGGTGGATGCTACGCAAAAGTTATCAACCTGGATGCTGAATCTGAACCGGACATCTACAACGCAATCAAACGTAACGCACTGTTAGAGAACGTTACTCTGGATGAGAACGGAAAAATCGACTTCGCTGATAAGAGCGTAACAGAGAACACCCGTGTATCTTACCCGATCGATCATATTGAAAAAATCGTTCGCCCGATTTCCGCAGCTCCGGCAGCTAAGAACGTAATCTTCCTGTCCGCAGATGCATTCGGCGTACTGCCTCCGGTATCTATCCTGACAGAAGCTCAGACACAGTATTACTTCCTGTCTGGTTTCACAGCTAAACTGGCTGGTACAGAACGTGGAATTACAGAACCTACTCCTACTTTCTCCGCTTGCTTCGGCCAGGCATTCCTGGAACTGCATCCTACAAAATATGCAGAAGAGCTGGTTAAGAAAATGGAAAAGAGCGGTGCAAAAGCATACCTGGTTAACACAGGTTGGAATGGTACCGGAAAACGTATCTCCATCAAAGATACCCGTGGTATCATCGATGCTATCCTGAGCGGAGATATCAAAACAGCTCCTACAAAGACTATTCCGTACTTCAACTTTGAAGTTCCGACAGAACTGCCGGGCGTAGACAGCGGAATCCTGGATCCTCGCGATACTTACGCAGATGCAGCTCAGTGGGAAGAGAAAGCGAAAGACCTGGCTGACAGATTCATCAAGAACTTCGCTAAATACGAAGGAAATGAAGCTGGTAAAGCTCTGGTAGCAGCTGGTCCTCAGAAATAATTAAAAAATATAAAGTGTTCAAACGATAAAAGAACTGCCGCTATCCGAAGTGATTCGGATGCGGCAGTTTTTGCATATTCGGAAAAGCTGAGAATAATATAGTGGTTTGCCAGAAAATAAGCGGCAGGATACCGGGTTTTTAATATGGATATCCTGTCGCTTATTTTATCTCGTTATGGTTACATAAGAATTTAAGACCGCAGATATTTGATACAGGAAAGCGCGGCCTTCGCTCCTTCACCGACTGCCACGGAAACCTGCAGGATCCCGCCGATACAGTCGCCTGCAGCAAAAACGCCCGGGAGTCCGGTATCCATCTGTTCATTGACAATGATCCGTTCATCTTCGAGCCGGATACCAAGCTTCCGTGCAAGATCGCTTCCCTTCGCAGTGCCGAGTGCCATGAAAAGGCATGCCGGGTGAATCTGCGTGCCGTCTTCCAGACAGACAGCCTCCAGTGCATCTGTGCCGACCAGTTCCAGAACCGGTGTCTGAATGATCGTAACTTCCGGTGGGAAGTCAACGGAAGGTTCCAGCCCGTTGGTCAGAAGCGTGACGGAGTCGACGATCGGGAGAAGTTCCCGGACTTCATGAAGGGCGTACTCGCCATTTCCAAGGACGGCGACAGACTCACCGCGGTAGAGAAAAGCATCACAGACAGCACAGTAGCTGACACCATGTCCTTCGAGCTGCGCGAGATTCTTAATTTTCACTGTTTTTCTGGAAGTACCGGTGGTGAGAATAATGGCGCGGGCTTCGATCTGTGTGGAGATGGTAGAAATCAGATAGTTTCCGTTCCAGCTGATCCCCACAACCTCATCCTGTAAAAGAGTACCGCCAAGACGCTGTACCTGTGTTCTTCCATTTTCAATCAGTTCATGGCCGGAGAGGGGACGCTCCAGTCCAAAATAATTTTCGATTTTTTCTGCTTTTTCCAGAGCCCCGTTGTCTTTTCCGATGACAGTAGTGGAAAATCCACCCCGGAGCATATAAAGAGCGGCGGACAGCCCAGCCGGTCCACTGCCGATGATAACTACATCCTGCATAAAGATCGCCTCCTTGTATGTTTAGTGTAAGTATAGTCAAAAACAGAGGAAAAAGCAAAGAAATCATCTGTGACATGGTCACATAGAAATGCAGTTACTTCTCACTGATCATATCCCGTGGGGTATTATTGTGAGCGAAGATCACAGAAAACCTGAGACATACCGCGCGAATTTGTGCAATCAGCAAGAATTCTGTGCATCGTGAAACGAACAGTAATCTTGCAACTTTCCCGATTTCGTACTATGATGGTGCAGAGAGAAAGTGCAGCGTAACTGTAAAGATACTCAGCAGTTATCATGTCAGAACAGAGACAGAAAGAGGACATACATATGAGAACAGAACGTTTATTTTATAAAGATTCTCACCAGACCACCTGCCAGGCAAAAGTGCTTGCGTGCAGAGAGGTGAAGAAAGGATATGAGATCCTTCTGGATCAGACCGTATTTTATCCGGAAGGGGGCGGACAGCCATGTGACATCGGAACCATGAACCGGGTGGAAGTTATGGATGTACAGGAAAAGGACGGAGAAATCTGGCATCGGACGCGGGAAGCGATCCAGGAGGGGACAGAAGTGACCTGCAGGATCGACTGGGAGCGCAGATTTGACCTGATGCAGCAACACTCCGGCGAACATCTGATCAGCGGACTGATCCATGAAAAATACGGTTATAACAACGTAGGATTTCACATGGGAAGCGAGACGATCACGCTGGATGTGGACGGCGAAGTGCCGGAAGAGGTGCTGAAAGAGATCGAGGCGAAGGCAAATCAGTATGTATGGGAGAATCATCCGATTGAGATCACTCATCCGTCGGAGGAAGAACTGAAAACGCTGCCTTACAGAAGTAAGAAAGAACTGACCGGTGATGTGCGGATCGTAACCTGGCCGGGGATGGATATCTGTGCCTGCTGTGGTGTTCATGTAGACTTTTCCGGTGAGATCGGACAGATCACTCTGGTATCCGCACAGAAATTTAAAGGTGGTATGCGTATCGAGATGCTCTGCGGCAGACGGGCACTGGAATATACCGATCAGTTAAAAGAACAGAACCGCAGGATCTCCCAGCTGCTGTCCGCAAAATGGAATGACACTGCAGATACAGTGGAAAAATTACAGAAAGAATATCAGCAGTTAAAATTCCGTATGGTAGGAATGGAACTGAAAAAAATCGAGACGATCGCAGCGCAGACAGCAGGATGCGGCGATCAGCTGTTGTTTGAGGAAGATATGTCACCGGACAGCGTAAGAAAGCTGGCTTCTGATGTGATGGAAAGCTGTGGCGGTCGCTGCGCGGTGTTCAACGGCAACGATGAAAACGGCTATCGTTATATCATCGGAGAAAAAGACGGAGATCTTCGTGAATTTGTAAAAGAGATGAACCGGAAATTACAGGGACGGGGTGGCGGAAAACCGTTTTTCGTACAGGGTTCCGTACAGGCATCCAGAAAGGAAATCGAAACATTTTTTGCTTCGTAAGGTAGCGTATGGCGAAGATACACGGATTTAACAAACTGACGTTGCTGGATTACCCGGGACGGCTGGCAGCCACCATTTTTCTCGGTTCCTGTAATTTCCGGTGTCCGTTCTGTCACAATGCCGGTCTGGTGCTGGCACCGGAGAGTGAGCCGCTGATCGAGACGGAGGAAGTTCTGAAAGTGCTCAGAAAGAGAAAAGGAATCCTGGACGGTGTCTGTGTGACCGGAGGGGAACCGACGCTGGATCCGGGACTGACCGGACTGCTGGCACAGATCAAAGAACTGGGGTATCCGGTCAAATTGGATACGAACGGAACCCGCCCGGCACTGGTGAGGGAACTGGTTGACGCGGGGCTGGTGGATTATGTAGCGATGGATATCAAAAACAGTCAGGAAAAATATGCAGAGACCGCCGGGATCCGCCATCCGGATCTGGAAAGCATCACCCGTATGGTGGAATATCTGAAATCGGGTGTGGTGGACTATGAATTCCGCACCACAGTCGTGAAGGAGCTTCACAAACGGGAAGATATCGAAGCCATAGGGCAGTGGCTTTCCGGGAGCCGGCGGTATTTTCTGCAGAACTATAAAGAGTCGGAGCAGGTGATCCGTCCGGTATTCACGTCTTACTCGCGCGAGCAGCTGGAGAATTTTCAGCAGATTCTTCGGAAAACGATTCCACAGGTTGAGATTCGGGGGATATAGGATCGGGATTTTGCGGTTCGGTGTGGATCGTCCGGTACCAGTAGCCGAAATGTCCGGGCTGTGCAGCTTTTGCCCGGGCGGACTTAAAGTAGGGGAAACCGAACAGATTGGCGAGCAGCCGTTCCCGCTCCTCATAGATGCCGGGGACAGCCAGAATGTAGCAGATGGTGTCCTCGTGTTCCATCTTTCCGAGAAGAAAATGCTGGAAGGCGTGGCTGCCATAGAGAAAAAACTGGTTGTTGCCACAGGAAACTCCGAAAGAGCCAAGAAGAGAAAGATCTTTCGGGGATAATTGCAGGCAGTTGTGGATTTCTTCATCGAAAAACGGTGTAACATGTGGATAACTTTCGGTCAGCCGTTTCCAGGAAAATGAGGAAGTCTGTGTACGGGCAGGCGAGGTGTCGGAAGAACGGAAGGAGTCCGATGCGGGCTCTGGATCAGGGTGTGTGCTGACAGTGTTTGTCTCTGGGGATTCCGGCTGTTCCAGCGAGGCTGCCCGAAGAATCGGCGCGGATTCCGGCAAAAGGAGATCTTCCGGTGAAATCTTACAGTCACTCCAGCAGGTGGCGTAACGTTGTCCGGTTTCGCAGACAACGATGAGACCATCGATATCATCAAGATTCCAGCTGGTGTTGCAGATACTGGTGTCTGCAATCCGGAACTGACCGTATACATTGCCCTGTTTCCAGGAAGGATTGCCGAGAAACAGACCGTGCAGTGTGCCGGGACGGGCGACAAATGCGTAGGCGCGGAAGATAGGGATAAACGGGCAGGCGGGAAGAGTCATATGAAGTTCCAGACAGCACTGGTGATTTCGGACCTCGACACGGACAAATCCGCGGTTTTTTCCCTTTTTCCGGTTATCGTATTCGTAAAGATAAGAAACAAAACGTTTGTATGCAGACAAAATGGACACTTCCTTTTTGGAGTATTCTATGGTAGCATATGCAAAGAAGAAACAAGATATGATGACAGGAAAGCGGAAGAATGATGGATGAGAAGAAAATAGATGAACGGTTTATGCGGGAGGCGATCCGGCAGGCACGAAAAGCAGGTGCACTGATGGAAGTGCCGATCGGGTGTGTGATCGTTTATGAAGGAAAGATTATTGCAAGAGGATACAACCGGAGAAATACAGATAAAAATACGATCTCCCATGCGGAACTGAATGCGATCCGAAAAGCGAGTAAAAAGCTGGGCGACTGGCGGCTGGAAGGGTGTACGATGTATATCACTCTGGAACCGTGTCAGATGTGCGCCGGAGCTATTGTCCAGGCGAGAGTTAGCCGGGTGGTGATCGGAAGCATGAACCCGAAAGCGGGATGCGCCGGATCGATCCTGAACCTTCTGGAGATGGAACAGTTCAATCATCAGGTAGAAGTTACCCGTGGCGTTTTACAGGAAGAGTGCTCCCAGATGCTCAGTGGATTCTTCAAAGAACTGCGTGAAATCAAGAAGCGGCAAAAACGGGTATTGACGGAAGAAAAACAAGGAAGTATAATGAATAGCGAATCTGCTGATTCGTAACGCCATGGAGATGTACCCAAGTGGCTGAAGGGTCCGCACTCGAAATGCGGCAGGTCGGGCAACCGGCGCGAGAGTTCAAATCTCTCCATCTCCGTAACCAATGCAACAGAAGAAGGCTGCGAAGTTTATTTTGAAAAAAATATACTTCGCAGCCTTTTTACGTTGCATTGCATATCAATAATTGGTCCGATGGACTGATTTTAACGACAAATACAAGTGTCTTGGAAACCTCCCGTCAGACACCCACCCCTTACAAAAATAGCCAACACCCAGCCCGGAGGGAGATACATAAGGGAAGGGACAGCATTTTGTGCGCGGTTAGAGCGAGTTTTAAGATCCTGTGCTAACTCCGACTATGATTCGCGAGTGCCAGCTGGCACTCGTGAATCATAGTCGGAGTTAGCACATAGCTTAAAATCGCTCTGCGCACTGCTGTCCCTTCCCTTATGTATCTCTATCTCCCTCCGGGCGTCCCCCTTCAGGCTATTTTTCCCAATTTTAAAAGCGCACCGCCCTTCGAACTTCCTCCACAGACGTTACTTCTGCAGTTAACTCGGCCCAGGCACCCTTACGGCACACAGAAGGTTCTGCTTAGTGCTGCTCCATTCCTGACCTGACACGGTTCACAGATTCCTGTTGCGTAAGACCCAGACGTCAACGCCACTTACAGAAGGCAGCTCTGCAAAGAAAAGCCCTCAGTTTGGTATCACCCCTGCTGTAGCGGATTGCAGGTACAGGGCACCGCTAACTCCCCGGCTGCGCAGGATTCAGTATATCGTGTTTCTTTTTATTTGTCAATCTGAATCCTGATATTTACATGATATTTACTTGTGAGAGTGGCAAAAATGGGCTATAATAATAACCAGATGATTGTGAAAAAAATTTGTAACCGGGGCAGTGAAAGACCGGGTGCAAAAATCTGAAAAGAAGGACGGAAAAAAGGTATGAAGAGAATAGGTTTACTGACAAGCGGCGGCGACTGCCAGGCTCTGAACGCGACCATGCGAGGCGTAGTAAAAGGACTTTCCCACAATATTGATGATCTGGAGGTCTATGGATTCATGAACGGATACAAGGGTCTGATCTACGGAGATTATCGAATGCTGACAGCAAAAGATTTTTCCGGTATTCTGACCCGTGGCGGTACGATCCTCGGTACATCCCGTCAGCCATTCAAACTGATGCGTACACCGGATGATAACGGACTGGACAAAGTAGAAGCGATGAAACAGAACTATCATAAACTGAATCTGGATTGTCTGGTGATTCTTGGCGGTAACGGAACTCAGAAGACTGCAAACCTGTTAAGAGAAGAAGGTCTGAACATTATTCATCTGCCGAAAACCATCGATAATGATATCTGGGGTACAGACATGACCTTCGGTTTCTACAGCGCAGTGAATATTGCAACAGAAGCCATCGATTGCATCCATACAACCGCATCCTCCCACAATCGTGTATTTATCGTGGAAGTTATGGGACATAAAGTAGGCTGGCTGACCCTGTACGCAGGAATCGCCAGCGGCGCAGACGTTATCCTGATTCCGGAGATTCCATATGATATTGATAAAGTAGTGGGAGCCATCGAGAGAAGAAAGAGAAACGGAAGCGGATTTACGATTCTGGCGGTAGCAGAAGGTGCGATTTCCAAAGAAGATGCACAACTTGGTAAAAAAGAACTGAAAAAGAAAATGGAAGAAGACAGAAAACTTTACCCATCTGTTTCCTATAAAGTGGCAAAAGAGATCGAAGACCGTACCGGTATGGAGATCCGCGTAACGGTTCCGGGACATACCCAGAGAGGTGGAAGCCCGTGTCCGTACGACCGTGTACTGTCTACCAGACTTGGATCTGCAGCAGCAAAACTGATCCTGAACGATGAGTATGGTTACATGGTAGGTCTGATCAACGGAAAGACAAAAAAAGTTCCGTTGGAAGAGTGTGCAGGAAAACTGAAGGTGGTAACACCGGATGCACAGGAGATCAAAGATGCCAAAAGAATCGGTATCAGTTTCGGTGACTGATACAGAAAAAGTACAGCTGTGAAATTATGGAACAGTTATAAAAAGTAATGTAACAGAGGGAGAAGGGCTGGTCTTTGTGACAGCCCTATCTCTTTGTTGCATTTTGGCTTGTGTGTCTCGGGAGTTTGTCATATTCATATAAAAACACCTCGAGAGACAGTGGCTACTGAACAGTTACAATTTATGACAGATTGAGGAGAGGCAGAGAAATATGAGCTATACCGCTCTATATCGTAAGTTCCGTCCTGACACCTTCGAGGATGTCAAAGGACAGGATCATATCGTAACAACTTTAAAAAATCAGATTCGTGCGGACCGTATCGGTCACGCATTTTTGTTCTGTGGAACCCGTGGAACCGGTAAAACGACCGTGGCAAAGATCCTTGCAAAAGCGGTCAACTGTGAGCAACCGGTGGACGGCAGTCCATGTAACGAGTGCCCGACCTGTAGGGCGATACAGGCGGGAACATCCATGAATGTGATCGAGATCGATGCGGCATCCAACAACGGTGTCGACAACATCCGTGAGATCCGGGAGGAGGTTACCTACCGTCCCACACAGGGAAAATACAAGGTGTATATCATTGATGAGGTGCATATGCTGTCAGCAGGTGCATTTAACGCACTGTTAAAAACTCTGGAAGAACCACCGTCCTATGTGATCTTTATTCTGGCAACCACCGAATCCCACAAGATTCCGGTGACGATCCAGTCCAGATGTCAGAGGTATGATTTTCACCGTATTTCCATTGATACGATCGCCGGACGGCTGCGGGAACTGATGGAGAAAGAACAGATTCCGGTGGAAGAGAAAGCACTTCGCTATGTGGCGAAAGCAGGAGACGGTTCCATGCGAGACGCACTGAGTCTTCTGGATCAGTGCATCGCCTTCTATCTGGGACAGGAACTGACCTTTGACAAGGTGCTGGAAGTGCTGGGAACCGTAGATACGGAAGTGTTCAGCAAACTGCTTCGCAAAGTGCTGGAGCAGGATGTCACCAGCTGCATCCATATCCTGGAAGATCTTCTGGTCAATGGAAAAGAACTGGGACAGTTTGTCAATGATTTTACCTGGTATCTGCGAAATCTCCTGCTGGTCAAGACATCGGAAGATGCGGAAGAAGTTCTGGATGTATCTTCGGAAAATCTGAAAGCGCTGCAGGAAGAAAGTCAGCTGATCGATACCGATACGCTGATGCGCTATATCCGCGTGTTATCTGAACTTTCCAACAACCTGCGAAATGCCACACAGAAACGTGTGCTGGTGGAAGTGGGATTGATTAAATTATGTAAACCTGCAATGGAAACAAACCTGGATTCCGTACTGGACCGGCTCCGGGTGCTGGAAGAGCAGATGGAAAAGGGAATTCCGATAGCGGCAGTTCAGTCTTTGCCGGGTTATGCGGGAATGAACAGCGGTATTCCGGTACAGCCAACCCAGGCAGCACCATCTGCACCGGAGAAGAAACCGGAAAAAGCAGCGCCGGAGGATCTGCAGCGGATCAAGGAAAACTGGAAAAATATCGTGATGCAGACACAGGGGATGTTCAAGACATTTTTAACAACCGCTGTGCCGAAATATAATGGAAATACCGGGGAGAATAAATTATATGTGGAATTCTCCAACGACCTGGCGCAGACCTGTGTAGATGATCCGGATAAAAAACAGCTGCTGGAAGATCTGATTTTACAGATGACGGGAAAAACCGTGGAAGTGGAGATGCTTTTAAAGAAAACAAATATGCATCAGGACTTGGCAGAAATCTCGGTTGATGATATATTAAAACAGACGGTTCACATGAATATCGTGGTAGAAGAAGAACCGGAAGACGAGTAAAAGATGCAAAAATATGATTTAAGAGAAAACAGGAGGAACCAATCGTGGCAAAACGTGGTGGCTTTCCAGGCGGCATGGGTATGCCTGGTAATATGAATAATCTGATGAAACAGGCGCAGAAGATGCAGAAACAGATGGAAGAGAATCAGAAAGCGCTGGAAGAGAAAGAATTTACGGCAGCAGCAGGCGGCGGAGCCGTAGAAGTGACCGTAAGCGGTAAAAAAGAAGTGACCAAAGTCAAACTGGCAGAAGAAGTTGTAGATCCGGATGACGTAGAGATGTTAGAGGATCTGATCATGGCAGCTACCAACGAAGCACTTCGCAAGATGGAAGCTGAGACACAGGCTGTGATGTCCAAACTGACCGGTGGTCTGGGTGGAGGATTCCCGTTCTAAGATGGAATACTACAGCAGTCATATCAGCAAATTAATCGAACAGCTGTCAAGACTTCCGGGTATCGGCGCAAAATCAGCCCAGCGCCTGGCGTTTCACATCATCAATATGCCCCAGGATCAGGTAGAACAGCTTGCGGGTGCGATGACCAGCGCGAGATCGAATGTCAGATACTGCAAAGAATGCTTTACTCTGACTGATCAGGAACTGTGTCCGATCTGTGCCAATCCGAAGCGAAACCATAAACAGATCATGGTTGTGGAAAATACAAGAGATCTGGCAGCTTATGAAAAAACCGGCAAGTACGAGGGCGTGTACCATGTCCTTCACGGAGCTATTTCCCCGATGCTGGGGATCGGTCCGGGAGATATCCGGTTAAAAGAGCTGATGCTGCGTCTGCAAAAAGATGTGGATGAAGTGATCATTGCCACCAATTCCAGTCTGGAAGGGGAGACGACAGCCATGTATATCAGCAAACTGATCAAACCTACCGGTATCAAAGTGAGCCGTATCGCAAGCGGTGTTCCGGTCGGCGGTGATCTGGAGTACATCGATGAAGTAACACTACTGCGTGCACTGGAAGGACGCGTAGAATTATAAGGAAAAAACGATGGCAAAGAAGAAAGCAACTTCTATGGATGTGGCCCGGGAAGCAGGAGTTTCCCAGGCCACTGTTTCTATGATACTAAATAAAAAATATAACGTATCTTTCTCCAAAGAGACGATCCGTCAGGTGACAGAGGCGGCAGAAAAGCTGGATTATCACCTGCCAAAACAGCGGATCCGCCGATCGGCAAAGAGCAGAAAACTTCTGGTTGTGTTCTGCCCGACACTGACAAACCCTTATTATGTCATGCTGCTGCAGGGCATCGAAGCCATGGCAAAAGAATACGGGTACGGCGTGTTTGTCTGCAACACCCAGAGGGATCTGAAGATCGAGGAAAATTATCTGCGGATGATGCGGGAAGTGCAGCCGCTGGGAATCATCTATGCCTGTAACCCAAGTTTCAGCCGCCAGGTGGCAGAACTGTCCGGAGAGATCCCGGTGGTTGTGATCAGCAACCGTGACGATGAATTTTCAATTGATGCGGTGGCTCTGAACAATCAGAAACCGGGGATCCTGATGGCGCGTCATCTACTTGAACTGGGGCATCGGGATGTGGCATTTATCGCGCCGCCGCTGACGGCGAGACAGCACCAGCGGCAGAAACGTGTGGGTGGCTTCCTGATGGAATTTGAAAAAGCGGGACTTTCAGACCATGTGCTGGTGCGCTCTGCGGCAGACAGCAAAGATACGGAGATCCCGAATATTGAGTCAGAGTACCGGATGGGATATGATCTGACCGTGGAACTGCTTCGGGAAGGACAGCCGGTTACAGCGATCGCAGCACTGAATGATATGATGGCATTTGGTGCGATGGATGCCCTTCTTGAGCGTCAGTACCGGATCCCGGGAGATATCTCGGTGGTGGGGTGTGACAACACTTTGTTTTCCAGGTTCCATACCATTGGACTCACAACAGTGGAACATTTCGTGGATCAGAAAGGGCGGGATGCCTGTGATATCATCCTTCGAAAGATCGAATCTCAGAAGAGTTACCGCAAGGGAGACGAACCTACCAGTATTTACCATATCGAGTATGAACCGCGTCTGATCGTCCGCGGAAGCACCGGATATGCGCCGGATGAAAGCAACCATGAAAAAAAGAAAAAATAAATGGTTTCTGCGGAAATATTAATAATAAAATAGATGAGAAAACAGCGAAAATAAAGGAAAAACCTAAATAAACGATGAAAAACACAGCATACATTAATTAATAACAGCTAATTATTAATAAAAAATACTATTTATAAATACGCAAGCCTGTTGACCACAAAAACAAATCTGCTATACTGAGGGCAGAAAAGAAAAAACACCGTAACTATTCAGTAGCCACTGTCCCGCGAGGTGTTTTGACATGAATATGTCAAAATCCCGAGACATACAAGCCAAAATGCCATCACCGAAGGTGATTTTTTATGCATTTTGGCTCGTAACTGTGAAGGTACTGAACAGTTACAAAACACCGAAAATAACCGGGCAGATTTCAGGAAAAACAGGAGGACAAAACAATGAGATTTTTCATCGACACCGCGAAAGTAGAAGACATCAAAAAAGCAAATGACATGGGCGTGATCTGTGGCGTTACCACAAACCCTTCCCTGATCGCAAAAGAGGGAAGAGACTTTAAAGAGGTCATCAAAGAGATCACTTCTATTGTAGACGGACCGATCAGCGGTGAAGTAAAAGCGACTACCGTAGACGCAGAAGGCATGATCGCGGAAGGAAGAGAGATCGCAGCGATCCATCCGAACATGGTTGTAAAGATCCCTATGACAGTAGAAGGTCTGAAAGCCTGCAAAGTGCTGACCGCAGAAGGCATTAAAACAAACGTAACACTGATTTTTACTGCAAACCAGGCACTGCTGGCTGCAAGAGCCGGTGCAACCTACGTTTCTCCGTTCCTGGGAAGACTGGATGATATTTCCACAAGAGGTGTGGATCTGATCCGCGAGATTGCTGAGATCTTCGATGTTGCCGGTCTGGATACACAGATCATCGCAGCAAGTGTAAGAAATCCGATCCACGTAACAGATTGTGCGCTGGCAGGTGCTGATATCGCAACGGTTCCATATGCAGTAATCGAACAGATGACAAAACATCCGCTGACCGATGCCGGAATCAAAAAATTCCAGGATGATTACAAGGCAGTATTCGGCGAGTAGGGGCTGGGAAGAAGCACGAGCATAAAAAGTATAGAGTCTTGCAATATTTTTGAAAATATGGCATACTAGAGCGTGTTTGAAAAAGGCTTTCTGCAAAATATACCACAAAGTGGGGCGTGCAGATTGCAGGAATGATTTTCAGACACGCTCTAAGACGGTGAATGAGCAATCATGTGTAACTGTGAAGAAAATGAACAGTTACAATAATTCAAAGCAGTGTACGGAAAGGAGTACAGAATGAACAAACTGGAGCTTCAGAAAGTAGCAAATGAAGTCCGCAAAGGAATCATAACCTCAGTTCATGCTGCAAAAGCAGGACATCCGGGTGGATCTTTATCAGCAGCAGATATTTTCACATACTTGTATTTTGAAGAGATGAACGTGGATCCGAAAGATCCGAAAAAAGCAGATCGTGACCGCTTTGTACTGTCCAAAGGACATACAGCGCCAGGTCTTTACAGCGCACTTGCACAGAAGGGATATTTCCCGGTAGAAGATCTGGAAACCTTACGTCATCTTGGATCTTACCTGCAGGGACATCCGGATATGAAACATATCCCGGGTGTAGATATGTCCAGCGGTTCTCTGGGACAGGGAATCTCTGCAGCGGTGGGTATGGCGATCGCAGGCAAGATGGACAATGCCGATTATCGTGTATACACGCTGTTAGGTGACGGTGAGATTCAGGAAGGACAGGTATGGGAAGCTTCCATGATGGCAGGATTCCGCAAACTGGATAACCTGGTAGTGATCGTAGATAACAACAATCTGCAGATCGACGGAACAATTGATGAAGTTTGTTCTCCATATCCGATTGATAAAAAATTTGAAGCATTTAACTTCCATGTGATCAATATCGACGGCAATGATTTTGATCAGATTGATGCAGCATTCAAAGAAGCAAAAGCAACCAAAGGAATGCCGACAGCAATCATCGCACACACTGTAAAAGGAAAAGGCGTATCCTTCATGGAAAATCAGGTAGGCTGGCATGGAACCGCTCCGAACGACGAGCAGTATGCAGTAGCAATGGAAGAACTGGAAAAGGCAGGTGAAGCATTATGTCAGAAGTAAAGAAAATTGCAACCAGAGAAAGTTATGGTAACGCCCTGGTAGAACTGGGAAAAGAGCATGAAAACCTGGTAGTTCTGGATGCAGACCTGGCAGCTGCCACCAAAACCGGTATGTTTAAGAAAGTATTTCCGGAACGCCACATCGACTGCGGTATCGCTGAGTGTAACATGATCGGTATCGCAGCAGGTCTTTCTACCGCAGGAAAAGTTCCGTTTGCAAGTTCTTTCGCAATGTTTGCGGCAGGCCGTGCTTTTGAACAGGTAAGAAACTCTGTAGGATATCCGCACCTGAACGTAAAGATCGGTGCAACACACGCCGGTATCTCCGTAGGAGAAGACGGTGCCACACATCAGTGTAACGAAGATATCGCCCTGATGCGCACGATCCCGGGTATGGTTGTCATCAATCCGTCCGATGATGTGGAAGCAAGAGCGGCTGTAAAAGCAGCATACGAATATCAGGGACCGGTATACCTGCGCTTTGGTCGTCTGGCAGTGCCGGTGATCAATGACCGCCCGGACTACAAGTTCGAGATCGGTAAAGGTGTAACTTTAAGAGAAGGCAAAGATGTGGCGATCATCGCTACCGGCCTGTGCGTAAACTCTGCACTGGAAGCAGCTGAAAAACTGGCAGCTGACGGTATTCAGGCAAAAGTTGTGAACATTCATACCATCAAACCACTGGATGAGGAACTGGTCGTTGCAGCGGCAAAAGAATGCGGTAAAGTAGTTACTGTAGAAGAACATTCCGTAATCGGCGGTCTGGGAAGCGCAGTCTGCGACGTACTGTGTGAGAAAGCTCCGACTCCGGTACTGAAGATCGGTGTGCAGGATGTATTTGGCGAGTCCGGTCCTGCAGTAAAACTTCTGGAAAAATACAAACTGGACGGTCAGGGTGTATACGAGCAGGTCAAAGCATATATGTAATTATTCAAAAAATAAATGTACAGAGCTTTACAGTAAGAGAACACTTACGGTATAATAAAACAGGGAATGGAGAGAAAGTTTCTCCATTCCCTGTTTTATAAAGTTGAAAAAGATGTCTGTATAAAAACTGTACAGCGGAAAAGTATAGGAGATCAGAAAAATGCCAGAAAAAATGTCAGCAAACCGGGCAAGAGATTCACGGGAGACGATCAGAAGAAAACGGAGAGAACGCACAAAAGAGAATCTGGAATTCTATGAGTGTATTCGTGATATCGTCAGTCATCCGGCTGTTCTGGAAATGAAAAAGTATTATCAGCACTGCGATACCGACTGTTATGAACACTGTCTGGATGTGGCATACAATAATTATAAAATCTGCAATAAACTGGGTCTTGATGCCCGCTCAGCGGCGCGAGGCGGGATGCTCCACGATCTGTTTCTGTATGACTGGAGAGAACACAGCAAAAAGACGGGAGACCGGCTGCACGCCATCACCCATCCGATCACTGCCTATCGAAATGCCTGCAAATATTTTCATCTGAACAAGGTGGAAAAAGAAGTAATTACCAAGCATATGTGGCCGGTATCCGTGATTCCGCCAAGATACCCGGAAACGTATGTGATCTGCCTGACAGACAAATACTGTGGTTCCCGGGAAATCATGGATCATTATGCAAAAGTATTACAGAACAAATACTGGGGTAAACCATTTGCGTGGTTTTTAAAACGGATCTTTGAGAAGGTGCCGCGCTCAGACCTGCTTCAGGAGATGCTGCCGGAACTGGTTTCGATGGAGAGGGCAGCCAGCCTAGATTCCTCCTTTGCCCAGCAAAGATCCCGTCGTTCTTCCCGGTGGAACCATCCGTCAGGAAGAAGGCCGCGTCGTTCATAGACAGGTGAAAAGGTATGAAGGATTCCATCGGTGATAGTATCTGCCATCTGCACGACAAAAGAAAGACGTGTGGTCTGTAAGAGAAAATGTTCAAAAGAACCGGAAGCGTTAAGAATTCCGGTAATATGGAGATCGCCAACCGCCGGGAGACTTTTGTGTACTCCGGATCCGGGATGAATCGGGCCGATACCGGCGGTGATATACCCGATATGTTTTTGAGAGCCGAGAGAGGCATCCACTGCGAGAATCAGCGCAGATGGATGTCTTTTTTTGATGTCTGCAAGTACGGATTCGAGATTCAGCGCATGAACCGGCGTATCCAGTGTTCCGTAAATATGGATATTTTTCCAGCGATGTCTGGAAAGCTGCTGACCGATCAGAGGACCAAGACTGTCGCCTGTGATCCGGTCACTTCCGATGCAAAGAATGATAATTTCTTTCCAGGGCCGGTCAATCTGTCCGATGCATTTTTTCAGCACATGAGCCAGTTCAGTGCTGGCGGTGCGTTTCTTTTCTCTGATATAATATGAAACTTCTCTGCGCATTCAGCTCACGCGTCCTTTCTTTGGGGATCCTATGGTATGCAGTAACCGGGAGAGTACAGAACAGTTACGGAATTTACCTATATTGTACCCGTGGCGATGAAAAAATATGCCCGTACGTTTTCCAAACAGAAAAGAAATCGCAGAAAATGTCGATAAAAAATCTGTATCTTCCTGCACAAAGCGGCAAAATCCGCATGGAAAACGGCGTATACTGTGGGCTAAAAGGGGTGAAGAGTATGATCGAAGTCATCTATAAAGAAGAAACCGATACTACAAAAGAAACTGCAGAGTACGTGAAGCTGCCAAATAACGTAAGACAAATCGGAGAAATCAAAGGGAAGAAAAAAATATATATGGAAGACTATGTCTACACCTTTTTGAAAAAGATCGCAAGAAATCCTCACGGAGACGAGGTGGCGGCGATTTTGTTTGGTTCCTGTCACTGGACCGGGCAGGGCGATTATATTTTTATCCGGAGCGCCCTGCAGATCCGGGATCTGGAGCTTTCGCCGGAACATATCCGTTTTGACGATAAAGTATGGGGACAGGTGTATGAAGACAGTAAAAAATATTTTCCGGAGCAGGAAATTGTCGGGTGGTTTGCCGGGTTTCCGGGATTTAATATGGAAATTACCGAAGAAATCCGTAAGACACATCTGGATCATTTTGCCGGCAATGACAAAGTGTTGTTTCTGATGGAGCCGGGTGAGATGGAAGAGGCGTTTTATGTCTATGAGAATAACCAGCTGGTACGTGTGCCGGGACATTTTATTTATTATGAAAAAAATGATCCGATGCAGGCGTATATGATCGATATGAGTGAGAATAAATCCATCGAGGAGACAGAACATGTACCGGACCGTGCAGTGATCGATTTCAGGAGGACGGTGAGAGGAAAGAAAAAAGAGACGACGGAGTCAGAGAAGAGTGAAAAAGCGAAAAAACATTCTGCGCGAAATCGTTGGCTGGCCGGGGCGTGCTGTGCGGCGGCGATGCTTGCGGTAGGTCTGCCTTATCTGAGACAGTATCAGAATGTTGAGGAAGTGGTACAGACAGAAGGACAGAGTGTTGCAGTGACCAGTGAGGCACAGAAAGCTGCTGAAGAACCACTGCTTTCTCCGATGGCAACTGAAGAGCCGGAAGAGAGTCTGGCACCGGTTCCGACACAGGATACCGCCCAGGAGAGTCTGAATCCACAGGCGAACGGGGAAACATCGGAAGAAGTCAGTATATCGTCCACCCAGGAATCCATGCAGCAGGAAGAAAAAAAGGAAGAACAGCAGGCAACAGCTGATATCAAGACTATCACATATACGATTCAGAGAGGTGACACACTCACAAGTATCTGTCAGAAACAATATGGGACGATCAGCCGGATCAATGAAATATGTCAGTTGAACGGAATTTCTCCGGAAGATATTATTTATGCAGGCGGAAAACTTTTGTTGCCGGAATCATAAGCGGTGCTTTGAGCAGAAATAGAAATTGCCGAAGGGAAGACAATGTGCTATGATAAAAAACAGTAAAAAAAGGAACAAATAAGGGGTAATTATGAAGATTTTGCAGAAGATAAAGGAATGGAAGCTGAATCGACCCGAATCTCAATGGAGCAAAAAGAAACTTGCGATTGCGGGTGCCGCACTTGTAGTGGCTGTCGGTCTTGTCATTGGAGGTAAGATTCTGGTGGATCACTGGCAGTTTAAAAATTACAAGGTGATCACGAGAACAGAGCTGGAAGACACGACAACGACAGCGGAATATGCAGAATTTGGTGATTATATATTAAAATACGGCGGTGACGGTGTGACACTTCTGAATGCTCAGGGAGAAGAAGTGTGGAATGAACCGCAGACCATGGAGAATCCGGTAGTAGCCATGCGTGGTGAGTATTGCGTAGTTTATGATAAGAAAGGAACGGATATTGGGGTTTACAATTTCAGTGGAAGAGTTACTGATATACAGACAAAACTCCCGGTAGAGAAAGTGTGCATCAACCCGCAGGGAATCACAGGTGTGGTTCTGGCAGATGGAGAGATAACCTGGATCCATGTCTATGACCAGAAGGGAGAGGAACTGGTAACTGCCAAAACCAGTGTAGACAATCCGGGATACCCGGTGGATCTCTCGCTTTCGGATAACGGGCAGCTGATGGCAGTTTCGTATCTTTGTGTCAAAGATAATCAGCCGGCAAGCTTTATGGCGTTTTACAATTTTGGCAATACGGGACAAAATCAGATGGACAATCAGGTCAGTGGATATAATTACGTGGGAACACTGATTCCACAGGTGAATTATCTGAGTGATTCTCAGACATTGGCATTTTCGGATAATGGTTTCCTGACATACAGTGGAAAACAGATTCCGGAAGAGAGTAACCGGATTACACTGGACGATGATATCCTGAGTGTCTTTCACGATGATCAGTATGTTGGAATGGCCTATAAGACCGGAAAAGAAAAGAAGTCGTATGAAATCGTGCTTTATACGACCGGTGGAGCCCAAAAGGCGAAGTTTACGGTAGATTTCGCATTTGACCATGTTGCACTCAGCAAGGAACAGATTTTTGTATACAATGAAAAAGAAGTGGGTATCTATACATTACAGGGAAACTGCCGATATCAGGGAACGATAAAAGAAGGAAATGTAGAAAATATTTTTCGGATCTCGGGAAACCGTTATATGGTGATTCTTGACAGCGGAACGGAAACCATTCGATTACAATAAACAGGAGAGAAAACATGAGTTGGCTGACATTTGTATTACTTGCGCTGGTACTGATCTTTGCGGTTCAGGGATTCCGAAAAGGGATGCTCCGCATGGCAATATCAATGGTATTCTTTTTAATGGTTCTTGGTGTTACGTCCTGGCTGAATCCGTATATCAGTGATTTTGTTCGTGAAAAGACCACCTGGCAGATCAGTATCGAAGAAAAATGTAATGAAGTACTGCTGGAGCAGCTGGAAGGCAGAGATGATCTGCAGAGCATCACAGGACAGGTATCTTATATAGAAGAACTGCCGCTTCCGCAGACAGTAAAAGACAAATTGATGGAAAATAATAATACAGAGATCTATAAGCGGCTGGCGGTAGAAAGTTTTGCGGATTATCTGGGGAAATATCTTTCTTATGGGATTATTAATGCCATCTGTTTTTTGATTTCGTTTGCGATTGCCACAATATTGATGTATATGATCCTGTATGCGGTTGATATTCTGACGGCATTGCCGGTGATCGGTACACTGAATCGAATCGGAGGTATCTGTATCGGATGTATACAGGGACTGATCTGGATATGGGTGATTTTCCTGATCATAACAATTATATGTGACACTCCGGCAGGAATCTACCTTCAGGGACAGATCCGGTCGGATCCGATCCTGACATGGATCTATGATAATAATATGTTGATGAAGATCGTATTACAGATCTTTGGATAAAAACAGTGTCTGCTTATGCGGACGCTGTTTTTATCTTTTTATAAACATCAGGAAACTGTCCGAAATGTAATGATTAACACGAATAAATAAATTACAAGAAAAATAGTAAAAACTTATTGACAAATCCAGGCAGCGGTGGTATCCTATCAGAGTTGCGTCTGAGAGATCTCACAGAGATCACAAAGCTGTCAAAAAGAAATAAAAAAGTTCTTGACAACAGCCGGTTGGATGTGATAAGATGCCAAAGTTGCTGCAAGAGAGAAGCAAAACAACTTCAAAAAAGTTAAAAAAAGTTCTTGACAGGCAGGAAACGACATGATATAATAGCAAAGCTGTTTGAGACAAACGGCAATGCAAAACTGATCTTTGATAACTGAACAGTGAAACACATTCCTCGAAAGTTCTTTTTAAAA
>NZ_VUMS01000025.1 GCF_009696065.1 Oliverpabstia intestinalis | reverse complement strand
CGCGAATGGCTGAATCGCTTCAAAATCCGCGACTATAATCATGCATATCGATTGGTATTCGAATATCTGGAGGCATTCTATAACACCAAGCGAATCCATAGTCATTGCGATTACATGTCACCAAATGCCTACGAAGAACTATACCGTAGATTGCAACAGAACGAAGAGCCAATGGCAAGTTAAGATGGGGAAAACCTCACTTTAACTTGTACTAAATCTTGACATAGGACCATTTTATCTCATCATAATTCGTATTTACAAAATCTCTCTTTTTGTGATGAAACAAGCCTGCTCACATAAAAGATAGCCCGGTTTAATATCTTATATTCGGATGGTTCGTCCTTTTGAGCTTCAATATTCACAATAATCTGGGAAAGAACATTTTTCATGCGGACATAAAAAATAATATCGAATCTGACCATTCCCTCATTGATCTCGGCGTTTCTCTGTGTTAATTCCAACGATTCTCTGTCCGATAGCATCTGTCTTTTCTGCATTCGTCATTCCCGGTTCAACTGGAACCCTCCCAACTTTTGGCTCACCCTCAATGTATGTTACTACATCCTCCGGCTTCATTCCTTTTAAGCAAGAGCCTGTGCGGATTCAACTGAATTCTTCATGAACTTTTATAGTATTGTCTCTTTCTCCATTCTTTCGGTGTTAAACAGAACCTTCATAGGTGATTACAGATTCCTTCCCTCCATTTTCTTTTCTCCATACTGTGAATAGTTTCATTTCAAATATGGAAAATCAGGTAGAGTAGGCGGATGAGAAATTTCATCCGCCCCTCATCAAACCGTGCATGAGGTTCTCCCTCACACGGCTTTCCAACATTCTTCTTTCTACAGCATTACGTCATGCTCTAGCCATTTTCTTTAATCCTTTTTCGTAAATGCTATTTCTAACAAATCCCACTCTTGACATATGTTTACGCCTTTGGTGTTTCTTGTTATACCATCTTGTAAAGGTACAGATAATGTACCAGTCCAATTCCTGCATCCATTTCTCATTTGTTTTGGTGGAATAATAATTCTTCCAACCTGTGATTTTCGGATTTAGATTCTTTATTAAATCCTCTTCCTTTGCAATCAGCAGACTTCGACTGTTTACATTTCTTTTAATTTCTACTTTCATTTTCCTCATAGCTTTCCTGCTCGGATACTGATAAGTTTCTTTATACAATTGTCCTTTGCTTGTTTCCGTTGTCATTCTTCTGTGGTGCATTCCAAGAAAGTCAAATCCCTCTTTTCCGTCCCACATGCTGACAATCTTTGTTTTTACTGGGTGTAGCTTTAAATCCAGTTTTGCCATGATGTACTGCAATAAGTTCAGTGCGTGATTTGCACTTTTCTTATTCTTGCAGATGATTACTGTATCATCTGCGTACCTTACAAGAATACCGTGAGTAAGTCCATACTTTTCCCACAATCTGTCCAGTGTATTTAAGTAGATGTTTGCCAATAACGGAGATATAACTGAACCTTGGCTTGTTCCCAGTTCAGAGATTGTCAGTACATTTCCGTATAATACTCCTGATACTAACCATTGTCTTATCAGCTTCAATATCCTACGGTCTGATATTCTCTGCTCTATCAGTTTCATCAGCTTATCTTGGTTTACGTTATCAAAGAACTTCTCAATATCTGCGTCTACTACATAATAGCCCTTGTTGTTACACGCTTTCCTTACCACTTCCAGTGCTTGCTTGGCACTTCTTTTCGGTCGGAATCCATAGGAACAATCTCTAAAGTCAGCTTCGAATACTGGCTCTATTGCTATCTTGGTAGCCATTTGCACAATTCTGTCCTTGACTGTTGGTATTCCAAGAGGTCTTTCACTTCCGTCTGGTTTTGGTGTCATAACTCGCTTTACTGGGGATGGTTTGTACTTTCCATCCATCAGCTCCGATTTGATTTCTGACAGATATTTTTCAATTTCCATCGCTTCAATATCTTCGATTCTGACACCATCTACACCACTGGAACCTTTGTTAGCTTTTACCCGTTTCCATGCCTCGAAAAGTACATCATCCCGATACACCTTATCGTACAATGCATGAAATCTTCGGCTGTCACATTTCTTGGCTGTCAGATATAGTTTGTTTTGAAGTTGTCGAACTTTTTCTTTGGAGTTATTAGTCTGCATGACATTCTCTCACTCTTACCCTCTCTACAAACTTGAATGAAGTAAGGAACCTTCCCATAAACTGCGTTTTCTTGCACAGCCATTATCGGTACTATGTTCCTCTCCGACTCCCTCCCATCAGAAATACGATTTCGCCAAGCTTATACGCTTTCTTTTTACCTTTTGGTGATGGGTAGGGTCTCTCCAGTTCCGAACCACACTTTTCATACATACCGCTTCCTCTATACCGAAAGATTCTTCCGTGCTGCTTTCCAGTTTCTTCACACGTTCCATGGTTTTCGCCCATATACCCAGGGCTCAACTTCTCTTTGCTCTCCTATCAGATACCTTTTTAACGATACGGCAGAATTCACTTAATGTTACAGTCTGCATGATTGCTCGCTCCTCTTGTCGAGGTTACTTTATCCACTCGCTTAGCACCCTGTATTACTACAACGCACCGAGTTTAGCTACACGGCTCACTGGCGATTACCGTGACCGGACTTTCACCGGCAAGTGTGGTCTAGCTTCGCTGGACACACGGCATCAAAAAAGAAAGAGAATGCATATCTGATCCTCTTTCTTTTCTGACGGTTTATCATACGATGTATTTTATTTTCTTCCCTGTTTTGTCAATGCTTACGATCAGATTTTGCAGTCTAGGAAAATCCGTTGGTTTTTTCCCCGATTCCCATAAAAATCCTCTCTGTTCCAGGTTTTGTAATACCTGCTGCTGTTCTTTTCGGCTTAGAAACAGATAAAATGTCTCATTCATAAAATAAGTCCTCCCATTCTCTTTCACACAGTTATTTTTACTCTTTCCTCCTTTTTGCTCCATGTATGAATTGGCTTCACATGTAATATGGGTTTTCTTTCTTAAAGAGTCAGGAAAACACTGCAATCCATAAAAAAAGCTACAGAAAGCAATCCTGCTGACTGTAGCAATTATCTATTTCTCTTGTGATGAAGTCACAACACAAAACACCGTAAATCTTTCCCGTTGTCTTCCTCCGCTTGCACAGGTCGAAAGGCAAAATACCTGATCCATAGCATTTGGGAAAAGATCACACGAATACATGGCATTTGTAGCCGTATAGTCAATCAGTTCCCAGTAGTTTAGAGAACCAAATTCATATCCTGTGGTATATACATACGGGTCAGATGAATTTACATGGAGGCAGGCATATATGGTGCACTGATAACTTTTCTCAGGTGTGTAGATATATACAAAGGGATTGGCATCCCGGAAGGCTTTATCCTGATACTTTGAGAGTTTACCAAACATCCTTCCGGATCTCATATTATGTCCGAATAAAACGGTATAAGGCTCATCGAGCAATGGCGATGTCTGGTAGTGTGCAAATATAGAACCGAGATATTGATTCTCATGTAAATAATTTTTATGTAAATACTCTTCATTATCTTTTCCCAATAAAATAGGATAATTTATTTCCAAGACAGGTATATAAAGCCATCCGATAATATCCGGATTTAACCTCTGTAAAGATGTAAAATCAATACGCAGATCCGGGATTGTGGTTTCCGGTTCATCATTTTGCCACTGCATAACTTCTTCATTCTGAATAAAGGTATGCAGCATTTCATCCTGCTGCCGATCGAAGCTTATATATTCCCTGGCTACAGGTACACTCTTTCCTATAAAAAAGAGCGCCGCAAAAATCCATAGAAGACCAATTAATATCTGGATCCGTTTTCTCATTTTTCCACCTCTCGGCTTTCTCCCAACCAGTATGTTGCTTCTGTTACTTCCTGTGCAGTCCGCTGATACTCCAGAAATTCTATTTCTGATAACGCAGGAGCCACTTTTATCCCCGGAAGTTCCACTGCCATATTTTGTACCCATTCTTCTTTTGTTTCCGAAGTTTGAATAAGAGTCAGCATAGCCAAAAAATCCTTATCTGCCATCTGTCTAAGCTGCATATGCTCCAGAAAATACTTTTTGGTACGAAGAACTACTTGTTCATACGCCAGTAGTTGCTCAATAAATTCCGGCGAATACTCCTGTTTTTTCTGTACAGCCTGTTTGCTTTTTCGAAAAATGGATGCTTCTAATTCCTTTCTGGACTTTGTGGGGGCAATTACCATGTTTCCCTGAGCATTTTGATAAATGGCATTTTTATTATAATTACTTTCTCTTCCTGCCACCTGGCCAATCGTATTTTGTTTTTCTAAAGGAACTTTTTCTTTCCACTGCTTTTGTGATTCTGCTTCACTTGCTACTTGTATTTCCCGTTCGGTTGTAGTTTCTGGAATTGTTATGGATACCTTCGAAGCTTCACCCTCATCATCCAAAAGTAATTCCAGTGTCGGCTTTTGGGGAACCTTTTTCGCCTTCTGCTTTTTATATGCGGCTTCGATAGTAACCTTCGAAGATAACGTTCTTTTTGGAGGATTAAACCCGGCTATCCGTGCTTCTATGTAAAAAGAATTCCGTTCCAAAGTATCATATAATCGAATCACTGCCCGAAGAAGGACTCGTCCGACAAAGATAAGTTTTTGATATGTTATCCCATTATCATCCGGTTTTATTATTTTTTGAATCGCCTCACAATAAGCTGCATCCATACTTTTATAACTATCACTTGTAACCGTTTCTTTCTGTATGTGGAATCCTTTTTTCTCAGCAATCATCTGTAGCTCCTGCCACTCATCTGTCGAATCATCTGACAGCAGCAGAATTAACAGATCGTCCGAACACAGAGTACAGGCTGTTTTCGCCAGATTTCTGTCAGAACAGATATCTTCCACTGTCGTAATATAAAGAGCCATGTTACTTCTCCTGTGAAATACTTTCCTCATCCGCCAGATCTTCACAGTTCATTTCTACGTAAGTCCCTGGCTGTATTACATCAAATCCATCCGCGACCAGGATATGTTTTTTGATCTGGTCGTCAAAAAGCTTTTGATGATTGATAACGGTACTTACATGATCATTGTAATACCAAGTCTTTTCTGGTTCACTTTTCGGGCATACCGTAATAAAAAGCGGGATTTCATAAAACTTACATACCTTCAGCAATTCCTGGAGTAACGGTTCTGCTTTTGTTTCAAATTCTTTGCTTTTATCAAATTCTGTTACTTTCATCTCTACCTCCAAAATTCATGATTAATCCATCCATGCAGCCATATAATTCATTAACTCTTCTGCATCATCCGCTGCATTCATGTTATTGTTTTCGGGTAATGCAGCAGCGGTCTGTAAGAAGTCTGCCTCACTAACGGTATTTTCTTTCGCCTGCTGCATAAAATCTTGTAATTGGTTCTTTCGGGTATCTGTCGGCTTCTTAGAAAAAACCGGTTTTCTGCTTTCTGTTTTTTTATGCTCCCAGACGGAACTCGATTCCTGCTGCCGCATGCCATCTTTTTGTAACAATGGAATTTCATAAGGAACCGGCGGATTCAGATATTCTGTATGCTGCAAACCGGATCTATCAACCACATACTCTGAAAGAGCAGGCATACGCAGATACATTCTCAACAGCTGCTTTAAAAACATCGTACGGTATCCTGGAATAATGCTGTTCCAGAAGGTGATGTAGGGTGCCTCTGTATCATCGTTCAGCCTTAATACAAAAGACTGTGTAGGAAATTGGATCTGTCTGACTGTTTGTTTTGTCTGGGACTTTTTATACACATACTTGATCTCCGGATTTGGACTCTCACATGGTAAAAAGACAATATTTTCATGATCTACAAATGCTTTCAGACACAATTTCGCTGTTTTGGCCAGATTCACATGATAGACCATTTTCAATAATAAAAGATCCATATCATGACATTTATATAACCGAATGACTGCTTTCAATCATCTTCCTCATTTCTGTTTCTTTTTCTGTTGCATCATCATCGTGCGGAACAGATAATACCCGCGGACATTCGCATACTGCATATCCAGACTGTCGTTTTGGTTGCCCGGAATGATCTTTAATTTGCTTCCCTTAAACTTTTCCTGGATCCATGCATACCAGGCAGCTCCTGTGCCGCCGGTAACTACAAGATATTCGTAGTCTGCAAACTGATCTGTTATGGTACTCAAATGCTTCAGTGCCGCATTACACACTTTTAGGCTGCATCGTTCGAGGATCGTATCAAAGGGCCACTCTTCATCAGAAAATCGAAATTCATCCTCATCCATCCCCATTTCACTTGTAAACGGGATGGTCCCCTTTTCCAGATATTTCTGCATACAGGAGACGCGAATTTCCGTATTCTTTTCCTTCTTGATCTCATCCGAAACCATTTGCAGGATAGAACGCATACCAAACCTGTCAAAAGATTCATTGATGGAGCGTACATGCCCTTTCATTCCAAAGACATCCATGGTATGAAAGCCGATATCCAGAATCAAAACATTTCCCGTCAGATAGTTTCGTGCTTCGGGAATGTATTGACCATTATTTCCGATATTGATGGATGCCATCGTGCCGGATGGCTGGGCCATGACATAGACATTTTTAGGATCAATTGTAATGTGGAACTCCTGCCATGGATTTTTTCCCACTTTCAGCCGGTAATTTGCAGCTCTTGAAAACATATGGATATAAGGCTCCCGGTCCATCTCCAGATAGGCAGGAGGCAGACCGGCCTGTATGATAATTTCTTTTCCGATCCCATGAAAATCCGAATGTTTCTGATTCGGCATAGCCGCAAGACCGATGGCTGCCATGCATAGCACATAAAATTTTTTGTTTTTGAAACGTTTTCTGTTAAAAAGTTCATTGTCCGTATCATTGATGTCATTTCTCGATATACTGTTTTGTGCGTTTCGGCCAAGCAAATAAATCTCCCCGGTATCCAGGTCTTCATAGATAACGTCCTGCCTGTCATACATTGTCATCATGCTTTTGTCCTTTTCTAAAAGTCTCGCATAGGACGGAAAGCAGAAATACTTATTTGGCGAGAATCCTTTCATCCCGCCATATCCGGAATCCAGACCGATTACCCAGTAATCGTCATTCCGTTTTATTTTTTCATATACTTTTGGCACCCATTCTGTTCGGGTGCGGTAAATACTGGTATTCATATTGTTCTCCTTTGTTCGATATAGCACTGAGAATTCATTATAATTTCATGATCCGGTTTAATGGTTGGTATACGTAAAATGCATGGGATCATAAAAACTGGGGGACCAGTCACCTCCCCAGTAAAATCCGTGGGCTTTGAAGATCGCAACCACCTGCGGATTGTTATAATACGGACTTTTCGGATCCGGTTTGCTATTCCAGTAAGATGGCGGGTTGGCATTTGCATTGAGGTCGATCACGCAGCCATACGAATGATGGGACAGTTTTCCGGTTCCGGATGCCATTGGCCTCCAGTTATAGCCAAAGGTATCACCTGGATTTACATAAAATCCCTGGACTGTCAGCAGTTCTTCAAAAATAGACTGTATTTCATTTGCCAGCTGTTTGTGTACCCTTAGACTCATCGTGGTTTTTCCGGTTTTCGTCTGGATCGGCACAGTGATTGTTGTCAGATATGCCTGAACTTCGGTTGGTGACTTCGGTGTTCCTCCCGGAAATAGCCAGCTTAGTCTTGTCCCGGAATCAATCGTTCCGGCGATACCGGCTGCCACGGAACCGGAATAGCCGCTGCTACCGGTCATATTTACTTCCTTACAGGAATAAATCGCATTGATCGATTGCAGGATGTTTTTATAATCCAGCGTAATGCCTTCTCTTTCCATATAAGTTTCATATTCGCCTGCTGTATATTTTTGATCCGTGAAAAAGCCAATGACAGAAGGATCATTGCTGTACCAGGCGATAATAACCGCCTGCAGCTTTGCATCCAGTTTGTATGGATTGACTTCTTCGGATTCCCTGACGCAGGCTACCAATAACCTGCAGGCAGCAGCTATCGATTCCTCTGCGGTAAGATCTGATTTCCCTTCGTATTTTGGAAGATCTGTGATTGCAAAAATGTCATTTCCCGATCCTTGTGTACGTAGATAGCAAATAGCAAGCAGCAGTTCGGTATAACCGGAATAATCCTGGGAATAGCTTTTGAATTCCGCTTTTATCTGCGCCTCATAGTCACGGACGGCAGTATTTACGGAAGCTGTTGCTGAATACGTCGTGATAACGGAAGGAATCGTCCCCAGAGAAGCAAATTCCGTCCATTCTGTCAGATCCAGTACCGTCCAGGCATCATCCTGTTTTTCTGTATCCCATCCTTCCCACGAAGCTTTTACATATGCGGTTGCTGCCAGGGATGTAGCGCAAAGAAGGCATAGAGCCAGTATTGTTTTTCGTTTTTTCATGATACCTCCTGTTCCTGGGAACCTGCAGATTGCGCATACAGACGGTATGCTTTGTTTGCTTCCCTGCTTCTGGTTTCCCATCGTGCATTTTTTATCCCACAATTTTCATAAGCGCATAAAAATACCATGGTAGCCTGATCAACATCCTGCAACTGCAGAAACTGTTCAAAAGAACAGGAAGGAACGGTATAACCGGCTCTTCGAAATTCCTTTGCTGTCTGGGAATCAGAACTCCACATACTTCCCCAGATCCCTTTCTGACACAGGATAAAATAATCCAGCTGTGTTTTCAGGTCAGTCCACGCTGTTCCCTGGCTGTCTGCGTAACGAACCAATCCCATCCCGTCATCGGATCTTTTCGAATCCGGGGAATAAGTAAATCCTAATATGCCACGACCACCGCTGCCATGTGCCGAAGGATTAATCCCTGAGATCAGCGTCCCACCGCTCTCCTGGGCTGCATTCCCTAATAGCGCCGCGCAGGCCGCATCCGACCACCCTGCACTTTTGCAGTAATTCCATATCTGCTGTGCAGCCACACTCCCTGTCAGATCAGATCCAAGAATCGCAGAGCCGCCATAAGAATCATTTGCTAACTGGCAGTTAAAAATAGAATTCAAATAGTATGTCGTGTAATCAATAGTTGCATCGTAAGCACTGACATAAAGATTCCCGTCTGCATCTGTGTCATATACCGGTGTCTCGGTCAGATAATAGGTATGGCTCCCGTTATACAGCTTTCTTACATAATCAAGGACTTCATCCGGATCTGCGCCTTCCAGGTCAAAATCGAAATACACTTTCGTCAGCGAAAGGATTTCCCGGCTGTTTGTATAGGCATAGATCGTACTGCCTTCTTCTTCCGTGTCGTTTTCTGTATAGGCCTCCTCATCTTTCACCTGGCGGAAATTAACCGTTACATTCCGATATTTCTTTCCGGTCGTGATACGGTCGATCTCGTCCATTTGGTTCTCATACATTTGGTTGATCGTATCGATGCACTGATTCAGAATCGCTGTGTCTGTATCGCCTGCATCAGCATTCAGGGTAAACATGTTCATAAACGTTGTTATCAGAAAATAAAACACCACAAACAACAGCAAAAGTAACAGGAATACAATCAGAATACCGGACAGAAGTGACAGGATCGTCTGAATGGCAGCAGAGGTTCCAGCAACTGCTTTTGCAAGAACGTGCTGGATAAAAGATGTTACATTACGTACCGGGGCAAATTTCTTTGATGCCCTTTTCCAGATCTTTGTCTTTATCAGGCTGTTTTTGACTGTCTCTCGAAGCCGGAAAGGATCGCGAAAAAACCGGATGGTTTTACTTTTGACTGCATATTTCTTTTTCCTTAAGCGATTGTGCCCCTGCTGCATCCGGTCGAATGTCCTGGAAGCGGATGTCACAGTGTTTCGCATCCGGTTCATTACCGGGTCGGCATACTGTACCAGTACCTGATTGATCACCGGATTCACACGCAGTGTCTTATTTACGTTGATTCCTAACGTGCGGACAGGCCGCAGCGCGATTTTCAGTCCGTATTTTGCTCCCTTGCCTGTCTGAGCAGCATTTTTAAGCGTATACTTCAAAGTGCGGGAAATCATCCTGGATACATCCCAGGCAAGAAAAGTTCCTGCACCCATATGTGACTGCATCAGATGCTTTCTGGCGGATCGTTGTATACTCCTTACAATCCCAAGCTCCTGATGCGATATTTCGCTAACTTTTATCGCTGCATGTAGATTTATGGCATGTTTTAAAAGTGCGGCTTCCTCTGCGGTCAGATCGGTACGCTTTAAAAGCTTTTTTAATTGTCCCGCCGATACACTCCCTGCCAGATTCCCAACGCCTCTGCTTTTCGTACCGGCTAACAGATGTTCAGAAAAATAATTGTCCAGCATCCGTTTTTGCCTTTCCAGATCTGACAGGTCATGGAAACTCATAAAAGTAACCGGCTGTATCCCTTTAATATCCGGTGTATATTCATTGATCACACTGGTTAATTCATGCCGCAAACGGGCAATTTCTTTTGGCTTATAGGTATCACCGGTTTTAGGATTGATACGGTCTTTCAGGTGCATGGTCTGGTAGATACGTTCCATATCCCTTCCCGGAAGGAATTCCCGGTCATGAAGGATATCCAGGCATTTTTCCACTTCGCCGGAATCTGAGATCCCATACTGTGACAGCAGAATCCTCACTTTACTCTCTGCCGCCTCATCGTCAAAAATCAATGTCCGTTTGATCTCTTCAAATGCTTCTGATGAAAAATACCGTCTGCTGGAGCCTCTGGCCAGGGAGCGCAGTGCCAGATTTGCAGTTTCTTTGCAAAGCGGCACATAGGCAGCAGATGTTACCTGTATGCCTTTATTTTCATATGTATCATGTGTAGAAACATGGTAAGAGGTATAAAAAGTAACCTTCATTGGCTGTGTAAGGATATCTTCCACATGCAATCGCGATGGCCGCTCTCTCGCTGCTATCAGATCTTTCGCATTTTTATCTTCTGAAGTGACAGACGGTATCTTTGAAAAGTCTGTTTGGATCATATTTTTCAAGCCTTTATTCAGATGATCCACATCTGCTTTCTTAGCTTTTCGCATCTGATCAGCGAGTGCCTTTTGCCGTACTTGTGTAATTGCCTCCTGCTGCCTGTCTGGAGGCCTGGATAACGGCTTTGCTCTGGATCTTCTCTCCGGCACTTCTTTTTTTCTTTCGTTACTCAAATCATTCACCTGCCTTTTTCTCCCCTAATATGGGCGATTTCCTTTTGGCAGGAGAAATCCCGGACTCCCTAGTCTACTATCTTCCATATTGTCTATGTGATTTTTCAAATATGGAGAAACATGTAAAAGGGAGGAAAGAAAGATGAACGATCATTCGAATGTGTACAGTTCGGAATATCCAAAACAGATTCTGAATAACATCAAGCATACCAAGAACGGAATTTCTACATTTGCCATAGAAGCACTCTTTGGCTATCAGGATCCACTGCCGGAAAATCCCATGAGCCTGATGAACGGGTATTCTGTTTACAGTTTTGTATTGATCCAAAACAATAAAGCGGTAGCCGCAAATCTCAGGCCGACGGATCTGGCGGCTCTGGCAAGAAAATCGGAACTTGCTTTTGATATGGCATTCCGCCACCGGTATTTCCAGCATTTTCGTGCATTTCACACGGTATATCAGGTGATTCTAAAGATCAAAGAAAAGATATCCGGTACAGGGCAAAAAGAGCCATCTGCACAGGATTGTAAGGCTGCATTCTCACATACCTTTTCCTGGGGAAAATACAGGGGAAAAACACCTGGAGATGTATTACTGGAATATGAAAATTCCCTGCCTGAACTGATGCGTACAAAGAATCTTCTTGTAAAAAATGTTGACCAATATCCAAATAACAGGAAACTGATAGCTGCTATCGACACTGCTGCTACAGCTTTTAAGAATGGGACATTAAAAAAGGAAGACAATACCGCGGATGTACCGGAAGAGACAAACCGTGATATCCTCTTATACGAAGGCATATGGAAAAATAAGACAGGAAAAAATGATAAGAAAGAAATGGATGGTCTGGAAGTTTACCGCTGCTATAAACTCACGATAAAATACCAGTCGTTCATGGACAGGTTTCCGATTACGGTCATCATAGAAAACTGTTTTATTCCCGTAAAAAAACAGGAGGACGGTCGGCAAAATATCCTGACTTCCCAGGCTGTGCAAAAGACATATGTATCAATGAAACATTCGTTTACCTTTGAAGAATGGCTGGATATTATTGATACTATGAAGCAGGCAAAACAACTGTTTTGTAATATGGTTTACCCATCCATGTACAAATTAGCACTGCAATGCGATATGGATAACCGCAGCAAAGCAAAATAACACGAGACTATGAAAAAAAAGTTGGATCATCCCACCAGAGGTTCACAGACAACGTTTTCTGTAACCGCTGATCAGGATTGATCCAACTTTTTTCCATTCCTAGCTACTATCGTTTTAAAATAGACTGTATCATCCGCTGCATCTGTTCGAGTGCACTCCGTTGGTAAAATTCCATTTCCGGAAGGTTCCCTACTTTGTAGATCCAGGTCAAAATCTGCTCAAGAAAAGCCTGCTCCTGTTTTTGTGCTTCTGTCAGCGGTTCTTCCTGATCCCAATCATCCAACTCCTCAGAATCTTTCTGACCAGGAATATTCTCATCTTGATACTTTTCCGGAAAAAGAGCCTTTTCAAATGCTTCGAAAGAATCATCTGTTTCCGGAACGGACATTTTTTTTGCCTCGATTTCCTGTATGGTACTCATATCGATCGTTCCGGTATCTTCCAGGATTTTATACAGTTCTTCCTGCTTTTCTTTAGAAAGATGGGCGATTTTGGAGGCTTTGTTGATGGAAATACTGCCATCTTCTACTTTTTCTTTCATCTCAGGGATCATATATTCATCAATAGAAACAATCTTTTGCACCTGCCGTTGCCCGATTCCCATTTTTTCGGATATCCTTTTGATGATATTCTCCGGAATGGCGTCACCGCGTTCCTGTTTCTTCTTGTATAGGTCAAATAGCTCCCATACATCCTGTTTGCGGTATTTTTCCATATTTCTTGCCTGACTGTTGGTTTCGCGTATGATGATTTCTTCGTCGATCTCATCCAGATCTGACGGACCGTATACTTCCACAGGTATTTTCTCCAGTTTTTTTGCTGCTTCCGGATTTTCTGCCATTACCTTTTTAATTGCTGTCCAGCGTCGTTCGCCACCAAGCAGCATATACGTTTTATCCGGAAACGGACCTTTCACAAGCAAAGGCTGCAACAGTCCATATACGGCTATATTGTCTGCGAGCTCATCAATATTGGTAACTTCATATTTGTTTTTCGGATTTGGAATAACCAGGTCAGGTGATACATAGATGACCTGACCGAAACGCTGCGTATTGATTCCAGCAGAAAAATTAGACGGTTTCATATTTCCCAATCCATTCCCTAATGTAAATTCTTTCACGGTTATTTTCCTTTCTTATCTATTTTCTGATGATTTTTGCGGTTTTATATTCTTTCGAGGTGGCATGCTCTTTCAACAGCTCCCTGGCCTGATCGGACATAATGTATTTCAGTTCTTCCATCAATAGGATATAATCTTCCAGAGGGTTCGACCGCTTCTTATAATGCAACAACGGTATAGATTTTGCCGAGCATTCAGCCACCTGGATGCTCTTTCGCACCGTGGCCTGCAGGAAAAATTCACCAAGTTCTTTTTTATATGCCTCATATAGAGAGCGGAACAGGTTGGTGTTTTTCTCCACCTTGACCATATAGATCCCGCGGAATGTCAAAAAGGGATTCAGTTCTCCATTCGATGTTATGTTTTGGATTTCCAGGAATAAATTGGTCAGTCCCTGATAAGAAAATCCATCCATTTCTACCGGCGCAATCACCTCGTCGCAGGCCACCAGGACATTTGTGGCAAGGATATCTGCACTGGGGTTTTTATCAATGATGATATAGTCGTAATCCTTCTTAAAAAAGGAAATCGCATTTGCCAGGATGCTTCTGGTATCACAGTCTCTTAACTGTTCGACATAAGAGATCGTATCTCTGTGTCCCGGTTCCGATACGATCATGTCAATATTCTCGTATTTCGTCGGATAAACCATTTGTCTGGCATATTCCGGAAGTCTTTCCTGCGGACACATATACAGGTCTTTGATCGTATAACGTTCCTCATCTGTCATCATCCCGAAAAGCCCGGTCATGTTACATTGCGGATCATTATCCACCAGAAGCACACTCTTTCCGCATTTCGCCAGTATTTCTGCCATAGTTGCGTTTCCAATCGTTTTTCCGATACCGCCCTTTATATTGATATTTGATAAAACAACACACATCTTTTTCGTTCCTCCTTTTCCTCTATTGTAGCGTGTTTTCAGAAGCTCCACATTTTGCATATTTCCAAAATTTTACAGATATCTTTTAAAGGAGATATGGTTGAAATACGTGAAATCATACAAATTAGCGAATACAGATTCCAATCCACAATAAAAAGGCCTTCAAACTTTGCAATTTTATCTTGCATGAGTTTGAAGGTAGCTAAAAATTGATATATTCTTATAATTTTTTTCTTATTAGTTGAAAAATGTATCTTCTTTTGATATACTGTGTATGTACTTGATTGTGGTGTTCGCACTATACATGATGGTAAAATCTACAAAAGCTAATAATTATATCCCACCACTGATTCTAGGTGTTCGCACTATTAGATGATTTGGGCGGGATATTTTTATTTATATTTCAACAAATCATACATCCTTATTAAACGCTTTAATTCAGAATTACCATTTAATACTTTTGGAGTATGCTTTTTCCTAAAATCTAAATATTGATCTGTTGTAAGAACTTTATTGTTATAATCTTTTTCCAATAAATATGCAATAGCTGGCTGCTGTTCATAATAGTCCTTTTCGTCAACCATATTTGCATACACATCATATTGAAATTCATTACTGCTAAATTCAGTACAAAACTATCTTAATAATTCGTCCCATTTTTCAGATCCTAAGTAGCGTTTACTTAATCCTGAACCAACAAACAAAAATGGATGATGCCCCGTTGTTTGAATGGCCTCTTTTATAATTGTTTTAATTTTACTAGCGTGGTCCAGCTTCGCTGGACACACAATATGAAAAAAGCAGTCGATCATAAATGAAAGACTGCTTTAAATCATATCCTTTATTGCTTTGTGTGGAGATTTAACTGATTGTCTATGTCCCGTCCGGCATACATTACTCTAAGTATTGTTACAACCTTTTTATCGCTATCTGGAATATAAAGTACCACATAATTATCTACTGGTAATACACGAAGTCCACGACTTTTCCACGGTTCTTTTTGATATTTTCGATAACGTTCTGGCATCGTATCCAGACTTAATATCTGTTCTTCCAGACGGTCAAGTTGTCCGCTTGCATTTTCCGGCGATTGCAATTCAAAAGCAATATATTCAAAAATTCCTCTCAAATCACTGTCAGCCTGTTCGGATACTTCTACTTCATATATCATAAGCCATAATCCTTGCGAATGTCAGCAAAGGCTTTCTTCGCATTTTTTGTCCGTCCAGCCTGCATATCCGCATATCCTTTCTCCAATTCTTCATTGAACTCTGCTTCTGATAATGTGCTGATGTCAACAGATCTGGCAGACGGTATTTTTACTTCAAACGGAAGTCCTCTTTGTAAGATAATCTGTTTATAAAACATATTGATAGCACTGGAAGCAGGGATACCAAGTGTAGACAGGATACTTTCTGCTTTTTCTTTGACATCTGGTTCAATCCTTACATATAAATTTGCTGATTTTGTAGCCATATAAAACATCTCCTTTCGTGAGTAGTATTTCCATCTATCTTTATTATATGCAAATGTACGCACAATAGCAATACTAATTTTACGCTCCAATAATCTTATTGAATAACTGTAACAATACGTCTTTTACGCCGGACGCATTGAATACAAGACCAACGGCGACTAAGGCAACTACCAAGAATCCGATGAGTTTGGAAAACTCACGCTTGAATCCCAAGTAGATACCAATAACAACAATCGCCATCAGCACAAGGCTCTGTGCGTTGCTTAAAAACCAGTTATAAAGGTTCTGTCCAAAATTCATGCTTTCTTTTCTCCTTTCAGTTCCATCATTTTTTGGTCAGACTGTCTGCCAGCCTGTAAAATACACATGGCAACCACGCCAACTGTTCCCCCTAAAGAGAAGAACAGGAAATCAAATAATAATCGTTGCATTGTTCAATTCTCCTTTTCTAAAATCACATCTTCGGTAGATGTGGTCTGTTGTTCGATTATCTTGTAGTGCTTTTCCGTCAGTTTCGTAGATTTACGGATTTCTTTCAGATAATCAATCCCTGTTTTCGCTGTGATTGTTTCCAGCATTTTGAGTGTCGGGTCAACCTGCCGTTGAATCCAGCGTAAAGTTCTATCCAGTGTGTAAGGTTCTGGTTTGGTCGTGTGCTTTAACGGCTCTCTGTTTTCCCCGATGAACCACGTCCAGCGGACAGATAATTTCCAGTCGCTCCGTTTCTTGTCTGCTTCCTTATCCACGAAGCGTACATAACGGTTGATAATAGAAAATGCCGTCCGTTCACCAGCGTAAACTTCATTCTGTACTGCCTGTGAGATTTCATTATAGGAAGCTTTGACATTATCGCACTGCCAGCCGAGCTGTTCACTCAACCTCTGCCAGACAACACACTGTTCCAGCAAATATCCCTGTTTGTAATTCAAGTTCGTATGAGAAGCGGTATATTGCTTGACGTACTCTAAGGAAAGAGCAACGTCCGTAATCTGATCGCTACTCATACGGGAGCTTGCGTCAGAACGTGTTTTATATCCATTCTTGAAACTGGTGTTGATATCCACGTAGTAGGCAGTTTCGCCCTCAACTTTCATGTGTCCCTCATTGAATGTAGATTTGATAGAACCATCATTCATAACGTGTTCAATGTAGCCGACACGTTCTGCTGATTCTGTCCAGTATTGATTGCCGGACGCATGAACCGCCGTCACTGGTAATGCCGTGAGAATGGTTGCAAAAGCAAGCGTTCCTGTCAGCAATCGCTTTACTAGCTTATTCATATTTTCTCTTTCTCCTTTTGATTTTGGGTATGAAAAAAGCCGTCCATTTCTGAACGACTGGAAATAGAAAAGGAACGCCAAAAGTGTACGTTCCATAGTCTATAAAATATTTAATTTTTCTCTCTGGTGTGCTATCTGACGCCAATTTTGACCCCAAATTTCTGAAAAATGACGATTTTTGATGAACAACTACAAATTTTCAAAATCCGTGAAACCCTTGTAACTAGGGCGTTACGGGACTATATGAAACTAGACAAAACCAACGTCACAATAACAAGAGGATACTGAGAAGAAAGTCTTTTTCTATTTGTCCACACATATTGTTCGCCATCCAGTGTGATTCCCAAGGTTATCATGGTACTGTTAGCACCACTCCGGATGTCTGTATTGCTCAGATCACATCCTTTCATAGCCTGTGAATTAATGGTTCGTAAGATCGGAACAAAACCTTTTGTGATGCTTTCTAATATCGCTGTCTTTCCGCTTCAATTGTCACCGTAGAGCGCGACAAAATTTTTTATCCTTAAAATTTATCTTCTGCTTTTGAATATTTCTAAAATTAGTCAGTTCAATAAAATCGATTTTCATTGTATCACCTTTTCATGCTAATATATATTGATTATAACGTACATTTCCATGTGCTACAATGAATAAATAGGAAATGCACACAGTTTCAAAATCACATCATCAGCAATTTACTCCGTTCCTATCGCATCGGTCAGTGGATTACTTTTCTCCGTATCCGTTTCAAGCGGCTGTGGCAGAGTCATTTTGTGGATACTGTCGATCATGGCGGACAGCTGCATCTGTTTGATGAACAGATCCCGTTCATCATTTCTTGAGGTATCGTATACCGAATACGCATGGTAATCAAAAAGTTCTTTTGTCTCCTGCCAGTTTTTGTGTTTGGTCGCATCGTATTTCTGATCCCGGATCGGTTTGCTGCCGGTTACGATGACGATACATTCCGATTTGTCCATCTGGACGATCTCACTGGGATCCATCAGATTCCGTGCGGTCTGCTGGAAACTTTTACTGGATGATTTCTTTCCGCCATCGGACAGGTTTCTGTTTCTCTGGCGGATCGTTGCTTTTCCGAGGATTTCGCTAAAATATTTGGCGGTTGTCTCCTCATTCGTTGCAAGCAGGATCAACGTGCTGGAATTTGAAAGCATTTCTTCCCAGTCATCTTTATACCGGGATTTCATCTGTGACAGCGACTGCCAGATAGGGGTACAGGAAATATTATACTTTCTCATCGTGGCCATGCGCGAAGGAAGCCCGGGGATCTCTCCAATATTTGCTATCTCATCCAGGATACAGCGCACATGGATGGGGAGCCGGTTATCTGCTTCCGGTGGAAGTTCGTGCTCTCCTTTATGGTATAACGTTTCAAACAACTGTGAGTACAGCATCGAGGCCAGGAACATATAAGTCTGGTCTGCCTGTGGTGTGATAATGAACAGTGCAGTCTTTTCATCACCAATGGATGCCAGATCGAGTGTGTCCATATGGGTCAGATTTGCCACATCTTCAACATTGAATGGATTTAGCCGGACACCTAACGATATCATGATGCTCATCCGGGTTTTGGTCGGGGCCAGCTTGAAAGTCTTATAATTTTTCCAGGCCATGCACCCTTCTGGCAGGTGGTCAAATAATTCATCCAGCTCTGTTTTTACGTTTGGGTTCTGTTCATTCAGTTCTCCGGCGCGGAGCAGTTTCATGACGGAAGAAAAATTTCTCAGGGATTTATCTTCCGTGAAATCCTTCAGATAATAGATGCAGGCCGATAACAGAGCCTCTTCTGACTTTTCCCAGAATGGATCCCCGGTCTTTGCTTCTTTTGGATTGGTATTCTTGATCAGGCACTTTACCAGTGTCATGACTCCCGCATCATCCCGGATATATTCAAAGGGATTGTAGCAGTTCGAATGTTTCATATCGGAAAGGTTGAATATCTTAATCCGGTACTTTTGTTTTTTTAAAAATGTCCCGGTGCTTCGTAACAGTTCTCCGGATGGATCTGTTACCACGTAGGAGGCGTTGGCCTGCAGGATGTTCGGCTTTACAATCCGGAAAGATTTACCGGAACCCGCCGATCCGAACACGGTACAGTTTGCATTGATCCCGGTATGCCAGAAGTTTGTTGAGATACGGACATGCTTGCTACAGATCATATTGCTTGCCCCGTCGTCTTCTTTTTTCCCAAACGGTTCTGCATACTCCATGGAAAATTTTATCATATCTTTTCCCATATCGTTAAATGCAGCAGACCCGCACTCTTCGTCTGTGGTATAATGCCGGAACCGTTCATATTCATTATATAAGAAGAAAAATGTGAGCAGGCCAACACCGGCTCCTGCCATAATTCCATAGAAAGTGTCTACGGTAAGTGGAAAAATGGAACAGTCTTTTAATTCTGTAATATCCTGGAGAGACTGTATCAGTGCCTCTGGAATAGAAACAGCCTGCATATTTTTAAGATAAGCCATATGGGCCAGGATAACTGCACTAAAGATTCCAACCGCCAGTGATATCGAAATATGCATCAGTTTTGTGCTTTGTGCTTTCTGTGATTCTATCTGTTTTGCCATCTGATGCTCTTCTCCTAATGTTCTTCATAGGGATGCTCTCGATCCAGCATATCCCTGGTATTCTGGAAATTTCGTTCCTGTGAATCCTGGAAAAGATCCGGCATATGCTCCTGTCTTCGTCCGGTTTCGTATAAGATCTGGTACTGACTGAAATTAATGGTTTCCGGTTTGATCCGGTACTCTGTAAGCTGTTCAGAGATTTCCTCCACTTCTTTTTGTGACATAAGTTCGATTTCATGCTCCGTGTTTCGAAACTCCTCTTCCTCAAATGAAGTAAAACTCATTTTATCATTAAACAGATCATATTCGGATACCTGGCGGTTCGGGTTATCCATAGCAATTTTCTTCTCCATCAGGCTGGTTTTGGCTTCCAGGTTTTTCATCTCTTGCAGCAAAAGTTTACTGTAATCCGGGTATTTTTCCATCTCTACCTTTTTCAGATACCATTTCCGCCTTTTTTCTTCCGGTTCTTTTCGATACTTTTGAAAATCCATACGGCTGTACGATACCGGCCGCTGCATCCTGAAGATGGCTGCATAGAGCTTTTCTTTGTATTGGACATCTTTTTTATCCAGGATGTATTTTCCGTCTTCTCCCAGGTACGCACAGCCATTCGGCGTGACTTCCAGAACATCTTTGTTTTCACTTAAAATATAGTAATGTTCCCTTGTATTTTGTATCGCCTGATCATACAGGTTTCTTTTATAGGAAACATCAAAAGCCACCGCCTCCGCCACTTTGGAATGGTTTTGTCCATTCGCCAGGATACATTCCTGTAGCAGGCCTTTTTGAATCATCGGCTCCATGTCTTTATGAAACAGCAGTTTATAGTTTCCTGCTTTCTCGGATCGCGTGACTGAAACGGTAACCGGTTTTCCTCGTAGCAATTCTTTTAGTATTACCAGCTGTTCTTTCGTAAGGCCATCTACAGACATAAGATTTCTTCCTCTATATGTCCGGACCATTTCATCTTTCTCCACGATGTTTATCAGACCTTTCTGGATCATATGGTCTTTTACCAGTTCTGTTACTTGTTTTCCATAGCAGTCCGGATAAATGAAAAGATCGTATTTCGGATCTTTGGAGTTCAGGACTTTATAATATAGAATCCCCTCCTGTTTTAACTGTTTTTCAAAATCACCGGAATAGTTCCTATCACACAGGTTATAGTTTAAATTCCCATCCTTTTGATACTTCAGTAATTTCCCGGCACGATTGTCATAATCGGCAGCGGCCTCAAGCAGGTTTGTAACAGCAGTTACCTCTGTCGCAATCATAGAAGCTGCCCGCTCTGTCATCTGCATCGCAAGGGAAATGGAATGTCTTGCCATATCATCTGCCATGTCAGTTCCTCCTTTTTCTTAAAATATGGACGAACCTTCCGCCATAACAAAAACAAAACCCGATATCCGGTCAGGTTTCACCCATATTACCGGAAAACACAGGAGGTACATGCTATGAACTGTAATTTGTCGTTACTGTCAAATTTTATTGAAGAATATGAAGAGTTACTAATTGGAAAGCGGACGGATTTTTCCCAATACTTTTTTGAAAGCAGTGTATGCACGCAGGATCTGGTGGTCGAATGCATCCGCTACGCCTGCGAGGAACTGTTAAACTGGACGCCACGGCAGGTCTGTAGCCTGTTTCATGCACAGACGGTAGAATTGATGAAGCTGCAGGTGCTGATTCAGCATATTAATTTTCCCTTTGAACTGGAAAAAGACCGAAATCTTTCGTATGTCCTTCATTTGCTTTATCCGGATCTCGTTCCCTTTACTGTGAAAAGCAGCGTGATCAATATCTACAAACAGATTCTCGATGGAAAAATACAATTTCCAAGGAATTATGCCACTGGCGAAGAAGGCGTTGCAAAACTATGTATCTGTATGCAGTATGCGATTGAACATTATCATCCGTTCTCTTCTGTAAAAGAAATGTACGAATTTTTTTCTTCTATGGAAGGTGTCCGCTTCATGAAAAAGTATGGATTGTTTACGCTTATGAATTTGCTGGGAATGGATCCGCTCTCCCTGCTCCACAAGGTCCTGCCGCCGGATCAGCGGGATAACTTCTATTTTATTTATTATTCGTTTCAGAAAAACTATAAAAAACAGTGCCGAATGACCGGGAAAGTATAACACTTCTCTTTTTTCTGCTGCCTGCTTACCCATATTCTGTATGTAACTTTTCACAATATGGAGAAACACAAAACAGGAGGAAAGAAAATGTTGACAATGAATGAATTTAAGGAAGCAGTTACGAAAGATTTCAAGAGATTTCTGGATGAGTCTTTTAAAGACAAGGAAATGATAATGTATCCATTATATAAGATGAATATAGCAAAAACTGCAATTTCTTTTAAAAGTTCTCATGAAGAAATGTCAATTATGCCGGTCGTATACCTGGAAGACATGTATCAGTTCTATAAGGATACTGGAAATCTCAATTATACCTTTGCACAGTTTGCATGTACAGTCCAAACGAAGTTTTTCAAAAATAGGCATTTTTCCGATTGGATAACCGCAGAATATATTTATGAGCACGTATATATTCAGCTTGTAGGAAATGAGCGAAATGCAGATTTTTTAAAGGATCATGTGCATATCAATTTTATGGATCTTTCAGTTATCTTTCGCATTGCACTCCCAGCTGAAGATGGTTATAACAGTTCCTATCTTCTCAGACAGACACATATGGATTATCTGCAACTGGATATGGACTATCTGCGGCAAAAAGCAATTCAGAATTATGAACACTTTTTTGGTATGTCTCAGCTAGTCAATATCCTGGATATTATTCCCAAAAAGCTTCTTTCTACTTTGCCAGAAAAAAAGCCTTTGGAGTTTTACGTATTAACAACTCAGAAAAAATTATTTGGTGCAAGTATCATCTATGCATTTCCAGAAACACTGGCACATATTAGTTCTGAATTGGATGACGATCTGTATATTCTGCCATCTTCCATTCATGAGGTACTGATTTTGAAAGCAAGTGAGCGCAGAGATGTGGAAGGACTTAGAGAAATCGTTTGTAGTGTAAACGAAGAATCACTTCCTGTAGATGAAATATTATCTGATTCTGTGTATTATTACTCTCGCAAAAGCGGATTACAGCTTCTTTAACATCATAATTTAATATTTTTCCATGTGTAGAAAATCAGTCGTTACAAAACGGCTGATTTTTTTCTTTTGTTACCCCTATTATCACCCATATTCCAACTGGAAACTATATTCACATCATGGAGGAAGAATAAAATGGAGGAACGAAATGCATAACATACGAAAAATTAAAGATCTCGATCCTAAATGTGGTAAAATACAAACACTTGTCTTGTATTGCACTAAAATTGAAGAAAAAACGACAAAATCAAATACGCCAAGTAACTATCTGGTCTTTTACTTAACAGACGGAGAAACAGATATTGATGCCAAACGATGGAATTACAGCCTGGAAGACTTTAACAATGCACGTGTGCCGGTAAAGATTCCAGGTGTTGTTATCCTGAAGCTGGAAATTCAGGAGTACAATGGACAGCCATCTTACATCATCCACGGGTTCACTTCCAGTGACCAGTATCCGGTTTCCCTGTTTGCAAAGACTGCTCCGATTGATACTGCACAGATATTTGACAATATTCTGAATGACATCAAACAATACCGGGAACCATATGCATCCCTGGTGGGTGCAATCTTTGAAGATCATCACGACAAGCTTCTCCTCTGGGGAGGGGCCAAACGAAATCATCATAACATGGCTGGTGGATTACTCTATCACATCTGCCGCATGCATGAAATGGCAACATACGTTTCTTCTTTGTATGACTGTGACGCAGATCTTTTGATGGCTGGAGTTGATTTACATGATATCGGGAAGCTGCATGAACTTTTTACCGATGATCTCGGATCTTCAGATCTCACAGATGAGGGCTATTTGAAAGGACATATTGTGCTCGGCATTGAGATTATCAATTCTTACGTGCAAAAACTTGCACTGGATCCTACCGTTGATATCTTAAAGCTGGAACATATGATTCTGTCACATCACGGAAAACTGGAATGGGGATCACCTGTACAGCCGGCCTTTCTGGAAGCTGTTATCTTACATCATCTGGATATGATCGACAGCCAGGGAGAAACCTTTGAAAGGACAAAAAAGGATGCCCAACCTGGTGTATCCAGACCTTTCACCGGTTCCATGAAAGGAAATATCTTGTTTAACAGATAGTGGAAAGAATTTTAACAAAAATATGGGAGGAACAACACATGAACAAAGTAATCTTAATGGGACGTCTGGCAAGAGATCCGGAAGTGAGATATACAACCGGACAGGACACTCTGGCAATCGCACGTTTTACGTTAGCTGTTGATCGCCGTATGAAACGGGAAGATCAAATCAACGCCGATTTTATCTCATGCGTCAGCTTCGGAAGACAGGCAGAATTTGCCGAAAAATACTTTCACCAGGGACTCAAAATTGCCATTACCGGACACATCCAGACAGGAAGCTACAAAAACCGCGAAGGACAAACGATTTATACAACGGAAGTGGTCGTTGAAGAACAGGAATTTGCCGAGAGCAAATCCGCTTCGGAAAACACCGGAGATTCTGTTTCGCAAAATAAAGGCAGGACATCTACTCCTGCAGGACGATCAAACAACCGGAATGGGAATAAATCGAAACCTTCTGACCCATCTCCAACAGATGCATTTATGGATGTTCCGGATTCGATTGATGAAGAACTTCCATTTAACTGATTACGCAACAAAATTCTAATGTCTGAAGGTGCTTTTGCACCTTCAGCTATTACATGTATTTTCATGTAATGATCTGACAATATACAGTTTCCATCCAACTTCAGATCCCTGAAGAGTAATGATAGCTTTTTTGGTGTGGTCTGTATGGTTCGTATGAAGTACCATCTTTCATTGTTGTTATTTACCAAGTTATCGGGCTTCATACGAACAGCTGATAATGATCTGACAAAAGAAAGGGAATACGTGAAAATACGTATTAGTGGGAAAGATGACATATAATATAAAAGCTAGGAACCTTCCAAAAGAAATACCCCAAGACAAGATTGATCCAAAAAATAATGGTGTGCATATTATGTGGTTGTACCATAACGGATATCGTACATTGGCATATGGCGAAATGCTGGATCTATTAGAAAATTATATAAAAGATATTGTACGCACCTGTTCATCCAATTATGCTTCTGTCCGGCCTGTGGATTATGAAGATATGTATCATGAAGGCTGTGAAGAAGTTATGATTCGTATGGCTTCTTACGATCCATTCCGAAGCAAGCCAAATACTTATTTTACAAAGTACATTCAGGCAAGATGTTATGAACTGCTCGGACACCAGTATGAACATATTTCACCATACTATTCCAAGATTGCAGCAAAAATACGGAAAGCAATTAATATATGTTCGCAAAACAATATCCCGTATAATGAAAATAAGCTCTCTGCCATGACCGGTATTTCCGTACATTCTATCCATAAAACACTGATTCAGACACAAAATTCAGTAGAATGCAGTCTGGAGGATGTAGAGCTTTCTTTAGAAGCTTCTTACCAGTCACCAGAAGCATTTTATTTAAAAAAAGAAGAAGCACAAATTCTCGCATCCACGTTTCGGTATCTGAATGATATGGAACGTGAGGTACTGAGATTACGGGTATTTCATGTGGATGAGGATGGCAGACAGCTGACTTATAAAAAGATTGCCGCTATTACCGGATATCCGGTAGACGAGATTAAAAAAACATTGAACCGTGCGAAACTAAAAATCACACGGACGCATCAGATGAAAGAATCCTTTTCCGGATATTACTATGAAAAGAAACATCGCGTGAAGAAAAAGAAGATTCAGATGCTTCCGGAAGAATCAGCAGATATCATGGAACAGCAGATTCTGGATACTCTGTCACACGATTCTACCCAGTAAACCGGAAAGTTTATATAGATGCAAAAATGGAGCTTGTCAGGCTCCATTTTTTGTTGGGATATTTCCATTCACTGTAATATCCGCTGTTTCATCTTTTGTCAGTCCCAGTAAATCCAATACCGATGAAGCTCCTGTCAGATTCAAGGATACAGAAACTACGGCTTTGGAAAGAAATCCATTGTATTTTTCTGGGTTCGCATCGATTTCCAATGTGCCACACAGCTTCGGACATTCTGCATAGGTATTGGAAAGATCTGTGACCCCGGACGGGATTTTAGATGCGTGCTTCAGAGCCGAACATTTCTTAAAAGTGTTGTTCATGGATACTACCGTGGCCGGGATCTCCGGTGCTGTTTCCAGATTCAGACACCCGGAAAACGTATTCGACAGGTTTTGCACATTTATTGGCAAGGATACATCATACAGCGAAACACAGCCTGCGAAGGACGCTTGCATATACAAGACCCCTGCTGCCCCGGACATATCCGGTGCTGCTTCCAGGCTCGTGCAGCCATTACAAATCTCATCCAGCACTGTTACGCCAGAAGGGATCGGATAAACATAGGTAAGGGATGTATCTTTACTCAATGTTCCTTTTAAATTAGTAAGACTTTCACATCTGCTCCAGTCAGGCCCAGTCTTCAGTGCAGTACACTCTGCAAAGGTATCTTCCATGCTCTGTACAGAGGAAGGAATCACATCAATATTCTTTAATTCTTTTTGCCCGGTAAACCAGTAATCCATAGATACCGGCATGACACCATCTTCAAAAACCACGCTGACGATCGGATGGTTTCTCGCGCCTTCAAAAGTAGTCCAGGGCATTTTTTTCTTCTCGAAATTCTTCACATTCCCTGATCCGGTAAATGCAAGTTCACCATTGGAATACAAGGTGGCCTTCACATCCGTAAGATTTGGGTATCCGACATCAAAAGAAGCTACTTCTACTCTCTGATTTTTTACATCTACAGTACATGTTACAGATGGGTCAGATACTTTTGTGATCGTAACGGAAGTTACATCGCCGGTTTCCGCTGCCATATCCGGCTGAATGGTGAACTCTTTTGAATGAAGTCTTAAGGATTTTTCGTTTTCATGCTTTTCCAGCACTTCAAAATCATCTGCAAGGATTTTCTGACCTGGCGTGTAAGTTTTTTGATTTTGTGCTGTTATGGCAACTACGGATGTTTTTAACGTCTCCTTTACCGTCCAGGATTTATAAATCATAAAACCCAGGCACAACAGAAGGATGATGCCACCGGCCAGTATCAGCCATCGAACTATTTTTTTCATGATTTTTCTCCCTTCATATCCCAAAAGTGTTCTTATCTTCAAGGGCAGCCTGTGATAATTTCTTTATGCATATCTGGATGGCAAGTTGATGTGTTTCATGGATTTTCTTATTGTATAATGCCTCTTCGATCATCCAGGCGGCTGTTTCATAATCGCCATAAATGGAGTGTTCCAGATAATCCAGTGCCCTTTTTACCGCCTGATACTCTCTTGCTTTGGGGCTGTATAATGCCAACACTTTTTCCAGTGTCTGTTTAAGGTTATTTGTTTCTTCCAGTGTAGTCATAAAATAATAGATGTAGGTCTTATCTCTTTTTGATGCAACATTTTCCCGCCAGATATCAAAAAACAGCAAAAAAACAGTAAGTATAAAAACCGCACATGCAATAAGAAGTAAGATCTTCAGATATTCCCTGCTAATACCAAACATATCCGTATCCTCCCTCATAGTTCTTCCAGTGCATTTACGATTTCTTCCATCATGCCATAGATTTCATCGGCAGTGGCCGAAAGAAACATAGTCCTGCATATGATTTCCCCTGGTGTGGTAAAAATCACAGATTTTCTTTTCTGCTCATTATATTTATTGATTTTTTTCATTACCATTGGATTGCATCGCTTCGTAAGTGTACATTCTACAAAATTGATTCCGGATTTAAACGATACAATGATTGGGACAGCACCGCGGATTTCGATCAAAACGCCATCGTCTGCATGGCGTTTTTCCAGCATTTCCGGCTGTGCTCCCTTTTGGATCTGTAAAAATTCCAGAAATTGCTCTGCATCAGTTTCAGGCATCATCTGGTTTTGATCGGATGGCTGGTATGTAGAAGCTGTTTTCAAACGCTCAATTTCTTCTTTTGCATCCGATAATTCCTCCAGTAGCTCTTGCACGCGCTGATCATTTGATCCATTCCGGGAAGTGTTTTCTTCTCTTCTTAATGTCAGATTTTCCTGCTCCAGTCGGTCGATCTCTATTTTTGCCTGTTTTAATGCTGTATAATATTCCCGGATTTGTGACTCATATTTTTCTTTTGTATGCGGATCTGTTGGTACAGTCCCGTGCAGTTCCTGGTTCTTAGCCAGCAGAATTTCATCGATATCATTCTTTTGCTGCTTCAGCAGCCGTATCTGATTTGTTAAAGAAGAAACCTGGATCTGCATCCTCTGAAGTGTCTCTTCCCCGGATTTTCGCTGTTTGTAAAATTCCGCTTCATCCTCTTTCAACTGTCGCTGCTGCATCTGAGACTGTTCCTGCCTCTTTTGCAGATCTTCCTCCTGTGCGTTTAGATTTTTCTCTTTTTGCAGCAGTTCCTGAGATTTTTTGACCAGTACATCATCTTTATGGTTTAAAACTTCCTCTTTTTGCTTTAGCAGGATTTCCTTTTCCTGCAATTGTGTTTCTTTCTGGTTCTGTGTAAATGATAATGCATTTATTTTTTCCTGCTCTTCCTGTAATCCTGCTTCTTTTTCATACAGCAGGGTACTTTTTTGATGCAGTTCTTCCAGACTGGACAATACCTCGTTTTTCTGATTGTCCAGGAAAATTTCTTTTTCTTTTAAAATATTTTCCCATTGCTGGTACTTATCTTCCTGGTCTTTCTGTAAACTTCCCTCAAGATGTTCATTTTTCCCAGATTCCGTCAGGCCAGCACGATCAGTGGTAAATGCTTCGGATTCCGGTAACTGGCTTTCCAGGATTTGGGTAAACCGGTCAATTTCCTCTCTCATACTAAGGAGAGATTTTTCAAACATATCCGGGGTACAGGAAGCAATGGTTCGCTGTAAGATCAATACATTCCCGTGCTTTAAATTTACCGTGGAATGGAATGGGTTCTCTTTTGTTATTTCCGTAATATCTTTGTCATATTTTTGCGAAACCCGTATTTCCAGTATCTGTTCCTGCTCTACATAGGATATAAAGTATCGGATACCCTCCTCACAATATCTGGCAGATATGCAGGAGCCGTCTTCCGAGTGATACTTTTTTCCTCCTTTTTTCTGGATATGTGATAACAGATACGACTTCATAACTGTCTGCCCGGTGGACACGCTTTCTTTCTGTTCTTTCGATTTTTCAACTTCTGCTTCCGGATTGATATGTTTAATGTCCTGATGTTCGGTTTCATAAGTAAATAACAGCTCTGCCATTTTGGTAGAATACGGTTTTTCGCTTTCTCTATCTGCAGGTGGTTTTGACAATTCATAGGTATCGTATTCGGTTTCTTCCGTATGATCAGGCGGAAGTTCTATAATCTCTCCTGCATCCTCTGGTTCTGTAATACCGCACAGGTCTCCGAATTCGGTCAGTTTTTCCATTGCAATACGTTCAAAAGACTCCATAGACTTTTTCAGTAATGCCGCCGCCTGTGTCTCTTCCATATCCCGGAAAGTACCTACATGCTGTATAATTACCGTATTGTCATAGGCATTGCAGCGAAATCCATCATATTTTTCAGCAATATCCATGGCAAAATGATAAGCAGCCTCCTGATCCATGGAAGGATACTGTCGTTCACTGCGGAAATTATACATTTTATTTGCTTTATCAAATTTTAACAGGATATGGATCTGCTCCGTGACCATATCATATTCCATTCGCAGTACGCCCGTGTCGCTTCCCTCGTAGGGTGCAACCACGACATCTTTTTTTGCTTTTATGCTCTTATAATGCTCGACAAACAGTCGATCCAGATTATCCAATTCTTGTTTCATTTTTCCCGGCGCTTTTTGCGTCTTCCTTTCTGAAGAATTCATGTTGAATATGGGCGATTTACATAAAGCGATGCAGCATGAAAAAAGCATCCAGGACCATGTGTGTCCCAAATGCTTTTCAGGATTGTTTTTTACCGGAAGCAAAATCGTTTTAAGATATGTACCAGCTCTGCTTCTATCTGCTCCGGCTGAGTTGTGATACAGTTGGTTTCATACATTTGCCGGAACTCTTCCGCTTCTTTTCGGTTATCATCATCCTGAATATAGATGGCAATCACCTGGATCTCTGCTTTTCGTGCCTCACGCACTGCTGCATGAACATCTTCGATGCCATCCTCACGGCCACCTGGATAGGCACTCGGTAAACCATCCGAGATTACGATCAGAAGTTTGTTCTTTTCTACCCTTGCCAGTAGTTCTTTTGTAGCCACGCGGATAGAATAACCATCTTTATTACAGGATGCACAGGAATCTTTTTCATAAAAATTCCATGCCGCATTCGAAGAAACATGCTCATGCCAGTCTTTGATAACCGTGTGTTCCACCATATAATCCGTATAAGCGGTAAATGCGGTTTCTTTTAACAGTACATGTTCGGAAAACGCATATTCGATGACGGCAGCTGCCCCGCAGCAGTAATTCCGTTTGCTCATTCTTCCATTTCCCATTGACCCGGAATTATCAAGCAAAAGGTACACACATCCTTCAAACGGTTCACTTCGTTGGGTTCTTTTGAAAAAATCCATGCGGTTCATAGCGAGTTTATAAACTTTTGCCGCATCGATCTTTCCTTTGTTTTGTCCGCGCAGGGACAGGCCCTGGCGGTTTTTAAAGATTTTTTCTACTTTTCGTTTCAGATTTCTTGCCCTGGCCAGCAACGTTACCGGCATCTGTTGATCCGGATGGTAGGTACGTTTTTTCTCTGTGAAGGTTACCATTCCATTGTATGTATTCTGCACGGATGTAAGATCCGGAAGGACATCTTCCTGTGATGATGTGACCTCATCTTTTGCTGGCTGTTCCCTTTTTCCTGTTTTCATAAAGATCCCAATTTCTTCCCTGCTGGCCTGGTCAGCATCTTTCATAGCAGCATGCACCTCTGCCTCCTTCACCTGCTCCGCAGTTGCATTCTGCGTTTGCTCCTGTTCCTGGTTTGCTGTCAGATCAGAATTGCCAAACAAGGAAAACAGCTGGCTTTCTCCACCTTCTCCCGTCTGCTCTGTGCGGGAGTCCGCCGGAAATGACTGGTTTTGCGGGAATTGCTGGTTTAACTGTGCTAAAAGCTCCTCCAGTGGTGTCAATTTACATGCTTCTATAATCTCCGAAGCAAGAAGACCACATATTTCAACTGCCTCTTCCATGCATGCCCGGCATGTTTTTGCACTGACGGCCTTGCGGATATGCGAGATTACCTTCTGGAGCAGCCGGTGTATCTGTATGTGTTCCACTGCAAGCGTACCAAATCCTCTTTGGTAAATAGACATGGTAGCCAATGTCAGGATTTGATTTAATACAACTGCAAGATATACCCTGGGTTCATCAATCTTTTCTTTCATTTTCTCAGGAAGTGGTTCTTCCTCCCAGCTTTGTCCACGGCACAGCCGTATGTAATTTACGTATCCTGGGTTCTTCAGGCAACGGATCCGTTCGATGCGTCCGTCTTCCAGGCTGTTGACAATAAAATGTACAAATTTCTGCAGTGCAGATTTGGAAATATGGTAGCCTTCTTTTGGTATCTCCATTAAAAACAGATCATAGTCTGCATCCTTAACAAATCTTCTGGGTGGAGTTTCTACCTGTCTGGAAAATATTTCGCAGATTTTTTGGAATCCTCTTTCGAGTCCGAATTCCCATGATTTTTCTGTTGTAGAAAGCACATGCTGTATCTCATGCCCCAGTAAAAATGTAGACCATGCCATCATTTCTCTTTCGTTACGGATGAAAATATCCCCGGTACCGATATGTATCACTGCATGATTTGTCCAGGAATTTTCATCGGTTTCCAGTTCCAATACAGGTATCCGGTTTGGCGGAAGTTTCGCCAGATAGATTTTCAAAGACATATCCAGCGATTGATAGTATTTTTGGTTCCATGTTTCTTTTTCTTCCCTTGTCCATTGTTCGTTCATTTTCTTTCCTCCTATTTTCTCCATGTTCTGAAATCGTATTACAATCAGAATATGGGTAGTTGGAACCATCCAAAACCGCATCAAGGAAAAATACTGGAGACGCTTGAAAAATGTATATTTTAAAGGAGCATGCACTTTTTGCATACTCCTTTACTATCCTGTTCTTATTTTATAATGTTATTTTCTGGTTTAAAAGCTGCTCCAGCATCATTCTTTCATCCAAAGGGCAAGTATTAATCACATGCAGTTCGATTTGCTTTCTTAACGTAGATGCCCCCGGGATTAATGCTACCGCATTTAATGCCCTGCAAAATCCACGGATATTTAAACAGCTGTTCTCCAACGTCCCCTGTTGCACCGATTCCCGCAGCAGGGAATAATAAGCATCCACCTGCGCAAAATACTGCCCGGCCAGACGTTTTTTCCCTACTACGGCTTCCAACATAGGGCGGATACTCGCAGGATAATCAAACGCGATGCAGGCAAAACGTGACATCGTTGCATCGTTCTGTTCACAAGTTCCGGTGTAATTGCTGTTTTGCGTACCGATCAGAACACAGTCCGGATGTATCTGGATCCGACCGTACCCCTGAATATCAATAAAACCGGAGCCATCGGTTATCTGGTTTGCAAAGGATGCCAGAAAGTTCGCTTCTGCCATATTCATTTCATTCAGGCAGTAGACCCCTCCGTGCTGCAACCAGTGGACAAAACTTGCGTGTTCCTGGACAATGGACACTGAGGATGACTTTGCTTTCAGATATTCAAATTCCGATGCTGCGTGGATATCCGCATCCTCCTGGCCCATCTGATACTTCAGATACTCGGATGCCATGGCAACCGTCAGCTTTTCAGCTGCTGTGTTATCTGTAGATTTTGTTCCATATAAATCGTCCGCAGTCATGCTTCTTGTCATGGTGATCATATCAAATGGCATATGAAAAATCATAGCCAGTGTTTCCGCACATACATTTTTTCCAACTGACTTGTCTCCTTCTAAAATCAAAGGGGATCCGATTAGGATATTAATGGCACACAATGCCAGTAATGACGTTTTGGATTCTTTATCCGGGTCAATGTATATGGTTTTGGGAATATGGATGGGTCGGTCATACTTGCGATACCGCGATAAGATCTGACGGATCAGTTCATCCGGGAAACGATGATCTTTCATTACCCGGATATTTCGCTCCAATTCTTTTCTTCCTGCAATTCCCAGCCCTATGATCTGTTGACACATATCCTCAAAAACAGATGCATCTACCTGCAGTAGTTCTGCTTCACAGGTTTCATATTCAAGTTCTGCATGGAAGATCACATTGCGACCTGTCTCATAGGATACAAGATACACCGAACAGTTGATTTTTTTCTGAAAATACTGCCTGAAAATATCAGCAGCCTCTTCCTGGCCACGGGCGAGAAAACCAATTCCGTTTTCTTTTTTCATTTCTTCAGCAAAAAATTCTATCTTTCCAACTTTATTTTCACAAACAATAATTTTCAATGGTAAATATTCTTCCGTATTTGCATCCAATAGCTGCATCATATCTGCCGCTTTCGGATAAGTCATTGCCTTCTGAATTTTAATCATTTTTTTCATATTCCTTTTCTTTCCTCCTGTTTGATAGCCTTCTCCAGCTGTGAATAGTTACACTAGAAATATGAACGATTCAATATTGTAAACATCGAAAAACTGCATGAAAAAAGAGCAGGCAAAACCCACTCTTTCTCAAATACATTGTTGTTAGCTTACTTCTTTCTGAAAGTCTTCATGCAGTACATCAAAGGACTCCATCAGAAAGCAATTGTAAACTCTGTTTTTCTTATCTCCGTATGCAACAGACTGTCCTGTAACAAATAAAACGTCCCTGGCCCTTGTAGCCGACACAAACAGTAAACGTCTCCGTTCCTCTTGTTCGGCATGCCCTAACTGTTTGTTATGATAATGGGATATTCCATTAAATACGACCGGCCATTCTTTTCCTTTGGATGAATGAGCCGTAGTTAATACCACACCAGGATAATCCTGCTGCCTTTTTTCTGTTTCTTTTTCTCCATAATCCAAAAAATCCTGACCATACTCTATGATCTCTTTTAGATTCTTTCTTTGCAGCAATTTCTTCAAAAATCCGGCATAAATCTCATCTTCTGTATCCAGTGCTTCCAGTAGTTCTTTCAGCTTTTGAAGACTCTGCGGTTCCGGATACGAAGCAAGCATTTCCAATTCTTCTCGCAATTTTGCAATTTTCTCCATGATCTCCACAGTATCTTTTTGGGTCATGGTATTATTGCTTACTGCGTTCAGATACATAAATGCTGAAGTTGTATCTGTAGGATCTTTCATAAACTGTAACAGACCGATTGCTGCCATCACGCGGGAATTTTTCAGTGTTGGCTCCGGATTTAACATAATCCAAGGAATCTGATGTTCTGTTAAAATCGTACCGATCCTTAACAGTTCGTCCCTCGAAAATGCAATGTATGCCATGTCTTCATACTCCCAGTCTTTCCTGGCCTCTTTTATCATAGACACAATATACTGCTCTTCTTCTGCTTTTTTCCAGAACTGTTTTACGGTAACAGACTTTCCATGTTCTCTGGTAGCCTCCAGATCCTTTTCTACGCGATTATGGTTTTTCTTATTGATTTCATTTGCATAATCAATAATTTCCGGTGTCGATCTGTGATTTTCCAGTAAAAAGAAATCGGTTCCCTTTGAAACGCCAAGCTTCTCATAGAATTCGATCATATACGCAGGGTCAGAACCCTGAAAAGAAAAGATACTCTGGCTGTCATCTCCGACAACCATAAAGGATTCAAAGCTCGGAGAATCTATCAGGATTTTTAATAGTTCAAACTGCATAGGCGAACTGTCCTGATACTCATCTACCATGATATGACGGTAGCCAAAATCTTCAAAATAATATGGGTTCCTTTTGATAAGATCCATGATCAGAAGCTCCTGATCGGCATACTCAATCAGATTCTTTTCACGAAGTATGGCATCGTATGCATCATACAGCTGGAACAATTCCACTGCTGCCGCAGAATCCTTAATATACAGATCATAATCCTGCATCAGCTTCGGAAGCCTGCTTTCGTCTCCACGGCTCAACCGGTTCTTTTTAATCAATGAGAAAACAGTTTTTGCTGTTGTCAGAGCACCTTTTACATATGGCAGGTTTGCCTTAAAGTTCCGGTAATCCAGTCCGGTGACGGTTATCTCTTTCAAGAGTTTTGCAACAATCTTTGATTTCTCTACCTCATCGATCAATCTGGGTGGTTCTGTAAATCCCAGTTCCTGATAATTTTCACGGATAATCCGGTCACCAAAGCCATGAAAAGTTGTACAGGTTAATTTTTCCAGATCCGCCTCACAGCCAAGATCATCGGTATAAAGCCGGATTCGTTCCCGCATCTCTTCCGCCCCGGTATTCGTAAAGGTCAGCAAAATCATATCTTCTGGTCGGATTCCTTCATCCAGCATATTGGCTATCCGAAGAGCTGTAACCAGTGTTTTGCCAGCTCCGGCTCCCGCATTGATTCTTGCGATTCCTTTGCGGAATGCAATGGCATTTTCCTGTTCATCCGTCAGGATCAGATCGCTTACTGTCCGCTGGGAACGTTCCTTTTCGATATGGATCGGTGGTTTTGTAAAATTGCAGACCTGTCGCAGGCTGCAGGTATCACATGCTTTTTTTCCGTTCATATCCTCGCCCCGAAGGAATTCCTTCAGCTGCGGCACAAACAATTTGTCCATTCCCTGTGCATCCGGAGAAAAATCCCCCTGATTGGAAACATGATGTGTTTCCCACAAGGTAACAATGTTTCCGCCACCTTGGGTCTGAAAAAAGTCTGATTCAAATTCTTCCTTTGTAGCAGAATCTGATTTTTTGCGCAAAAAGTAAAAACTGGCTCCTACATTTATATGTGCATCATCTTCAGATAATAAAGTTCTTCCATACCGTAACATGGAATACAACTCCAGATTCTGTTTTGCACCTGTATCCTTATTTTTTCCGATCTGCGATACATCCGGAGCTTTGCAGCATATCTTTACAACTTCCAGATAAGGTTCCTGCACAGTTATTCTCTGGCGTTTTTTCCCATTGTACACCACCCGCTCAAAATTCCGGTAGCCTCTGAAGATAAAATCCGGTCGCACTTCCACACTGCACAGACCATCCATATCAATGATCTTTTGAGAAGCTGCCACCGCCGGTTTTCGTGACTCACAGCTAAGATACCGCATAACCTGACGGTAAGTATCCATTGCATGAAGCCTTGCCGTTTCTGCTGTCGGGTAATCCATCTTTTCATACGCCTGGATGATTCTTTCTTTGATCTGTTCTTTGTCATATCCATGATAAATTCCGTTTTTGATAATTTCCTTGATCAGCACGGCTTTATCATAGACATTTTCCTTCCTTTTCCCTGTTTCAAGTGGTATGTCATGTTCTCTTTTGAAACTGCATCGGTAGCTTCCTTTCAAATGTCTTGACTTTATCACTTCGTTCATACTTTCTTTCCTCCTGTTTCCTATATCTCCATATATGAATTGTTACATTGGTGATATGGGCGATGGGACATTTGGAAATGTTTGTAGTTCATCTAAAGAATGTAACAAAGAGGAAATTTATTCGTAAAGGTGTTTTCGAAAATACAACATCAAAGCAATTAAATTATTTTACATAACAAGTATTTTTCGGCATTAAGTATGATATACTCAATTCAATAAACCTGAATTTGCACTTCCTCACTCGTCTTCTTTTTTATTGTTTGGTGCTAGAATATAAATAGTACAAGTCAAAATGAGAATCCCTAATTACAAATTTTATGGTACTATGTAGTTACCGCACTGAAGGAGGATCTCATTATGGCAAAGCACTATGACAAACAATTTAAATTGGATGCAATCCAGT
>NZ_VUMS01000024.1 GCF_009696065.1 Oliverpabstia intestinalis | reverse complement strand
CACCTGGGAAAAACATATCTAATTTCAACGAATCATTCATTATCATATACCGCCTTTATTTGATACCAACATTTTATCACAGAAATAATTTCATTGGAAGCAAAAAACGGGCAATTGCGGAAGAACCCAAGCTTGCCGGACAGGTGGCTCATTGGAGCACAGATTATTCAGATTCCGGAATAACAGTTAACCCAACCTCTTCCCTAACCTCCCGAATAAGAGCTTCTTTCTGATCTTCATCCTTGTGAATCCCTCCACCTGGAAATTTGTAATATTTTTCCTTCTCACTGTAAACAAGTGCAATTTTGTTATCATCTTTGAGAATAATTCCTCTTACAGATGGTCTGCTAAATACGCTATCGCAATTTTCATAATTTTGTAAATCTATTTCCAATAGTTGTCTCATCAATGCACCTCGCGTAAATTCCGATTTGACAGTCTCTTGAACAAGCCTACCATATGGGTTATTCTACCACATATTCACCCTTAATCCACTAGAAATATTCACTATTCATTTACCATACATCTGAACTATCTTCAACATCTACCCATGCCTGCATCCCACCCGCTAGCATATTCTATAGGATTGTCAATAGCAAGTGCATTTAAGAATGGTGAATGGTTTCGTGTAGCTGGCGAACTTACCCCGGATGACTACAGAGAAGCAAGACAGTTTATGTTAGATGCGTATCCATCACTGCAGGAGACTTTATTGTAAAAAAGGATGCACAGGCAGTTATTCCGAATGATGGGAAACAGACTCTGACCAAGGGCGCACGAGGTTCGGTGAACCTCGGTTTTGCGCTGACCGGAGCAGGAGCGGAAACCCTGGTGCCGTTAGGAATAGCAATATTCGTTGGAAATAAATTTTTCTGTAATCATTTGTGTGGACGTGGCCAGTTTTTTAGTAAGCTTGGTGGAGATTTAAAATGCTCAAGAAATAAACCAATCCTGCGATGGATGAGTTCAAAATGGTTCCGATATGGCTTTTTGATATTTTTCCTTACAATGTTTGGGAATATGGTATTTCAGACGTATTTAGTTTGTGCCGGAGCATCCCCCTTGCGTGAAGCCATCAAACTATTCCGGACCTTCCGCGTTCCATAGGGATGGACATACATTGCAGGAACAGTAGCTGATTCATAAAAGGCATATGTCAAAAATATTATTGACATATGCCTTTTATAGGACTATTATATAAGAAAAGCGAGAAAGGAGCAGCTTATGCCGAGACCAGTAAAATGCAGAAAAGTCTGTCATTTCCCTCAAATTTTAGAATTTCTTCCGGCAGATGATACTGAGAAAAACACACCCATTATTCTGACAGTAGATGAGTACGAGACAATTCGTCTTTTGGACAAAAAAGGTTACAGTCAGGAGCAGTGTGCAGCATCTATGCAGATCGCAAGAACAACGGTTCAACGAATTTACGAGATTGCCAGGAAGAAAATAGCAGATGCACTCATTGATGGACATCCACTTAGAATCGAGGGTGGAGATTTCAGAATTTGTGACGGTCAGAGCAGCAACTGTAGCTTTGGAGGCTGTTACAAACAGGAAATTTACAAAAAATATGCAGCAGAAAAAGGAGAAGGTATCATGAGAATAGCAGTAACATATGAAAATGGACAGATTTTCCAGCACTTTGGACACACAGAGACATTTAAGATTTACGATGTAGAGGAAGGAAAAGTAGTACATTCAGAAGTAGTAGATACCAATGGAAGCGGACATGGCGCATTGGAAGGAGTTCTTAATGCATTGAACGCAGATGTTTTGATCTGTGGTGGAATCGGAGGCGGTGCACAGACAGCGTTAGCGGCAGCCGGTATTGAGCTTTTCGGAGGAGTTTCCGGAGATGCGGATAAAGCAGTAAAAGCTTTTATCAATGAAACACTGGATTATAATCCGGATGTTAAGTGTTCTCACCATGAGCATAACCACGGGGAAGGACATACATGTGGCGAGCATGGATGTGGAAGCCATAGCTGTCATTAAGAAGAATGAGCTTCCGTCGGAAGCGTAAGCCTCTAATAACAGCCTTTGCGTGTCATGGAACGCAGTCCACACCGGAGTCATCTGAGATTTTCGCAAAAAGTAATTATGCTCAGAAAATATAATTAGTGTGAATATGAAGAACAGTCTGACTTTATAGAAATATTTTCCAGAAAGTCAGACTGTTCTTCCGTTACTGTTTACTGATAATATCCCGCAAGGCGTTTTTCGCGAGCGAAGGTCACAGAAAACCCAGACATACCACGCAAATTTATGCGATTAGCATAAATTCTGTGATATAATACAAAAATATAATGTTTTCACAGTATAAAACAGAGGAGTGGACAAGCATGCAAAAAATACTGATCGTAGAAGATGATACCAATATCAATAATTTGCTTCAGGAGGCATTATCCAAAGAAGGCTATTCCTGTGAACAGGCTTTTTCAGGAACCGAAGCAAAACTGCTCTTAAATATGCAGGAGCATGGTTATGAACTGGTGTTGCTGGATCTGATGCTGCCCGGAATCTCAGGAGAAGCGGTTCTGGAGGAAATACGAAAAAAGGGAAATCTTCCGGTTATTGTTCTGACTGCAAAAGACAGTCTGGATGAAAAGGTAGAGGTTTTGACCAGCGGAGCTGATGATTATATAACAAAACCATTTGAAATCAGAGAAGTGCTGGCAAGAGTTCAGGTGCAGCTTCGCCATAAGGAAGAAAAAGAAGCAGGAAGAGAGCATAATCTTTCATTTAAAAATATGATATTAAACAGAGATACATTTCAGGTCAGAATTGATGGTAGGATACTTTCGAAGATCACAAAACAGGAGTTCGCAATTTTAGAATTACTGCTCAGAAATCCAAAACAGGTTTTTAGCAAAGAGGATATTTTCGAATATGCCTGGGATGAGCCTTATATGGGTGAGACGAAGACCTTGGATGTGCATATCAGCAATATCCGCAAGAAAATCAAACAAGTGACTTCAGACGAGTACATCGAGACAGTATGGGGAATCGGTTATCGTCTTCATGCATAATCTTTACTCTTTTTTTAATGTTTATTTGCGTTTGATTAGGATTCCTCTTTTATTATAAATGCAGATAAGAAAAGGAGATGAAAAAATTGAGTGAGATGTTATTGGAAACAAGAGGATTGACGAAGCAGTATGGTCACCATAAGGCTGTGGACAGTGTCAGTATGCATATTAAAAAGGGCGCTATTTATGGATTTATAGGACGGAATGGAGCGGGGAAGACAACCTGCCTGAAGATGATCAGTGGACTTTCCAAACCGACCAGTGGAGAAATCGAAATCTTTGGATACAAAGGAAAGGATTTGCAAAAAGTCCGCTCACGGGTGGGATGTCTGATTGAAGCGCCCGGGTTGTATGGAAATATGACCGCATATGAAAATCTGAATATCAAATGCAAGCTGTTGGGAATAAAGAAAGCAGATTATGTGGAAGAGATATTGAAAACAGTAGGTCTGGAGCAGGTGGGAAGAAAAAAGACAAAACACTTTTCACTTGGAATGAAACAGCGTCTGGGAATCGGCCTTGCCTTAGTTGGAGAACCGGACTTATTAGTTCTTGATGAGCCAATCAATGGGCTGGATCCACAGGGGATTGCAGAGGTTCGCGATACGATTCAGAGGCTTCAGAAAGAGAGAAATATGACGATTTGTATTTCCAGTCATATTCTGGAAGAATTATCGAAGATTGCTACTGATTATGGAATCATTCACAATGGAAGCTTATTGCAGGAACTTACAAGAGATGAATTAATGAGAAAATGTAGTGAACGGATGGAATTGACACTGGATGATCCGAAGCGGGCGATTCCGGTTTTGGATGCCATGGGATTTACGAGTTATCAGGTAACAGATAAAGAGCATATTCACATTTTTGAACGTCTGAGTGAAAGTGCATCATTGAATATGGAGCTTGCGAAGGCCGGAATTCCGGTAAAAGGGATTTCTATAACCAGTGAAGAACTGGAAGCTTATTTCCTGAATCTGACAGGAGGTGCCAGCCATGCTTAATATGATAAAAATGGATTTGTACCGGATGTTTCGGACAAAGAGTATGTATATAGTCTGGATCGTGCTGGCTGTGGCAGTATTGTTTACAACCTTTCTGTGTAAAACAGATTATGATTCATTGAACAAAGAGGATGCTGCGCAGCAGGAGCAGTTTACTGAGCCAACAGCAGAGAATATTAATGTGGGAATGATGGTGACATTGCCTACAGAACCTGGAGAAAAAGTTACAGTATACGACATTTTTTATGCAAATTCTCAGGGAAAATTTTACGCATTGTTTTTGGTGATTTTTGCTGTTCTGTTTTCAACAGCAGATATAGGAAGTGGTTATATAAAAAATATTGGCGGTCAGGTTCAAAAAAGAGGAGCTTTGATCTTCTCCAGATCCATTGCCCTGGCAGTTTTTATGGCACTGACAATGACAGGGGCATTTATACTGCAGGCAGTGGCGAACTATATTGTTTTCGGAGACTTGGAGTGGGGCGATCCAAAGGCCGCCTGCTCTTATTTCCTGACTGAGCTGGTACTTCATTATGCGCTCGTATTGATCTGTATGGCGATTGCGATTGTTTTGAAAAATAATGTGATCAGCATGGTTATTTCCATTTGTCTGACAATGAACGTAATGAGTATTGTATACGGATTAGTAAACAGCGCAGTTCGGAAAATGGGAATTCATAATTTCCAGATGTATAAGTATACGATCACTGGGAAAATATCACTTCTTCCTATGAATCCAGGTGGAAATGATTGTTTTTTGGCACTTGGCGTGGCATGTGTATTCATTATTATAATGATATCTGTAAGCAGTGTTGTTTTTCAAAAGAGGGATATTTAACAGATGTATATCATAATTGGGATACTGGCAGGAATTATTATTTTACAATCAATTATTATGTGGAAATATCAGCGGCAGGTGAAAGACATCTGCCGCCAGTTGGCGTTCCTTATGAAACATGACAGTAATATGTTGATTCATCGTGAGTTTGGTCTGGGAGGAATCGGAATGCTTTCAGACAGGCTGAATGACCTTCTGGAATTGCGTAGGAAAGAGAAACAGTACTATCAGGAGAAAGAAACTCTGATTGCTGATACTTATACGAATCTTTCTCATGATATCCGGACACCACTGACATCTCTGGACGGGTATTTCCAGCTTATGGAAGCATGTGAAAATGTCGAAGAGCAGAGACGTTATCTGAATATTATTCATGAAAGAATACACAGTCTGAATGAAATGCTGGAAGAACTTTTCATGTTCACAAAGTTAAAAAATGAATCCTATCGTCTGGAACTGACATCCTGTTGTATCAACCGGATTCTGAAAGAAACTGTTTTTTCGTATTATGATGAGTGGGTGAGAAGAGAGATCCAGCCGGACATTCAGATTACGGAAGAACAGTTGTATATAGATGGAAATAAACAGGGGCTGAGCCGGATTATTCAGAATGTAATAAAAAATGGTCTGGATCATGGAGAAAAGAAAATACGCATTGTGTTAAAACGAGAGCAGAACCAGGCGGTATTGCGAATCAGTAATCAGGTGATAGCTTCAGAAAAGATTGATATAGAACATGTATTTGATAGATTTTACAAAGCGGATGCAGCAAGAAGTAAAACATCTACCGGACTGGGGTTATCTATTGCAAGAGAATTTGTCAGACGTATGAATGGAGAGATTGGTGCAAAGATAGAGGAAAATGAGTTTATCGTTGAGATGAGTTTTAACTTGTGAAAACTAAGGAATCACGGTGTGCAGAATGGTGTGCTCAATGATATGAGAGGACGGATAATCGGGTTGCATAAAAAAGATTTTCTTTAAAGGAGCTATCAGAAACAAAAAACGTTGTATTTCTTGAATTCACTGGGATTCAAGAGATGCAACGTTTTTTTGTTTCAAAATATAGTATTCTTTTAGTTGCCCGGAATGGAATGATTTTCAGCACATGCTGTGTCGGCTGCGGCGTGCAGGAGAAGTGAAAGAAATTCCGGCGGATCTGAGACTTACAAAGGTAAGAGATCTATTCATTTCCCGGAATCATAGTTTACATATCTGATAGGACACCTATCGCAAAGCATACTTCAGAATGGAGGAAGCATTGATGGTTTGTTCCAGATGGGAGCAGTAAAGCTCAATTTGTTGTTTATGGTTGTCAGTATTGTTCTGGGAATTCTCTTAATTAAAAAGAAAACAACAACAATGGCTTATATTCTGGCTATAATAGAATTGGTATATGTACTTCTGGCAATTACATCAGGTGGATCAGTAGGCATTGGTGCTATATCCTTTTTACTCTCTTTAGTTGGTGCGATCCGGATCGATAAAAAATGGAAACTTTATCAGGAAATCTCTGTTGGAAACAATCAGGGAAATTCTGCTGGAAACAGCACAGACGGAAGAACGCAGAATAATGCATATGCGCAATATCATACATCCCAGGCTGCTAATAACGAAACTTACTGGCAGAAGAAGCCGGAAGAGGATCATGGTTTTGTTTCGGCCGGCGCATCGAAAAATTTGAAAGAAGCACTGAATATTTATAAAAAAGAGAAAAGCTGGTCTGCAGAAAATGATATGATAGAGGCTTTGAAGATCAGTAAAGTATGGGTTCCCTATATCAGCGAGAAGAACCAGATGGATATTCTGAAAAATGGAGAAAGATATTATCTTCCTGTGTTTACAAGTGCAGCGGAAATGAAAGAGTATGGGAAGAAATTTTATCAAAGAGAAGTATACATTTCTGATGCGATTAATATGGCAAAAGAATCACGATATGTATTAACTGGTCTGGTTATCAATGCGTTTACTGATTCTGTTATATTGAACTGGGATCAGCTCGGCACAGGAATTCCTAACGCCGATGATGGGGAAGAAAAAACCATGTATAAGAGATAGCAATTCTGACGTAATAAGCTGCGTTGAATTTTATAGCTGTTGATGTATAATAAGAATATAGAGACAAAAATGCTGAAAGCCTGTATTTTATGTGGGCTTTCAGCATTTCTTTTATCAGATGATTAGGGTTTGAATCTAAAACATATATGGAGCTGAAAACATATATCCTTGAGCCAGGAAAAAAAATTTAACATATCGCCAGATTCTATGGGAAAATTATCTTCCGAAATATAAATGGAGTTTTTATGACTATTATTTTATAATATGAAAAATAGAAATGCATTTTAAAAGAAGCTCAGCTGAGTATGTTTGATATGTGACGGCGGGATTACAGGAGCTACTTTTTGAAATGATAAAATAGGTTGGAAAATGAATAAATTCTTGGATTGAAAAGGAGATGAGGGATGGAAGTGTATACATTTGAACAATAATTGAAGGAACCATATGCGTTGGATTTTCACCAAATGCAGCGGATTCACGGAGAATTGTCAAAGGAGATTGGAGAGGATCCGGAAGCTGTGGAATTGTATGAAGAACTGATCGATGCAGCAACCAGATATGCGGCGGTTCGTGCAAAGTGGCTTCGGATGTCGAAAGAAGAAAAAATAGATACGGATTCCTTAAGAACTTCACATCATGATTCCGTGATTATCCATTTGAATATGCTTGCAAGATATCTTAAAATGCAGGGGAAAAAGGCGGTATGGAGAGAACAGCTTGGTGATGTTGAGGAAAATGGCTACATACGAAAAGGGATCGGTGACTTTGCGTGTTATCTTGTGTTCGTAAATAGTATTTGCGCGAGATAATGAAAATGAACCATGGAAAGATAGGAGTATCCAATAGGTTTCATGTGATACCGGGATATTTTTTCGCCCCACTGTCTTCGACCAATCGGCTGGTATACTGGGAATGCTTTTGTGAGATTCCTGTCGTTGTACGGTATGTGATCCTGGCGATATCAGGAACAGGTGTATTATGATATATCCAGGTATTGCGGCTCTTTTCAATGCTGTTACTTCTGGTGAGAAAAGCAGAGAAAGATGGGATCTGGAAATTCGGGGAGAAAACGCCGGTTGTGACGGTTTATCGGTTTGAAATTTATGGATTTTAAGTTCTGAACATTAGGCCTCAGATGCCTGATGTTCAGGACTTTTTTGTCCGAAAATATATAAAAACAGAATAAAAATCGCTTTGAATTTGTCAGTTTTTTGCTATATGATAGTATTATCAGAAAAATACGAAGAAATAAGGGGAGAGAAAAGAAAAATGACACAAAAGCAAAATACGTTAACAAAAACAGGCATTGTCGCGCTTCTTGCGTGTGTATGTTGTATCTTATGGGGAAGCGCGATTCCGGTGATTAAAACGGGGTATCGGCTGATGGAGGTGGATGCGGCGGATACGGCGAGTCAGATTGTATTTGCCGGGGTTCGGTTTACGCTGGCAGGACTGCTGGTTCTGATTTTTGCTTCGATCAGAGAGAAAAAAGTTCTGATTCCGGATCGGACGATTCTGAAATACGCGGTTCCGGTGTGTCTGGCACAGACGGTGGGACAGTATTTCTTCTTTTACATCGGTGTTGCCCACACTTCCGGCGTAAAAGGGGGCATTATCACCGGACTTGGCAACTTTATTGCGATCCTGATGGCCTGTCTGATCGTTCGAAACGAACGGATGACCGGAAGAAAAATGGCGGGCTGCGTGCTTGGATTTGCCGGTGTGGTTGTGATCAATCTGATGGGAAAGTCCCTGGATATGGGATTCACGCTTACCGGTGAAGGATTTATCCTGATCTCGCAGGTCGCTTATGGAATCTCCACGATCCTGATTAATATCTATTCGAAAAAAGTATCCCCGGTGGTGCTCAGCGGAACACAGTTTACCATGGGAGGCGTCGTTCTGACACTGATCGGCATCGGAATGGGCGGACACCTTGGAAATATTACCGCAGTAGGTGTCGTGATCATCTTCTATCTGGCAATGGTTTCGGCAGTTGCTTACACGCTGTGGTCGGTACTGCTTGCCTGGAACGATGTCTCAAAAGTGGCGATTTTCGGATTTGTCAATCCATTATGCAGTGTGATCCTGTCAGCATTGATCCTTGGTGAGGTGAAACAGGCATTTAATACCGGTAGCTTAGTGGCACTGCTTCTGGTGTGTGCCGGGATTTATATTGTTAACTGCAAAGCAAAACAAAAGAATTAAAAATATTTTGGAAAAATCAGAAAAATATAAAACCAAATAGCCGATTCATGCATCTATAAAATATAAAGTATACAGAATCGATATGTGTATAAAGCAAAACAGATTAGCAGATTACTAAATAAAACAATTCTATTCATATAAAAAACTCCGAAAAAAGGAAAGACATAATAATATGGAAGACAATCAGATTACAGATAACGATAAAGAAGATGATAAACAAGACCGCATAGAACTGGTTCAGAGAGCTGTGGAAGGCGATAAAGAAGCATTTACAAACTTATATATGCTTACATATTCAGAAGTATATCATATCGTAAAAGTATTTATACATAATGAAGATACCGCACAGGATATTGTACAGGAAACCTACTATAAAAGCCTGCGAAAGATCAAACAGCTGAAAGAACCGGATAAGTTTCCGGTGTGGATCAAAAAGATAGCGGTTAATACGGCAAAAGCACATTTGCGGAAAGTGGACTGGGTTTTATTCTCGGAGGCAGACGGTGAAGGGGGAAAAAGCATCGCCGAACTGCAGGACGAAAGACTGGAACATATACCGGAGATTGTAGTGGATCAGGCAGAGACGAAAAAAATGATAGACCAGATTCTGGGAGAACTGGATGAAAAGCAGAGAATGGTTGTGGGAATGTTTTACTATGAGCAGATGTCGGTCAACGAGATCGCAGAAGCTTTAAACTGCAGCGTAAATACTGTAAAGAGCCGTCTGAATTATGCGAGAAAAAAGATCGGAAAAGAGATCGCCGAACTGGAGAAAAAGGGAGTTATCCTGCGGACAGCTGCACCGATTCCGATTCTCATGTATCTGTTTCAGAAACTTCGGGGAGTTCAGGAACAGATACCGAAGGCGAAGTTCCTGGTGAAAGCGGGGATAGAAAAAGCAATTGTCACAGGAATTGCAGCAGCAGCGATCTGCATGGGAATCGGGATAGGTGCTGCGAAAATTCCGGACAGGCATCAGCAGGTGCAGGAGGCATACGAGGAGCCTGTTTACGAATACCATGTTTTTTGTAATACCTGCGGAGCAGATGTAACGACAAATGCACAGGAACACGAAGCGATACACAATGCCGGATTCAGCAGCAGGAAGATCCAGACCGGAAGTATTCACCATGATGCGGTGACGCAGCAGGTGTGGGTGGATGAACCTGCATACGATGAAGTGATGACGAGAGGGTATGTCTGCTCGGTATGTGGTGCAGCCAAATAGTGAGGAAGAAGTAGATATGAAAAAGAAAAGACGAAAAAAAATAATATGCATGGCGGTATTGGCACTTATGATCGTGCTGCTGCCTGTCATGTCACAGGCGGGAACGTGGAAAAAGAACAGTACCGGCTGGTGGTGGCAGGAAGATAATGGAAGCTGGCCGGCGAATCAGTGGAAATACATTCACGGAACCTGGTATGCATTTGACGGGAATGGCTATATGCGAACCGGATGGTACTGGGATGGACGTTCCTGGTATTATCTGACCGGAAGCGGAGCGATGGCGGAAGGCTGGGCATCCGTCGGAGGAACCTGGTACTATCTACAGCCGGGAAGCGGAGCGATGCTGACTGGATGGGTAAAAGATGGAACTACCTGGTATTATATGAACAGCAGTGGAGCGATGTTGACCGGCTGGCAGCTGATCAATGGTTCCTGGTACTATCTGTATGGAAATGGAAAGATGGCAGAAAATACCTGGATTGGTTCATGTTATGTCAATCCATCCGGTGCATGGATACCGGATGCTGTTCAGAGTCAGTGGATCCGTTCCGGTGACCGTTGGTGGTATCGACACAGCGATGGAAGCTATACGGTAAATGGTTGGGAGACCATTAATCAGAAAAAATATCATTTTGACAAAAACGGCTGGATGCAGACCGGCTGGCAGAAAATCAACGAAAGCTGGTACTATCTGGGACCGGTAGGCGACGGAGCAATGAGAAAAAATCAGTGGGTGGATGACAGTTATCTCGGTTCCGATGGAAAGATGATGACTGCCTGCTGGGTGGATGATTATTATGTAGGAATATCCGGAAAAATAACAAAAAATCAGTGGGTGCAGGACTATTATGCAGGAGCGGACGGAAAAAAACTGAAAAATCAGTGGATCGATGATTCTTATGTCGGCGGGGATGGGAAAAAAGTAACCAGCCAGTGGATCGGAGAGTCCTATGTCGACGAGGATGGAGTGCTTGTTCGAAATCAGTGGGTCGGAGATTCCTTTGTCGGAAAAAACGGAACGAAATTGAAAAACACCTGGATTGATGACCGTTATCTGGATTCGGATGGAAACTGGGACAGAACGAAACCGGTACGGGTTCCGCTGGAAACGATTCGTTTGCAGACAACAGGTCAGCCATTGAAGCCGGGAGAAGAAGAGGAGATAGACTGGCAGTATTATCCGGAAAATACGACAGATGATCTGACTGCAAAGTGGACATCTTCGGATGAATCGATTGCAACAGTCAAGGATGGGAAAGTTACGGCGCATAAAGCGGGAGTAGTAAAAATCGCATTGAAAGTTTCCGACGTTTCACGGTCGGTGGAAATGCTTGTGTTACCGGAAGATGCTTCATCCATATCGGTAGAAATCAAGTATCCCACATCGGATGCTGATTATCTCAAATATGGGGAAGCAGCAGAAGTATCTGTCCATATGCAGCCGGGAAATTATGATATTACCAATCTTATCAGAATGTCTGTCGATGATGAAAATATCCTTATGCTCAATTCTCCGGTAGGTATTCTGTGGGCAACGGATATAGGAGAGACCACGCTTCATATAACGATACGGGATATCGAGTTAAGTCGGAAGATAACGGTAGTATCGGCAGATAAAGACCTAGAAGAGCTTTATTTTGATCAGACAACGTTATATATGGAAAAGAACGAGACAACACACCTTCGGTTAACATCAAAACCTGTGGAGTATGCAAATTATCAGTATGCTAACGGTTATGGAATAAGATGGGGAAGCAGCGATGAAAGTGTGGTGACAGCGGATCGTTTTGGCATTGTCGCACAAAAACCGGGAAGAGCAACCGTATATGCAGAGATTCTTGGTAAACGGGCAGAATGTGAAGTGATCGTAACCGGTGAGGAAGATGTCGTGGAATACTCTTATGACACAGAATATGCCAAATATCTTTTTGATGAAGTCAACAAAATGAGAACAGCAAATGGGGTAGAACCATTTGTGTGGAATGAAGAAGATGCGGTCTATGCTTCTAAGGTCAAAGTGGGAATGCATGTGCAACCTGATTTTGACATTTACGGAATTATAGGTGTAGATGAAAATGAGGAAACACAGGATGTTCAGCTGGTGTACGGAGATGATAAGGACTTTACGAAAGAAGCAGCCTTGGATGCTCTGATACAAAATTCATCCTGTATGATACAACTGATGAAAAAGACCGATCAGCCACTGACAGCAGGCTGTGCGGTTCTGGTGTTGAAGGTAGATGGAAAAATAGAAAAACGCGGACTTATATTTACAATCGGACCATCAGAAAGTGAACTAGCAAACTATTCTCAGCAGGAAAGAGAAGAATATTGGGCAAACTGGATGGAGATTTCCGTTGATGATATGAAAAAATATCTGCATTAACCGTTTATAAACCAAGAGGATTTATAATAAATACTTCGAAGGAGAAAGAATATGAAGAACAAAACAATCAAAAAAGCCTTGGCGATCGGGATGTCTGTGCTGATGCTCGCGTCAACATTTACGCCGGTCAGCGTACAGGCAGCCGGTGGCTGGAAACAGAACAAAACCGGCTGGTGGTGGGAGGAGGATAACGGAAGTTATCCGACCAACAGCTGGAAAAATATCGGCGGAACCTGGTACTATTTTGACGGAAACGGTTATATGGTAACCGGATGGTTAAAACTTTCCAGTGGTTGGTATTATCTGACGGAAAGCGGAGCAATGGCCACCGGCTGGGTGCAGGTAGGAAGCACCTGGTATTACATGAATGAAAGTGGAGTCATGCAGGCAGATACCTGGATCGGTGACAATTATGTGGATGGAAGCGGAGCCTGGATCCCCGGAAAAGCAAAAACGCAGACCGGCTGGGTGAAAAGCGGGAATCGTTGGTGGTACAGCCATGCCGATGGAAGCTATACAACCAATGACTGGGAAGTGATCAACGGAAGCTGGTATTACTTCGATGGATCCGGCTGGATGGTGACGGGCTGGTTAAAACGCCCGAGTGGTTGGTATTATCTGACGGGAAGCGGAGCAATGGCCACCGGCTGGGTGCAGGTAGGAAGCACCTGGTATTACATGAATGAAAGTGGAGTCATGCAGGCAAATACCTGGATCGGTGACAATTATGTAGGCGGAAGCGGAGCCTGGATTCCCGGAAAAGTGAAAACACAGGCCGGCTGGGTGAAGAGCGGAAACCGCTGGTGGTACAGACATGCGGATGGCGGTTATACGATGAACGGCTGGGAAATGATCAACGGAACCTGGTACTACTTCGACGGATCCGGCTGGATGGTCACCGGTTGGAAACAGGTGAACGGAAGCTGGTATTACATGGATGCATCCGGGGCAATGGTAAAAAATGCCTGGGCAGGTGATTATTATCTGGGAGCTGACGGAGCCATGGCAACGAATACCTGGATCGGACAGTATTATGTAGATGGTAGCGGAAAATGGGTACCGAATAAACAAAGAGAACCTGAAAAACAGGAAATTGCTCTGAAGTCTATCAACCTGAGCCAGACGAGTGCATCGTTATGGACCGGAGAAGAATTAACTCTTCAGGTTACTTGTAACCCGTCCGACACAACAGTAGACAAAAGTGTAACCTGGAGCAGCTCCGATGAATCTGTTGCAACGGTAGAGAATGGAAAAGTAAAAGGTATTGGAAAAGGAACAGCCACGATTACAGCGGAAGTTGCCGGAAAAAAAGCAACTTGTGAGGTGGATGTAGTAGTTCCGTTTAATATTGTAAGCATGCCTTATGAAGAGCTTGGTTATCTGCCGTTTGGAACATATAATGCTGAGTATTTCAACGGTGGTTTTTCAATACTTCCAGAAGATTATGATTTGGTAAAAGGGGAAGATTGGAGTATATCGGATGAAACAATAGCAAAATTAGAGGTATTCAGAGATGATTATAATGGAGACTATGCACAGCTTACCGGACTCAAAGAAGGAACAGTTACGCTTACAGCAACCTACAAAGGAAAAAGTGTTTCCATGGATATTATCACAAAAAAGGTTGCAGATCTTGAATCATTGAGTTATCCTCAGGAAACGTATACTGCAAAAGTAGGAGAAAAACTTAATTTATATCCAGAGATTAATCCAACCAATACGTATTTACCTGTAGAACTTGAGTTTGAATCCAGTAATCCAGAAGTGGCGACAATAGATAGATCAGGTATCGTAAGAGCAAAAAAAGAAGGCTATACAACTATAACGGCTTCAAAAGATCGTATGAAAACAATTAGTACTTCCTGTACTGTAAAAGTAGAAGGAACATCAGATAATACCGAATTGGAAATAATTAGGTATGAAGGAAATGAAAATGAATATTATCCGTTGGGTGTGAAAATAAAATTGCCGATAGCTGTATACCCGGCAACTTATCAGTATGAGCAAAGTGATCTCAAACTGACAATACTTGAGCAGGGTACAAGATATTATGGTGGAGAAGCCCGGATTGAAGATGGAGAAATTATAGGAACTTCGGAGGGAGCTGTATATGTGGAGGCATCTTTGGGAGACTGTGAACCAATAAGATTTCAGGTTATTTTCAGTGAATACGCATCTGCTAGATAGAAAAAATGAAAATATTTGAATTGAAGAGGCAAATTTAAGTAAAGCAAAGACCTTGGCAGTCTGGAAATCCAGAAACGTCAAGGTCTTTTGTATTTGTAGGTAACTTGTAATATAGTAATGAAGAAAAGCGGGAGTTTTTCAGTCATAAATTTTTAAAAAAAATTTATCAAAAATAAAACCTCACCCCCATTTTATGTATCTATATAAGTGAGAATGCAACAGAAAACTTGAAACTGTAATGTTTTAAGAGCCAAAAGAAAAGACATAACAGAAAGAATGCAAGGAGGGCGAGTGTATGCATTACAAAAGATTACAAAAATACGGAAAGAAACTGGCTGTTGCAGTCCTGACCAGTGCGGTGCTTCTGGCTTCGGGAGCGACTGTTTATGCGGAGGATACCGGGGAGTATATGGCTCAGGAAAATATACAGGAGACAGAAGGTACTGAAAGTACAGTGGATGCGGAAACATCTGCAGAATCCGCTGACAAGGAGGATTTGAAGCCGGATCAGGAGGAAGAAAAAGAAGAAGCTGCCGAAGTGGAAACACAGGAAGAGGGCAAAACGCAGGATGTTTCAGAAGAACAGCCGGAATCCGAAGTACAGATAAAGGAGGAAAAACAGCCGGCATCGGAAAGTGCAGCAGTTCCTGAACTGAATGAGGAAGCACAGCAGCCCGCTGTACAGTCCCAGGAAGCTCAGATTGCGGTTCAGACGCAGACGGTGGAAGCACCACATCCGGGATGGAATCAGAGTGGCGGACAAACCTACCATCTGGATGAAAACATGAATCGGTTGACAGGCTGGCGATTGTTGGGAAATGTCTGGTATTATTTTGATGATCAGGGAGTTATGGCTACCGGCTGGCGATGGATCGGTGGAAAATGGTATTATATGAATTCCGCCGGGGCAATGCAAAGCGGCTGGTTTCAGGATGGACAGACCTGGTATTATGCCAATGGAAGTGGCGTGATGCAGACGGGCTGGCTGAACCGTGGAGGAACCTGGTATTACCTGACGGGAAGCGGAGCGATGGCAGAAGGATGGGGAAATATCGGTGGTACCTGGTATTATTTTCAGCCGGGAAACGGAGCGATGCAGGTCGGCTGGGTGAAAGACGGAAACATCTGGTATTACATGAATGGAAGCGGAGCGATGCAACGAGGTTGGCTGAACCGTGGAGGAACCTGGTATTATCTGACCGGAAGCGGAGCTATGGTGGAAGGCTGGGCGTATATCGGCAGTTCCTGGTACTATATGGTGCCGGGGAATGGAGCCATGGTCGGAGCCGGATGGCATCTGATCGATAATTCCTGGTATTATATGAACGGAAGTGGTGCCATGTGCAGCAACCGATGGATTGGAAATTATTATGTCGGTGGAAGCGGAGCGATGCTGACAAATACATGGGTTGGCTCATATTGGGTAGGAGCTGACGGGAACTGGATCCCGAATTATGACCCGGATCAGAATGCAAGATGGGTACAGGACGGAAACACCTGGTATTACCAGAGAACAGATGGAAGCAGAATCACTAATAGTTGGAAAAAGATTAACGGCACCTGGTATTATTTCGCCGGAAGCGGAGCCATGCTCACCGGATGGAACGTTGTGGGTGGCTCCTGGTACTTCTTTAACGGAAGTGGAGCGATGCAGACAGGCTGGGGTCAGGTTGACGGTTCCTGGTACTATTTTGGCGGTGACGGAGCCATGAAAACCGGTTGGATCAATGATGGAAAGAGAAATTATTATCTGAAACCAAATGGTGTATGGAAGAATATTCTTATCGGAGTTATCGGTAACAATGAGGCAGGAGCGGCAACTACGGCGGCAAAAGTCAGAGAAATGGGTGTTGATGCCGTGATCGTCACAGGAGGCTATGATCCTTCACAGTATGATGGAATCATTATTCCGGGAGGTGGAGATCTGGATCCATCACGATATGGACAGGCAAATACAGGAAGCAGCAATATCGACAATGCACTGGATGACAGACAGATCGATGCAGTGAAAAGAAGTGCCGAAGCCGGAAAACCGGTTCTTGGCATCTGTAAAGGTATACAGCTGGTGAATGTCGCTTTTGGTGGAACACTGAATCAGAATATTGGAGGTCACATGGGTGTATGGCATTCGGCACATGTGGTTGCCGGTGGATGGCTCTCAGGAGTATATTCCGGTTCTGTGAGTGTCCTCAGCTATCATCATCAGTCCATCCGTGATCTGGCACCTGGTTTCCAGGTAGATATGCGGGCAGGAGATGGAACAGTTGAGGCTATTTCAAACAGTGCAAAACGTGTCTACGGTGTACAGTTCCATCCGGAACAGATGAACAATGATGCGGGAAATCGTTGCATGAAACAGTTTGTGGCGATTTGTACAAACTAATGGGAAAATGAAATAGATCAGAGAAAAAACAGGCAGGAGAGATCCGGAAAAATGGATTTCTTCTGCCTGTTTCGTTTATGCGAGCAATGAGTCAAAGTTCGTGCTGGCACGAGAACTTGACGACTGCCGCGATAACTTGAGAAATTCGCATAGCATGTTTCTCATAATAATGTTGCATAGTAGCAATCGTTTATAATGATTACCGTTCCCAGCGTCCCGAAGCCCCGCATGGAAGCACCAGTCCGGTATCACGAACCGGTAAACCGATCTCCTGAGAGTCCACATGACCGTTAAATGGTTTCAACTCGGTAGCAATCATATAAGTCAGTACTGCCGGAGCAAGTCCTGTTGTGTAGGAGTTTACCAGGAAGAATAACGGATCATCGCTGAGTAGTTTTGCACACAGCTTGATCAGCGGATGGATCGCTTCCTCGATCTTCCAGATTTCTCCTTTGGGTCCACGACCGTAAGACGGCGGATCCATGATGATCGCATCGTAGTGATTGCCACGGCGAATCTCACGTTCTACAAATTTTACACAGTCATCTACGATCCAGCGGATAGGGGCATCTTTCAGACCGGAAGAAACTGCGTTTTCCTTCGCCCAGGTGACCATTCCCTTAGAAGCATCCACATGAGTAACACTGGCACCTGCAGCTGCAGCGGCAAGGGTGGCACCACCGGTGTAGGCGAAGAGGTTCAGCACCTTGATCGGGCGTCCGGCTTTGCGGATCTTGTCACCGAACCAGTCCCAGTTGGTTGCCTGTTCAGGGAAAAGACCGGTGTGTTTGAAACTGAAAGGTTTTAAATTGAAGGTAAGGTCTTTGTACTGAATGGTCCACTGTTCCGGCAGGTTGAAGAATTCCCATTCACCGCCGCCCTTTTTGCTGCGGTGGTAGTGGCCATTCATCTTTTTCCAGCCCGGATTCTTCTTCGGGGTATCCCAGATAACCTGTGGGTCCGGACGAACCAGCAGATAGTCGCCCCAACGTTCCAGTTTTTCTCCTTTGGAGGTGTCAAGCACCTGATAATCTTTCCATTGATCTGCAATCCACATGATAAAATATCCTTTCTTTCTATATAAATGTATGTTTGGCTAACAGTATTTTCCGGAAATTGGGAAAAAGACTGTATATGTTCTATGAGTAAAGTCAGAATGTCCAAGGGACATACTTATCTATAGAATACCATAAACCGGAAAGACAATACAACAGCTATTTGAAAATGCAAGTTTTATGAAGAAAAGTTGCATAAACTGCCTTGAAAAATAAAATACATCCGTATAATTTGCCGAAAATGCAAGTGTTTCTTGACATATGGTCACTTTCCCGATACAATATTTTCTAGTAGCGTTGTGTAGCGTGAAAGTGAAACGACTGCACAATGAACCATGATGGAAGCAAAAGCACAGGAGGAGATCTATGAAACCGTATAGTCAGTTAAGCAAAGAAGAATTAACCGCTCTGAAGAAAGAACTGGAGAAGCAGTTTGAGGATGTAAAAGGTAAGGGCCTGAAACTGGATATGTCTCGTGGTAAACCGGCAAAAGCTCAGTTGGATCTGAGTAACGGCATGATGGACATTCTGAACAGTGAAACCGATCTGGTAAGCTCTGACGGAGTAGACTGCAGAAACTATGGGATTCTGGATGGTATCAGTGATGCGAGAAAACTGCTGGCTGATATGAGCGAAGTGCCGGAGAGAAACATCCTGATTTATGGCAATTCCAGCCTGAATGTTATGTTTGATACCGTAGCACGTGCCATGACACACGGCTTTCTGGGAAGCACTCCATGGTGTAAATTAGATAAAGTAAAATTCCTCTGTCCGGTACCCGGATATGACCGTCACTTTGGTATTACCGAATTCTTTGGAATCGAGATGATCAATGTGCCATTACTGCCGACCGGTCCGGATATGGATATGGTGGAGAAACTGGTAGCAGAGGATCCGGCGATCAAAGGTATCTGGTGTGTACCGAAATACGCAAACCCAACCGGTATCTCGTACTCTGATGAGACTGTAAAAAGATTTGCACACCTGAAACCGGCAGCAGAAGATTTCCGTATTTTCTGGGATAATGCATATTCCATCCATCATCTGTATGATGACAAGAGAGACGTGATCCTGGAGCTGTTAAATGAATGCGTCAAAGCAGGAAATCCGAATATGGTTCTGAAATTTATTTCTACATCCAAAGTATCTTTCCCGGGATCCGGTATCGCAGCACTGGCAGCATCCGAAGCAAACCTGGAAGATGCGAAAAAATACATGCGTGTGCAGACTATCGGTCACGATAAACTGAATCAGCTGCGTCATGTAAGATTCTTTAAAGATATGCAGGGAATGTATGCACATATGAGAAAACATGCGGATATCCTGCGTCCGAAGTTTGAAAAAGTATGGGAGGTTCTGGACAGAGAACTGGGTGGTCTTGAGATCGGTACCTGGACAAAACCTCTGGGTGGATATTTCATTTCCTTTGATTCTATGGAAGGATGTGCAAAAGCTATCGTTGCGAAAGCAAAAGAAGCAGGTCTGGTACTGACAGGTGCAGGTGCAACCTATCCATACGGAAAAGATCCGAAAGACAGTAACATTCGTATCGCTCCGTCTTTCCCGACAGTAGAAGAACTGGCGGTTGCCGTTGAAATCTTTGTACTGAGCGTAAAATTAGTAAGTATCGATAAGCTTCTTGAAGCATAAAACACAGGAAAACTAAGGCTGTTTACCGGAGAAAAATTTTCCGGTAAATGGTCTTTTTCTTTTGCTCTTTTTTAAGAAAATGGCTTTACCCATCATAGGTTCGGTGTTAGAATAATGTGGAACAGACAGACGCGAGGGGGATATGCGGAGGTCTGTGAAGTAAATGAAGGGATGATGCAGGAATACCGGCAGATTTTTAAAAGAGAAGGAAAAGTAAAATGCGCCGGAAGGTCTGCATGTTCGGAAGAAAGTAAGGGATTATAGTTATGGCAAAAAAGAAAAAAAAGAATGCGAAGAAACTGGTTCTTGGCGTACTGGTTGCCTATGTAGCGATTATGGCTCTTGGATATATGGGGGTGTCCTATTATTTCTCCAGCCATTTTCTGAAAGGAACTACGATCAGTGGTATCGACTGCAGCAGCAAGACAGCCACGCAGGTGAAAAAGAAGATTCAGAAACAGCTTGGGCAGTATAAACTGCGGATCGCGGAACTGGATGGAAAGACAGAGACAATTCAGGCAACCCAGATCGATCTTACTTACGTGGATGATAATAAAGTAGATGAACTGTTAAAAGAACAGGAACAGTGGAAATGGATCACAGCATTCTCATCAAAAAAGACATACGAACTGGCAGTAACGACCACCTATGATGAGAAAAAACTGAAGGAAGCTCTGGATGATATGAGCTGTTTTCAGGAAGAAAATGTGGTCGCACCCAAGGATGCCTGTTTGAAGGAGCAAAATGGCGAGTATGTGATCGTTCCGGAGGAAGAAGGAAATACACTGGATCGCACAAAGGTGGAAAAGGCAGTAAAGGATGCAATCGAAAGCGGAAAGACAGAAATTAATTTGGAAGAACTTGGCTGCTATGAAAAACCATCGGTATGGAAGGATGATCCTGATCTGATTTCCGAGAGGGATGCGAAAAATCAGCTTTTGAAAGTCGATATTACGTATGACTTCGGAGATCGGAGTGAGACGGTAGATGGTTCCGTAGTAAAAGACTGGTTGATCCGGGACAGTGATGGAAACTGGACGGTGGATGAAAGCAAAGCGGCTGATTATGTACAGCAGCTTGCTTATAAATATGATACATTTGGTCTGACCCATGAATTTACCACACATGCAGGAAAGAAGATCACTTTGAAGGGCGGCGATTATGGATGGGTCATCAAGAAAAAAGAAACCACCGCAGCCCTTGTGGAATACATAAAAGAAGGAAAAACCGGAACGGTAGAGCCGGTTTATCTGTATGAAGGAAAGAGCCGGGATACCAACGATATCGGTGGCACCTACGTAGAGATCAGTATCCAGGATCAGGAAATGTGGTGTTACAAGGATGGTGCGGTCGTGGTGGATACGCCCGTAGTAACGGGTAATGTGTCAAAAGGATATGATACACCGTCAGGAAGTGTCTGGGCAATTGATGCGAAAAAACATGATGCAGTCTTAAAAGGCGAAGGTTATACACAGCCTGTGACCTACTGGATGCCGTTTAATGGTAATGTGGGAATTCATGATGCGGATACCTGGCGTTCCGAATACGGTGGTGAGATCTACAAAACCAGCGGTTCCCACGGATGTGTGAACACACCTACAGCAAACGCGGAGAAAATCTTTAATACGGTAGAGATTGGAACACCGGTAATCGTGCATTAAAAAGAAGAAAGCAGTGGCTGAAACAGAAACTGCGAAAATAATTTTGGAAAGAAAGAGTAGGAGAAGAAAAATGAAAATTGTAGTATTGGCAGCTGGAACCAGCACGGAACGTGAGGTTTCTATTGTATCGGGAACAGAAGTGTGTAAGGCACTTCGTTCCAGGGGACATCAGGCGATTCTTGTGGATGTATTTTTCGGCAAGGAAGGTGCAGATCCTGCCACTGCTTTTGACGGAGATTATGATGTAGATGTAGAAGCTGCATATATCAGCAGTTTTAATGCACAGGTAAAAGATGCGGTGGCAAGCGGAAGAGAATTCTTCGGTCCGGGTGTGATTGAGCTGTGTAAGGCAGCGGATGTGGTCTTTATGGCACTTCACGGAGCGAACGGTGAAGATGGAAGAGTACAGGCCTACTTCGATCTGTGCGGTATCCCGTATACCGGAACCGGTTATCTGAGCAGTGCGATGGCGATGGACAAAGGAATCACAAAAAAAATCTTTCGGACTTCCGGTGTTCCGACACCACGCGGTGTGGAACTGAAAAAGGGGAAAGACAGCATGAATCTGGCTGACTATAATATGGAACTTCCGGTTGTGGTTAAGACCTGCTGTGGAGGCTCAAGCGTTGGAGTGTATATCACAAAGACACCGGAAGAATACGAAGAGGCACTGAAAGGTGCATTTTCCTACGAGGATGAAGTGGTAGTAGAGGAGTATATCGAGGGAAGAGAATTTTCTGTTGGTGTGGTAGACGGTAAAGCCTATCCGATCATCGAGATCGCCCCGGTAGAAGGATTTTACGATTATAAGAATAAATATTCCGCAGGCGCGACCATCGACACCTGTCCTGCAGTTCTGACCGAGGAGCAGACCAGGCAGATGCAGACATATGCAGAAGCAGGATGCAAGGCACTGGCAGTTGAGGGATATGCAAGACTGGATTTCCTGATGAAAGAGGATGGTTCCATGTACTGCCTCGAAGCAAATACACTTCCGGGTATGACTCCGACCAGTCTGCTTCCGCAGGAGGCGGCAGTTCTGGGCATTGATTATGCTCAGCTGTGTGAAAAGCTGATTGAAATTTCTATGAGAAAATATCAGAAGTAAATGATGGTTTGCAAAAAGAAAAGTAACTGTAAGGACATGAAACAGTTACGGAAAAAGAGGAAATTGTAATGATGAAGAATCTTACACTGGGACATATCGCGGCTGCCTGCCACGGTACCTATTACGGCTCGGAAGAAAAAAAGAGTCAGTGCATTGAAGCAGTAACAACAGACAGTCGGAAAGTAGAAAGGGGTTGCCTGTTTGTTCCGATTGTGGGTGCAAGGGCAGATGGTCATAAATTTATTGATCAGGTAATGAAACAGGGGGCGTTGGCTACTCTGAGCGAACGCCCGTTAGGAGAAGTGGATTTCCCTTATATTCAGGTTGAGTCTTCGTTGCAGGCAGTAAAAGATCTGGCAGCATATTATCTGGAACAGTTGCAGATTCCGGTTGTAGGTATCACCGGAAGTGTGGGAAAGACCAGCACGAAAGAGATGATTGCAGCAGTACTGGAACAGAAATTTCAGGTACTGAAAACTCTGGGTAATTTTAATAACGAACTGGGACTTCCACTGACGGTGTTCCGACTTCGCGAGGAAGATGAAATTGCAGTTCTGGAGATGGGAATCAGCGATTTTGGTGAGATGCATCGTCTGGCGTCTATTGCACAGCCAAATACCTGTGTGATCACCAACATTGGTACCTGTCATCTGGAAAATCTGGGAGATCGTGATGGTGTACTGAAAGCTAAGACAGAGGTATTTGACCATCTGAAACCGGATGCTACAGTGATCTTAAACGGAGATGACGATAAACTGGTCACTGTAAAAGAAGTACAGGGAAGGAGACCGATATATTTCGGACTGAATGAGGGATTTCCGATATATGCTGACGAGATCGAGAGCAAAGGACTGAAGGGGATTGCCTGTCGGATTCATACGCCGAAGGGAACATTTTCTGTGGTTGTACCGATTCCGGGACATCATATGGTTTACAATGCACTTGCGGGAACAGCGGTCGGACTGGCATACGGTATGGAACTTTCTGAGATTCAGAAAGGAATTGAAAGTCTGCAGTCATTAAGTGGTCGGTTCCATATTATTGAGAACGAAAAGTACACGATCGTGGATGACTGTTACAACGCAAACCCGATGTCCATGAAGGCTTCTCTTGGTATCCTGAAAGATGCGATGGGAAGAAAAGTGGCCATTCTGGGAGACATGGGAGAACTGGGAGAGAATGAAAAAGAGCTGCACAGGGAAGTCGGAACTTTCGCGGGAAATTGTGGCATTGATCTTCTGATCTGTGTGGGAACCCTGGCAAAAGAAATTGCCGAAGCGGCAAAGGAAAGCAGCATACAGGCGGAAAAACAGCTGGAAGCCGTATCCTTCGATACACTGGAAGAACTTCTGATGCATCTGGGAGAACAGGTGAAACAGGGAGATACGATTCTTGTGAAAGCATCTCATTTTATGAATTTTGGAAAAATAGTGGAAGCATTACAAAAATAAAATATAGTATGCAACAAAAAAGAACGGGTCACCGGTATTAAACCAGTGGCTCGTTCTTTTTCAGTGTTTCGAGAATCAGTGTTCTCGTATACTCACCGATATGTTTTTGGTCCTCTTTGGAAAGTTCAGATGGACGGAATGGTTTGCAGTATTCCAGAACTACATGGTTTTTTCGAATCTTCGGAAATTGTTTTTCAAAGATCGATACGGTGTTGTTCATAGCAATCGGGACAATCAGACAGTCAGTTTTAGTTGCCAGACGAAAGCTTCCTTCATGGAATTCCAGAAGTTCCAGATCGCTTTCATTCCTGTTTCTGGTGCCTTCCGGGAAGATGCAGACAGAGATACCGGACTTGATCAGCTCGATCCCAGACAGGATGGTTTTCAGTCCTTTTTTTATATCTTTCCGGTCAAGGAAGAGACAGTGGAGATAATGCATCCAGTTTGAAAGCAGAGGTATCTTCTCCATCTCAGCTTTGGCAATATAGCCGGTCAGTCGCGGGCAGCGGGTGTAGGTGAGAAGAATATCAAAAAAACTTCGGTGGTTGCCTATATACAGAACGGCTGCATCCGTCGGAACCAGTTCTTCGCCAATAACAGTAACTTCTACACCGGTCAGCCACAGGATAAAACGGAAAACTGACTGGATCAGATGCAGAGAGCTGATATCCTTTTTGTAGGGGTTGAATTTACCGATGATCCATTCAACAATAAGGATAGGAATTGAGAGGATCAGAAACCCGATAACAGTAATGCATACTAAAAGAAATCTTATCATATGTGCCTCCATATACATGAATTCTCAGATGGATGTTTCGCGTATGAAGATACGAAACATCACTGCAGTACACTTATTATATAGGAATTTATGGAAAAAATCCACATAAAATAATAAGGATCAATCGTGGGGGGATGCGGATGAACAGGAGTATGGTATTGTTGCTTCTGATTGTTGTGCTGGCAGGAAGTATCTGGGGATGTGGAAGGATGCGGCAGAAGAAGGAAAAAGAACATGGAGTAGAATATACGGTGTTGGGGGAAGACCAGATACCTGACGAGATCCGGAAAGTAGTGGATGTAAAAAAGCAGGAAGAATTTCAGATGACCTATCAGGAAGAGGATATGCTGTATCTGTTACAGGGGTATGGGATTCAGAGCAGTGGAGGGTACAGTATCCGTGTGGAAAAAGTCAGCGAAAATGATACGGAACTTCATGTAAAGACAAAACTGATCGGTCCGAAGGGGAAAGATGGAGGAACGGAGGGGATATCTTGTCCGTATCTTGTGATCAAAGTGGAAAACCGTCACAAAAAAGTAGTGTTTGATTAGGAGGGAGTATATGGAACTGCGAAAAAAAAATTTGCATATGATGCAAAAGAAAAGCGAAGCTCAGAATCAGATTACTTTTGATGAGGATTATAATGTACCGGATCAAAAAGCGGATATCGGTCAGATCATCCAGAAGAAAGGCGAGGTGGAGATTGAACAGGTCCAGGTGAGCGAAGGAAAAGCTGTGATTCAGGGACAGTTGATTTTCCGGCTTTTGTATGTGGCAGACAATCCGGGAAAAACAGTTTCCAGTCTGGAAGGAAAGCTTCCGATCGAAGAAACATTGCATCTGGATAAGGTACAAAGCGGGGACAAAGTTTGCTTAAAGTGGGAGATTGAAGATCTGACGATTCATCTGATTAATTCCAGAAAGCTGAATGTGAAGGCAATCGTGGAATTCCTGGCAGTTGTGGATGAGGAAAAGCAGATATCGATACCGGTGGAACTGAAAGGAGAAGAAGAGATTTCCGCAAAGAAAAAGACGATCAGGGTTCTGACACTTGGTGTACATAAAAAAGACACCCTGCGAAAGAAAGAGGAAATTACGATTGCTTCGAACAAGCCGAATATTCACCAGATTCTGTGGAAGGATATTCAGGTACGGGGGCTTGAGATGCGGGCCCAGGAAGGAAAGGTGACAGCGAGGGGGGAATTGTCAGTATTTGTGCTGTATGTGTCCGATGATGAGGCCAATCCGCTGCAGTGGCTGGAACAGACTATGACATTTTCCGGTGAGCTTTCCTGTACAGGATGTACGATAGATATGATTCCATATATTGATACCACGATGTTGCAGTCCAGTCTGGAGATCAAACCGGATGCGGACGGAGAGGAACGGGTATTTCTTGTGGATGTGGTGTTGGAACTGGATATCAGGCTTTATCAGGAAGAAACAGAAACGATACTTCTGGATATCTATACGCCGAAACTGGAATGTATTCCGCGGTGCGAAACGCAGATGCTGGAACAGCTGGTAGTAAGAAATGCTGCCAAATGTCGTGTCAGTGACCGGATATCTGTGGAAGAAGCCCAGGGAAAGATTCTTCAGATCTGTCATGGAGAGGGCAGCGTGAAGGTGGATAGTGTGCACCGGGCAGAGCATGGGATTCAGGTGGAAGGAATTGTACAGGTAAGGATTCTTTACAGTATCAGTGACGATGAGATGCCGTTTTATTCGATGGAAACTGTGATACCTTTCTCTCAGATGATCGAGGGAGAAGAGGTCAATGGACAATATGGTTATCAGCTGCAGGCTGATTTGGAACAGCTGTCGATGATGATGTTAGACAGCAGTGAGATTGAGGTGAAGGTGGTACTGAATCTGAATGCCTTGCTGGTAATGCAGTGGGAGGAAGACCTCATACAGGAGATCCAGACGCGGGAGCCGGATCAGAAAAAACTGGAAGAACTGCCTGGAATCGTATGCTATGTGGTACAGCCCAGGGATACTCTGTGGGATATTGCAAAAATGTTTTATACTACAATGGAGGCTATCCGGAAATTGAATGATCTTGGAGAAGGGGAAGTCAAACCGCGCCAGACACTTCTGGTGGTGAAAAACAGCGGGTGTAACTGAGAAAAAAACTCCAAAAGTGCTGCTTGAATTTTTGAAGAAAACAGTGTAATATATTTTTACATGAATATTGTATACAAAGTACATAGTTGCACGACTTGTGATCTGCTTATCTGATGTTACGGAATAACATCGGAAAACAGAAAGAAAAAGACAGGTGCAGAAGAAAAGGAGCAGAAAGGATGCATTTACAGGCTTTTGCGAAGATCAACCTTGGGTTGGATGTGTTAGGAAAACGGGAAGACGGATACCATGAGGTCCGCATGATCATGCAGACAATCCGTATGTATGATCAGCTGGATATGCGAAAGAGTGTGGAGCCGGGGATTCATCTGACAACCAATAAAAAATATATCCCGGTGGATGAAAATAACCTGGTATGGCGGGCGGCGAAACTGATGATGGATACCTGTGGAATCATAGAAGGTGTAAGTATCCATCTGCATAAAGTGATTCCGGTGGCAGCAGGTATGGCAGGGGGAAGTTCTGATGCGGCAGCGACGCTGGTAGGCATGAATCGCCTGTTTCACTGTGGACTATCCAAAGAAAAACTGATGGAACTTGGTGTGCAGATCGGTGCGGATGTTCCGTACTGTGTGCTTCGAGGAACTGCACTGGCAGAGGGAATTGGAGAAAAACTGACGGTACTTCCGCCGATGCCGGATTGCTGGATACTGATCGGAAAACCAGGGATCAGTGTATCTACAAAATATGTATATACAACACTTGATCTGAATACGGATACGGTACATCCGGATATCGACGGGATGAAAAAGGCACTGGAAGACGGAAATCTGTATGGCATTACGGAACGGATGGGAAATGTCTTGCAGGATGTGACGATTCCCGCCTACCCGGAAGTGGAAAGAATCAAGGAACAGATGAAGACCTTGGGAGCGGTGAATGCGATGATGAGCGGAAGCGGTCCTACGGTATTTGGAATTTTTGACAATGAAGAAAAAGCACAGGAGGCGTGTCAGAAGCTGTGGGAGAGCGGATCATGCCAGCAGGTATTTCTGACGGTACCATTTAACAACTATGGAGGAAAAACAATCGATGGCGAGTGATTTGCACCTGGAGATGAATGAATATCTGCCACTGCGGGATGTGGTTTTTAATACGCTTCGTCAGGCAATTCTCCGAGGCGAACTGAAGCCCGGAGAACGTCTGATGGAAATCGCACTTTCTCAGCGACTGGGGGTCAGCCGTACGCCTGTACGGGAGGCTATCCGAATGCTGGAACAGGAAGGTCTGGTGATCATGATTCCCAGAAAAGGTGCACAGGTGGCTGAGATTTCCGAGAAGGATCTGAAAGATGTGCTGGAAGTCCGTCTGGGGCTGGAAGAACTGGCGGTACGGATCGCGTGCCAGAGGATCACAGAAGAAGAACTGGAAGAACTGGAACAGGCTGTGAAGGAATTCGAGGAAGCAATGAAAGAAGACAATCTTGGGGTGCTTGCGGCAGCGGATGTAAAGGTACATGAAGTGATCTATGGAAGTACCCATAACAAGCGACTGGTACAGATCATCAGCAATATCCGGGAACAGATGTATCGCTATCGTGTGGAATATCTGAAAGATGTGGAGAGCCGTAAGACCCTGGTGGAAGAACACTATGCTGTATACAGGGCACTCAAAGCCAGAAATCAGCAGCAGGCAGTGAAAGATATCTGCATTCATATTGTCAATCAGCAGAATGCGATTCTGCGAAGCCTGGAGCAGATGAATAAAGAAGAACAGGAAAAGTAACTATTCAGTAGCCACTGTCCCGCGAGGTGTTTTGACATGAATATGTCAAAATCCCGAGACATACAAGCCAAAATGCCATCACCGAAGGTGATTTTTTATGCATTTTGGCTGGTAACTGTGAAGGTACTTAACAGTTACCAGGAAAAGTAAAATAAGGAAACAGAGAAGCAGAAAGATGGGAAGATCATTAGAGTCTTCCTGTTTTTCTGTTTTTTTTTGCTTATTTTACATGTTCGGGTTTTACGGGTATAGAACCGGAAGAACCGGGGAGAATAAGGAGAGTGAAAGAAAGGAAGGAAAAGGATGACAGATGGAACACCGGTAACAAAAAATCTGGAAGAAAACGAGGTCTGGTTTCGAAGCCGCTGCGAAGGGTGTTCGGATATTAAACTCCAGCCCATGAGACTCGGGAAAGACGGCAGCGTCTCTGCGCTTGCCATCTATGTGGAAAATACCGTACCGAATCTGATCCTGGAAGAATCGGTGCTTGGACGGATGTTTATCGACATGGCGGGGAAAGATCCGAAAGAAGTGTATCAGGCAGTGGAAGCAAACAGCCTGGGGCTTTCGGAAGCACAGCCACTGCAGACCCGGGAAGAAGGGATGAATGCAATGCTGGCAGGGAATCTGCTTCTTCTGGTAGAGGGATATGATAAAGGGCTGAAAATCGGAAGTAAGGGATATCCCGCACGCTCTGTAGATAATACAGATACAGAAAAGGTGCTGAGGGGATCAAACGAAGGATTTACCGAGTCGGTAAAAACCAATACAGCACTGATCCGAAAAAGAATCCGGAGTACAGATATGAAAGTAGAAGAGCTGACCGCAGGTGTCCGGTCAAATACAAGGCTGGTACTGGTATATATGAAAGAGCTGGTATATCCGGAAGTGCTGGAACAGATCCGGCGGGGCATTGATCAATTTGTAATTGATGGGGTTCTTGACAGTGGAATCATTGAGCAGCTGACAGAGGAGGACTGGGTGTCACCGTTTCCACAGTTTCAGACTACCGAACGACCGGATCTTGCTGCGATGGAAGTACTGGATGGAAGAGTTGTTCTGTTGTGTGACAATTCACCGGTAGCATTGTTGCTCCCCAGTGTATTTCAGGATTTTATGAATGTGACGGAGGATCGTTATAACCGGTTTGAGATTGCCTCTTTTGAACGGGTAATCCGATATGCGGCGATGATCTTTTCTTTTTTGTTATCCGGAACATATCTGGCAGTGATTGGGTTCCATACGATGATCCTGCCGACCAATCTGATTCTGTCCTTTGCAGAGTCCCGGCAGGGGGTTCCATTTCCAAGTCTTCTGGAAGTATTGTTTATGGAACTGGCATTTGAACTGATCCGTGAGGCGGGGATTCGGATGCCTGGAGCTTTAAGTGGAACGATTGGTATTGTAGGAGGGCTGATCATCGGTGATGCGGCGGTGAGTGCCAATCTGGTGAGTCCGATGGCGGTGGTGATCGTGGCGTTAAGTGCATTGAGTTCTTTTGCTATACCGAATGAAGAATGTACTTCGGCATTCCGGCTGATCAAATATGGTTTTATTCTGCTTGGAGGACTGTTGGGCATGTATGGAATCGTACTGGGGCTGTATCTGCTTCTGGGACATCTGGCCCGGCTGACCAGTTTTAAGATTCCATATCTGATGCCATTTATCGGAAAAGATATTGCCGGATATCAGGACGAACGAGATCTTCTGGTGCGGGCACCGATGAGGAAAATGCGGTATCGTCCGATCTATACGCGAAGATCCCAGAGAGTTCGCTTAAGGGAAAAATAGAAAAATGAGGAGTGACGGAGGCAATGTTTGCAGAGAATAATAGAATCTCATGGTCGCAGATGCACTGTCAGTGCTTGCTTGCGGCACTGGGCATGGGATTGATATGGGGAATTCCGGAATTTACCGGAAGAGAAGGAGCAGTCGGAATCCTGATCGGCGGCATACTTCTCGTCCTGTGGAGCGGAATCCTTCGAAGGCAGATGACAGTATTCCGGGATCCGATCAGGTATCTGGGAAAAGTTCCCGCCTGGCTGATAGCTGGAATCTGGGAGAGCTATCTGGTGCTTACCGGTGGATGGCTGGTGGGAAAAGTCGGGCATCTGGCAGGAGAATATCTGGTTTCCGGAGTGCCTGAGACATTACTTTCCCTTATTTTTGTTCTTGCGGCACTGGGAGGATCCCATCATGTACAGGCACGGGGGCGGCTGGCGCAAATCTCATGGGGGGTTGCAGCATGGCTGGGAGGGATCTTGCTGTTGCTGGCTGCAGTTCAAAACAGTCCCTCTCTGGAGATGGTGTGGGGCGATCAACATCTGGAAACAACAGGGTTTGACTGGAAACGGAGTGTGAAAAGCATCGGAAAATATGTGGCATACGGATCTGGCATCGGTCTGATGACCTGGCTGACGGTACAGGTTCGTGACAGCAAAGAAAAAAGAAAAAAAGAAGGACTTGCGCCGGCCATTGGTCAGTTATCCCTCTGGTTTCTGACGGGAGCGGTGCTTCTCACTGTCAATTTTGGAACAGATGCAACAACTATGAATACCTGTCCGATTCTGGAAGTGATGGCGGGCGTGGAGCTCCCCGGTGGCTTTTTAAGACGGGTAGATTTGATTTTTTTAAGCATACTATTGTTTTCGCTGGTCTTTTTGCTGGGCAGTATCTTCTTTTACAGCAGCTATGTGGCAGACAGGATTCATATTTCTATTGGCCGTCTTCCGTCAGCGATTCTTTGTTTTTTACTGGGAACAACAGCACAGGAGCAGTGGAACTGGAGTCGTCAGTACCCGAAGATGTTAAGCCGGGTCTATCTGCCCGTATGTTTGATGATGACGGTCTGTGCAGCATGGGCGAGGAGAAAATCTTATGGAAAAAGATAAAGAAAGGCAGAGCATCCGGACTGGAGTGAAACTTCTGTTTTGCCTGCTTGTATCCGGATTTGTTTTTCTTATTGCCTGTCAGGCGGTGGAACCGGAAAAACGGGCGTATCCGCAGGTGATCGGCATCGACTGGCAGAAAGAAGAACAAAGGTATACAGTGTGGATGCATATGGCATCTCTTGCCGAAGACACCGGGCAGAGGAAACAAAGCGCAGAGACGCAGCCGGGAAACGAACTGTATTTTACCGGTTCGGATGGGGCGCAGATCCATACTGCTTATGAAGCGACCAGGGAACAGTATCTGGATATCGGACATGTAAAAGCAGTAATTTTTGGTACCTCTCTCCGGGAAAACAGGGAGAGATTAAGAGAAGTGCTTACGGGAATGGAGTCGGAGAGCAGCCTAGGAAACAGTCTCTGTATTTTCACAACAGACAGTCTTTCGGAACTGTCGCAGGCTGTGGAAGAGCAGGGGATCTCACTGGGAGATTTTCTTACCGGGTTGTATGAAAATCGTACCGATTCATCGGCACAGGCACCGGTGAGACTTGCGGATCTTTACCGCTCCTGTCATACAGATACCGCCCTGCCTCAGATACCAGGTATTACAGTAAAAGATCGGGTATTGATGGTAGAGAAAAAATAGCACCGGGAGACATAAATGTTTGCAGAAAACAGTTATCCTGTATATGAAGCAGAAACTTGTAGTATATCCATTGTGAAAATCTCTGGGAGATAGTATAATCAATTGTGAAAGTATAACAAAAATGAGAAAAAATTAAAAAAAATATAGATAAAATGCCCATGGAACTAAATTAGATGATTCGGACCATGGCAATGTTTGGGAAAAAACGGGAAGATAAGAGGAAGAAAAATGAGAGAACAACGCAGTCAGGAATTGTGGCAGCAGATTGGAGAAGTATGGCATTTGAGCCTGCCAGCTATTCTGACACAAATTACAACAATAGCCATGCAATATATAGATTCTGCGATGGTAGGAACACTGGGAGCAAATGCTTCTGCTGCGATCGGTCTGGTAGCAACAACTACCTGGTTGTTAGGCGGAATTACTTATGCGATAGCAGCGGGATTTTCCGTACAGGTCGCACATTATATTGGAGGGAAAAAAGAGAAAGAAGCCAGACAGGTGGTATGCCATGGTCTGCTGGTTGCACTTCTGGTATCAGGAATTTTGTGTCTGATCGGACTTTCCATCAGCGGAAGACTGCCGGTGTGGCTGGGCGGTAATCCGGAGATCCGGAAAGATGCATCGGCGTATTTTATGGTCTATGCGCTGATGGTACCGTTTTCACAGATCAATTCCCTGAATTCGTCTTTCCTGCAGTGCAGCGGAGATATGGTGACACCAAGTATCCTGAATGCAATCATGTGTGTGTTGGATGTGATTTTCAATGCACTTCTGATACCAAGATTCGGAGTTATGGGTGCCGGGATGGGAACAGCGCTTGCCTGTGCATGCGTCAGCCTGACCATGACGGCGCGGTGCTGTATCCACAATGAAAAACTGCATCTCAGGAGAACGGAAGGGTTTCACTATGATCCGGAGATATTAAAGAGAGCATTCCGGATCGGAACGCCGGTGGCAGTGCAGGAAATAGCCATAAACAGTGCGATGGTGGCAGCCACAATGATCATCGCCCCATTGGGCGCTGTTTCTATTGCGGCAAATTCTTTTGCAGTGACAGCGGAGAGTCTGTGCTATATGCCGGGATATGGTATTGGGTCGGCGGCAACAACACTGGTTGGGAGAAGCGTGGGTGCAGGTGAGACGAAACAGGCAAAAAGGTATGCGAATATCTGTACAGCGATGGGTGCATGCTTCATGGCTGCAACCGGAGCGATCATGATGCTGATCTGTCCGATTGTATTCCGGGTATTGACACCGGATCCATCCGTACGGACGATGGCGGCACAGGTACTTCGTATCGAACTTCTGGCGGAACCATTGTTTGGAGCATCTATCGTGGCAGCAGGAGCACTTCGTGGCGCAGGTGATACTTTTGTTCCAAGCCTTATGAATCTTGGAAGTATCTGGATCGTCCGGCTGGGTCTGGCAATGATTCTTGTAAAAAGTCTGGGGCTTCACGGTATGTGGATCGCTATGGCGGTGGAACTTTGTGTTCGTGGCTGTCTGATGTTATATCGGCAGAGAACCTCAAAATATTATGATCTCTATAAAAAGGAAACTGCCACAGAAAATGTGTAAAGAGATAAAAGAAGCCATATCATCCTGTGAAAGATGATATGGCTTCTTTTTACAGAGGACAACGTTCAGGAATCCGTGAATACAGGGAAATCTGATATCGTTGCACAAACAGTTTTGCTTAGATATTCAGCATATCACTGAAGACTTTCAGTGCACCGTCGGTATCATGAGCCAGAACACGTTTTGCAAGAATTTTACCAAGCTGTACGCCTTCCTGGTCAAAGCTGTTCAGATTCCATACAAAGCCCTGGAACATGATTTTGTTTTCAAAGTGAGCTAACAGGGCACCTAAAGATGCCGGTGTCAGTTTGTCTCCTACAATGATGCTGGAAGGACGTTTTCCTTTGAAATTTTTGTTCAGATTTTCGTCTTCTTTACCGCAGGCAAATGCCACGATCTGGGCAGCTACGTTTGCACACAGCTTCTGCTGGCTGGTGCTGCTTTCGATATCCACATCTACACCCAGCTGGCTGTTTTTGAAGCCGATGAACTGCAGTGGAACGATGTCAGTTCCCTGATGCAGTAACTGGTAGAAAGAGTGCTGTCCGTTGGTTCCCGGTTCTCCGAAGATGACCGGTCCGGTTACATAATCTACCGGTTCACCGAAACGGTTGACAGATTTTCCGTTGGATTCCATGTCACACTGCTGCAGGTGTGCCGGGAAACGGCTCAGTGCCTGAGAGTATGGCAGAACTGCTGTGGAAGGATATCCCTGTACATTTCTTTCATATACGCCGATCAGAGCATCCAGCATATCCGGGTTTTTCAACAGATCACGGTTGGTAGCCAGTTTGTCTTCGGCTGCTGCACCATCCAGAAGTTCTGCGAAAACTTCCGGTCCGAAAGCCAGAGAAAGGATCGCTCCACCTACACCGGATACGGAAGAGTAACGTCCTCCGATATAGTCATCCATGAAGATCGCAGTCAGATATTCATCACTCTTAGCCAGTGGAGAAGTCTCACTGGTAACTGCCAGCATGTGCTTGGAAGGATTCAGACCTGCTTTTGTCAGCGCATCCTTTACGAATGCTTCATTGGTCAGGGTCTCCAGAGTTGTACCTGATTTGGATACTACGATAAACAGTGCGTGTGCCAGATCTACAGATGCCAGAACAGCAGCTGCATCATCCGGGTCTACATTGCTGATGAATTTTGCTTCCATTTTGAAGGTATTGTTGGCTTTTGCCCAGTTTTCCAGCGCGATATATAAAGCGCGGGGACCCAGGTCACTTCCGCCGATACCGATCTGTACAACGGTTGTGAATTTCTCGCCGGCTTCGTTTACGATTTCACCGGCATGTACTTTATTAGCAAAATCAGCAGCTTTTTTCTGCTGTGCCACATAGAAGTCACGTTTGTCAACGCCGTCAACAACGACAGGATTACCCAGCTGTGTACGTGCCAGGTGATGCAGAACCATACGTTTTTCGCCGGTGTTGATTACAGCGCCGTTGTACAGCTCCTCAAATTTATCAATTAACTGTGCTTCGTCTGCCAGTTCAGCCAGAGCTGTCAGGACAGTTTCATCTACTTCTTTTGCTGCGTAATTGTACTGTAAACCTGCAGCCATTGGAGTGCTGTAGTTCTTTACACGTTCGCCACCCTGTTCTCCGGACATTGCAGTGGCAATATCCACATGATTTTTCAGTCCGGAAAGCTTATCATAAGATGAGAGGGTGTCCAGATTTTTCCATGTTGCCATAATATATTCCTCCTTATCAATAGGTGTATAATCACTATCACCATTAGTCATTATACTGAAAAAAAACAGCGATTTCAATGGATTGATGTATTTAATTCAAAAATGTCGAATTTGCAAAAAGTCAGTGGTTATTTTGCATAATTATAAAAGAAAGAGATATTGATTTTGTAGGGAAAATAGTTCAGAATATAAAGAAAAGAAACAGATCATCTGGCGTAGGTAGGGGAGAACACACTATGAAAAATAATAAATATGAGATCGATATGTGCAATGGGTCGATCATGGATAAACTGATATCTTTTGCGTTGCCGCTGATGCTTTCCGGTATTCTGCAGCTGATGTTCAATGCTGTGGATATCGTGGTAGTGGGAAGGTTCAGCGGCAGCCAGTCACTGGCGGCCGTAGGATCTACAACAGCACTCATCAATGTTTTTACCAACCTGTTTATCGGAATTTCTCTGGGAACCAATGTACTGGCGGCCAGGTTCTACGGAGCAGGAAAAACAAAAGAAATGTCAGAAACGGTTCATACGTCTATTGCACTGGCACTGATCAGCGGTGTGGCAATGGCAGTGATCGGACTGATCTTTTCCCGCTGGTCTCTGGAAGTGATGGGAACGCCGGAGGATGTGATTGCCCAGGCAACATTATACATGCAGATCTATTTTCTGGGTATGCCATTTTTCATGGTGTATAACTATGGTGCTGCCATTTTGCGGGCGGTAGGAGATACGAAGCGCCCGCTATTCTATCTGATTATTTCGGGTGTGATCAATGCTGTGTTAAATATGATTCTGGTCATTTTCTTTCATATGGCGGTGGAAGGTGTTGCCATTGCAACGGTCATTTCGCAGCTGATTTCATGTATTCTGGTACTGCGGTGTCTGTATCGGTCAGAGGGAAGCTATCAGTTGCGATTCTCAAAACTAACCATGAAAAAAGCTTATCTGATGCAGATCTTTCAGGTAGGTGTTCCGGCGGGTATCCAGAGTACGGTTATTAACTTCTCCAATGCCCTGCTGCAGTCCTCAGTCAATTCCTTCGGTTCGGTAGCTATGGCAGGGTACACGGCAGCCAACAATATCCTCGGATTCCTCTACGTATCCATCAATGCCGTAACACAGGCATGCATGAGTTTTACCAGTCAGAACTACGGTGTGGGAAAATACAAACGAATGGACAAAGTTCTGATCGATTGCCTGATTCTTTCGGTGATCGTAGGAGGTGTTCTCGGCTGCGGAGCCTATTTCGGCGGCTCCCCGATCCTCTCCATCTACACAGAGGATCCCGAAGTTATCAAAGCAGGCCTTGAGATCCTGTCTATTACAACCGTCCCCTACTTCCTCTGCGGAATCATGGATCTTTTTCCGGGAGCCCTGAGGGGCATGGGATCATCCACCGTCCCCATGATCCTGTCCGTCATAGGAACTGTAGGCACAAGAATTCTGTGGATCTTTGGAATATTCCCATCCCACAGAAGTCTCTACATCCTTTTTATTTCCTATCCGGGTTCCTGGATCATTACTATCATCATGCAGGTGATCTGTTATTACTTTGTGAGAAAAAAGACTTACGGGACAGGCAGCTGAAAAAACGGCATAACACCAGAAGGGATATAGAAGATAAAAAGAAAATAGAAAGAGAAACCACGAAAGACATACCATAAGAAAAATAAAAGACAGCTCAGCGCTGTATTCTAAATGAAGCTGAACTGTCTTTTGCACTCGTCGATCCGGTTCATCTGTGCAGTGAAATCATTTATGTAGCGACAATAGCATTTTATAATTCCCGGGACAGGATTTCTTCTTTCCGTTCCAATAACGAATCATCCCTCAAAAGCGCTTCCTCAACCGTTTCAAACCCAATCCGATCAATCATAACCGCAAACCTTTCTCCTGCGAGTCCTCTCTCACGGAACAGTAAAATCGCCTTCTCAATCACATCCATTGCCTCATCCTTAGTAGTAAACACCTTACTCAGTGCACGACCATGAGAAATCTTCTTCCCCCAGCGTCCGCCAACAAAAATTTTAAACCCATACGTTCCGTCTGTAATCGAATCGAATCTGCAGTTTCCCACACATCGACCACAGTGAATACAGACATTGTCATCAATATGTAATTTCTTATCCGATACTTTGGCAGCTCCCATCGGGCAAACTGCCTCAACACTACATTTTTTACATCCTTTACAAAGCTCTGCTTTAAAATGAGGAATTCGTTGCCCAATAATACCCAGATCATTCAGATTCGGTTTTACACAGTTATTTGGACAACCGCCTACTGCAATTTTAAACTTATGAGGCAGCTTCACATCATGATACCCCTCATAAAAACGTTTATGAATCTCCTCTGAAATCGCAAACGAATCAAGAAGTCCATACTGACAGGTGGTTCCTTTACAGGAAACTACGGGACGAACTTTAGCGCCCGTACCACCGATAGCCATACCGGCATTCTCGACAAACTCCTGAAACTCTTCCAGTTTTTCATAAGGAATACCCTGTACTTCAACTGTCTGTCTCGTGGTAAAAGTCAGAATTCCGTTTCCAAACGTTTCTGCAGCGTCTGCCATCGCCCGGTGCTGGGCAGCGGTAACTTTTCCATTTACTGTTAAAATACGGGCAGAAAAATTATCTGTCCCCTTATTATTCAAAAAACCAAGCCCTTTCAGTCTTTTTTCTTCCTCTTTTGAAAGTGTTAATGATGACATATTCTGAGTTCTCCTTTTTATAGAAATGTGGCAACTACTCAGTAGGTAGCATTCCGCGAGGCGTTTTGGCATGTTTATTGCCAAAATCCCGAGACATACAAGTCAAAGTGCCATCACCGAAGGTGATTAGAAATGCATTTCGACTCGTAACTGTGAGGCTACTGAACAGTTACGAAATATGTAAATACAGCAAGATATTAATTCAGTACAGCACGGCCGGTCTTTGCAAAACGTACGATCATTTCACGTGTCAGGCTGAAGTCTTCGTCTTCAATGATGATATCTTTCCTGTCCATCCAGAGTCCGGTGGAAAGTTCGTTGCGGTCAAGAGTGATGGAAGGATCACCGTCCAACTCTGCGTAATAGCCGATCAGGAGATCCGACGCCATTCCCCAGGGTTGGGTTTTGTAATACCGCAGATTTTTCACTCTTACTCCTACTTCTTCATAAACCTCCCGCATTACTGTTTCCTCGGCAGTCTCCCCGATTTCAGTAAAACCGGCAATCAGCGCATAATTAGGATTATTCCGTCCGGCATATTTTGTCAGCAGAATTCTTTCCCCGTCGATTACTCCGACAATAATAGCCGGACAGATTTTCGGATAAATGGTATTTCCACATTGTGGGCAGGAGAGCATCCGTTCTTTATGGGAAGGATCCGGAACAACAGGAGTTCCGCAACGTCCGCAAAAACGATTGTTCCGATACCAGTCATACAGATGAAAAGCCGTCATTGCAGCAAAAATATGATGCTTGGGCTCTCGACCGCGGATTTCCTGAAGAGAGTGGAAAGTATAAGTTTCCGGAAAGTCCAGATCCGCATCCATCACAAGAAAACAGGAGGTTTGATCCAGAGCAAACAGCCAGATCAGAGAAGTAGTGGTGGGAAACTGTGAAGAAACATTTTCCCATAGTGGAAACCGGCAGGTATTTGCTGAGAGATCTGCCAAAAGTTTTCGGTCACGGAAAGCAAAAATCAGATCTCCGTTCTGCGGAGATCTCGGAGTAAATTCATTATAAAGATGATGTGGGGTAATATCCTGAATCATAAAAATCCTTTCTGAATCTGTAAAAGTATCTGTAAAAAGACGGTATATTAGGTACATGACTATATTCTGATACACGGACGAAAACATACCTTATTACTTCACCAGGGGATAAAATCTGTTGTTTAAATTGAGTATACATAACTTGAAAGGAAAATGCAACATGAACTTGCAGTGAGTTGTGGGGTGGGTTATACTAGAGCGTGTTTGAAAAATCATTCCCGCAATCTGCACGCCCCAGTTTGGGCATATTTTGCTCGAATTCAGTTGCCGTAGCCCGCTACGGCGCCTTCATCCGGACAAAATCTCCCACAAATTGTGACGCACATCTTGCAGAAAGCCTTTTTCAAACACGCTCTAGAGTTAGTGATGAATGACGGAAATAAAAAAGCAGTATTATGTGAAAATGACTGTAAAGGAGATAAGTATAATGGGAAGAAGCAATATGTGTAATATTCATACAGCAAAGAAAACAGAACGAACGCAGGAAGAAATCACCATTTCCGGAAATCCGGCAAAACCACAGGGTGAGGATGGAGCGACAATGCTGAAACGAATGAATGAGAGTCATTCACCGGTGACATGTTGGGCGCTGGAGCACTGGCAGATTGCACCGGAAGAGGAGCTTCTGGACATTGGCTGCGGTGGTGGTGCTACGTTAAAACGGATGGGTGAGAAGATAACGACAGGCCATCTGACGGGCATAGATTATTCACCGGTGTCTGTGAAAACCTCGCTGAAAACGAATCGACAGGATGTGGAAAGCGGAAAGATGAAAGTTCTGGAAGGCTCCGTGGAAGCGCTGCCTTTTGCAGACGATGGATTTGACAAGATCATCACGGTAGAAAGCTTTTATTTCTGGCCGGATCCACAGGAAAACCTGAAAGAAGTACGGCGGGTACTGAAAGAGGGTGGTACGTTCCTGTTGGTGGCAGATACCTATAACAAAGATGGTCTGGATCCGAAGACACTGGAAAATATTTGCCGTTTTCACCTATTTACCCCGACCGCTGAAGAATTCAGGAAACTGTTTGAAAAAGCAGGTTTCACGGACATTCAGATCCACGTAAAAGAGGGTACGGACTGGATCTGTGTAGAAGGAAAAAAGTGATAAAATGTAACTATTGATGTTGTATAAATAAAGTTGACACCTTATTCTCAAAGAATTCATGTATAATAAAGAGAATAAGGAGGAACTCTCAATGTCACGTACCCAACGTAAATACGACCACGAATATAAGGTCCAGGCTGT
>NZ_VUMS01000023.1 GCF_009696065.1 Oliverpabstia intestinalis | reverse complement strand
AGATAATTGAACTCTATTTTTCTTAGGGCGTGCCATAATAATAACCTCCATAGACATATTTTATCATCTATGGCAATTATATCAAGAAAAGAACATTAATTCAAATATCAACGTGTCAGTACACTAGAAGTTTCAACATTCCGGAGACGGAAACCCGGCGTCCAGCCTTTTTGGCAGCTTCCGTCTTCTCAGACACTTCGAGATAAATGGCTTCTGTCATTTTCCCAGAATGTTGATTGCTTTTTTTAATACATCAAGTGCATCTTTGGCATCACGCAATTCGCGTTTGAGCCGGGCGATTTCTTTCTGCTCATCGGATGCATAATTGCCAGAACCGCGAACAGGGATATCACCAGATTCCCGGAAATCCTTCAGCCACTTTGTTAATGTGCTGTATCCGATTCCGAGGTTTTCTGCACATCCACGTACTCCTAACTCTTTATGATCCTGGTAGTACTGGACTGCATCAAGTTTAAACTGTTTGTCATGTTGCTTTGCCATAATGAGATCCTCCTTCAGCATGTTTCTATTGTACCATGCTTATATATATTTGGAACTTCTCATTTTGACTTGTACTATTTATATTCTAGCACCAATTTATACATAGCACATCAGGGAATGGCGGGAAGCCAGTTAAAAAAATCCCTGCCAGTGCAACGGTACTTCCCACCATGAAGGTAGAAGTACAATCTCCATACAACAGAATTAGTATTTCCCATAACCGTAAAGGTCACAAAGCCTTTGCGGTTTTTCTTTTGTCGATTTTTGTTGGAAAGTGCCGTAGGGCTGTTTCTGATATGCGGTGTCGTTCTCCGCCTCTCCATCTGGATTTTTTACATTTCAAAAATTCAGATGGGAGGTATTTATGGTGAAATATGCACCAAGAAAGGTATATATCAGAGAAAGTGGCGGCTATGTGGAATTATCCTACACGGAGTTCTGCCGTTGCAGGGAATCCGACCAGACCTATATGGACAAGCTGTTTATCCCCATTCAAGGCTGTCTGCTTGAAGTCGTGAGGGAGCAATACACAGACTTCTACCGTGACAAGGAACGGTGGCGTTATCTGCAAAAATTAGATACAAAGAATAGACTGCTATCTCTCGACGGATTTACGGACAGCGAGGGGAATCCTCTGGACTTTATCACTGATGAAGCGGTGGACATTGCAGAAACCGTTGTCAATGCGGTCATGGTGGACAGGCTGAAAGCCGCCCTGCCTTTGCTGTCGGATAGTGAACAGGAGCTGATACAGGCAATCTTTTTTGACGGACTTTCCGAGCGTGAAGTCGGGGCGAGGTTGGGCATAACCCAGAGCGTTGTAAACAAACGCAAAGCCAGAATCCTAATAAAACTAAGAAAGATAATAGAAAATTAAAATTTAAGGCGTTCAGCCCCCTTGTTTTTTCCTTTGGGAAGATGAGGGGGCTTTTCTCTGCCCTCTCAATCAATTCTGATTGGAGGAAGTAAGAATGGCATACAACCACGGACGGGAGGACAGGAAATGGCGTATCTGGAAAGAAGCGGAGGAAAAAAAGAAGTTTTAACCATCAGTGTTGGCGATAACGAAAGCGCAAAATACTGGCTTTCCGTTATGAATGAACTGAAAAATCGTGGTGTCAAAGATGTATTAATCATCTGTGCCGATGGTTTAACCGGAATCAAAGAAGCGATTACAGCAGCTTTTCCAAAGACGGAATACCAGCGCTGTATTGTACACCAGGTAAGAAACACGTTGAAATATGTCCCGGATAAAGACAGAAAAGCCTTCGCTACGGATCTGAAAACCATTTATCAGGCCACAGATGAAAAGAAAGCTCTGGCAGCCTTAGAGCGTGTAACAGAAAAATGGACACCGAAATATCCGAATTCCATGAAGCGCTGGAAGGATAACTGGGACGCAATCTCGCCGATCTTTAAATTTTCAACGACGGTCAGAACGGTGATTTATACTACAAATGCTATTGAATCCCTGAATTCTACCTACCGGAAACTGAATCGCCAGAGAAGCGTATTTCCAAGCGATACAGCTCTATTAAAGGCACTGTATCTTGCCACATTTGAAGCTACGAAGAAATGGACCAGTACGATCCGCAACTGGGCACAGGTGTATGGTGAACTGAGTATTATGTACGAAGGACGCCTCCCAGAGTAACGAATAAACAGGCGAATAAGACGGGCGGAAAACCGCCTGCTCTTGACATGCCATTCAACAACTGTTATATATAAAACAAGGGTGAGAAGCCTGATTTTCAGGCTTGCCACCCTTGCATATCATAGAAGAATCTTATTTACAGACTTTTTCTCACAGTCTCGAAAACCTACGTCCTGATTTTTGTACTACCTATCCTTAATATACATCTCGATCAATTTATTCAAAGACACTTCAAACCTTTTATCGTCTGCCTCTGTCCGCTTTGCCGGACCTTTCAAATGATGTTTTTTCTTTGAGTTTCTGGCTTTCTTCGTCAAATGTCGTTCCATCAGCATCTGATCTATATTTTCATCTGTATACCATTTACCGCTCTGATGGATACCATATGCACCTTTACCCAGAATCATTGCCGCGACACCATAATCCTGCGTTACAACAATGTCTCCTTTCTGGCACAGACTGACCAGTTTAAAATCTACTGCATCAGCACCGGCTCCCACTGTGATTACTTCACTGTAATCTGAATATAAAACATGGTTTGTATCACATAAAAGAACAACAGGGATTTCATATTTCTTTGCTGTTTTTTCTACGATTGACACCACAGGACAGGAATCCGCATCTACTAATATCCTCATTTTTTCTTTCCTTTCGTCAGATCATAACTTTCCCCGATCATCCGCCAGATATCTTTATCAGGAACAGAGCCATCCAAGATAATAGAATTCCAGTGTGTCTTGTTCATATGATAAGCTGGGATCACAGATTCAAAAGCATTTCTCCAGAACTCTCTCCATTCCGGATCACATTTTACATTTATCCATACATAACCATCTTTATCATAAATAAGCGCAAATGTTTTCTTATTTCCCTTATGACGCATAACACACCAGTTATCATCATGAAAAGGATAATCTTCATATACATCTTGAAATGAATGGCAATATTGTATTGCCTCCTGCCTTGTCTGCATAGTTTCCTCTTTTCTTAACCTTCCTCTCCCCGGATCGGAGCATAGAAGATCAGCAAATCTATATATTTTTCTCCGTCTCCCTGTTCTCTATAATCATACCGGATCATATAATCCCGAATACTATATCCCCGATACGGATCAGATAGGGTATAAAGTTCTCCTGTTGTAAAATCAATTAGTGAGTACCCTGTGCTTTCCAGATATTCATCATTATCACTGTTTACCTGATCTTCATAAAATTCACACACCTTATCCAGACAATCCTGACACAATTGATCTTTGAGAGTTTCACAGTCTATCGTATCTTTCTCTCCAAGGTGTATATTGGGTTCCGCAATACATCTATCCGGTTGAGAGTGTGTCATAATAGAACCATAATCCTCTCCAAAAGAATTTACCATTGTGCTCATATGCCCAGAATCAATCTTTTCATTTCCATCATCATCATATTCTCGGATCCGGGTGTCAGTGACTGACATATCGGCCCAATGGATAATCCCAATTGAATCGAATTTTCTATAATATTCCAAAAGTCCACCAGCCGGTGTTCCGCAAATAAAGCATTGTTCTTTACCGATTGATGATTGAAGAGACAGTTCAAAGTCATCATCAGATTCATAATCCATCTGATCCAACTGTTGTTTTGTTGTTGATGTTTTTGCAGGCTGCGTCTGACAACCACAAAGAGTAATCCCTAATATAAGTACAAAGCATAAAATATTACTTCTTTTCATAAAAACCCCCGAAGCTGAAATAAGGACGTACTATGCCATCCCTCAGCACAGACGTCCCTATTTTCTAATAATGCCCTGTATATACGCTTTTACCAGCTCTTTTTGATGTTCGTCCATCGCATTCCAGTCATAAAGCAGCTGTTTCTGATCTGCTGTTAAATCAGGAATTTCTTCATCACCTGCAAAAAACTGGGCAAGGGTGATATCGAATCCCTCACATATTTTCTCAAGCGTCTGAATCGTTGGAACACTCTTCCTGTTTAGCAATGTAGAAATAGATGACTGGGCAATTCCAGATTTCTAAGCGAGTCTGTACCTACTAAATTTCTTTTTTTCACACAACTGCTCAATCCTGGCAATAATATAGTTCTCAGCTTGCAAGTATTCTATACCTCATTTCCGATATGATACCCTTATTGTACTTATAATTAAGGAAACTTATCAGATTGTATATTCCAATGCAAAATACTTAGGTATAACGAAGTATACAGGTAAAAAAATAAGGAACTACATTAGTATATCATATTTGTTCCCAGTTCTGCATCAATTTACTCATGATGGTCTGATATTATTACTATCGTTATCAGGAATATCTATGTATTTATCAAACATAGAGAATAGAGCAGCAATAAACTGTTCTGCGCTTCTATTCTGCTCCACAATCTGTTCCAATGACAATCCTTCTATAAACTTACAGACATATACCCAACAAGCCAGATCACATGCTTCTACAATAATGTCATTAATAATCTTTCCCATAACTTTATCAAAATCATTGATATCTTCAACAGGAAGTGATTGCAGATAATCAAGTGGGGGAAGCTCCCCACTTGGATTATACTTTTCTGATTCATCTAAAAATGCTAAGACCTTTTGCCTGGATTCTTCTGGCATCTTTACATATTCCCACAATGCCATAACCACTTTCAAATCCGTATCTCTACGAAGCGGTGGTAATTGGATATAATTATTTTCTTTAATCATGGTTCTTCTCCTCCTCTATGCTAACAATATTCTCACTAATTTTTCCCGGGCCAGATCAATCGCAGCATCTATAAATACACTTACATACAAAACCAGAAATGCTGAAACGATCAGGCAGAACAAAAATACAACCTGCGCCCAATCCTGGTAACAGATAATCGTTCCTATTGCCAAAGCTACCAGTCCAAGCACCACAAATGATTTAGCAATTGAAACCATATTCACAACCAGCTTAACGAGTATTCCCACGATTATGAGAATAAACCAGACCGGAATCAATAATATTTTTCCAATGATTTTTAAACAAAACATCTTTCTCCTCCTCTCAGTCAGACAGCAAACTGTGGCATGTCATGATTCACTTCTGTCTTATAATACCCATCGATTGTTGTCGGGGCATTGAACAATGCTGCCAGCATATATTTCTTGATATTTTTCACCTTTGATGTATTCTTCTTGAAACAGTCAAGAACATACTCGATGTGGGAATAATTCAGTTTTAAAAACTTGCTGCGTACCAGTTCTGCCGGATACCAGTTGCTTGCGATCAGAATCTTTTCGCTACTGCACAGAACTGTTTCCAAAATAAGCTCATAAATGCCCTGAATCAATGCTTCGTCATACTGATGCGCAATAAGTAATGACTCATAATCTATGTTTTCCTTGATGAGATCCTGATAAGCGGATACCGTATTCATCACATCAACATCTGATCTCTGTCTATCGGATATGATTTGATCAGATTTATTCTTACTCTCTTTAATATCGCTAGTATTATTATAATTAGAGTTTGAATTGCAAACTTCTTGAAGTTTATTTTCAGGACTTCTTGAAGTTTGTTTTTGGGACTTCATGGAGTTTGTTTTATAAACTTCTGCATCTTCCAGAGTATCAACATTGGTTTGTTTTGTAAACTTCTGTGCTTCCTCTGCTGATTGTTCCGCCTGTTCCTCATAGACCATGAAGCTTTTTACATATATGATGTTTGCTTTTCCAAATCCCTGCCTGCGCTTTTCAATCAAACCGATTCCATTCTCATCATCCAGTTCTTGCAGCGATTTTACAGCTTTATTCCTTCCACAGTTCAGCAGTTCCATGATATCTTCAATGGAAAAATAGATGTATGCCCGGTTCTGTTCATCAAACCACTGATTTTTGATGGACAAAGACATTCTATCCAGCATCAGACCGTATAATATCTTTGCATCACTGCTCAGATTTTTAAAATATTCATTTTTGAATAAAAGTTTTGGTATCCGGTAGAAGCTGTACTGATCAGCTTCATTCCCGTAAAAGTATCGAAATGTCAATTTCTGATCCATATTTTCTCCTTTCCTGCGGTAGTAGTTCCATAATGGACATTTCTTACTCACGCTACCGCAAAGTCTTTTACGTAATAAATGCTTGGCAGCCCCATGCCTCTAAAATGCTTTTCTATAAGTCCGGCATTTTCAAGCTCTGTCAGACATTCCCTTGCTTTTTTTCTGGTTACTCCCATGTCTTTCTGGATTTCCTGAATCGGATAAACAACATACATCCGGTTTCTTTCATCGACCCATTTATTCTTCACCGCCATTCCCATACGGTCTAAAAGAAGACCGTAGAGAACTTTTGCATGAATGGTAATTCCCGTAAATATTTTTTCAGTAACTAGCATCTTTGGAATATGTATAAAAGAATACTGATCCGCCTGTTTTCCATACATATATTTAAAATCCATCACATTACCTCCTGTTCCTGTTTCCATTTCTCCAATAATGATTCAATCACTTTCTCCACGTCTTCCGATGTATAATTCTTTGGAAAATATTTCGTCAGCTTCTTTTCATTCAAAGTTACCTTTCTTGCCGGAGCCTTTACCGGAATATGGCTATTCAGAATACTGATCATCAGACTCTGGGTAACCGGTCCTTGTCCAAGATAATTTCTTAAAGCTGCAATTTGGTTCGGTTTGATAAATCCATTGTCACAGATATATTCATAAATCCATTTCTGTACATCCGGTGGAATATATGATATATCAACAGCAATGGTAAAGTTCAGACGTTTCTTGTCTACCAATTCCAGTAAATCTGGGATAAGTTCTGTCAAGCGGATGTATCTTTGAACCTGTTTATAGCTTTCTCCGGTTCCTTGAGCAATTGCTTCTGTTGTTCTTTTAAACTTTGGGACATTTTGTCCCAAAGTTAAATCAGTCCTTTCACCTTGATGTCTCATTGCTTCCATTTTCATTTTATAAGCGAATGCCTTCTCACTCGGAAGCAACTCCTCTCTTTGGATATTGGCATCTACCATGGCAATCACAGCTTCATCATCCGTCATTTCTCTGACAATTGCCGGTATTGTTATTAACCCCGCCTTCTGTGCCGCATGCATCCGACGATGGCCGGAGATCATTTCATATCCATCATTTTGATCCGGACGGATCAGAACCGGGGTCAAAACTCCTGATTCACTGATGCTTTCTATGAGATTCTGCATTTTCTCATCATCAATTACTTTAAATGGATGACCTGCAAAGGACTTTATTTTATCAATCTCAATCTCCATTGCAGACTCTTCATTTACAACTCCCAGAAGTTCATCAATACTTGTCAGTTTGATTTTCTCGCCGCTTCTATTTTTCATTTTCTAAAACCTCCTGTGTAAGACTCTTATATGCATTGGACACTTTGCTCCTAGGACAGTGAGCATAAATACTGATTCCCTCTGCACTTGTTTCTGCCGCCTTTACCGATAACGGTATTACATTTTCAAAAATCGTGATCTTTGAACCGTAGGTAACGTGGAGCATGGTTGAAATATCTTTTGCGTAATTTGTTCGGAAATCTACCATCGTCAGCAGAATTCCCATAATCTGCAATTTCCTGTTCAGTCTTTTCTTTACCATAGAAATGGTTTTGATCAGCTGCTGGAGACCTTTCACCGGCAAATATGCTGCCTGTACCGGAATCAGAACTGCATCCGAAGCAACCAGTGCATTGATCGTCATCATGCCAAGGCTGGGCATACAGTCGATCAGGATATAATCGTATCGTTCTCTCATCATTTCGATATAATCTTTCATGATCATTTCCCGGCTCATCACATTTCCCAGCGTTACTTCCAAGGCTGACAATTCAATATTTGCCGGTAACAGATCCACATTTTCCTCATGATGAAGAATTCCATCCTCCGGTTTTATTTCTTCCTCATTAATAACTGCCAGCATAATTGTTGCCAGGGTAGTACCAAGATCATCCGGTTCCACATACCCAAGACTGGCTGTCAGGCTTCCCTGGGGATCCGCATCAATCAAAAGCACCTTTTTCCCTTCTTTCGCCAGGCCGATCCCTAAGTTTACTGTTGTCGTTGTCTTTCCGACCCCGCCTTTCTGATTTGTAACAGCGATTACTTTACACATTCTTCATTCCTCCGTTTCTTATTTGTCCCAGTATTGTTCCATCCATATTTTTAAGATTGCTACGATTTCACGCTTCATCATTTCCGGTGTATAGTTGTTGGGAAAATATCTGTGAAGCTGTTCATTTGTAAATGTGACTCTTGTTATTTCTCCTTTTTTTATTTCACTGAGAATTTCCTGCATCTTTTCTAAAGTCAGCTTTCCATCTTTGCTCAATTTTTTTATTCGCTGTGCCTGAGAAAGAGAGGGCACTGACTGAGCATAATCCATGGCTTCGATTAGCTGTTTTTGTTCCTTTTCCTTTAATGCTGCCAGTTCAACTGCCGGATTGAAGGAAATCAGTTCATCATCTAACTGCTGTAAAAGCTCTGGAATCAGGTTCGTGAGAGTAATATATCTTTGCACCTGCTTTGGACTTTCACCTGTTTCTTCTGCGATAATTTCCACTGTTCTCTTTCCTTTTAAATTGTGGTCGATTTGGCTACGCGGTCTTCCTGCAGTCCTTTTCATAGCATCATTCTTCATTTTGTAAGCAAAAGCTTTCTCGCTGTAACTGATCCGTTCCCTTTGAAGATTAGAATCCACCATTTTTATAATGGCTTCCTCATCGTTCATTACCCGAATAATCACAGGCACTTTCCGATATCCAAGCTGCTGTGCTGCATATTTTCTTCTGTGACCAGAAATGATTTCGTATACACCATCTGGTACCGGCCTTACGATCAGCGGATTTAAAACACCATATTTTTTTATGCTGTCTTTCAGAAGATGCATATCCTTATCATCTTCAACCTTGAATGGATGATCTTTAAAAGATCTGAGCCTTTCAATCTCAATTTCAATTATCTGTTCATCATCAAACTGAGTAGCTGCTTCTTTTCCTGCCATTAAACTCCTCCTTTTCCTGTAATCCAAACAAAAAATGCCCGTTCAGATTAGATTCTTTTATTTGAATCTGATCCAAACGAGCATCCCGTTTGCCATTAGCTACAGCTAATGAAACATTCTATTGTTTCAGCTAATAGAAGTTTGCAGAAGTTCCTTTTATAGAAGGATTTTACACCGCTTTACCCTGTTTTACATCCCCAATCTGAGGTTTCAACAGGAACGAACCCCGATGTTAGCAGGAAGTTCATTTTTTCCCGTTTGCAAAACAGCAATTTTGATTAGCTGCCAGCTAACGAATATCACTTCAAATTAGCTGGAAATTCATTTCTCACTTGCTTTTTCTTCATCGAAAATAATAAAAAGCGGAAGATGGTTTTGCTAATTTTGCTAACCATTTTCCGCTTGATATACCGTCTCCGGGAGGATTTGAACCTCTGACCCCTCGCTTAGGAGGCGAGTGCTCTATCCAGCTGAGCTACGAAGACAAGTACCGATTTTTGGCTTAAACACTAAGTTTTCAGCCTTTTGGTTCGGTAACCGATATATGATTTTCAGCTGATTTTTAATCAACTGCAGATCATCAGATTATGAAATTGTAACAGTAGAACATCCGCCAAAATGGGGAAAGCTCCGTTGTTAATTTTGTCTCTTCCAGAATAGATTCGAACTCCAAGTTCTTTTTTCTGTTTTCCCTCAGGGTTCAGCCGCGGCTCCTTCTTAGGAGGCGAGTGCTCTATCCAGCTGAGCTATGACGACACATGCCGAAAACCCTTGATTTTACTGGGTTTCTGGGATTTTCCCTTCGGCCATATATAAGATTATCAACTCTTTTTCGAGTTGTCAATCTACAGATTATTTCGGTAACTGTTCGCTACCTTCACAGATATATTTATTCTACTATAGAATGCCTGAAATGACAACCTTAAAAATTCAGGCTTCCCTGCAACCAGATAATTCCCTTGAATCTTCGACCAACTTCCGGGATTCCCATCAGATCTTCCTGGTTCATACAGATATCGAAGATCAGGTCGTTGCAGTTGATTGTCATCTGATACAGCTTCTCGCCGGTCAGTTTGTTCGTGGTTTCCATCCATTCAAGAATCTCTCCCATTACATTATACCGGTCGCACTCCATACCATAAGGCATAAAATACGTATCTACAATAGAAAAAATATCTTCGTTAGCGATTCTTCTTGAAATCATGGCATACGTATCCATATCATCCATAGTCAGATTTTCCATCGCTTCTTCATTTCCCCGGCGCGCTTCGTAGATCATCTGTGTTCTCTTCCGGGTCAGCTGCTGATCCCGTTCTCTCTGGGCAATATTTTTTTGAATTGGCAACAAAATCTTGCCCTCCGTAGAAAGACCGGATAAGGTCAGGTTGCTGAAACCTTCCCCCGGTGTCCCCTTGGTACGTTCTGTCAGATATTCTCCTGCATTTGCCAGATAAAAGATCAGAGTCACACCCACACGCACATCGTCACACGCTCCGGAAAAACAGACTTTTTCAGAACGTTGTTCTACCATCACATCTTCCTGACTGGTGATACCGCTTCCGGCAAAATACGGAAAATAATATTCCATCCGAAACTGATCCTGCTCATCATAAGTTCCACAGACACGCAGTCCGATATTCATACCAAAATATCGGGACAATTCCGCAAAAATCTCGTTTTTTCCCTGCTCTGCGATCTTTTTCTCATCGCAGGAAACAATCACCTCTTGCAGGATCTGATCCAGATCTTTCTGCTCCAGTTTTGAAAATCCTATAGCCCGAAGATAACTGTGCATACAGTCTTCCTCCTTTCTTATTATCCATTTTCTGTTACCACATCACAGGAATGACCCGGTAACTTTTCTCCGCATGCCAACACCAGATATCCATTGTTCTTCGGATATCTGGTGTCCGTAACAGCCGCTGTCTTTTTATTATTCCATCGTAACTGTTCAGTATCCTCACAGTTACGAGTCAGAATGCATTTCTAATCACCTTCGATGATGGCATTTTGACTTGCATTCCATCTCTTATTTATGTTTCGGTACGATTTTTTCGATTCCACCCATATATGGCTGCAGTGCTTTCGGGATATTTACACTTCCGTCTGCATTCAGGTTATTTTCCAGGAAGGCAATCAGCATTCTCGGCGGCGCAACTACAGTATTATTCAAAGTATGTGCGAAATACTTACCATTTTCACCATTTACACGGATTTTCAGTCTTCTTGCCTGTGCATCACCCAGGTTGGAGCAGCTTCCTACTTCGAAGTATTTCTTCTGTCTTGGAGACCATGCCTCTACATCGATGGATTTTACTTTCAGATCAGCCAGGTCACCGGAACAGCATTCCAGAGTACGAACCGGGATATCCAGGGTACGGAACAGCTCAACAGTGTTCTGCCACAGTTTATCAAACCACATCTTGCTGTCCTCCGGTTTGCAGACAACGATCATTTCCTGTTTTTCAAACTGATGGATACGATATACACCTCTCTCTTCCAGACCATGTGCACCTTTTTCTTTTCTGAAGCAAGGAGAATAGCTTGTCAGAGTTCTCGGCAGCGTATCTTCCGGCAGAATGGTATCGATGAATTTACCAATCATGGAATGTTCGCTGGTTCCGATCAGATACAGATCTTCGCCTTCGATTTTATACATCATGGCATCCATCTCAGCAAAACTCATAACACCGGTAACTACATCGCTTCGGATCATGAAAGGCGGTACACAGTAAGTAAATCCTTTGTTGATCATAAAATCTCTTGCGTAAGAGATAACTGCGGAGTGGATTCTTGCGATGTCTCCCATCAGATAATAGAAACCATTACCTGCCACTTTTCTCGCACTGTCCAGATCCAGCCCATCGAAAGATTCCATGATCTCCGCATGATACGGAACTTCATAATCCGGAACAACCGGCTCGCCGAAACGTTCGATCTCTACGTTCTCGCTGTCATCTTTTCCAACCGGGACAGAAGGGTCGATGATATTCGGGATTGTCATCATGATTGTTTTGATTTTTTCTTCTACTTCTTTTTCTCTTGCAGACAGTTCATCAATTTTTGCACCGGAAGCTGCAACTTCTTTCTTCACTTCTTCTGCTTCTTCTTTTTTACCCTGTGCCATCAGTGCACCGATCTGTTTACTGATTTTGTTTTTATTTGCACGCAGGGATTCTACTTCCTGCTTAATATTTCTGTTTTCCTGATCCAGAGCGATGACTTCATCTACCATCGGGATTTTCTGATCCTGGAATTTTTTACGAATATTTTCTTTAACCACATCCGGATTTTCCCGGACAAACTTGATATCTAACATATTTTCCTCCCTCTTTCAGGTTACTATTCTTGTTCTTTATTATAATAAGTAATCATTCTCTTTATTTTATAATAGTATTGCCTTTTTTTCAAGTGGGATTCACACGGTTCTTGGATAAATACAATTCTCTCACAGGATAGGCTTTGCCTCGTTATCCCATGACCAAAAAAGCAGATGAAACTTTTTTCGTTCCATCTGCTTTCTGCAATCTTTTTTCTTTTCTCTTATCGAACCTTATTCTCTCCAAAATGTACTGCCTGACGCAAGGCATCCATTTCCTCTGAACTGAGCAGAATGTAGGACTCTCCTTTTACTATTTCTTTGATATAGAAGAAACAGTTATCTCTGCTGTGAATTGCATTCAGGATAAATCCGGTATTGTTCATATCCAGAAGAGCGATTGCAAAACTCAGTTTTCCTCCTACGTCATCGAAAGCATCGTATTTTACGATCCCGTATTTTGTCAGAGACCTGGACAGCATATCCTTCAGTCCCCTGACTTCTTCAAGACTCTGTTCGTTTGCTCTTGAAAGCCTGTCTACTTCTTTTAATTTTTGAGAAAATACTCTCTCCAGGCTTTGTCCATCCGCGCCTTTCATAAACATATTGTAACGACGTCTCTGCCGGTGCAGTCCCAGAGAAACATTTAACACCAGTACAATCAATACCAGTACCAATACCATAAGCATGACTACCAGAATTCCCAGGTCAATACCTATTGCATCAAAAAAATTATTCATGTGTCAATCTACCCTTTCTATTTATCAGCTGCCACTACCAAAATGATTCTCCGTAACTATTCAGTAGGTAGCATTCCGCGAGGTGTTTTTGCATATTTTATGTCAAAATGCCTTCACCGAAGGTGATTAGAAATGCATTTTGACTCGTAACCGTGAGGGTACTGAACAGTTACAAGTATCCTTCTTATGCTCCTTACACTTATTTCTTAGCGGACGTTTTTCAAGATTCCTTTATAGATTCGAACAGATCAATCAGTCGTTCCAGTTCAGCCTGAGAATAATACTCAATCTCTATTTTACCCTTATTCTTATTCTTGTGCTGGATCGCCACCTTGGTTCCCACGATCGATTTTATTCGTTCTTCCAGTTGCTGATAGATTACTTCCATCTGCGGATCTGCTTCTTTTTTCTTTTCTTCTTTTTTGGGTTTTTGCAGATCTTTCACGATTTTTTCTGTATCTCTGACACTCAGTTTTTCATCAAAGATTCGCATCGCCAGATTATATTGCTGGTCTTTGTCTTCGATTCCCAGAAGTGTTCTTGCATGTCCCGGAGAAATCATATCCTGAATCAGCATATCCTGCACTCTCTCATCCAGTTTCAACAGTCGCATCGCATTCGTAACCGCAGTTCTGCTTTTGGATACTCTCTCTGCAATTTCATCCTGTTTCAGATGGAATTCTTCCATCAACCGTTTATAGGCAACCGCTTCTTCAATTGCATTCAGATCCTCTCTCTGAATATTCTCAATCAGTGCAATTTCTACAACTTCCTGATCTGAAAAATCTTTGATAATAACAGGTACTTCTTTCAACCCTGCCAGTTTTGCAGCTCGCCATCTGCGTTCCCCGGCAATAATTTCATAGTAATCATCCTTTTTCTGAACCAGCAGTGGTTGCAAAACGCCAAACTGTTTGATAGATTCTGCCAGTTCCAGAAGAGCATCTTCATCAAAATTTTTTCTTGGCTGTTCTCTATTAGGCTCTACTTCTGTGATTTTCATCTTCATTTCAACCGGTTTCTCAACGATCTTTTCCACTACTTTTTCTACTACTTTTACCGGTTGTTTTTTTTCTTCTGTTATATTTTTCTTATTTTTCGGAGCTCCGGATGGAATCAAAGAATCCAATCCTTTTCCAAGGCCACCTTTTTTCACTGCCATTCTTCATCCCCCCTGTGTATCACTTCTTCTGCTAACAGCTGATAACTTTCTGCTCCTGTGGATCTTGCATCATAGTAATTAATCGGGAGTCCATGACTTGGTGCTTCTGCCAGACGTACATTTCTCGGAATAATAGTTTTATAGATTGTCTGATTCAGATTATTCTTAACATTTTCTACTACCTGTAAAGAAAGATTAGTTCTCGCATCATACATAGTAAATACAACACCTTCCATTTCCAGATCCGGATTCAGTCTTTCCTGCACCAGTTCGATTGTGTGCATCAATTGAGAAAGTCCTTCCAGTGCGTAATATTCACACTGAATCGGTACCAGAACGGTATTTGCAGTTGTCATTGCGTTGATGGTCAACATATTCAATGATGGCGGACAGTCAATGATAATAAAATCAAACTGATCTCGGATCTTGCTGATTTTATTCTGTAATATATATTCTTTATCTTCGATACCAATCAGTTCAATCTCCGCTCCCGCTAAATTGACATTGGAAGGAATTAAAGACACTCCTTCGAATTCCAATTTCTGCAGACATTCTTCTACTTCACACTCACCAAGTAACAATTCATATACTGTATTCTCTGCCGCATCCTTCTCTACCCCCAGACCACTGGTTGTATTTCCCTGTGGATCCAGATCTATTGTCAAAACCTTCTGGCCCATGGCACCAAGGCAGGAGGATAAATTAATCGCTGTCGTGGATTTTCCCACGCCGCCCTTCTGATTTGCAATTGCTATTGCTCTTCCCATAACTGTACTCCTTCCAGTTCGTTTTCATCTGTATTTTTCTGTACAATTTTAATTTACGTGCAACTGTTTTAAGATTTATTTTATACATCAATTGCTGGTTCTATTATATCACTTGATTTTCTATTATTCCACACAAAACGTTTCACGTGAAACATTTTTTCTTTTTTATACAAAAAGCATTCGTTTCCTGTTTCTGTTTTAGTAATATTATGATGCCAGGATCATAAGTTCTTAGATTTGATGTGGATTTACTTGTGATAAGATTTTTGAACATAGGGTTCGTCAAAAGTATGAGTAAGTAGTTATTTTCAAAAGGACGAACAATTTGTGAATGTTTTTGTTAATTGTGAGAATGCGAAGCGCGGAATAATTCGGTATCAAAGGGGGGTAAAATACTTTTTGACCATAACATCATATTATTGTATTTTTTTGAAGTGTTTTATTACATGCGTGAATCTTTTTAATTATTTAATGTCCAGTAGTGCTGTCGTAACTGTAAAAGTGTTGAACAGCTACGACTTATTTCCTGAATGTTTCACGTGAAACATATAGACTGTCATCTTTTCATAAAATTCTACTATTTTTGAATGTTTCACGTGAAACATAGTTACTATTCACTCTTTTTGCTTCCACCTGAATAAAATTTTGTTGTCAACTCAATCCTCTTTAATAGCAGACTTTTGTATCGTATATCTCTGAATTTTGACATATTGTAACTATTCAGTAACCACTGTCCCACGAGATGTTTTGACATGAATATGTCAAAATCCCGAGGCATACAAGCCAAAATACCATCACCGAAGATGATTTACGCGAGCAACGAGTCAAAGTCCGTGCTTGCACGGAACCTTGAGGAGTGCCGCGATAGCGATAAAAACTCGCAAAGCGTGATTTTATCGTTTAAATGCATTTTGGCTCGTAACTGTGAAGGTACTGAACAGTTACGGCATATTTATATTAAAAGGTCTCTCTCGACATTACCTGTAAACAGTTATAAATCATCTGCTTTTCCACTAAGAGATTTAAAAAATGTTTGTATCTTTTCTCCGTATGAATTATAATAGATATAACAATTGCCATTCAAACAAGGAGGTAATCTATCATGAAGAAAAATGTTCAGCGCTTACTAACAATCAGCATTCTGACTTCTATGACCGGTGCTGGTATTTTTGCTATAAATAAACTGATCAACGCTTCCGCTGTAATCCGCAATGCGTTGCATAATAAATCTCAGTATTTCTACGACTGGAAATTTGGACGCATTCATTACACGATTGAAGGTTCCGGTTCTCCACTGTTACTTTTACATGATCTTTCCCCTGCAAGCAGCTCTGTCGAATGGAAATTTCTCAAAAAGCAGCTCGCAAAAGATCACACAGTATACTGCATGGATCTGTTGGGCTGTGGATGTTCTGATCGTCCGAAAATCACTTATACAAACTTTCTTTATGTTCAGTTGATCACCGATTTTATCAAAGCTGTCATCAAACAGCCAACGGATGTACTGACCAGTGGATTATCCGGTTCTTTTGCTGTCATGGCATGCAAAAATGATTCATCCATTATCCGCCGAATCATGATGATCAACCCGGAAGATCTCGCAGTGTTGAATCAGATTCCTGACAGACAATCCAAAGCATCTAAATTTCTGCTTGAACTTCCTCTGATTGGTACTTTGGTTTATAACATTCTGAATTCCCGTCCAAATATTGATCTGGCATTTACCGAAAAGTATCTTCATAACCCATTTCATGTAGATACAGAACTGGAAGATCTCTATTATGAGTCCTCGCACCTGGAAAATGGTGCCGGAAAGTACTTGCTCGCGAGCATTACCGGGAAGTACATTTACTGTAATATCAGTCACGCATTGAAGACCATTGACAACAGTATCTATATCCTGGAGGGTGATTCTGAACCCCGTGCCAGAGAAAGTGTTGCTTTATATACTTCTATTAATCCCGCAATCGAATCCGAGATGATAAAAAGCACCAAACACCTGCCTCAGATAGAAGCACCCGAACAGGTACTGGAAGCTGTTAACATCTTTTTTGCCTCATAAATTCTATCGTCCAATGCTAAAATATCCAGTATATCGTTTTTGAAATAACTGTATCCTACGTGAATGATACAGTTATTTCGAAAACGATATACTATTTTTAAAGAAAAAGCAAGAATATTCGAAAAGGTATTCTTGCTTTTCTGTCGTTTTCATTGCTTTCATTTTATATTTTTCTGAAAGTTTACATAATATTTTTTTACTTTTACCACATTCCCTGCCAATTTTTAATTTTTTCTGTCGATATTTTTCAATCTTCTAACGTTCCAAAATCCCTTTAAAATCAACGGTTTTCCCATCTTTTTCACCTGTTATTTTGTTGACATGCTTACACTGTTATTATATTATAATAGGTACAGCACTTTTTTGTTGGTTTATGTGGAATTTCGTCGCATCATGGCATAGATACATATGTTTTTACATTCAACTGATATCTATTTTACTGATTACTTATATCATTTACACACGATTTTCCATGCAAAACAGTGCCCGACAGACGGTATCAAGAATGTATATGCCTTTCTTAAACGATCTGAAAATCTTACCCGCTAACCCAGCGCAGAATCTTTTCTGCACACAATTTCATTATGCTTACATCTGCAAATACAAAAGGAGTTTTATGGTTTTTTCGAGTTTATTTTTTGTTTTTTTCTTTCTGGCGTTAAATCTGATCGCCTATCATTTTGCTGATGGTATTAAGCGGAAAAATATGGTTCTCCTCGGTTTTTCTCTGGTGTTTTACTCCTGGGGAGGACCGAAATATCTTCTGCTTCTGCTCAGCATGGTCTTTGCCTCCTGGCTGTTCGCCTTATTGATTGATCAGTACCGGGAAGAAGGACTGAGTAAAATATTTTTGATCTGTGACTGTGTATTTATGTTAGGTCTGCTTTGTATTTTCAAATATCTGACCTTCTTTTCATCCATCACAAACACGATCTTCCATTTTCCAAAAGAAATTCCGCAGATTGCTCTGCCAATCGGTATTTCTTTCTACACTTTCCAGCTGCTCTCTTACGTCATCGACGTATATCGCGAGGAAGTGGCACCGCAGCGCAAATTCGTAAATCTGCTGCTGTATGCTTCCCTGTTTCATCAGTGTATCGCCGGACCAATCGTTCGTTACCAGCTGGTTGCTGATGAGATTGAGAACCGTAAAGTGAAAACGGATGAATTATACAGGGGTATCAAACGTTTTACCATTGGGCTTGCCAAAAAAGCTATTCTGGCAAACGGCTGTGCATCTGTAGCAGATACCCTGGTTCCAACACTCGCCAAGGACATCGCCGAGATTCCTGCAGCCGGTCTGTGGATTGGTATGTTGTTCTATGCATTGCAGATTTATCTTGATTTTTCTGCCTATTCCGATATGGCAATCGGTATGGGGCTTATGGTCGGTTTTCACTACGACGAGAACTTTAATTACCCGTACATCTCCGGTTCCATCAAAGAGTTCTGGAACAGATGGCATATTTCCCTCGGAACCTTCTTCCGTGATTATGTCTATATTCCGCTCGGTGGTAATCGAAAAGGTGCCCGCAGACGTACCATCAACCTGTTGATTGTCTGGGGACTTACCGGATTCTGGCACGGAGCCAGCTGGAACTTTATTTTCTGGGGACTGTATTTCTTCCTGTTCATCTACATGGAGAACACCTTCCTTCTGGAAAAGTTTTCCCGCCTTCCGCGCTTTGTGAGCCATCTGTATGCCATGGTCGTGGTTTACTTCGGATGGGTGCTGTTCCGCTGTGAATCTCTGGGCAATCTTGGAGCTATCTTGAAAGGAATGTTTGGTCTGAACCACAACGGTTTTATCGATCTTTCGACCTCTGTTCTTTTCCAGAATAATCTGTATCTGCTGATTTTCTGTATCATCGCTTCCACACCGTTGCTGAAAAATATAGGCACTTACATCAAACGACTTGACCTTGTGCATTACCGGATTCCTTATCTGACCTACGCATATGAGATTGTAATACCTCCTGTATTGCTGATTCTTTCACTCCTTGCGCTGGTCGGAAACAGTTACAATCCATTTTTATACTTCCAGTTTTAAAGGATCTGTCTGAACATGAATACAAATAAAAAAGAAAAATTTATTAATAAAAACAATGCCGTCCACAAGCGATTCTGGCAGATCGGAATCCGAACCTTCTTCGTGTTCCTTTTTGTGATCGCTTTTATCGGACTTCTGCTTCCTCTTAGACCGAAAGAATCGGAACTGGAGAAGCGTGAACTTTCCAAATTCCCGAAACCAACTGTTTCTACCGTGTTAAACGGCGGATTTTTCTCTGACATCAGCACCTGGTATGCAGATACCTTTCCGTTACGCGAGAAACTGATGCGTGCCAATGCCAGCATGAAAAAATTCTATGGTATCACCACACAGGAAATCTACGGAGACGGTGCTCAGGGAGATGAGATCCCGGATGCGGATGCGGAGATGGAAACCACCCCCACTCCAACACCTGAAGAAGATATTCAGGAAGAGGACGGAACCATCCATGCGGAACCGGAAAGACTGGGAACCATCTATATCGCCGATAACCGCGGTTTTGAACTTTACGGCTTCAGCCGGGCGGGCGCAGACGCTTACATCAACATGATGAACTCTGCTGCCACCCAGTTAAAAGATATCGCAACCATTTATGATATTCTGGTTCCTACCAGTATCGCAGTCAATATCGATCAGGAAAATCAGCAGAAAGTCGGCTCCAACAGCCAGGAAGACACATTCGCTTATGTAAACGGACATCTGGATGCTTCCATCAACCAGGTAGCTGTTCTGGATGCCTTAAAGAACCATAACAGTGAATATCTTTACTTTAAGACGGACCATCACTGGACCGCTGACGGTGCCTACTATGCTTACAAAGAGCTGATGAAAGCCAAAGGCATGACGCCTTCTCCTCTGACCGATTACACGAAGAGCGAATATCCGGGATTCGTCGGTTCCTTCTATCAGTACAGTAATCAGTCTGAAACACTGAAAAATAATCCGGATACGGTTGTTGCCTACACACCGACTTGCAATGATCTGACTTACACCAATACAGATGGACAACAGGTATCGGGATATGTAGTCTCAGATGCAACGAAGTACTCCGAAGCCAACAAATATCTGTGCTTCATCTGCGGTGATCAGCCGTACGAACGCATCGATAACCCGAACATCACCGACGGATCATCCTGCGTAGTTATCAAGGAATCTTACGGTAACGCTTTCATACCATTCCTGGTCAACAGTTACCAGACCGTACACGTTGTCGACTACCGTTACTTCAGTGGCAACCTGGTCGATCTTGTAAAAGATAACAATATTCAGGATGTTATTTATGTCAATAACGCAAATGCACTGATTGAAAGCGCAGTAAAGAACATGAGTCGTATTATCAGTTAAATCAGTTTAATCAAAATCGGTCCACCGGACCAACTATTGATATGCAACGCAATAAAAAAAGAAACCATCCGGTTTCTTTTTTTATTTTATGTTTTGTTACAACTATTTTTCACCTTCGGTCAGTGTCAGGAACGTATCGATCAGATCTTTTACATTCATTTTATTAACCAGACCGCAGTTTCCATCCTGATCTTCCATCACATAAAAACTGGAATCTCTTGGCGTGTAGGAGATTGTAATCTTACTTCCGTCCGTTCCATGATAAGAAAGTGTAAGTTCCGCATCACCTTTTGTCGTATTTTCTTCCAGACGGTTCTGGCATACCATAGCTGCTGCTGCCCGGTAGAACGCGGTGAAGTTATCACTGTCTGCTTCCTGATCATTCACATAGTAAGTGGTCACGGTCTTCTTCTCTTCTTCGTCATCTACGTCCTCGCTGTCCGCATCTGTATCATCATCTGCATCATTGTCTGTGTCTTCACTCTTATCTTTCTCCACTTTTTCTTCTGTTACAACCCGTTTCAGTGTATAAGTGGTTCCCTGATAGGTCACATCCAGATGATCCAGGTCACTGATCGTCATAGAATCAATAGATGTTTTCCAGTAGTCAAATGCTTTTCCGTTCATCAGCGTATCCAGGGATGCCTGAGAAATTCCGTGAAGTTCACCGGAGTCACCCAGTCTCACATAATAATTTCCATCGGTTTCGTTAATATTTCCCACATACAGAACCAGTTCTCTGTCCACGGTTTCTGTGGTAGTTTCACCTGAATCGTCTGTATCGTCCGTATTTGCATCAGAATCGCTTTCTGCGTCGTCTGTGGATTCAGCTTCCACTTCTTCGGTATAATCGACTGTGAGGGCCATTTTCGGCTTCTCAAGGCCATATGTTGCCCAGTCCGTACAGTTGTAGTTGTAATATCCGGCAAAACTAAGGCCGGCAACGGTATTTTGCAGGGTTCCCACCTGCGTGGAATCCGCTTCCTGTTTCTTGTTATCCTCTTCCTGTACATACCAGCCTGTAGAAGACTTTCCGTTATTCGTAACCGTATACGAATTGTTGTCTTTTTTCACAACAATCTTGCTGATCGTTGAAGATGTGATGGTTGGATAACTCTCACTTTCTGCATAATTGTACAGGCCGCCTGAAAAAGTGCTTCCAAAATCCGTACTGGTCGTATACACGGTTGAAGCATCATCATTCAGACAGATATACGTATTACCGGTGGAACTGTTCTTGTCACCAACTGTAATCTTTTCGCTGCTTCCGTCTGTTTTTACCACCTCGATCACATTGGTCGGAACGTCCAGACCGTATTCTCCCGGATCCTCCACATCCGTCAGGGTACGATCCGCTTTGACGGATGCCAGACAGGATACTACGCTGTCTACTTTCGAAGCATCCACCGGAAAATCCTCCTGACCTTCCAGTGTCCAGCTGTCTTCCGCTTTTTGGAAGGTGACTGTTTGATCCCCCGCCTCAAAAGTCAATGTGCTGATATCATCACTGGCGATTGCCGCCACTTCTTCCTGCGTGGTCTCTTCTTCCGTTGTCTCTTCCTCACTGCTGTTCGCTTTTAACAGTGCAAAATAACACACGATCAAGACACACAGAAGAACAACCCCCGCAAGAATTACAAATAAGCCCCTTTTTTTCTTCATTACTGTTTTCTCCTCTTAAACCAGATCACCGTACCGATCAGCAGAAATGCCACCGGGATCACACCGCACACGATGATACTCCAATATGCCGCATCAAACTGTGGAACAGTCAGATAACTCATGGTCAGGCTCTTGCTCGTCACATCGATGACCGGTGCATCGTTTTCACACATCCAGCTCAGCGCTGCCAGCACCAGATCCGTATTGCCTCCGGATACCTGCTGATCGGTAGCTTCGTCCAGAAGGCTGGCACAGCCGAAACACACCAGCTGTGTGGTATTATCATCATCCACCTGCTCGGTTACAGAAACACCAACCTGGAAACTGCCTTCTTCATCGCTGTCTTCTTTCTCATATGTGGTCATATTCTGTACATCTGTCTTTATATACGCTTCGTCAGATGTTGATAACAGAGAAGAAATCTGCAGCGTATCACGGTAATCGCTCAGTGTTTTTACCGGCTGTGAGATCGGTGCCAGCACATAGCGGTTGTTACTCTTAATGTCGGAAGTAATATCAGAACTGTCAATAGTCGGAACAATATAGTACGGTCTCTGCATAATGTAATGTCCGGTATCTCCCTCCATGATCACACCGTCCCCTGTGGTTACACCGTAATTTTCCAGTACACTCTTCAGATTCGGCATATCTGTTCCGGTATATTCTGTAAAAATCATCACTTTTCCGCCGGCTTCCATGTAGGTAATGATCTTTTGTGCTTCTTCTTCAGAAAGATCTTTCTGCGGTGCCGCGATCAGCAGGCATCCGGTGTCCTCCGGAACCGCATCCTGTGTCAGCAGATTCAGACTCTGTACATCATAATTAGCTTTCTGCAGGCTGTCTGTCAGACTGCTGTTTAATTCCAGTTCCTCATGACCTTCCAGCGTATATATTACCGGCAGATTCTCGGAAGTGACATAAGAAATCGCACTGTCAATCTGTCCTTCCCCGTCAAACCCTGTAGTGTTGGTCTGGTAGGTTGTATAATCCATTTCTGTTTCATACAGATCGCTGTAACTGATCACCTTACTCTTCTCCCCTGCAACCACGATCAGACTGTTATCTGCCACATCATCGCTGGTATACTGTGAAGTAAAGTTCGGATATAACACCGGGTCTTTTTTCTCTACTTTGATATGTTTGGACTCCTCTTCGTATCTGATCAGCATTTTTTCCAGTACCGAGTCTTCTTTTCCTGACTGTACGATATGGTAGATCGTAACATCCGTGTTCATATCTTTCAGATACTTCACTGTCGTATCAGAGATCGTATACAGCTTCTGGGTACTTACATCCACCTGGGTATATTTTTCCGGAATCTGTCCAACGATCAGGTTGATAACGACCAGCACCGCGATCACAATAGCAGTGATTCCCATACTGTAAGAACCGTTTTTCAGGGATTTTTTATCGATGCTTCCCATTCCTTTGATGGTGCTTCCCGCCGATTTTAATTTCTTTTTGATATTGATTTTCATTCTTCCAGCCTCCTAATTCCATCTTCTCTTGGTAATGGTCTGAACCGTAAGAACCAGGAAAATAATGATCACAGACAGGAAATATACCACTCCCTGCAGGTCCAGAATACCGTTGGTAAAGTTATCAAAGTGACTGGTAATATCGAAAACAGCCAGGAATTTCTGAATGCTTCCCTCAAATAGTGTGGATTTTACCACATAGGTGATGGCAAGTGCCGCTTCTCCTGCGATACCGATAACTGCTGCGATCCACAGATTCCGGATCATATGGTATATCCACACAGCAGCCAGCAGCACCAGAAGCATATAGCACGCCAGAGACGCCATGGAACTGTCCGGGATCAGAGATCCGATACCCGTGATCATATAGCAGACAAACAGTACGATAAAGGTTACGACTGCTGCAATGACCGGATTTTCTGTAACGGAGGACCAGAAGACTCCAACTGCGATCTGGGCAAATCCAAGAAGGGCAAACCCGAGCACTGCCGTATATGCCATCGCATAAGATACGGTACCATATTTTCCCATGATCATCGGGTACAGACAGATGATCAGTACCGGGATCGCATAAACCGTAGCTACTGCCAGAAACTTTCCAAGAACAATCTCACTGACTGATACCGGAGCTGTCAAAAGCAGCTGATCGGTCTTCTGTTTCCGTTCTTCTGCAATTGTTTTCATCGTCAGAACCGGCACCAGAATCAGAAAAATAAAGGTAACGGCACTTAATGTGGTTCCAAATAACGGGTAGGCATTCTGCAGGTTATAGGCAGTAAAATAGATGCCTTCCAGAAGCAGAATGAAAAATATAAATACATATCCGATCATAGAGGTCAGATAACTTTTTACTTCTTTCTTATAAATTGCTTTCATCATGAGCCTCCTGTTCTGTTTCATTCTCTTTTTCCGTATCTGTACCGGTCTCATCTTTCGGTGCAGACTCCGGCTTGGTGCCTTGTTCATCCGGAACAGGGGCTGTTTCGTTCTGTGTCAGTTCAAGGAAGATGTCTTCGAGGGATACTTTCGTAAACTGCATATTCATGATCGGCATCTTGGCTTCTGCCATCATATAAAACAGTTTTTCACGGATATCCGTCTTTTCTTCTGTTGTGATCACCATACTTACTGTTTTTTCGTTTTCTCCCGGTTTCCACTCTAATTTTTGTATTTCTTCTACGTCGCGCAACATTTTTTCAACATCCTGTTTTTCTCCTTTTACGGTAAGCTCCAGGGTGTTGCTTCCCAGTGAATGGTTCATCAGGTTTTCTGTGGTATCGCTCGCAACCAGTTTACCGTGGTTGATGATCATGATGTAATCACACACAGCACTTACTTCTGACAGAATATGAGAACTTAGTATAATGGTATGTTCTTCGCTGAGTTTCCTGATCAGTTCACGGATCTCAATGATCTGTTTTGGATCAAGTCCTACGGTTGGTTCATCAAGGATGATGATTTCAGGATAGCCGAGGATCGCCTGGGCAAGTCCTACCCGCTGTTTGTATCCTTTTGACAGATTTTTTATCAGACGGTTTTCCATCGCGGTGATGCCTGTCAGTTCCATGACCTGTTCGATCTGGGTTTCTCTTTCGTATTTCGAAACTTTTTTGAGTTCTGCAGCGAACTTCAGGTATTCAGCTACCGTCATATCGAAGTACAGCGGTGGCTGCTCCGGCAGGTATCCGATGCATTTTTTCGCAGCTTCCGGCTCCTCAAGGATGTTGTGTCCGTCAATCAGGACTTCGCCGGATGTGGATGCGATATAGCCGGTCATAATGTTCATGGTTGTTGATTTTCCGGCACCGTTTGGACCTAAGAAACCGTAGATCTGACCTTTGTCCACGTGAAATGACAGGTGATCGACAGCGATGTGATCACCGTATTTCTTTACTAAATTCTTCACTTCTATCACAGTTTGTTACCTCCTTTATTGGTATTATTTTATATAAAAAGTGTGATGAAGTTTCGAAATGTTTGTGTTTTCTTTGTGAAATGTGTGCGACTTTGAATACTCGGACGCTCAGATCCCTCGTATCTTCCCCAGGTGGCCGGGTCTGCGCTCGGTTTGAGCCTGTAGTCTCAAACTCGTGCTCGACAAGCGGCTCATCTGGGGAAGATACGAGGGATCTGAGCTGGGTATTCAAAGCTGGAGAGGAGGTGTATGGGGAACGTTATTGGCTGATATTTATGGGAGCTGTTGGGGACGGAGATTTTTGGCTTTTTGACTGGAGAATAGCTCAGGAAATGCGCGAGTTAAAATGTGTGGCACGGCGTAGACGGAATGTTATGGGGTTACATTTATGGCCTACATTCAGAGTTGATATTTTAAAATCATTTTCGAAAGAATATCTTATATGATTTGTATGAATTTTAGATGCGCGTAGTAGAAGATTGCTCATGGGAGTGATTTTTCTCTGCTCTGTTTTCAGCTTCGCATACCTGACGCTTTACATCTGTTCTCCGTCTTTATTGTTTCATAGTTATTTTCAGATCCGATCACGGGGTTATGTCTTATTTCAGTTTTCAATTTTATGGTATATAACGTTTTGTTTTCTTCCACTAATTTCTAATGATCTTATTTTTTACTTTTCTCGTATTTTCCCTATATTGACGTTTTTACTATCTGATCCGATATGTTTGTTGACTTGTGCAAAGAAACCCCGTTTCGAGCCGTTTTTCGGCTTCTCACGGGGTTTTCTTGAGTTCTTTTGTTATTTAATCGGTTCTTTTGATGGAAGGCCGGCTTTTCTTGGAAATTTTTTTCCGGTTGGTTGGATTTTTCGGATGACTACGAAGGATCTTTCCATGTCGGTGTCTGCCAGCTGGAATTTTTCGGTTTTTTCCAGGCTGCCGCCAAGGATTTTGATGGCGGTTTGGGCTTCGGTCAGTTCCTCCTGGATTCTGCCGGACTTGTACGGTATGAAGTGACCACCTGTTTTTACATAGGGCAGGCAGTATTCGGATAGCGTACTCAGGTTGGCTACAGCGCGTGATACACACAGATCGAACTGTTCTCTGTAGTCTGCATGACGGGCGTAGTCTTCGGCTCTTCCGTGGATAGCGCGGATTCCTTTGAGACCGAGGGTTTCAATGACGGTGTTCAGGAATTTAACACGCTTGTTCAGGGAATCGAGAAGGACGATCTCCTGATCCGGAAAAGCGATTTTTAACGGTATGCCGGGAAATCCGGCGCCTGTTCCAAGATCCAGGATTTTCATCGGTTTGCTGTAATCACACACTTTGACAGACGCTACGCTGTCCAGGAAGTGTTTGGTGATGACTTCTTCGTATTCGGTAATGGCCGTCAGGTTCATCACTTTGTTCCATTCCACCAGAAGTTCATAGTAGGTCAGAAACTGTTCGATCTGTTTTTCATTTAATGTGATCTCCAGCTCGGCAAGTCCTTTTTCAAACCATGTGGTATCGTATTGAGCCATGCTTGTTCCTTTCTTTTCTTATCGTAACTGTCCAGTAGTCCAGTACATTCACAGTTACTACCTGCTGAATAGTTACTTCTTATCTTACATTTTTTTCATACTTCTTTCATCTGCGTTAGAGCGTGTTTGAAAAAGGCTTTTCGTGAGCTGCGAGTCCCAGTTTGTGGGAGATTTTATCCGAATGAGGGCGGCGTAGCGGGCTACGGCAACCGAATGAGGGTAAAATATACCGCAAAGTGGGGCTTGCAGATTGCGGAAATGATTTTTCAGACACGCTCTAAGGCAGGCGGCAGCAGAAACTTCTGCTGCCACACACATATCTCATTTTACGCGCGATGACTTTCCAGATATACCAGCAGCACCGATACATCCGCCGGAGATACCCCTGCGATACGGGAGGCCTGGCCGATGCTTACCGGGCGGTACAGTTTTAATTTCTGTACGGCTTCGATACGCAGACTCTTGACCTGATCATAATCCATATCTTCCGGGATCTTTTTGCTTTCCAGTTTTTTGAACTGTTCCACCTGTTTTAACTGACGGGTGATATATCCATCATACTTGATGTTGATATTGACCTGTTCCCGGATGTCATAGCGGAGTTCCGGACGGTTTTTATCGATTGGTGCCAGCACTTCGTAGTTCAGTTCCGGACGGCGGATCAGTTCACCCAGAGTGGATCCTGAAGTCAGCGGTGTACTTCCATACTGTTCAAGGAGTTCCTGAACCGGTCTCGATGCTCCTACATTTACGTGTTCCACCCGTTCGATTTCTTCTTTGATCAGCTGTTCTTTCTTCAGGATATCCTGATACTGTTCTTTGCTGATCAGTCCGACACGGTAGCCTTTTTCCCGGAGTCTGAGATCTGCATTGTCCTGGCGAAGCAGCAGACGATACTCGGCGCGGCTTGTCATCATACGATATGGCTCATGGTTTTCTTTTGTTACCAGGTCGTCGATCAATACTCCGATATAAGCTTCGGATCGATCAAGTACCAGCAGTTCCTCACCTTTGACTTTCAATGCCGCGTTGATACCCGCGATCAGCCCCTGCGCAGCTGCCTCTTCATAGCCTGAACTTCCGTTAAACTGTCCGCCGCTGAACAGATTTTTGATATTTTTAAATTCCAGTGTCGGCATCAGCTGTCTCGGGTTGATACAGTCATACTCGATCGCGTAAGCATTTCTCACGATTTTCGCATGTTCAAGTCCCGGTACGGAGCGGTACATGTCATACTGGACATCCTCCGGCAGAGAACTTGACATACCGCCAACATACATTTCATTTGTGTTCAGCCCTTCCGGTTCGATAAATACCTGATGTCTGGATTTATCTGCAAATCTGACCACTTTATCTTCGATGGACGGACAATATCGTGGACCGGTTCCTTCGATCATACCGGAATATAGCGGAGAGCGATCCAGATTTTCCCGGATGATCTCATGAGTTTTCTCATTGGTATAGGTCAGCCAACAGGATACCTGATCGATCTGAACGCTTTCCGGATCAGTGGAGAAAGAAAACGGAACAACTCTCTCATCCCCTTTCTGCTCTTCCATCTTCGAAAAATCGATCGACCGTTTATCGATACGTGCCGGTGTTCCGGTCTTGAAACGGAACATCTCCACACCGTTCGCTTTCAGAGAGTCCGTCAGGTAATTGGCCGCCTGCAGTCCGTTCGGACCGGTATAATTACTTACATCTCCATAGATGCATCTCGCCTTCAGATACGTTCCGGTACACAGAACAACTGCCTTTGCATAATACGTTGCGCCGGAATATGTTTTTACTCCCTTAATCGTACCATCTTCTATAATCAGTTCCGTCACTTCCGCCTGTTTGATCGTCAGATGTGGTGTATTCTCCAGTACCTGACGCATGGTATTGCTGTAATTTTTCTTGTCTGCCTGGGCACGCAGGGAATGTACCGCCGGTCCTTTGGATTTGTTTAACATCTTGGACTGGATAAATGTTTTATCAATGACTTTTCCCATCTCTCCGCCCAGTGCATCGATTTCTTTTACCAGATGTCCTTTGGAACTTCCTCCGATATTCGGGTTACACGGCATCATTGCGATGCTGTCCACACTGACGGTAAATACCATAGTCTCAAGCCCCAGTCTGGCTGCTGCCAGTGATGCCTCGCAGCCCGCATGTCCGGCTCCGATTACTGCAACATCTATATATTCCACCAGTTTGTTCATTTCTTTCTCCTTCTACCACTCTTACTTGCCGGTACAGAACTTGCTGAAGATCTCATTGACCAGATCCTCACCCACTGACTCTCCCACAATCCTTCCCAACGCTTCATATGCGTTCATCAGATCGATGGAAAAGAAATCTTCCGGCATCTCCATGGCAATGCTTTTTTCCACCATTGTAAGGCTCTGATATGCTTCCTCGAGCGCTGTCTTATGGCGGACATTTGTAATATATACTTCATCGTTAAAGGATAATTCTCCTGCAAAGAACATGGATTTGATCTGTTCTTCCAGAATTTCCACACCCTGTTCCTGTCTTGCGGAGATTGCTATTACCGGCATGTCTGTACGTGCCTCCAGCATTTCTTTCGTTACCACCGGAGTCAGATCACTCTTATTTAACAGAATGATTGCTTTTTTCTCCCGGAGAATCTCCAGAATTTCCTCATCATTTTCATCTAACGGAATGGAGGAATCCACCACATATAATACCAGATCCGCGTCTTTTGCGTAAGCCCTGGCTCTCTCCACACCGATCTTTTCCACAACATCTTCCGTTGCCCGGATTCCTGCCGTATCCATCATCCGAAGAGAGATTCCCTGCAGCATGATAGTCTCTTCCAGAACATCCCTCGTTGTCCCTGCTATATCTGTTACAATAGCTTTTTCTTCTCCCACCAGATAATTTAACAGAGAAGATTTTCCCGCATTTGGTTTTCCTACGATCACCGTCCGGATACCTTCCCTGATCATCTTTCCTTCATCAAAGGAATCCGCCAGACAACGAATCTTCTTTTTTTCTTTTTCTACGGTCTGCGCAAGTTTCTCACTGTACCCGTCCAGACTGATATGTTCCGGGTCGTCAAGTGCGGATTCGATATATGCAATATGGTACAGGATACTGCTTCGGATCTCTTTAATAGATGTTAAGACAGAACCTTTCAGCTGGCTTAACGAGCTTTTCAGTGCATACTCATTCTTCGCCTGGATCACATCGATGACCGCCTCCGCCTGAGACAGGTCGATCCTTCCGTTTAAGAAAGCTCGCTTGGTAAATTCTCCTGGTTCCGCAGGTCTTGCCCCTGCATGTATCACCGCTTCAAGAACCTTTTTCATCGCCAGGACACCGCCATGACAATCAATCTCCACGGTGTCTTCTCCGGTGTAACTTCTCGGCCCCTTCATGATCATCACCAGGACTTCATCGATCATTGTATCGTTGTCATAGATAAATCCATAATGAATCGTATGGCTTTCGGCTTCTTTTATCTGCTTTTTTCCGCCCTTTGAGCGGTATACTTTGCTGATGATCTCCATGCTATCGTCACCGCTGATACGGATAATACCGATTCCTGAAGCACTCATCGCTGTGGCAATTGCTGCAATCGTATCTCCTGTCATCTCTGTCCTACTCCTTTCAGAGCATTATATTCTTCTTAAAGCAGGAAAAGATGCTACTCACACCCCGTGAAATAACATCTTTTCCATTCAACAACTTATTTACCTTTATAAACAACTACTACATGACGGTAAGGTTCATTGCCCTCACTGTATGTTTCCACGTACTTGTTTCCCTGCAGTGCAGAATGGATGATTCTTCTCTCATAAGGATTCATTGGTTCTAACACTACCGGCTTTCTTGTTTTACGCACTTTGAAAGCAATGTTCTTTGCCAGGTTTTCCAGCGTGTCTTTTCTGCGGCTTCTGTAGTTTTCTGTGTCTACTTTCACCCTGACATAGTCCTGCTGCTCTTTGTTGACAACCAGGCTGGTCAGATACTGCAGAGAATCCAGTGTCTGTCCTCTCTTACCGATCAGAATACCCATATCCTCTCCGGCAAAATCAATTTCCAGGCAGTCGGCGGTCTTATCATAGTTCATGGTAATCTCCACCGGAAGTTCCATTGCACCAAATACGCCGGTCAGAAATTTTTCTGCATCCTGTTTCATCTGCTGTACCTGTTCTTCGGTACGGACAACCGGTTTTCTCGGTTCCGGCTTCGGCTGCGCTTCTTTTGCCACCGGTTTTACTTCCTTGTTCTCTGTCTGTGTTTTTGTGACAGTTCCTTTTTTCTGCTCTTTTACCGGTTTCGTTTCTTTTTTGATTTCTTTTTTGGGTTCTTTCTTTTCTTCCTTAACAGGGGCTTTCTTTTCCTTTTTCTCTTCTTTTGCAAGCTCTTTTAAGATGTCAAACTCTTCTTCCTGCACCTTTTTACGAACTTTAATCACGGCAGGTTTGCTGCCGATAAATCCCAAGAAACCGGAAGTACCCTCCTGGACAACCTGAATCTCTAAGTTATCACTGGAAGTTTCAAACTCCAGACAAGCCTTTGTGATGGCTTCATCAACGGTTTTCGCAGTAATCTCTTTGAATTCCATAGCCCTTTCTCCCCCTATTTCTTCTTTGTGTTCTTTTCATCAAACTGTTTTACCATGTTTGCCTTGGCAGCAAGGCTGCCCGGTTTTACATTGGCGTTATTATAATATTCCGTTGCTTTCTTTCTCTGTGCAGCTTTTTCTTCCTGACTCAGACCGGATGTTTTATCAGGTGCCTGAATGTTTCTTGCATTCATTCTTGCCTGCTGGTTGATCTGCTGTGCAGACACACCTCTTTTTTCCATCTTTTTCTTCATCTTTTCCTGATTCCGGCGAACCAGGTCTTCCATATCCATCTGCTCCATCTTACGGTTGATCACCAGCTGCTGGATACAACGGATCACAGCACCGATTACCCAGTAAATACCGATACCTACCGGGAAAGAGAAACAGAATACGGCAGACATGATCGGCATGAACGTATTCATGCTCTTCATAGAAGCTTCCATTGCACTCGGTTCACTGTTCGCTGCCTGCTGTGGCTGTGGCATCAGTTTGTAGTTCATCCACTGTGTCAGCCATGCAAGGATCGGAACCATGGCAGCGGAAAATACCAGAAGGTATCCTGCTGCTCCGCCCTGTGCCATACCGCTCTTGATGATGGCAAGCGGGGTGTCTGAGATATTCAGGTTCAGGAACGTATTCATATGGCTGGTCTGCTGCGCTACTTTATCGAACAGATCGGAAAATCCGCTGAAATCGCTGATTTGTGAGAATTTTTCCAGCTGTGACGGGGACAGTTTGTACAGAAAATCAATCGTTGTTGTCTTGGTAAATTCTGTATTGGCTGAGATTCCGGTCATTGTGATCTTGTTGTCGGTTAAGAACTGACTGATGATACTGCCAAATCCATCGACAGACATTATCTTTGCGGTCAGTCCGGTAAATACGTTTCTTACTCCGGAGATATATCCAGGAATGTGATAGATTACCTGGTACAAAGCCAGCAGAACCGGCATCTGAACCAACAGCTGTACGCAGCTTCCTGTTGGAGATACACCATATTTCTGATATACAGCACTGATCTCCTCATTCTGCTTCATCATAGAATCCTGGTCTTTTTTACCATTGTATTTCTTCTGGATCTTCTGGATCTCAGGCTGCATAACAGCATTTAACTTGGAAAATTTCTGCTGTTTGATCTGCAACGGAGTCATCAGAAGATATACAACCAGTGTAAATAAAATAATGGACAAACCGATGTTTGTGATCCCGATCAGTTCAAGACCGCTGTATATCACATTGATCATCCATCCCAGAATTTCACTTACCCATCCGATAATAGGCATCGAAACCTTCGTCATTACGATATTCAATTATGTTTCCTCCTTAAATGTAATTCCCATTACATCAATCTACGGAACCGGATCCACTCCGCCTTTGGAGAACGGATTACACCGTAAGATCCTCCATAGCGCTAAAAGAGAGCCCTTAAACGCTCCGTATTTTTCAATTGCCTCCAGTCCGTACTGCGAACAGGACGGAAAATAAGGACACTTGGTACTCTTTAAAGGGGAAATATATTTCTGGTAGAATCTGATTCCTTTAATCAATATTGCTTTCATGTTCTTCCTTTTCTACAAGGTGATGTAACCTGCCAAGGTGTAGGAATGCACTCTCAATCTCACGAAACGTTCTCTCTTTTGCACTCACGCGGGCTACCACAACAATATCAAACCCTCTACGAAATACATCCTCATGCAGCCGGTAACTTTCTCTTACCAGTCTGCAGAGCCGGTGGCGCACTACACTGTTGCCCACTTTTTTACTGACGGAGATTCCGATTCTGTTTTTCCCCAGCTGATTCTCTCTTGCATACATGACTAAATATTTATTTACATAAGATGTTCCTGTTTTATATACCAGCTGAAAATCTCTGTTCTTTTTTAAGCTCTCTGCATCTTTATATTTCATAGAAATTCCTTACCTTTAAAGAAAATTTTTTTAAATCTTTTAGATAGAAGAAAAGACCACAATGTATGCGGTCTTATGTCTTATGCTGATAAGCTTTTTCTTCCTTTTAATCTTCTGGCAGCCAGTACTTTTCTGCCACCTTTTGTACTCATTCTTGCTCTGAATCCGTGAACTTTTGCTCTGGATCTCTTTTTCGGCTGAAATGTCATTTTCATATCTAAGGCACCTCCTTTAATATCCATTATTCGGTTATGATCGTCTTTTCATGTATGTCAGAAAACATCGTTTCAATTATATTCATAAATAAATGCTACGTCAAGTAAAATCGCCGTTTTTTCCTGATTTTTTTCAATTTATTGCTAAAATAAGTATCTCCTGCTCCTGCTGTTCCCGCAGATAATACTGCCCTGGATAGAACACTGCTGATTCCCATATTCGGTTACACACATCTTTACACCGACTGTACACATGGTTTACGTAAGTTATCCACCCGATGTGGATAACTTGTGGATAACTACTGTATTTGATGTGTATACATTTTGGACAATTCCCATAATTCCCTGTTTTTCTGTCTTTTTCTATGTGCATAACTTCCGCTGCCTTTTTATTTATCCACGGGATAAGTATTTGTCCTTTGTTTTTTTATCGACTTATCCACATTTAGTCGTTGCTAAAATCCACATTTTATTATAAGATATGGTAGAGAAAGTAGCTCGTTCTATCAGCTGCCTTGCACTTATGGAGGAAATCATGAACATTATTTACGAAAAATGGGACGAAATATTGGAAACAGTAAAGACAGAACACGAATTATCAGATGTCTCTTTTAAAACCTGGTTAAAACCGCTGACGATTCACAGTATCGATGACCAGGTGGTTACCATACTGGTTCCTTCTCAGCAGGTTGGACTTAACTATATCAGCAAAAAGTACGCCCTCCCACTGAAAGTTGCTATTTCAGAACTAACCGGGTCCGACTACGACATTAAGTTCGTCCTGCCGGAAGATATACAAAATGTAGAAAAAGACGTCCCTGTTTCTACTAATTATAATACCAGCATGGAAATAGCAAACCTGAATCCAAAATACACCTTCGATACCTTTGTCGTCGGAAGCAACAACAAATTTGCCCATGCTGCATCCCTGGCCGTGGCAGAATCTCCGGGAGAAATCTACAATCCTCTCTTTTTATATGGAGGTGTTGGTCTTGGAAAGACTCATCTGATGCATTCCGTTGCACACTTTATATTAGAAAGAAATCCTTCCACCAAGATTCTGTATACCACCAGTGAGGAATTCACAAATGAACTGATCGAAGCAATCCGAAACGGTAACAATACCGCAATGACAAAATTCCGTGAAAAGTACCGAAACATCGATGTTTTACTGATCGATGATATCCAGTTCATCATCGGAAAAGAATCTACACAGGAAGAATTTTTCCATACCTTTAATGCTCTGCACAGTGCTAAAAAACAGATCATTATCTCCAGTGATAAACCACCAAAAGATATGGAAATTCTCGAAGATCGTATCCGTTCTCGTTTTGAATGGGGACTGTTGGCTGATATTTCTTCTCCTGACTACGAGACCCGTGTTGCGATTCTCCGGAAAAAAGAAGAAATGGACGGTTACAACCTGGATGATTCCATTATTGAATATATTGCCAAGAACATTAAGTCCAATATTCGTGAACTGGAAGGATCTTTAAATAAAATTATCGCTTATGCAAACCTGGAAAAACGGGAAGTTACGATGGAGCTGGCCGAAACCGTACTGAAAGATATCATCTCTCCAAATGATAAGAAGATCATCACTCCGGAATATATCATCAATGCTGTGGCCGAACATTATGACATCACACCGGAGGATATTATTGGTACAAAAAGAAACAGTAAAGTCGTCTATCCTCGGCAGATTGCCATGTATCTTTGCCGTGAGCTGGCCAATATTCCGCTGAAATCCATCGGTCAGTGTATGGGAAATCGTGATCATACAACTATCATGCACGGTTGCGACAAAATCGAACAGGAATTACAGAATTCACAGACAACTCAAAAAGCAATTGAAATTCTGAAGAAAAAGCTTCAGCCGGGAAATTAAATGCCCTTCCTAGAAAGTATGAGTTATCCACATTCTGTTTGTGAATTCCCTGTGTATGTTGTGTGGACAAAGTAATCGGGCTTCGGGCATCCACAAATCATACACAGGCATCTTCTACAGGATGCACACAGTTATCCAATGGAAAATTCCTTATATTTTCGGGGCTGATACTGCTTTTACACATTTTCACAGCCTCTACTACGAATACTACGAATTTCTTATTATTTTTTTATACATGAGCCCTCGGGTTCAGGGAAGGAAGTTATTCACATTATGAAATTAATCTGTGCCAAAAACGAATTATTAAAGAGCGTCAACATTTCACTGAAGGCTGTTTCTTCTAAAACAACCATGCCCATTCTAGAATGTATTCTGATAGATGCTTCTGCAACGGAAATCACTTTTACCTCTAATGATATGGAACTGGGTATTGAAACAAAAGTGAAAGGTATCATTGAAGAAAAAGGTATTGTTGCTCTTGATGCAAAACTTTTTTCTGATATTATCCGTAAACTTCCGGACAGTGATGTCTGCATTCAAACAGATACTAACCTGAATACAACAATTACCTGTGAAAAAGCAAAATTCACAATTCCAGGAAAATCTGGAGATGATTTCGCTTATCTGCCAGTTATTGAACGTAGCGAAGGTATTGAAATCTCGCAGTTTACATTAAAAGAGGTGATTCGTCAGACAATATTCTCAATTGCAGCAAATGAAAATAACAAACTAATGACCGGCGAACTCTTTGAAATGAAAGAAAATATCTTGAAAGTAGTTTCACTGGACGGTCACCGGATCGCTATTCGGAAAATTGAATTGAAAAATAATTACCCTTCAAGAAAGGTTGTCGTTCCTGGAAAGACATTAAATGAAATCAGCAAGATCCTTTCGGGTGAAGTAGAAGATCAGGTAAAGATTTTCTTTACAGACAATCATATTGTTTTTGAATTTGATGATACAGTAGTTGTTTCCAGACTAATCGAAGGAGAATATTTCCGGATCGATCAGATGCTTTCCAGCGATTATGAGACAAAAGTGAAGATTAATAAACGGGAATTCCTCGATTGTATCGACCGTGCCACACTTTTTGTAAAAGAAGGTGACAAAAAACCGATCATTATTACGATCGATGATACCGGTATGCAGCTGAACATCAATTCCCAGATGGGTTCCATGAATGAAGAAATCGATATCGATAAAGAAGGAAAAGATATTATGATCGGATTCAATCCAAAGTTTCTAATCGACGCGCTGAAAGTGATCGATGATGAAGAAATTTCTATTTATCTGGTCAATCCAAAGGCTCCTTGTTTCATCAAAAACGAAGAAGAATCCTATATTTATCTGATTCTTCCGGTGAATTTTAATACCGCACGGTAAGAAAGTGAGAAAAAATGGAAATAATTAAACTGAGAGACGAATATATCAAACTCGGGCAGGCGTTGAAAGCTGCGAACCTGGTGGAAGACGGCGTGGAAGCCAAACTGGTGATCCAGGATGGTTTAGTAAAGGTAAACAACGAGGTTGACATAAGACGAGGACGAAAATTATACGACGGAGATGTGGTTTCTTTTGACGGACAGGAACTGCGGATTGAAAAATAAAAAGTATGTACATTGAATCGTTGGAATTGAAAAATTTTCGAAACTATGAGGAACTGTCTATTGTTCTGGACCCGGGGACGAATATCCTTTATGGAGATAATGCTCAGGGGAAGACAAATGTGCTCGAGGCTGTTTATCTTTGCGGAACCACAAAATCTCACAGGGGAAGTAAGGATAAAGAGATGATCCGGTTTGAACAGGACGAGTCACATATCAGGATGATGGTAAAGAAGGATGGTGTATCGCATAAGATCGATATGCATCTGAAAAAAAATAAAGCCAAAGGCATCGCCATCGACGGGATTCCGATCAGGAAAGCAGCAGAACTTTTCGGCATCGTGAATCTTGTGGCATTCTCTCCGGAAGACCTGAATATCATCAAAAACGGGCCTTCCGAGAGGAGAAGATTTATGGATTTGGAACTTTGTCAGTTAAATAAAGTTTACTTACAGGAGCTGACGAGTTATAATAAGGTGTTAAATCAGCGAAATAAGCTGTTAAAAGACATCGGTTTTCAGCCCGGATTGACGGAGACGTTGGATGTGTGGGATATGCAGCTGGTTTCTTACGGGAAGAAGATCATTTCTCTGAGAAGGCAGTTTATGGAAGAACTGGGAGAGATTATCCGGCAGATCCACAGCAACCTGACCGGGAAGAAAGAAGAGATCCGGCTGTTGTATGAACCGGATGTGGAAGAGAAAGTATTTGAAGAAAAACTGCAGAGTGCGAGAGAAAAAGATCTTCGTTTCCGTGTGACGTCCGTAGGTCCTCACAGAGACGATTTTTGTGTACAGACCAACGGAATCGATATTCGAAAGTATGGTTCTCAGGGGCAACAGCGTACGGCAGCTCTTTCTTTAAAAATGTCAGAAATCTATCTGGTGGAAAAGGTGACGAAGGATCATCCGGTCCTTCTTCTGGACGATGTGTTGTCGGAGCTTGACAGCAGCAGGCAGAATTATCTGCTGCAGAGCATTCACAATATCCAGACGGTGATCACATGTACTGGTCTGGATGAACTGATCGAGAATAATTTTTCGATTGACAGAGTATTTCGGGTGACCGAAGGAAAAATTGATTTTTAAATAAAAATTTAGGAGGATAAGGATGAGTACAGAATACGGAGCAGATCAAATCCAGATATTGGAAGGTTTGGAAGCGGTCAGAAAAAGACCCGGTATGTACATCGGAAGTACATCGATCCGCGGACTTCATCATCTGGTCTATGAGATTGTAGATAATGCAGTTGATGAGGCACTGGCTGGATTTTGTGATGTAATCGATGTCAAAATTCAGGAAGATAATTCCATTACCGTCATAGATAACGGAAGGGGTATCCCTGTGGGAATCAATCACAAAGCGGGGATTCCGGCCGTGGAAGTTGTATTCACCATCCTTCATGCAGGAGGAAAATTTGGCGGTGGAGGATACAAGGTATCCGGAGGACTTCATGGGGTAGGTGCATCCGTAGTCAATGCACTTTCCGAGTGGCTGGAAGTTACGATCTACCATGAGGGCAAGGTATACCGTCAGAGATATGAACGGGGAAAAACCATATACAAATTAAAAGTCATCGGAGAGTGTGAGCAGGAAAAAACAGGAACTATGGTATCGTTTCTGCCGGATAAAGAGATTTTTGAAGAAACGGTGTTTGATTTTGATACCCTGAAACAGAGATTCCGTGAGATGGCATTTTTGACCAAAGGATTAAAAATCCGTCTTACTGATGAGCGTGGAGAAAAGGAACTGGTCAAAGAGTTTCATTACGAGGGCGGAATCAAAGAATTCGTTACGTACTTAAATCGTAGTAAGGAAGCGTTATATCCGGAAATTATCTACTGTGAGGGAAACAAAGACGGCGTGGCGGTGGAAGTGGCGATGCAGCATAACGATTCCTACAATGAAACCACCTATGGATTTGTTAATAACATCACCACACCGGAAGGCGGAACCCATGTAGTTGGATTTCGTAATGCATTGACAAAGACTTTTAATGAGTATGCCAGGAAAAACAAACTGTTAAAAGAAAACGAAAAACTGGCAGGGGAAGATATCCGTGAGGGTCTGACCGCCATCATCAGTGTAAAAATTGAAGAACCGCAGTTTGAAGGACAGACAAAACAGAAGCTGGGTAACAGTGAGGCGAGAGGTGCAGTGGATGCGGTGGTAAGCAGAACGCTGGAGATTTTTCTGGAGCAGAATCCGTCTGTGGCAAAAACCATCGTGGACAAATCTGTACTGGCACAACGTGCCAGAGATGCGGCGAGAAAAGCCCGTGATCTGACCAGACGAAAATCTGCACTGGAAGGATTGTCTCTTCCGGGAAAACTGGCAGACTGTACGGATAAAGATCCCAAAAACTGTGAGATCTACATCGTAGAGGGGGATTCTGCCGGCGGTTCTGCCAAGACAGCGAGAAGCCGTGCAACCCAGGCGATCCTGCCGCTTCGTGGAAAAATCCTGAATGTGGAGAAAGCCCGTCTGGATCGAATCTACGGCAATGCGGAGATCAAAGCCATGATCACTGCATTTGGTACCGGTATCCATGAAGATTTCGATATTTCCAAACTGCGGTATCACAAGATCATCATCATGACCGATGCCGATGTGGACGGTGCACATATTGCTACCCTGATGTTGACGTTCCTGTATCGTTTTATGCCGGAACTGATCAAACAGGGATATGTGTATCTGGCGCAGCCACCGCTGTATAAAATTGAGAAAAATAAGAAAATCTGGTATGCATACGACGATAAGGAACTGGATAATATCCTGACTGAGATCGGAAGAGACGGTAACAACAAGATCCAGCGATACAAAGGTCTGGGTGAGATGGATGCGGATCAGCTGTGGGAGACCACCATGGATCCGGAGCGAAGAGTGCTTCTTCGTGTGACCATGGACGATGAGACTTCATCGGAACTTGACCTTACTTTTACCACTCTGATGGGAGATAAAGTAGAACCGCGTCGTGAGTTCATAGAGGAAAATGCATTAAAAGTTAAAAATCTTGATATTTAATCCAAAGGATGAAAAAGATAACTGTTCAGTAAGAAATATTCCTTGAAGGTACTGAACAGTTACGAATAGGAGAAAAAGATGGAAGACAATATTTTTGACAAGGTTCATGAGGTGGATCTGAAAAAGACAATGGAAGAATCGTATATCGATTATGCCATGAGTGTCATCGCATCCCGTGCGCTGCCGGATGTCAGAGACGGATTAAAGCCGGTACAGCGAAGAGTACTGTTCTCTATGATTGAATTGAACAACGGTCCGGATAAACCACACAGAAAATGCGCACGTATCGTTGGTGATACCATGGGTAAATATCATCCGCACGGTGACAGTTCTATCTATGGAGCCCTGGTTAATATGGCACAGGACTGGTCCACCCGTTATCCGCTGGTTGACGGCCATGGAAACTTCGGTTCTGTGGATGGAGACGGCGCGGCTGCCATGCGATATACTGAGGCGCGTCTGAGTAAAATTTCCATGGAGATGCTTGCGGATATCAATAAAAATACCGTGGACTTTGCTCCGAACTTTGATGAAACAGAAAAAGAGCCGACGGTACTTCCGGCCCGTTATCCGAACCTTCTGGTAAACGGTACCTCCGGAATCGCGGTAGGTATGGCGACCAACATTCCGCCACATAACTTAAAAGAGATTATTGCTGCGGTGGTGAAGATCATTGATAATATCGTGGAAGAAAACCGGGATACCGAGATCGAAGAGATCTTAAAGATTGTAAAAGGACCGGACTTTCCAACCGGAGCAACGATCCTTGGAACCAGAGGTATCGAGGAAGCGTACCGGACAGGCCGCGGCAAGATCCGTGTCCGCGCAGTGTCGAATATTGAGACATTACCAAACGGAAAGAGCCAGATTATTGTTACGGAACTTCCGTATCTGGTCAACAAAGCCAGACTGATCGAAAAAATCGCAGATCTGGTAAAAGAAAAGAAAATAGACGGTATCACCGCTTTGAATGACCATTCCAGCAGAGAAGGTATGCGTATCTGCATCGAACTGCGAAGAGATGTCAATGCAAATGTACTGTTAAACAAACTGTATAAACATACGCAGTTACAGGATACTTTTGGTGTGATCATGCTGGCACTGGTCAACAACCAGCCGAAGGTCATGAATCTGATGGAGATACTGAAACATTATCTGGCTCATCAGGAAGAGGTTGTGACCAGAAGAACCCAGTACGATCTGAACAAAGCAAGAGAACGTGCTCATATTCTGGAAGGGCTCTTAAAGGCGTTGGATAATATCGATGAAGTGATTCGTATCATCCGTGGTTCTGAGAATACTCAGGTGGCAAAAGCCAGATTGATGGAACGTTTTGAACTTTCCGATGCACAGGCACAGGCCATCGTAGATATGCGTCTTCGTACACTGACCGGTCTGGAAAGAGAAAAATTGGAAGCAGAATACAAAGAACTGATGGCTCGTATCCGCAGACTGGAAGCCATCCTGGCAGACAGAAATCTGCTGCTTCGCGTGATACGCGAGGAGATCCTTGCTATCAGTGAAAAGTACGGTGATGAGAGAAAGACAGCCATCGGATTTGACGAGTTCGATATTTCCATGGAGGATATGATTCCGAATGAAAATACCGTCATTACCATGACAAAATTAGGCTATATCAAACGAATGACCGTAGATAATTTCCGAAGCCAGAACCGTGGCGGCAAGGGTATCAAGGGTATGCAGACTATCGAGGACGATTATATCGATGAACTGCTGATGACAACGACCCATCATTATCTGATGTTCTTTACCAACATGGGTAAAGTGTACCGCCTGAAAGCATATGAGATTCCGGAAGCAGGAAGAACTGCCCGTGGTACGGCAATCATCAACCTGTTACAGTTACAGGCGGGCGAGAAGATCACAGCGGTTCTGTCCCTGAAAGATTACAGCCAGGGTCAGTACCTGTTCATGGCAACCAAGAGCGGTATCGTGAAGAAAACACCGATCCAGGATTATGCAAATGTCAGAAAGACAGGTCTTGCGGCTATCTCTCTGAAAGATGACGATGAACTGATCGAAGTAAAATTCACAGATAACAAGAAAGATATCATTCTGGCAACCAAATACGGTCAGTGTATCCGCTTTAAAGATACGGATGTCAGAAGCACCGGAAGAGTATCCATGGGTGTTCGTGGTATCAACCTTAGTGACGGGGATGAAATCATCGGCATGCAGCTGTGCTCCCAGGGTGATTACCTTCTGATCGTATCGGAAAAAGGTATGGGTAAACGTACCTCCATGAGCGAATTCTCCGTACAGAATCGTGGCGGAAAAGGTGTGAAATGCTATAAGATTACTGAAAAGACCGGTAATGTGGTAGGGGTAAAGGCAGTCAATGATGACAATGAAGTAATGATGATCACCACCGAAGGAATCATTATCCGGATTGCCTGCTCGGATATCTCAATTCTGGGAAGAATCACATCTGGTGTCAAACTGATGAACCTGGATGAGAAAGTTTCTGTTGCGAGTATCGCAAAAGTACGGGAAAAAGAAGAAAATACAGAAGTAAACGAACAGGAAGATACGGAGTCTGAAGAATGAAACGAATTCTGTTAATGGTGTTACGGAATCTGTGGTTTGTTCCGTATGGCTGGTTTAAACTGTGCTATACGGCAGCCCACGTAGAAAAATACACCGAAGAAGAAAGATATCAGATATTAAAAATGATCGACCGCCGGGCGAATATCGGCGGTCGTATCACCATCGATGCCTATGGAGTGGAAAACATCCCGAAGCAGGATGGATTCATGTTTTTTCCAAACCATCAGGGGCTATATGATGTGTTGGCAATACTCGAAGTCTGCCCACGTCCGTTTTCGGTAGTGATGAAAAAAGAAGTGGAGAATGTACCGTTCTTAAAACAGGTCTTTGCCTGCATGAAAGCCATTCCGTTAGATCGAAATGATCTACGTCAGGGGTTGCAGGTGATCAAACAGGTAGCAGAAGAAGTGAAAGAAGGCCGGAACTATCTGATCTTTGCCGAGGGAACCAGAAGCCGGAAGGGAAATCAGCTTCTGGACTTTAAAGGCGGGAGTTTTAAAAGTGCAGTCAAAGCCCAGTGCCCCATCGTGCCGGTGGCTCTGATCGATTCGTACAAATCCTTTGATACGAATTCTATTAAGAAGCTGACGGTACAGGTACATTTTCTGGAGCCAATCCAGTATGAAAAATACCAGGGGATGAAGACAACGGAGATTGCGGCGATGGTAAAACAACGAATCGAAGAAACAATTAAAGAATTTGAAGAAATGTAAAAAATACCGTTGACAAATGTAAAATGTTTTAGTATAATTGATTTTGCTCACTGAGTAATCAGTGACGTGCAGAAGTACTCAAGTGGCTGAAGAGGTGCCCCTGCTAAGGGTATAGACGGTTTGCGCCGTGCGAGGGTTCAAATCCCTCCTTCTGCGTTGATGGAAAGAAATGAAAAAAGTTCTTGACATCTGAAAAGGCTCGTGATAACATAAGCGAGTTGCGTCTGACAGAGAACTATAAAAAAGAAATGAAAAAAAGTTCTTGACAACAGCCGGTTGGATGTGATAAGATATCAAAGTTGTTGCAAGAGAGAAACAAAAACAACTTCAAAAAAGTTGAAAAAAGTTCTTGACAGGCAGGAAACGACATGATATAATAGCAAAGCTGTTTGAGACAAACGGCAATGCAAAACTGATCTTTGATAACTGAACAGTGAAACACATTCCTCGAAAGTTCTTTTTAAAAT
>NZ_VUMS01000022.1 GCF_009696065.1 Oliverpabstia intestinalis | reverse complement strand
ATGTAATGACACGGCAATGTCTTTCAAGACGAATCAGTTCCATTGAACATCTTCAAAGAGAACTATCCGTTTGGGAAAACGAACGCAACAGTAATGAAGATGGCGTAAACTGGCAATTTAAAACAAATGATGCGCGTATAAAGCTCACATCTTTGTATCCTAAGTTGTAATTAGGATACAAAGATTAGTTTAAATATCAACGTGTCATTACACTAGTACATCGTTTTCAAAATAACTGTATTATTCACGAAACGATGTACTAGTGACTTCCTTTTTGTTACCGTACTTCTGAAGTTACCTGTCTGTACACATCTTCCACCTGTTCACGACCGGCCAGATATTCGGAAAATGCACTGGCGCTGCCGGTTGCAATTCCCATATGGAAAGCCTCACGGTAATCCTGACGTTTCAGCCATCCGGTCAGGAATCCGGCCACCATAGAATCTCCGGCTCCCACACCATTGACCAGTTTTCCTTTCGGTGCCGGTGCCAGGTAGACCTTTCCGTCAGCTGCAGCCAGAACCGCTCCTTCTCCTGCCATAGATACCAGAACGTTGGTGGCTCCCATCTCCTGCATCTTCTTCGCATAAGGAATCACAGATTCTCTGTCCTTTAATTCCACACCGAAGATTTCTCCCAGTTCGTGATTGTTCGGTTTTACCAGGAATGGATGATATTCCAGTACGTTCACCAGCAGATTCCCCGTGGCATCCACTGCGATCAGTATTCCTTTTCCATCCAGACGTTTCAGGATATTTCTGTAAATATCATCCGGCATCGATGTCGGGATGCTTCCTGCCAGTACCAGAACATCGCCTTCCTGTAACTGATCCAGCATCTCAAATAACTGCTGTGTCTTTTCCTTGCTGATCGCCGGTCCCTGTCCGTTGATCTCTGTTCCTTCAATGTTCTGCAACTTCAGGTTGATCCGGGAAATCCCTTCGTCCACCGGAATGAATCTTGCGTTCACTCCGATCTCTTCCACCTGTCTTTGAATCTCATCTCCGGTAAATCCTGCCACAAATCCCAGTGCGGTATTTTCCAGTCCCAGATTCTTCAATACGATAGAAACGTTGATTCCCTTTCCTCCCGGAAGCATCATTTCTGTGGCTGTCCGGTTGGTCATACCCAGCTGAAAGTTATTGACGGAAACGATGTAGTCCAGTGACGGATTAAACGTTACTGTATAAATCATGTTCTTCCCTGCCACTCAAAATGTGTTCAAATATACTCAAACACATCGAGAAATTAAAGTCCTTGCGGATACTTCTTACTGCTTCGATGTGTATGCTTTGGCGATTGTAAACAATACGCTACTCACAAGTTCGTGTACACTCCACAGTCGTAAATTCCTGCGATAGCCCGCAGTACATACTTACGTTTGCGTTTATTATGCAACTTCGTAAGTTAAAGCATCTCTTAGATTAAGAGCAGCATTGAAATCCCTATCCTCGACATAGCCACAATTACAACGGTATATTCTATCTGAAAGCTTCAAATCTTTCTTGATAGCACCACAGCAATGACATATTTTAGATGATGGATACCATCTGTCTACGACTCTTAATTCAATACCGTTTTCATCACATTTTGCTTTAAGCTTGGTTCTAAATTCATAAAACTTCTGTGACGCAACAGCTTTTGAAAGATGTCTGTTCTTCATCATTCCTGATACATTCAAATTTTCAATAGTTATATAAGATGGTTTGGTTTTCACTATCTCGGCTATTGATTTATTGATATAATCAGTACGAATATTATCTATTTTATGATGAAGTCTTTGTACTTTGAGCTTTTGCTTTTGTATATTCTTTTGAGTGGACTCTCCTTTCTTTAAGTTCTCATATTTTCGTGAGAGGCATCTTTGTTCTCTACGCAGTTTCTTTTCCAATTTTTTAATTCTTGCTGACTTATTGATATTTTTATAAGTTTTACCATTGGAAACAATCGCCAAGTCTTTTAAGCCCAAGTCAATTCCTATTCCACCATTGCTATTATTGGCAATCTTAGCGTCGGGAATTTCTACAAGAACTGACACATAGTATCTGCCTGCTTTGATGGATACTGTACCGCTTTTGATTTTCCATCCGTCTTTAGTTGTTGGTATATAACCTTTTTCTTTAATGCGTACCCAACCTAAAGTGGGTATGTTCAACCTATGTCTCTCACATCTACAGTCTTTAGTATTGTTCTTTACGAAATACATTTTTACATCAGATTTACCTTTCTTTTTGAAATTAGGAAAAGCACTTTGATGTTTAAAAAATCTTGTAAATGCAGTACATCCATCTTCAATAGACTTTTTTACAGCTTTTGAATATGCTTCTTTAATCCATATTTTATCAGGATTATTAGGAATATACTCATTATTAAGCCATACACTGAAACTCTTGCCAGTCATAAACTTTTCACCGTTATCGTGTAAAGTTTTGTTGTGATCGAGATAGAAGTTGTAGACATACCTACAAGTGCCAATAGTCTTGTTAATCTTGATTTTTTGCTCGACCGTCGGATTTATTTCCGTCTTGAAGCTCTTTAGCAATTTCCGCATCCCTTTCTATCTGTTTTTTATACTTACGAAGTCCATACAGCCTGCAAGAGAACACATGGAGTATTGAAACAATATCCTGTACGAGTTCTTCCTGTGGTGATAGTTCTTCATTATTCACTACCACTATGTTTGTATTAAACTTCATACAGAATTTTTCAAACCAATCGTAACCAAATCTGATAAATCTGTCTTTATGAGTTACTATTATGGTTTTTATTTTCTGTTCCATTACTTCATTTAATAATTCATTCCACTTTTTACGATTGTAATTAAGACCACTTCCATAATCCTCAATACACTGATCTATAATAATACCTTTAGCATCACAAAACTGTCGCAAAAATGCAACTTGATTCTGTAAATCATCTTTTTGATTTCTTGTAGACACTCTGGCATAAATAACTACCTGACGTTTATCATTTTCAATATTTATGCCTTTGAATTGAAGGTACTGGGCATAAGTATAATAACGCCTATCAGTTGGAGTTCGATTTGCCTTTAAAGTTCCTTCTCTGTCCCAGCGTTGCAATGTCTTAACAGACACACCTAACAGTTCAGCAAAATCTTTTGGCTTATAATTTGTGATATTTGATGTATTCATAATAATTTACTCCTTTGAGTATATTTAAACACATTTAATCACATTTGACAATATATTCAATTACTTATTTTTTCCTCCTGCTTTTCTCAGTTCTTTTCTATGTATGTATTATATAATCATATTCATTCAAATCCAAACAAAAAAGATGCCCGCTGTGGATTCTCTTCCACAGTTAGCATCTTTTATTTTTCTTATCTTATACTCGCTTTTGCGATTTTATCACCTTCGTCTACCGAATTCCACGCATGGACAGACCGATCCGTTTTTTGTTCAGATCCACGCTGATGACTTTTACATCCACAACATCTCCTACGCTGACAACTTCCAGCGGATGTTTGATATATTTGTCACTGATCTGGGAAATGTGTACCAGACCATCCTGGTGTACGCCGATATCTACAAATGCACCAAAATCGATCACATTTCTTACAGTTCCTTTTAAGATCATACCTTCTTTCAGATCTTTCATATCCAGTACATCGGAGCGAAGGATCGGTTTTGGCATATCTTCACGGGGGTCACGTCCCGGACGGCCGAGTTCTTTGATGATATCATGAAGGGTGATCTCGCCGATTCCCAGTTCTTCTGCCAGTTTCTTGTAATCTTTGATATAGATGGCAGTCGGTCCGTCACCGAAGTACTGTTCTTTCGTAAATCCCTGTTTGGCAAAGAGTTTTTCCACTGCTTCGTAGCTTTCCGGATGTACACTGGTCGCATCCAGCGGATTCTTTCCGCCCTGGATACGCATGAAACCGGCACACTGTTCAAAGGCTTTCGGCCCCAGTTTTGCCACTTTTAACAGTTCTCTTCGGTCGGTGAAACGGCCGTTTTCCTCACGGTAAGCCACGATATTTTTTGCAATCGCTTTGCTGATACCGGAAATATACTCAAGCAGAGACGCGGAAGCGGTATTCAGATCCACGCCGACTTTATTGACACAGTCTTCTACCACACCGTTCAGCGCTTCGCCCAGTTTCTTCTGGTTCATATCGTGCTGATACTGTCCGACACCGATGGCTTTCGGGTCAATCTTTACCAGTTCTGCCAGCGGATCCTGCAGACGTCTGGCGATGGAAGCGGCACTTCTTTGTCCCACATCGAAGTTCGGGAACTCTTCGGTCGCCAGTTTACTTGCAGAATATACAGATGCTCCTGCCTCGTTGGTGATCACATACTGTACCTTTGTCGGTACTTCTTTTAACATATCCACGATTACCTGCTCAGATTCCCGGCATGCAGTACCATTTCCTACAGAGATCAGATCGATATGATACTTTTCAATCATTTTCTTAACTGTTTCTTTGGCTGCTTTGATCTTGGCTTCTGTGGTCGGTGCGGTCGGATATACAACCGTTGTATCGAGCACTTTACCGGTCTCGTCAACAACTGCCAGCTTACAGCCGGTGCGGAATGCAGGATCCCATCCGAGAACAACTTTTCCCACGATTGGCGGCTGCATCAGCAGCTGTTCCAGGTTCTTTCCGAACACTTTAATAGAACCGTCTTCGGCTTTCTCTGTCAGATCGTTTCGAATCTCCCGCTCGATGGCCGGTGCGATCAGACGTTTATAGCTGTCCTCCACAACGGCTTCCAGAATCGGGGTGGTATTCGGATTGTCGGTACGGATCACCTGCCGTTTTAACCAGGAGAGTATCTCTTCTTCCGGTGCATTGATCTTGACAGTCAGAATCTTTTCTTTTTCCCCTCGGTTCAGTGCCAGTACACGGTGTCCTGCCAGTTTGGAAATCGGCTCCTCAAAATCATAATACATTTCATATACAGATTTCTCGTTTTCTTTCTTGGCACTCGATACGACAGAACCGGATTTTACAGTCAGGTTACGGATCCGGATACGGTAGTCTGCTTCATCGGCAACAGACTCTGCCAGAATGTCCGATGCACCTGCGATCGCTTCTTTTACATTTTTTACTTCTTTTTCCTCGGATACATAACTTTCCGCTTCCTCTTCGATGGACTTGTCTGTCATCTGAAGCAGGATCAGATTCGCCAGCGGTTCCAGACCTTTTTCTTTGGCGATCGTTGCTCTGGTTCTTCTCTTCGGACGATACGGGCGGTACAGATCTTCTACGACTACCAATGTCTGCGCTTCCAGAATCGATTTTTTCAGTTCTTCCGTCAATTTGCCCTGTTCTTCGATGCTTGAGAGTACCTGTTTTTTCTTATCTTCGAGGTTTCTCAGATACAGCAGTCTCTCATGCAGGTTACGCAGCACCTCATCGTTCAGGGAACCGGTTGCTTCTTTTCTATATCGGGAAATAAAAGGAATCGTGTTTCCCTCATCTATCAGTTTGACAGCGGCTTCCACCTGCCACTTTTCCACCTGTAATTCCTGTGTTAATGCCTGAATAATATCCATGTATAGTCTCCTTTTGTAACTGCCCACTACTTCACAGTTACGTTTTTCTTTCATTGTGTCCTGTACTACCTTACCAAAAGGCAGGTTTCCTTGTCAATGCCGATTTTTCCTGTGCCCCTGCGATCACTGCTATATTCCGTCAAATTCTGATTTTCCTGCTTTCGACTGCAGTACTTCTGTGGTATACTGAAAGATAACTGAAAAATTGAAACAAATCTGTTTTTCATAAATATTACCTATTTTAAAACAGGAGGTTATCATCATGTACAACGATCAACAGCCAAATCCCGGCTCCTGGCAGGAGGAGGAACAGCGGATGACTCCGCCGCCGAAACGTGGAAATGCTTTCAGTTCCGCTTCCATGACCGCCGGAACGCTTTCCCTGTTCTTTCTGGTCAGCGGACTTTCTTTTCCGGTAGGGGCACTCGGTATTTTATTTGCTCTCCTTTCCCGCAAAGGAGATAAGATGGATTCCCAGGCAAGACTGGGATGTATTCTTTCCAGTATCGGTCTTTGCCTTGGTATCGCCATCTTTATTTATGCAGCAGTCACCGTCTATCAGAATTTCCCGGAATTCATCCAGCAGTATCAGCAGTTTTATGAGATGTACCAGGGCGGTATGTGATTGTTTATGGAGGGTATTTAACTTATGAATATTTCATCAAAGGAACTGAAAAAAATGACCCGAAACCAGCTTTCGGGAAAATACGGAACATTTATCGGGATCAATGTGCTCTATATCCTGATCACACTGGTCGCTTCTAATCTGATGGACCTGGTGCTTGGAACCTCATCCATCCTGAACCCGCTGACTGCTACTTCAGCCACCGTAGAAACTCTTGGCATCAGCCATACTGTGGTTTATTATCTGTCGACCTTTATTCTCTCGCTGATCCTGTCGGTACTGAATATCGGTCTGTTAAAGACCGCTCTTGATACCGCCAGAGGCTATGACATCCGCTTTCAGGATCTTTTCTTCGGTTTCAAACACCATCCGGACCGTGCGATCCTGGCGCAGGGTGTGATCCTTCTTCTGACCTACCTGTGTATCCTCCCGGGAAGCACACTTTGTATCTGCGGCTACCGTCAGAAGTCCGTAACTCTTCTCCTTGCCGGCGCCGCTGTCCTGTGCGTGGGGCTTGTGATCTACCTGATCCTCTCCCTGATGTTCAGTCAGACCATGTTCTTCCTGACAGACTACATCGACATCGAAGCCATACAGGCACTCAAAGAAAGTGTGCGGATCATGAGAGGAAAGAAGGGAAAACTCTTTTATCTACAGCTTAGCTTCATCGGAATCTACCTGCTGGGCGCAATCGCATGCGGGATCGGACTTTTGTGGGTGATCCCTTATATGCAGGTTACGATGGCAAACTTCTACCGGAAGATCACCGGGGAGGTATAATCGTTCCCCGGACGCAAGAAGGCGGGTATCCATTACCTCTAAGTAAAAAAATCGCATGTTTTTTACATTCTATTCTCTCTTCTGATTTTCCCAAAATATACTACCAAAGACAGCAACTTTCACCACATTAGTTCCTGCCAAAACCAGTGGCGAGCCCCGGAGGGATCCAGGGTGAGACAACACTTTGTGGGCGCTTAGGGCAAGCTTTGAAATCCGACACTTACGGAGACTTTCGCTTGGGTCAGCTGACCCAAGTGAATATAGTCGTAGTTAGTGGCTAGTTCAAAGTTGCCCTGCCCACGTTGTCTCACCCTGGATCCCTCCGGGGCTCGCCACGTCCTCTTTAGCAACAAACCTATATCAAACTAATTATTTTACGCCTCAGCCAGCCCAAACGCATCATGCACCGCATTCATCGCCCGAACCGCATCCTCACTGTTCACCAGTACCGTGATCCGGATCTCGGAGGTCGCGATCATATTGATATTCACGTTCTCATTATACAGGCACTCAAACATCTTCGCAGCCACACCCGGGTTGGACATCATGCCCGCACCTACGATTGACAGCTTTGCAACCTCACAGTTATAGTCCACTCTCTCAAACCCAAGCACTTCCTGATACTCTTCGAGCAGTTCAATCGCCTCTTTCAGATTATCATGGGCAACCGTAAAGGAAATATCCTTCGTTCCCTCACGTCCCACAGACTGGATGATAATATCCACATTAATATTCTTCTTTGCCAGTGTATTAAATAATTTAAACGCACTACCCGGTGCATCCTTGATTCCGATTACGGAGATACGGTCTGCATCTTTGTCCAGGGCAACGCCGCTGATCAACATTCTTTCCATTTTCTTTACAACCTCCTTGACAACAGTACCTTCAGATTCATTCAGACTGGAACGTACCACCAGCGGTACGCCGTATTTTTTCGCCATCTCCACCGATCGGTTATGTAACACACCTGCTCCGAGAGTCGCCAGATCCAGCATCTCATCATAGGTGATCGCATTTAACTTTCTCGCTGTCGGCACCAGTCTCGGGTCAGCGGTGTAGACACCATCTACGTCCGTATAGATCTCGCAGGCATCCGCATGAAGCGCTGCTGCCAGAGCTACTGCCGTCGTGTCGGAACCACCCCTTCCAAGGGTTGTGTAATCGTTGTACTTGTTGATCCCCTGGAAACCTGTGACGATCACGATCTTACGGTCATCAAGCTCCCGGCGGATCCGCTCGGTATCGATCTTTTTAAGTCTTGCATTGCTGTAATTGCTTGTCGTGTGCATGGCTACCTGGAATGCATTCAGGGAAATGGCACGTACACCCAGTGCATCCATCGCCATGGCCATCAGAGACACCGACATCTGTTCCCCGATGGTAAACAGCATGTCCATCTCTCTCTTAGATGGATTTGGATTAATTTCTTTTGCTTTGGCAATCAGCTCGTCCGTGTATTTTCCCATGGCAGATAAAACCACTACCACATCGTTTCCGTTCTGATAATCACGGATGCATCGCTTTGCCACATTGAAAATGCGTTCTTTGTCCGCCACCGAAGTGCCGCCGAACTTTTTCACGATTAACATGTTTCTCCTCCTGTGTTTCTACGCAAACAGAAGCGGATCAGCCTGCTGTGGCGTAATCCGCTTCCTGCCTCTGCTGTATTTCCATTCGTGATACCCCCGTTTTCAGGCGCTCTCACATGGATATGCACTAAATGATAAACCCTTTTTTTCCATGCGTCAACCGCTTCCACAACGATTGTTTTCAAAGTTTTTATCCATTCTTTCCTGCACGGTCACATGTTTTTTCCACACGAATTTTCCCTGAAATCTTTGACTCGTTGTCCGCGTAAAAAATGACATGCCCGCAGTCCTTTTTCAGAACTGCACAGACATGTCATTTTCTCATTTTTCTTTCTTAGAAGCGAACCCGGATCATGCCGATAATGTTATCGAACTGTGCTGCTTTCGCTCTGTATTCTTCCTCTTTCATCTTAGAGGTAATAAATCCAAATTCTTTACCAACCTCTGCGACAACCTTCGCATCGATGGTTCCGAACACTTCTTCCACTTTTGCAAGGCTCTCTGTGTAGCTGCCTTTCATGCGGACGAAGAATCTGCTCTCTACCTGACTAACATCGATCATTTCCAGTTTCTCACTGCTCCATCCCGTCATGATAAAACGGTTCAGGTGTTTGGCTGCATCTACCACATCAGCTACAACCGCGCTGGCTGTCGGCAGTTTTCCTGCGCCGCTTCCGTAGAACATCGCATCCCCCAGCATATTGCCATGGATCACGATCGCATTAAATACATCGTTGACGCTGAACAGCGGGCTGTCACCGTTGATCATAACCGGGCATACCATCGCATAGTACTTGTCCCCGATCCGCTTGCTGCTGGCCAGAAGCTTGATGGTTGCGCCAAATGCCTTTGCATAACGGATATCCGCGGAAGTGATCTTCGTGATTCCCTCGGTATAGATCTCCTCAAAATCCACATGATGACCGTATGCCAGAGAAGAAAGAATCGCGATCTTTCTGCAGGCATCCCAGCCCTCGATATCAGCTGCCGGGTTGCGCTCCGCATAGCCGAGTTCCTGTGCATTCTTCAGCACATCCTCAAACTCGGAACCATCGCTTGTCATCTTGCTTAAAATATAGTTTGTTGTTCCGTTTAAGATACCGCTGATCTCGTCGACCTCATCTGCGGTCAGAGAACAGTTCAGCGGCCGGATGATCGGAATACCGCCACCGCAGCTTGCTTCAAATAAGAAGTTGCAGTTTTTCTCCTTTGCGATCCGGATCAGTTCCACACCGTGTTTCGCAACCAGTTCTTTATTGGAAGTACATACGGATTTGCCGCTCTCCAGCGCTCTCTTAACGAATGTGTACGCCGGATTGGTTCCGCCCATTACTTCCACTACGATCTTGATCTCCGGATCGTTGGCGATCACTTCGTAATCATGAACAATCTTTTCCTGTACCGGATCTCCCGGGAAATCTCTCAGGTCAAGTACATACTTGATGTTGATCTCTTCTCCTGCTTTTTTATTGATGCTTTCCTGGTTCCGGTTGATCACTTCCACCACACCGGATCCCACTGTGCCGTAGCCTAATACTGCAATCTGTATCATCTGTTTTTACTCCCTGCCTAATATTTTCAAATAATGTACACCTGTCTGCTGTTCCATCTGGCCGATCATATCTTCCGCGTCTCCGGCTTCCGGCAAAATCTCCACACTCAGCGTCAGCGTTGCGATTCCGTTAATTGGAATACTCTGATGAATGGTCAGGATATTTCCTCGAAATTCAGCAACGGTGCGCAGAATATCCGAAAGTATCCCCGGTTTATCATCCATCTGCAAAATAAAGGTAACTGTTCTTCCTTTTGCCTGATCATGAAAAGGAAAAATATCGTCTTTGTATTTGTAAAAAGAACTGCGGCTGATGCCTACCTGCTCGGTTGCCTCCTGCACCGTGGTTGCCCGCTCGGAATCCAGAATCCTCTTGGCTTCAACCACTTTTAAGAGTACCTCCGGCACTGCTTTCTCTCTTACCACATAATATTTTGTCTTTTTTTCCATGTCTTCTCTTTCTTTCCTGTGGCTCTGCATGTTCGTATCAGAAACACATTTGTAGTCACCCAAAAGATATTACCATACATTGTCATCCGGTGCAAGAATTTTTTCACAAATGAAACAAAACATCTTTAGCAAGTCTGAATCGTATAAAATATTACAGGCTCCGACCGCCACCACCGTGTGAGGTGCCACTGCCGGAAGTATGTACGGAACTCTGTCCGCCGCCACCTCCGCCACCTCCGGACGGTGGTTCCCGCGGGATTCTCCGCTGTGTAATGCTTCGATGGCGGAACTGATCATCCCTTCTCGTAAAATGCACCTTTGCCCGGCTCTCATACGGATACCGATACGTTTTTCTTTTTAACCGGTAAGATCCCAGAACAGCCGCTGCAAATCCTCCACCGCACAAAAGTGCGATCACAGCCGCTCCGATTGCTTCATAGACCGTAATACTGCGGTATCTTGATATCTTTCCCGTCTCTGTATCATAATTATACTGATCCGAAGGAATGCCGTCTTCCAGATAGCTCTCTGTCTCATTCAGCATCTCCAGAATACCATCTGCATAATTCTTTGCTTTCAGACTATCGTATCCGGCATCGATCACCACATCAATTCTCTCATCCGTCAGATACCGGATCATCTTTCCCGCCGTGGAGATCCACACCGAACCGTTGTCCAGGTCGATCAGATACAGGGCTCCGTCCTCCGCATATCCGTTATAGTCATAGTAATCATCCGCATACTCCTCGGAGGTCTTGCCTTCCGCATCTTCTGTCGTCACTACCACAAAATCCATGTTCCAGTCTGTCGTAAGTTCCACGATTCGATCGGTAAGTTCCTGTTCTTCCTCCTGTGAAAAAAGTCCTGCCTGATCGTCTACCGTGGTTTTATCCGCCCACACAGCCACCGGGACCAGCAACAACAGCAGAAGCATCAACAGAAGGTATCCCGTCTTTTTTCTCATTCTCATAACAACAATCCTCCTGCCAGTCCTAAAAGAAATACCACACCGGTGATCAATGTCGATACCAGACTCAGTTTCTTATAATCCACCGGAAGTTCTCCACACACCTTGCCGTTTTGTCCGTTAATGGTATAATAATAGATTTTTCCGTTTTTGCCCTTGTAGGTCATCACCCACACAGGAACCAGCGCATAACGCCACCGCTCCTGTCGGTTGCCCACCTGCTGATGAACCGGTCGTACCGTCGTGTAACCGCGCATATCATTTTCGAGTACTCTTTTTGCATATTGTTCCGTATCCCGTGCGATCTCCGCTCCGAACGCTTCTTTTTCAAGATCCCGGCGCTCCGCCTGAAAACCGGAGAGATAACCCATAGAAAATTGTTTTGCCGCCTTCCGGTCATACGGCTGCACACCTTCTACTAACTTCCGATTGGCTTTTTGCAGGGCGATCTTCGGCATATCGTCAAATTCCACATTTCCTTCCCGGTACACCCGGTAGAACTGTGTTTCCGTATATTCCGTATCACCGGTTCTCCAGGTGCGGACTTTGGTGGCTTCCGCCTCCATTGCGGCATCTCCCCGCCAGTCCACCATCCAGTATGGAAAGTACACACCGCTCATTTTTTCAATCTGTTTTGCGCTGAAGAATCCACGGGGAACAAATTTCTTCTTTTTCATATTCTGTAAAAAGATTTCCTCCGCTTTTTTCCGGTCTATCGCAAAGGGAATGATCTCCTGGGGCAGATACTCTCCGGAAACTCTTTCCGATAATACCACCGGGCTCTGACAATAATAACATTCTGTGGCCGCTGTTGTCGGATCTGTCACAATCTCGGCTCCACAGTTCGGGCACACATACACTGCCGCTTCTTCCTGTTCCTGCCCTTTTGCAGAATCAGCCGCCTCAGATTCCTGAGACGGCTGTTTTCCTTTCTGCATCGTATCGATCTGTTCCTGAGAAAACTCAGAATTACAATAAGGACAGGAGTAGTTTTGAGTATTTGGATCAAATACCAGTTCGCCCCCGCAATTGGGGCATTTGAAACTGACTACCTCCATGATTTTCTCCTCATCTTTCTGTACGGATATACTTTCTTTATCTTTTCTGCATCTCTTTCTGCAAAAGTCTTATGGTCTTGATTTTCCACATTCACTGCAGAACTTTCCTGTATTCTTCTGTCCGCAGCTGCAGATCCATGCTCCGGTCTGGCGGGGACGTCCACACTCACTGCAGAACTTTCCTGTATTCTTCTGTCCACAGCTGCAGATCCAGATATCCGGCTCATTCTGTGCATGATGTGCTGTCGCTGCCTCCTGCTGCATCTGCTGGTTCCGGATCATCTGCTGCTGATTGGCTGCTGACATGGAAGCTGCCATATTGCCGCCCATCTGTGCGCCCATCTGCATTCCCATGAAGCCCATGGTACTGCCGTTTGCATTGCTTCCTGCGGCTTCCATCCCTCTTGCAAAAGCTCCCTGCATATAACCTTCCCGAATGGACGGATCCTGGAGCATAGCTCCCTGATTTCTCATATTCAGAAGTTCCTGAGATTTGTCATCATAGGACAGGCTCGCGATAGCTACCGCCTGGATCTCCATACCTCTGGTCTGTTTCCAGTCTTCATCCAGTGTTTCCGCCATATATTTTGACAGTTCCCGGCTCTTTGACTGCACATAGGAGATCCGCATACCATCTGCTGACATCTGATTGATGGAAGACTGCAGTGCATCCAGAAATTCATACAGATACTGTTCGTTGATATCTGTGATCTCTACCTGATCTTTATTTTTCGGAATGGCTTCCACATAGAACTTGATCGGATCCGTGATTCGGATCGAATAAGTTCCGTGGGCTCTCAAAAATAATTCTGCATTATAAAAATTATCAAAATAGCTGATGGGGTTTCTGGTTCCGAAACGAATTCCTTTAATCTCCTGCAGGTTCAGATACAGCACTTTCTGTGAAGTGGGTGCTGTACCGCCAAAACGAAACCGGTCAAAAGAATTCTTCACCACATCGTCCAGGCTTCCACTGAACATGGATGGCATAGAAGAATTATCCACGGTAAAATATCCCGGTTCCGCACTGTAATCCACGATCCGTCCGCCGTCTAACAGCATCATGAACTGTCCCTCATATACATGAATCACTGATCCGTTAGAGATGCTGTCTTTTCCACCCTTTCGGTTCGCTCCTTTTCCGGTGCGGATACCTGCAGTCAGTACTGTCTGATCTCCCATATTTTCCGGCTCTATGACTTCCAGCCACTGATCAGCGAGTGTTCCGCCAATCGTCTGTCTGATAGCTCTGATAATACCCATACGCCATTCTCCTTTTTTGTGTACTCCCATCTTTCCGTTTTCTCAACAGTCATGGAAAGTGGAATCGTTATTCCATTTCTTCGGTTGCGTTCTCCGGCTGTTTTCCGCCAAGGGCAATCCACTTGAGATAGCCGTTGATAAACGGATCCAGATTACCATCCAGAATGCTGTCCACATTACCACTCTCCACGCCGGTTCTGTGATCTTTCACCATCGTATACGGCTGCAGTACATAAGAACGAATCTGATTTCCCCAGCCAATCTCTGTCACTTCGCCACGGATGCCGGAGAGTTTTTCCATATTTTCCTGCTGTTTTAACAGATATAGTTTGGCTTTCAGCATCTGCATAGCCTTGTCTTTATTCTGAAACTGAGAACGTTCATTCTGACACTGTACCACGATTCCGGTTGGAATATGTGTAATACGGATGGCAGAAGAGGTCTTGTTGATATGCTGACCACCGGCACCGCTGGATCGATACGTATCGATACGCAGATCATCTTCCTTAATATCCACATCCAGATCTTCATCAATATCCGGCATAACATCGCAGGATACAAACGAAGTCTGTCTCTTTCCTGCCGCATTAAACGGTGAGATGCGTACCAGACGATGTACCCCTTTTTCTGATTTCAGGTAGCCGTAGGCATTTTCTCCGTGTACCTCAAATGTTACAGATTTGATGCCTGCCTCATCGCCGTCCAGATAATCCAGAACTTCCAGGGTAAATCCTTTCTTTTCCGCCCATCTGGTGTACATACGGTAGAGCATTCCTGCCCAGTCACAGGACTCGGTTCCGCCGGCTCCGGCATTCAGCTTGATGATGGCATCTTTTTTATCGTATTCTCCGGATAACAGGGTTTTCATACGAATATTTTCAAAATCTGCCTCAAACTGATCCAGAATCTCCTGAATCTCCGGGATGACCGAAGCATCGTCTTCTTCATATCCCATCTCGATCAGAGTCTCCATATCGTCTCTCTGGCTTTCCAGATTTTCATAAATCTCCTTATCATCTTTCAGGCTTTTGAGTTCTTTCATCATTTCCTGGGAGCGTTCCGGATTATCCCAGAAATCCGGCTCTTCCATCTTTCTTTCCAGCTCTTCAATCCGCTTTTCCTTATTGGCCAGGTCAAGGGAATCCCTCACTTCCACTAAAGGTTTCGCATAGGAATTCAATATTGCTTTAAACTGATCTAATTCTACCAAAGGGGGCACCCTCTTTCTTCATACAATTTTTATATTCAGCAGCCGTTTTCCCTCTGCCGTATCGGTTCTGCACGCTTCCTTCTATACAGGCTTACGTCCACAGCACTGTTTGTATTTCTTACCGCTTCCGCATGGACACGGATCATTCGGGTATACTTTCTGCTGGGCACGGCGAACCGGACCTTTGACTTCTTCATCTTTGTTGGTTCCGGTTACTTCCGCTACCTGCTCACGTTCTACTTTCTGCTCGATTCTAACATGATACAACAGGCGAACAGTATCCTGCTGGATGCCTGCGATCATCTCGTCAAACATCTCGAATGCACTCATCTTGTACTCAACCTTCGGATCCCTCTGTCCGTAAGCCTGCAGGCCGATACCCTGACGCAACTGTTCCATATCATCGATATGATCCATCCATTTTCTGTCAATGACCTTCAGAAGTACCACACGTTCCAGTTCACGGATCTGCTCCGGCTCTGCAAACTCAGCTTCTTTTACTTCGTACAGTTTAATAGCTTCTTCTTTCAGGTTCTGTTTTAACTGATTCTTACGGATCTCTTTGACATCCTCTTTGGTGATTGTCTTCACCGGAATGATCGGCTGCAGAATCGTATTCAGTTCGATCAGATCCCATTCATCAGAATCCACCTCGTCACTGATACACATATCTACCGTATTTTCCACGGTATCGGTGATCATCTTACAGATTGCATCACGCATATTGTCTCCGTCGAGTACGCGACGTCTCTCTTTATAAATGATCTCTCTCTGTTCGTTGTTTACCTGGTCATACTCAAGCAGATTTTTACGGATACCGTAGTTATTACTTTCAATCTTCCTCTGTGCTTTCTCAATAGCGCTGGAAAGCATCTTATGCTCGATCTGTTCGTTTTCCGCAACACCGAGACTGCTGAATACGGACATCAGTTTTTCAGAACCGAACAGACGCATCAGATCATCTTCCAGTGAAATATAAAAGCGGGATTCTCCCGGATCTCCCTGACGACCGGAACGGCCACGCAACTGATTATCGATACGGCGGGACTCATGACGCTCCGTACCGATGATCTTCAGACCACCGGCTGCTCTCGCTTCCTCGTCCAGTTTGATATCGGTACCACGACCTGCCATATTGGTCGCGATGGTAACTGCACCTGCCACACCGGCCTGTGCAACGATCTCAGCTTCCAGCTCATGGAACTTCGCATTCAGTACCTGATGTGCGATTCCCTCTCTCCGAAGCATGTTGCTCAGCAGTTCGGAGGTCTCGATCGTGATCGTACCTACCAGTACCGGCTGATTCTTCGCATGTGCTTTTTTGATCTCTTCCACGACCGCACGGAATTTTTCTTTCTTGGTCATATATACCGCGTCATCCAGGTCGACACGCTGAACCGGACGGTTTGTCGGAATCTCGATAACGTCCATACCATAGATCTCACGGAACTCCTGTTCCTCTGTCAGAGCCGTACCGGTCATACCTGCTTTTTTCGCATATTTGTTAAAGAAGTTCTGGAATGTAATGGTGGCCAGTGTTTTGCTCTCACGGCGTACCTTTACATGCTCTTTCGCCTCAATCGCCTGATGCAGACCGTCGGAATATCTTCTTCCCGGCATGATACGTCCGGTAAATTCATCAACGATCAGTACCTGATCGTCCTTTACGACATAATCCTGGTCACGGAACATCAGGTTATGGGCACGCAGTGCAAGGATTATATTGTGCTGGATCTCCAGATTCTCCGGATCTGCCAGGTTTTCAATATGGAAGAACTTCTCTACTTTCTTCACACCTTCCTCGGTCAGGTTTACTACTTTATCTTTTTCATTGACGATAAAATCACCGGTCTCGATAATTTCCTCGCCCATGATAGCTGTCATCTTGGTCATCTCACCACTGGCTTCACCACGCTGCAGCTGTCTTGCCAGAATATCACAGACTTCATACAGCTTGGTGGACTTTCCGCTCTGTCCGGAAATGATCAGAGGCGTTCTCGCCTCATCGATCAATACAGAGTCAACCTCATCGATGATTGCATAATGCAACTCTCTTTGTACCAGCTGCTCTTTATAAATAACCATGTTGTCTCGCAGATAGTCAAAACCATCCTCATTATTGGTAACATACGTAATATCACATGCATACTGTTCCCGTCTCTCGTCATTTTTCATAGAGTTCAGGATCACACCGACTTTCAGTCCCAGAAACTCATGGACTTTACCCATCCACTCCGCATCTCGTTTGGCCAGGTAATCGTTGACGGTTACGATATGCACGCCTTTACCTTCCAGCGCGTTCAGATAAGCCGGACAGGTAGAAACCAAAGTCTTACCTTCACCTGTTCTCATCTCCGCGATACGTCCCTGATGCAGAATAATACCACCGATCAGCTGTACCCGGTAATGCTCCATATTCAGCACACGCTTGGAAGCCTCACGCACCGTAGCGAATGCCTCCGGAAGCAGATCATCCAGCGTCTCTCCCTCTGCCAGTCTCTCCTTGAACTTTCTGGTCTGATCCTTCAGCTCCTCGTCCGTCATCGCCTGCATAGTCGGCCGCAGCTCCTCAATCTTATCCACCAATGGCATAATTCTTTTCAACTCTCTGGAACTGTGCGTTCCAAAGATCTTTTCAGATAATTTCATCAATCTACTCCTATAAAATACAATTTATTTTTTTGGTAACTGTTCAACACCTTCACAGTTACATTTCTTGTTACTATTTTCACTCTCCATAAAATTTCCCGGTGCATCCACCCTGGCCTCTTTCCAGTCTAATGCACCATGCTATATTCTAACACTTTACCGAAGAATGCACAAGTAAATTGTGCATCCTCACCCCGCATCCCTCACTCACATATCCCCTGTGGGCAAATTTCCCAAATATCTCCCAAATATCGCACCTATTCCACTTACCTTCCCTTTCCGGGTCAGTTTTTTCCACCGTCAGCCCGTGGGAGTTGGATCGTGGGGCAGAGGCATTTTGCGGACGCTTAGGGTAAGCTTTGAAATCCGACGCTTACGGAGACTTTCGCGAGGGTCCGCTGACCCTCGTGAACTGTAGTCGGAGTTAGCGGCTAGTTCAAAGTTGCCCTGTCCGCTGCCTCCGCCCCACGATCCAACTCCCACGGGCGTCCGTCTTAACCCAACCCAAAAAGAGAGAGCCACCACCCAGTGACTCTCTCCCGTTTACGCTCTCAACAATTTTAACACTCCGGCTCAATCAACCCGTAAGTGTTCCCCTTTCTCTTATAAACCACATTCACCTCATCTGTCTCCGCATTCCGGAACACATAAAAATTATGTCCCAGCAATTCCATCTGCACGCATGCATCTTCCGGATACATCGGTTTAATACCAAACTTCTTGGTACGAATGATATTAACCTCTTCGTCCTCCAGGAACTCATCCTCCACAAACTCTTTCTGGAAGTTTCCTCCTGCCTGCTGCTGATTAACAATCTTGGTTTTATATTTGCGAAGCTGACGCTCAATAACTTCTTCCACCAGATCAATGGATACGTACATATCACTGCTCACCTGTTCGGAACGAATGATGTTTCCTTTTACCGGAATAGTAACTTCAATCTTCTGTCTGTCTTTTTCCACACTCAAGGTTACATGAATCTCTGTCTCCGGAGTAAAATACCGTTCCAGCTTGCCAAGCTTTTCCTGTACGGCTGATTTCAGTCCCTCTGTAATGTCAATATTTCTTCCAATGATAATAAATTTCATGCTGTCCAACCCCTTCGCACTTTATTTTACAAGTAACTGTTTCTGCTTTCACAGTTACGGAGTCAGAATCGATAAATACCACGGTCAGCGATCCTTTCCGGCTCCCTTGTAAGTGTTTTTATTATACCAATAATGCTTGAATTTTGCAACTATTTCGTGAAAATTCATATTTTTTACACATCTTTTTCTGTCAAATCCGGGGGCAATTTTCCAACTGTTCAGAATCTGTTATTTTTCGAAATAATTTTCACTCTTCTGACAAATATCCAGTACATCCTCCCACTTCATACTGCCACCGAAAAGATCCAGTGCGCTTCCCACTGTTACGTCCACACGATTTTTTCCCGCCATACGCAACGTCTCCAGATCCTGAAAACTGCCTACGCCGCCTGCATAGGTCACCGGGAGCTGATGATTCTTTGCCAGGAGCTTCACCAACTCCACTTCTATCCCGGAAGCCTTTCCCTCCACATCCACCGCATGAACCAGAAATTCATCACAGTGGGAAGAAAATTCTTCAATCGTCTGTTCCGATACGGGTACCTGTGTAAATTTCTGCCAGCGGTCTGTCACGATATAATATTGTCCGTCTTTTTTCCGACAGCTCAGATCCAGAACCAGATGTTTCCTTCCTACTGCACGCTCCAGTTTTTCCAGATTCTCCCAGTTGATCACTCCATTCTTAAATACATAAGAAGTAACGATCACATGACTGGCACCGGCATCCAGAAAGCTCTCTGCATTGTCCTCCCGGATCCCGCCACCGATCTGCATCCCACCCGGATAGGCTTTCAATGCTTCTACCGCCTGCTGTCTTGTGGCTTCATAATATGGAGAAGTTGCAGGATTTAACAGAATAATATGCCCTCCCCGAATCCCCCGGGACTGATAGAGCCGTGCAAAAAAGGGAGCATCCTGCTCAGCTACATAGTTTTCCTGAGCCTGATCTCCCTGATCCTGCAGGCTGCCGCCTACAATCTGTTTTACTTTTCCGTTGTGAATATCGATACATGGACGAAATCTCATAATCTTCCCCTCTCTTCTCCTGTTCTCTTTGTATGCTGTCACGTTGTAACGTGGTAAATTTCTATTATCATATCATGTTTCCATATACACGGCAACATGTCATCTCAACATCTCATCTTAAAATGTTATCGTTACTATTCACTCCGTTCTCAGTAACACGCTTCGCGATGCACAGAATTTATGCTGATCGCATAAATTCGCGCGATATGTCTCGGGTTTTCTGTGACCTCCGCTCACAAAAAACACCTCGCGGGATATTACCAATGAATAGTAACATATTATCTACCCTGACATACTATCTCAACATACATTTTCATGAACATAGGTGTAAAAAAGAGGGGAATTCCGTTTTTGCTCTCACCGGACAAACTGTGGTGAAACAACAATTGTCCATGTTTTTTCTATTTCTGCGATCTACCGTGCATTCTGTTGGTTCGCATCGCTGCTTCCGCCACCGGTCAGATCCTCCACGCCTTCTCCGATGCCATCCCCCACATCTTTGATTCCCTCACCGACATCCTCTCCGAGATCTTCGATAATATTTCCGTTCTCATCCACCGTACCTTCCCCGGAAGTGGCGCCGTTCATATTGTTGTTCGTGCCGTTGGTTCCGTCATTGTTCATATCCGTGCTGGTATCCGGTGAGGTTTCGTTGTTGTTTTTATTTTCATTGCCATCCAGCGTATTTTCATCCTGTGTGTTATTCTGGTTGTTGTTCGTATCCTCCGCAGCACTGCCACATCCTGCTGACAGTCCGAGTACAACGGTCATTGCGGTTACGATCAGATATCTCTTCCATACATGTTTCATATTCTGCATCTCCTTTTCTGCTGTGGCTGTAGCTTTCCACAGCATCCCTTTCCTTCATTTTTCAGGCATACAAAACATACACCTGTACAGTTGTAGAATGTGTCGGAAAATGCAAAAATATACGGCCGCTTTTTGAAAAAACGACCGTATCCCTGTTTTCTGTATTCTGTTTTCAATATTTAAAACAATGTAACTGTTCAGTACCTTCACAGTTAATATTACCTACTGAATAGTTACAAAACAATTTACATTTTAAACTTATCCGATCACATCGCTCATCTGATACCAGCCCGGTTCTTTTCCTTTCAGGAACTTGGCTGCCTGAATCGCACCTTTTGCAAACAGTTTCTTGGAGTAAGCTGTGTGCTGGAAAGTAATCACTTCGTCATCACCGGCAAAGATCACATCATGTTCTCCGACGATGGTTCCGCCACGGACAGCAGAGATTCCAATCTCTTTGTCATCTCTCTGTTCTCTTCTCTGACTTCTGTCGAAAGTATAATGATAAGCGTTGTCCAGTCCCTCGTTCAGGCTGTCTGCCAGAGCCAGGGCGGTTCCGCTTGGAGCGTCCACTTTCAGACGATGGTGTTTCTCCACGATCTCCATGTCAAATCCGGCCGCTGCCAATGTCTGGGCTGCTTCTTTAACCAGTTTCATCAGCAGATTGATACCCAGGGACATGTTTGCTGATTTTAATACTGCCACATGTTTGCTGGTCTCTTCCACTTTTTTAATCTGTTCATCTGTCAGACCTGTAGTACATAATACAACCGGGATCTGTCTTTTTTCACAGTATTCCAGCAGTGTGTCGGTCGCTTTCGCTGTACAGAAATCGATCACTGCATCTGCCTGCACATCGCAGGTCCAAATATCAGTAAATACCGGATATCCGTTATCTCTGCAGTCATTTAAATCAATACCTGCTACAATTTCAATTTCCGGATCTTTTTCCACTAACTGGGTGATCACCTGACCCATATGGCCGTTACAGCCATGCATAATTACTTTTACCATTTGCGTTCTCTCCTGTTTCTTCCTGCTGCCTTTATGCCAGTTTGATACCGAATTTTTTCATTTCTTCTGCCAGAACTTCCTGGTGTGCTGCTTCCATTTCGGTCAGTGGCAGACGAAGCGGCCCTACTTCTTTACCCATCAGATTCAGGGCTGCTTTTACCGGGATCGGGTTAACTTCACTGAACAGTGCGTGAACCAGCGGCAACGCTTTTAACTGCAGTTCACGGCTTTCTTTTATTTTTCCTTCCAGGAACAGAGCAACGATATCGTGCGTCTCTTTCGGTGCTACATTGGACAGTACAGAGATAACACCTTTTCCGCCCAGGGACAGGATCGGTACGATCTGGTCATCATTTCCGGAATACAGATCAATGGCTCCGTCGCAGGCATACATGATATCTGCCACATGGCTGATATCTCCGGATGCTTCTTTGATAGCGGTTACATATTCTGCATTTTTTGCAAGATAAGCAACCGTAGAAGCTGCCAGAGAACAGCCGGTACGGCTCGGTACGTTGTACAGGATCGCCGGTACTTTTGCTTCCTCTGTGATGGTTGTATAATGTTTGATCAGTCCGTTCTGTGTGCCTTTATTATAGTAAGGAGTTACCAGAAGAATACCATCTGCTCCTGCTTCTGCTGCCTCTTTGGACATCTGTGTTGCAGTTGCGGTGGAATTGGAGCCGGTACCTGCAACAACCGGAATTCGGTGGTTTACCTTGTCAATGGCAAATCTGATCGTTCTCATATGTTCTTCTTCGGTGAGTGTCGCAGATTCGCCTGTTGTTCCGCAGATCACAATGGCATCTGTGCCTCCTGCGATCTGTTCCTCCAGTAATTCTTCCAGCTTGTCATAGTTTACTTCCAGATTTTCGTTCATAGGTGTAACAAGCGCAACACCTGCTCCTTCAAAAATAGCCATATCTATCTTTACTCCTTTCTTTTGTCTGGATCAACTATTGATCCATCGGACCAATTATTGATATGTAATGTAAAACATATAAAGGTGCACCACCGTCCGGAGGTCCACCTTTTAAGAATCCGCTATGAAATCATCACATGTTTTCTTTGGATAGCACTCCATCTTTCGATGACAGTCATGCCGTTCTTCACAGACATGCCCAAGAACCAAGCTTCAGGTTTCTTCGCCCCTTCGGCACTTTTTCCTTTCCTTTGCCTTCTTCTGTTCCTGAAACATCCGACAAATTACTGATAAAAAATGCAACCTCTACCTAAATTTATAAAAAACATTTTAAATAAACATTTTATTTTTTCAATCATATCATTATTCATTTTTATTGTCAATCCGCATATTCCAGTTTGCTTACAGAAATCTCGTATGCGATCCGCTTCTGCGTCTCTTCTTCACTGATTTTTTTCACGTATTCCCGGCTCTGGATCCTGCCCCAGATCAGGACGTGACCGCCCACCTGAAAAGCAGATGCATATCTGGCATTTCTGCCCCAGCAGATACACGGAATGTAGTCCGATTTTCCATACGGCCGGTTGACGGCGATCAGAAGATCTGCGATTTCTCTGCCAAGTGGAGTTTTCCGGTACACCGGCGGTTTGCATATGTATCCGTCCAGGAAAATGGCATTGCTCTTCATATTTTCATCGTCATCTTCCACAAATTCCACCTCTCTGGCAAACACCGAGAGCACCAGCCGGTTTTTCTTTTCCTCATGGCGGTTGTAGGAGCGAAACTGCCCCATCACATGGATATACTCCCCTTCATAATCCTCGTTCACATCCACAAGACGCTCCGAGATCATGACCGGGATCCGGTCCTCGGAATCGCTGAGCCGTTTGACCAGCACATCTACCATATAAAAGCCTTCGCCGAATACCTGATGGCTGAATGTAAACCGGGATGCGATTTTTCCCATGATTTCCACCTGATTGTTTTCAATAATCTTATCTGTCATGATTGTAGTTCCCCTTCCTCTTTTTTGTATTTTGTATAATTTATTTCTATTCCGTTCCTTCCTTATTTAGAACCGGATTTTGAAAAAAAAAATTTTTTCCCTTGTAATCTGAAAAAAATGTGATAGACTTGTATCGTTGGAAATGCCCGTTTTACGGGCTCTTTATATGCATAGAAAGGAAATTGTTTATGAAAATCAAAAGAGAAGATATTCGTAACGTGGCGATCATCGCCCATGTAGACCATGGTAAAACCACTCTGGTAGACCAGTTACTGCGTCAGAGCGGTGTATTCCGTGCGAATCAGGAAGTCCAGGAACGTGTCATGGACTCCAACGATATCGAGCGGGAACGTGGTATCACGATTCTTTCCAAAAATACAGCTGTTTATTACAAAGATACCAAAATCAACATCATTGACACCCCAGGCCATGCGGACTTCGGCGGCGAGGTAGAACGTGTCCTGAAGATGGTAGACGGTGTTATCCTGGTGGTAGATGCGTTCGAGGGTGCTATGCCGCAGACCAAATTCGTTCTGAAAAAAGCACTGGAACTGGATCTGCACGTGATCGTATGTATCAATAAGATCGACCGTCCGGAAGCCCGTCCGGATGAAGTTATTGACGAAGTTCTGGAACTTCTGATGGATCTGGATGCTTCCGACGAACAGTTAGACTGTCCGTTCCTGTATGCTTCCGCAAAAGCAGGCCATGCTGTTCTGGATCTGAACGATACACCGGAAAATATGGAACCTCTGTTTGAGACCATCTTAAAATACATCCCGGCTCCGGAAGGTGATCCGGATGCAGGTACCCAGGTTCTGATCAGTACCATCGACTACAATGAATATGTAGGTCGTATCGGTGTCGGTAAAGTAGACAACGGTAAGATCGCTGTCAACCAGGAAGTGATGCTGATGAACCATCACGATCCTTCCAAGAAGAAAAAAGTAAAGATCAGTAAACTGTATGAATTTGAAGGTCTGAATAAAATAGAAGTACAGGAAGCAGGCATCGGTTCTATCGTTGCTATTTCCGGTATCCCGGAGATTCACATCGGTGATACCCTGTGTGACGTGGAAAATCCGGAACCGATCCCGTTCCAGAAGATCTCCGAGCCGACCATCGCCATGCATTTTATGGTAAATGACAGCCCGCTGGCAGGTCAGGAAGGTAAATTTGTAACTTCCCGTCACTTAAGAGAACGTCTGATGCGTGAGCTGAACACTGATGTCAGCCTGCGCGTGGAAGATACCGATTCTCCGGACTGTTTCAAGGTATCCGGTCGTGGAGAACTGCATCTGTCTGTCCTGATCGAGAATATGCGCCGTGAGGGTTATGAATTTGCAGTAAGTAAAGCGGAAGTTCTTTATAAAGAGGACGAACGCGGAAAACTGTTAGAGCCTATGGAACTGGCTTACGTGGATGTTCCGGAAGAGTTCTCCGGTACAGTCATCCAGAAAATGAGCGAACGTAAAGGTTCCCTGCAGGGTATGAGTACCGGAAGCGACGGTTCCACCCGTCTGGAATTCGAGATTCCGGCCCGTGGTCTGATCGGTTTCCGTGGAGACTTCATGACCTCCACCAAAGGTACCGGTATCCTGAACACCAGTTTTGATGACTACGCTCCGTACAAAGGAGATATCCAGTACAGAAAACAGGGTTCCCTGATCGCTTTCGAAGCCGGGGAGTCCGTTACTTACGGTCTGTTTGCTGCTCAGGAACGTGGTACACTGTTTATCGGACCTGGTGAAAAAGTTTACGCCGGTATGGTTATCGGACAGAACGGTAAAGCTGAAGATATCGAACTGAACGTATGTAAGACCAAGCATCTGACCAACACCCGTTCTTCTTCCGCCGATGATGCTCTGAAGCTGACAACACCGAAGGTTCTGAGCCTTGAAGAAGCACTGGAATTCATCGATAACGACGAACTTCTGGAAATCACTCCTACCAGCCTGCGTATCCGTAAGAAAATTCTGGATTCCAGACTGAGAAAGAGAGCAAATTTGAAGTAATTATAACGATATATACCCAAAAGAGGATGTATCTGTCAGACCGGCAGATACATCCTCTTTTTTCTTCCATTTAAGACAATGTTCAGTCCCTTCACAGTTACGAACCAAAATGCCCTGTCTCAAAACCGCCTCCCGTATTATCTGCTCACTTCTTCCAGAATCAAATCCCAACGGAGTCCTTCTTCTATCTGCTGCTGAACCTCCACCTGACACTCAGCTACGGTTGTCTCCGGATCATATTGCAGCGTGTTCAGGATCTGCATGACCTGTTTTTCATTTTCTTTCCACCATACAATCTCACCACATTGATTGATGATATGGATATCGCTCTTTTCTCCCAGAAAAACAATCTCTTCCCACAGGCCAGACTCAAAACCGTCTCTGGATTCTTCCAGGGCTTTTTCTCCTGCCAGCCGGATCTTCTTTTCTTCCAACCCTGTCCCACATTCTTCACCTGGATAATCCTTTTCGTACTTCACCAGAACTTTATTTTCTTTATCTTCACCCCGATAAAAGCTGATTCCATACACAGTATCCTGTTTTTCTGTCTGAATCTCATATGTCCATTCCTCCGGCAGCTGCAATGTAAGTGTTCCATAAGGACCTTTCAGTGAAACCTCTGTTGCCGGTACAAATGTTCCTGATTTCTTTTGAATTATCCAGATGCCCGCTCCTGCCAGGATCACCACAGCTGCCAGAAAGAATCTCCACCGATACATGCTTTTCTTCATGCTTCCTTCCCCTTCTTTCTGCTCTTTTCCTGCCTACTTTTCCACCGTTTCTATCATTGCCTGTAACTCTTCCAAGCTGATTCCGGTTTGCAGACTGATAGAATACGAATATCCGTCTTTTTTCCAGATTGCCAGTTCGTACGCATCACTTTCACCCTTGCAGGTAATCTCTGTATCCCCCACGGTGATGGTAGTTGTTTGACTGTATGTGTTGTATACGCCACTGTTATCTTCATCCTCCCCCTGTGATTTTCTGAAATACACTTCCTGATCATCCCCGGTATAGCGAATCTCAGCCAGTGTGTCATCATAGGTAAAATACAGGGTTTCTTTCACAGTAAATGGTAGCTCTCCGATCTCTCTGACGGTAAATCCCACTGCATCAGAAAGTTCCTCCGCGGAGCCGTATTCTTTCATCGGATTTGCAATCTGTGCCCCGTCATCAACCATATCCGCAGTGGTCATATCCTCTTCCTCACTGACTGTTTTGTCCGGATGTAACGTATGAATTCCATAAGCTGCTCCCACGACCAGCGCGCAACAGGCTGCAACGGAGATGTATTTTGTCCATTTTTTCATGTTTTGTACCTTTGCCTTTCTTTCTCTTTCCGAGACATGGCACAGGATCTGTTCTTTCGTTTCCGGTGTCAGGTAGATATTTTCCATGATTTCATTATATAATTTACTCAAAATCATACTCCTCTCTCAGGACTTCACGCAGTTTCTCTCTTCCCCTTCGAAGGTCAGACCGCACACTGCTCTCCTTTTTCCCCAGTATCTCTGCAATCTGCGCCGTTGGAAATCCTTCATAATAATGCAGATGAATCGCTTCCCGGTAACTTTCCGGAAGTCTCTTTACTGCATCCCACACAAAAGTCAGATCTTCCCGTTTCTGCACGATCAGCTGATTCTCCAGCTGGTCTGCCTGACGGATCTTATTGTAAGCGATCTTATTTTTACTCAGATTCGCCGCCACTCGAAAGATCCACGCCTTTTCATGATTTTCACCGGCAAATACCGGACGGTGTTCCAGATAACGGATCAGAGTTTCCTGCAGGATATCCTCTGCATCACTCATATTATGTACATACGTATAGGCAAGCCGCAGCACTGCATTCCCATAAGTATCCATGATTCTTTCTGCCAGCACCTCCATCTTCTGTTTCCCGACAATTTTTACCGTTTTCCCAAGATCCGCTTCTTTTCGAAACATGGAGAATTTCTGAAGGATCTGTATTTTCTTCTTTTCCACGAACAGATACCATTCAGTGATCCTGTTCCTGATCCCACTCTCCATCATCCACATTCCGCTACCCGGCAACGCTCTGGTCTGATAACCCATCATTATTTCCCGCTCCTGTCTCTTTTTGTTTTCGTTTTCACTTTCTATACAGTTCAGCCTGCAAAAATGTTGCAACTTTTTTCAATTTTTTCTTTTATATAACAGGAAACAATGATTCCCTTATAACAACCGCTTCTGAATCTCCCGGATTTTTTCCAGTTCTTCCCCTGTCATATCTGCAATTTCTTCCCTTTCGTAACATATTTGTTATAATACTTGCTGCTTTTCGTTGTTCACCTTGCTCTGCTCCAATAGCAATTCCTTCTTTTATTCCTTCTTTTCTTCCCTCTTTTCTTCCCACTTCTTTTAATTCCAGCATCTGTGAGTTATAATCGCGAATTGCTTTCTCCTTCGCTTCGTATTCTAATCTCTTTTTTTCATCCGCGCTCATATGTTTTAACATTTCATACGCTTCGTCTATATAAGTGTCTTCTTTTGCCATTTTCTCGAACTCCTTTCTGCTCTTCGCTCCCAAGAAACGCATCCATCGGATAATTCCGGACTAACGTATCCGTACATGTTTGCATTAACGTTTCAGTGTCAGCTTGCAAATCTTTCTCCATAAGTCTTGAGGTTTATAGATGCCTGGAAATCTCTGTCAATCCTATTCCCACACTCACATCTATAAATTCTGTCAGATAACTTCAGATCTTTTTTTATGTTTCCACAACAGCTGCAAAGCTTTGATGATGGATAAAACCGATCAGCCACTATAAGCTGGATTCCTTTATCACTGCACTTATATTCAAGCTGTTTTCTAAACCTGAAAAATCCCTGTTCCTGAACTGCTTTGGATAAATGTCTGTTTTTCATCATTCCGCTGACATTCAGATCTTCAATACATATAAATCTTGGTTTTCGATTTACGATCTCAGATATGGTCTGATTCAAATAGTTTTTACGGATGTTTGTTAATCTGTGATTTCGTTTTAATAAAAGTTTTTTCTTTTTGATTACATTATTGGTTTTACAGTAACTTTCTCCTCTCTTATTTTTCTCGTAAGAACGAGAGATACTACGCTGTAATCTGCGTTTCTGTTTTCCTAGTTTCTTTACTTTCTGACTCTTATTGATGTTCTTATATTTAACAGCATCAGAGCAGACAGCCAGATCTTTGATTCCTAAGTCTATACCAACTCCATCACCATTAAGCGTTTCCCTGCAGTCAGGAAATTCCACACATACACTGATCCACCAGTTCAATCCGTCAAAGGATATTCTCGGATTCATATATTTAGCATCTGTAGGAATGCGTCCATGTTCTGCAAGTCTTACCCAATTCATTTTTTGTTTATTTGCTTTCCTGCCGGAGGAAAAGCCTTCAAATTTAACGTGGGTATTACTGAATCGTATCTTAACGTTGTCCTGATAGAACTTCAGCATGGATCTCTTTCTGGACTTGAATCTTGGGAATTTTTGCAAACCCTTGAAAAAGTTCTTATACGCAGCACAGGCATCTTTGATTGCCTGTTTGGTCACATTATTTGAAATACTCAGTAACCATGCGTATTCATCAGAATGTCTAAGTTTTGTAAATTCTTTTCTGAGTTCTGCATCTGAAACGAATCTGCCACCTTTTTCATAATTTTCTTTTTCCCTGGCCAAAGCCCAGTTATAAGCAAATCTTGAAGCACCTGCGTACTGAAACATCTTAGTTTTCTGTACATTGTTTGGTATCAGCATTACTTTTATGGCTTTTACCATCTGTTTCCTCCTGTATCAGTTCTCTGATAAGTTTCCTGGCTTTGTTCGCTCGTTTTCCTTGTAATTTACAACTGAATACTGTGATTATTTGAACCAGATCTTCAACAAGTTCCTGCTGTTCGGATTTTTCAGTATGATCAATAATCTCAATCTCACAATTATAAAGTGAAGCGATATATTCTATCAACTCAAAGCCGAATCCCAATAGCCTGTCTTTATATAAGACAACAACCTTTTCAACCTGATTTTGAGATATTCGTCTGAGCAGATCCTGAAGTCCTTTTTTCTTATAATTAATCCCGGAACCGATATCACTTATTATCTCAAATGGTTGTCCTTTTGCCAGAAGGTATGTCTTAACATTATCAATCTGTCGTTCCAGATCATCTTTTTGTTTATGGCTGGAAACACGACAATATCCAATTGTAATGCGCTTTTTAGGCTTTACATTGATTACCTGGTTGAGTTGCTCATCAGAATAATATCTATAGCCACTTACTGTAGTATGATGCGGATGAAGTTTTCCATTGGCATCCCAATTTCGTAATGTCTGGGCAGATACGCCTATGATTTTTGAAAATTCATGTATAGAATAATATTTACTCAAAGTATCATCTCCTTTCAACAATATTCCACTCTAATATCTTATAAAACTCAACATGCACTTATATAATTTTATAATCTATATTTAACTGTTAATACTCTCTCCCATCAAAGAGAACGCATTTTACTGACGACATAACTTTGCTTCAAAATTCCTAAAGAAAATGTCCATATTCTGTTCTATATTCATTTTTGTGTATGCATCGGATATTTTCTCAGGACTCTGAGTATTAGATATGTGATTCCTATATGTTAATTAGATATTTTTATCCGTCAGAAAATACTTACGGATACTATAAATTTCTATCATTGTAACAAACTCCTTCCATCTTTGCAAGATTTTATCCATGTAGCAATCTATATCTTCTCATTTTAATATTTCAGCCAACCACCAGAAACGGATTCCGGAGGCATGGGGGAAGCAGCCTTTTGCTGGTGCTTTTAGCAAATACGAAATCCAGCATTTACGGAGACTTAGGCGCGAAGCCTTTGCTGAGCGTCTTAGTCGCAGTTAATGCTTAGTTCGGATTTGCGTTACCAGCGGTTGCTTTCCCCATGCCTCCGGAATCCGTTTCGTCCCCCTTTGAAAGAAAAAACAGGTACTGCACATAAACTCATGTGCAATACCCGTCTATTCCTCCGGTTCTTACGTCCCGTTATCTATTACTTTTTATTTCTTTTTCTTCTCTTCAGCGCAAATCCGCCAGTTCCCAGAGAGGCAACAGCCAGTCCAAGCATCTCAAGGATGTTGGTAGGGTCGCCGGTCTTGGCTGTCTTGCTGGTGCTTGTGCTTCCTGAAGAAGTTGTTGTTTTATTGCCTGTACCAGAAGTGGTTATGTTGTTCTTAGATGCTGCAGGTGTTGCCGTTGGTGTGGTGGTCGGGGTTGGTGTCGGTGTGGTTCCGTCCGCTTTCACCAGAGCTTCAATAGCTTTGTTCAGAGAAGCTGCTGCATTATCTACACTTGTCTGGTCTTTCTTAGCTTCCAGGGCACTCTTTGCATTCTTCAGTGCTACCTGCAGAACTTTCCAACTGTCTGCTGTGTAATCTGCTTCTTTCAGTGCTTCTGCACTCTGGATTGCTTTTTCCAGAGAAGCTGTGTTGATTTCCTTCGCCGGATCTTCTTTTGCAGCTTTTTTATAAACAAAGCTCAAATCTTTGTATCCGGTTGCTGTTACTACGATTTCAAAGCTGTCACCCTCTGCAAATGGTGCTGCATCTGTGATCAGCGTTCCGTCATCATTAAACAGTTTTACTGCATTACGTCCGCTTACTGCATAAGGTTTTCCATTAACAGATACGGAGGTAATATTCTTGATGTAATCTGCAAATTCTGCGTCAGTAGCGCCTGCTGCTTTTGTCAGACCAGGTTTTTCACTGTTTTCGTTATATGCTGCCGGCATTGTTTCCGCATATACTTCAAATCCAAAACTGATCGGTGCATATTTTCCACTCTTATCAGTAATAGTCAGTGTGTATGCTCCTTTTTTCACATCTTTCAGGATCAGTTTTTCGCCTTTTACGCTGGCAGTAGCACCCTCTACCGTGTACTCTGCGTCAAATTCTTCCGGAAGAGTCAGACCGGAAATAGTAGTTGCCACACTTGTTTCTCCGTCTTTCAGTTCCGCATCTGCTACAGCAACTGCGCTGGTATCAAATTTTACAGGTACATACAGACCTTTTTCGCCGCCTACCAGGATCTCATAGATACCGTTAGCTGTGTAATAAGTCACTTTATCGATATGCTGTCCCATCATTGCTTTGTAATGTTCAGATGATGTCGGGCAGTTATGTACTGCTGTGGTAAATCCGGTAGCCCATGCCAGTTCGGAAACTCTCCAGATATTTTCCAGGTGACGCATACCGTAATCGCTGCCTTCTTTTGTGCTTACAATAACACCGTAGATAGCTGTTCCTGACGGAATGGTATCGGTCAGTCCATCCAGATCCAGCTGATAATCACCGTATTTGGAATCGGTCATCAGTTCCGCTGTCACACCCTCTGTGATGGTTGTAACTGTTCCCTGTGTTGCTCCAAAGGAGAAGGTTCCATCTTCATTTACGGTCAGCTCTTTGTAGTAAGATGGTTTCTCACTCAGTGTATAGTAGGAATGACTTGCGCTCTCAAACAGGGCATCTTTTCCTGTATAATCTGTTGTGCTTTCCTGTCCTCTGTTGGTAACTGTGATACTTACTTTGGAATCATCGGTAATCTGTGTGTATTTGCTCAGATCCGTACCTGCCGGAACTTTTACCGGGAAAGTTACACCGGTGATCTCATCACCGCTTGCATCCACATGGTAAGATCCGCCTGTAAGACTGCCTGTACGGACTTTATTTTTCGTTGCAGAGGTGAATGCATCTACTTTTACACTGTTATTTACATCTGCTGCGTAAAACTGGTCATATGGAATATTCATCAGGACATATGTTCCGGTTGTAACATCCGGTGTCTCCGGTTCTGACGGTTTTATTTCCAGAGCTGCAACCGCTTCATCCAGTGCTTTCTGGGCTGCGTCAACTGCTTCCTGAGATTCTTTTACTTCCAAGGCTGCTTTTGCTGCGGTAAGCTTTTCTGTCATATTTGTCCAGGATGCTTCTGTATAATCTGCCTGATTTTTTCCTTCTGCTGCTGTGATGGAAGCCTGAAGACCATCTGTCTTTACTTCAACCGGAGTTGGATCCTGTTTTTCAGCTGCTGACTGGATAGCTGCAAGGGCTGCCTGTTTTACTGCTGTAGCAGTACGGGTTGCACCCGATACTCCATCTGCTCCAATCTTCCATCCATTAATTGTTGCTTCAGTTGCTGGCTGACCTTCCAGCAAAGCTTTTATTCCTTTGCTTTTGTTATAAGCTTTATTAAAATAGCTATCATTTCCTGAGCTATAAGCTGCATCCGGTGTCACTGTAATATTTTCAAATTTTCCATCTTTTACTGTGAGCTCAACAGAAACACCATAATCTGCCCAATCATCATCCACATCAGCAGCCGGATCTCTGTTTACCTGCGCAGTACTTGTGTACGTTCCATCCGCTGCTACCTGGTCCCCGGTCACTGCAAATGCTGTTACCGGGCAAAGTTCCACTGCCATTGCTGCGGCTACCGCCATGGCCATTGCTTTGGTCCTGACTCTTTTGTTGTTCATAAACTCCTCCTTCTTTTACCATAAAATTTTATAGTAGCTTATTATGTAACTATTCAGTAGCCAATGGGGAGGTACTGAACAGTTACCTTATTATCAAGTTAGTCACTATTTCTACTATTAGTTGATAATATTTATCATTAGTTGTTACTAACCTATAATCAAAAAAAATAGACGTTATCTCTTTTCTCAGGAATGTACCTGACAGCTGCCTCTCTCTCATGGGCTTTTATCAAGAGAGAAGTACCTGTCAGATACATTCCTTTTCGTTTATTTGTAACTGTTCAGCACCTTCCCGGTAGCTACCGAATAGTTACATTTATTTGTTCTTTCTTTCCGCTCCCGCGCCCTGACTGACTGCCGGGAGGATTTTACGGCTCACCACGCCGATCAGAATACCTGTGACCGTTCCCGCGATCATCAGCACCGGCAGGTAATAGATCAGCTTCGTATTTTCCAGCACACACATCGCAACCACGATCTGTCCGATGTTATGGGACACGCCTCCGGCAATGCTTATGCCGATCATGGAAAATCCTTTGATCCGCTTCAATAGCAGCATCACCAGAAAACTTAAAATACCTCCTGCCAGACTGTACAGGATCGACATGCCGTTTCCGAACATAAATCCCACCAGCAGCACCCGGAGGATCACCACCAGTAGCACTTCCATCGGTGCTAGAATATACAGCCCGGTGACCGTCACCAGATTGGCAACTCCTAATTTAATTCCCGGTACTCCAAGGTTGATGGGAATCAGGCTTTCCACATAACTGAAGATCATCGCCAGAGCCACCAGCATCGCACCGCTCGATACTCTCCGGCTGATGCTGGTCAGACTGCGTTCCCTGCATCCTTTTTTCTGCTGTTCCTGTTTTTTCATCTTCTCGTTTCCTTTCGGAGTATGTCGCTCGTAACTCTTCCACGACTTCACAGTTACCTTCTGAATCATTACGATTTCTCATCTTTCTTTCACTTCGCAATCGTATCCGGCACCAGCTCGTCACCTGCCGTCTTACTGTCCGTATCATTCTGACGGATCACTTCCACCACCAGTTTATGGGGCAGACATACGATGGTCTGTTTCTGACCGCTGATCCTGCCCTGCTCCTTGCAGTAGCCGTCCGGGCAGTCCGCTTCTTTCATATACGCCTGTCCGTTCTCGATGCGGATCACATTGTGAAATTCTCCTTCGGTAACTTCGATCGTCTGGTCTTTTTCCAGCGGATAGGTTCCATAGATTTCCCCGTTCACGGTAATCTGCACCTGATCCCCCTTCGTCTCTCCGGTCACATGCATCACCAGAAGCATTACCAGAGCCACCAGCACGATCCCTCCTGCCAGCAGGATATCTCTTTTTTTCATATCTGCTCCTTATCTGTCATTTTTGAAAAGCGCAGATCTTACAGTCCCAGCCGCAGGCAGATCCCAAGCAGGATCAGTGCACGCAGAATCGTAAACCAGAATTCATTTCCTTTGAGTTTCCGGATTCCACAGTGAATGTGCTTCTGCGGACAGATGTCTATGCATTTCTGACACTGGAAGCAATCCCCGCTGATTTCCCAGGAGCCATCTGTTGGAAGACCGATCTGAGACGGGCAGATCTTTGCACATGCTTTACATCCCTTTCTGCAGTTTTTTCTCGTCCTGTGAAGGGCGAAAAAAGGCAGCACCGGAAGCAGAGAAAATACTGCTCCCATAGGGCAGAAGAACCTGCAAAAGAATCTTTCCTGTACACACATGCCAGCCATCAGAAGAATCAGGACTACAAGACCGATCCCATATCCTCCCAGACGGAAATTGCCCGCATGGATCATGGAAAATACATCCCACGGGCTGGTTCCCTGTGCTTTTCCATATACTCCAGAATAACACAAAAGGACAATCAGCAACAGTACCAAATATTTCATATAACATAAAATCCCGACTGCCTTTTCCGGGATCTTCACCGGTTTCTTTTTCCGTTTTTTGCATACTTTTATATACAGAGCACGCAGTGCGTCTCCAAAAGTACCGAAAGTGCAGGCAAACCCGCAGAAGAATCTGCCGAATACCATCGTGTAGAGGCAAATCACCAGTAATACCGTCACAAAGGATGTCATGCCGACTTTCTCACCTGCCCCGATCCGGGTGAAAATGTATTTGACTCCTGCAAATGCTGCTGTATAGACAGATGGGATAAATACAAAGTACATAAGCTGGATCATAGCCCTCAGCCGGGTATATATTTTTTTTCTGTCTTTCGCTGTTAGATTATGTATATCCATAATTGCTGTCTTAATCCTCCTGGTTTGCTGCTTCTTCCAGTGCCTGTGCCACCGCTTCTTTGATACCGGTGGAACTGAAGGTTGCGCCACTGATGGTATCTACCTCTGCACTCTGTGCTTCAAGGATTGTCGGAATAATATCCTCTGCCCTAGAAAGATAAGCGCCATCCTCTTTTTCCGCCGATGTGATATTAATCTCAGAAATCATTCCATTCTCAACAATCACTTCCACATCCACCGGTCCGCCAAATCCCTGTGCTTCTCCGGTATAGGTTCCGTCTTTATAAGCACCGTCTGTGATTGTGCCTTCCTTTGCTGCATTGGCTGACTGTTCCAGCTCCGCCTGCTGCTTTCTGATCTGTTCTTTTGCCTGTTCTCTTTTGCCGAGTACCGTGTTATATCCGTTCAGGCAGACAACGGCAGCCACCACACTGATCGCTCTGGTCAAAAATTCTCCCATTGTCTGTTCTCTTTTCTTTCCTGTTTCTTACTGCCGCTTTGCATTATTTAATGCCTGCTGACATGCATCGATAATTGCCTGGGACGTACAGGTCGCTCTGGATACTGTATCGATACCATCCAGATTACCTTTTTCCATAATCTGTTTTACCACACCCGTCTTGCTTGATGTTCCGTTGACCGCTTTATTAATGTAGCTGTCGTTACCGGATCCTCCGTCTCCATACACATTATCAATTTTTATAATCTTATCATCTTGAATCGTCACCTGTGCAAACAGATTATATGCTTCAAAATCCATATCTGCATCCGGCAGACAAAGTACAGTTACCGGATATACACCATCTATGTAAGTACTTTCCGGTGGAAGATCCGGTTCCGGATCGTCATTTGTTCCATCCGAAATCTGCAATTCTGTGACTGCCTGATTTAACTGTGCTGCCGCCTCATCAAGCTGCGTCTGTTCTGTCGCATTTTTCAGTACCTTTCTGGCATCCTTCAGACGAACCTTTACTACTGCCCAGCTTGCAGAAGTATAGTCACTGCCGTTCAGTTCGTTGACCGCATCGATTGCTTTTTCTACTTCTTCGGTATTCAGCTGTACTACATTTTTATCATCATCGGTGTCTGTCTCTCCGTTGGTGACACGTTTTGCTTCTTCCAGCGCATTCTTCACCGCCTGGATCAGTCCCTTGGAACTATAAGTAGCACCGGATACGGTATCTACCTCTGTACTCTGTTTTTTCATCATCTGTGTCACCACATCCATGGCACGACCGAAGAAAGCATCGTCATCCTCTTCTCCGATGACCAGAACTGCCTTCAGTGTCTTTTCCCGGATCACGATGGCGATCGTAATATCGCCGTTATATCCTTCTGCGGTTCCGTAGTAGACGCCCTCGTTATACGGGAGTGTTCCTGTAACCGCTGTTGTACTATTTTCTGTATTTTCTTTATTTTCCGTGTTTGTTCCGTCAGAACCGGAGTTGCCTCCTTTTTCCGCAGATGCAGTCTCTGTCACTGCTGCCTGGCTCAGTGCATTCCGCACCGCCTTAATGATTCCGTGGGAACTGAAGGTTGCACCGGATACCGTATCAATACCATTAGTACTCTGTGCACCCAGGATCCGATTGATCACCCCGGAAGCCTTCTGGATATATTCACTTCCATCATTGGTCTCCACGATCTGAATATTACTGATCTTTCCACCGCTGATCACAACTTCTACTTTCAGATTTCCGGCAAATCCTGTTCCGGTTCCATAATAGCTTCCATCTTTATAAGCTGACGGTTCCTGTACGCTTCCTACTGCCTCCGGTGTTGACTGGCTCTGACTTGTGGAAGTTCCTTCCTTTGAAGAACCCGTCGTACCACTGTCTTTTTCTCCGGTCAATGCATTTTTTACCGCACTGATAATTCCTTTGGAACTATAGGTTGCACCGGATACCGTATCTACCTTTGTACTCTGCTTTTTAATAATCTGATCAATCAGACCTTTCGCCCGTCCGAAAAACGGTTCATCATCAGAAGCACTCAAAATCTCGATGGATGTGATCTGTTTGTCTTTGATCGTAACCGCTACCGTGATATTTCCCCGATATCCGGTTCCACTCCCCTGATACACACCATCTTCCAGATCAAAGGAACCCTTTGCCTGTTCCTCTTCTTCTGCCGCTTCATCCTCTTTTGTTTCTTCTTCCGTGCTGGTCTTTACCACCGGTACTTCATCCTCCTGCTCCTGTGTATCCTCCACAGACGCTTTCGTCTCGTAAACCGGCACTTTATATCCATATAAAGATCCTGCCACACATGCCGCCACAACCGCAGCGGAAACAACTGGGGCAAAGGGTTTGCATTTTTCCAGCATTTCTCTGATGTCCATCTGCTTTCTCTCCTTTGTTTTCGAGTATTTTTATGTACTGACTTTGTAACTGTTCAGCGGCTTCCCGGTGGCGAGCCAAAATGCATCTAAACGTCTTCTGTGATCGCATTTGTACTTGAATGTTTAAGGATTTTCGCATAGCTTTTATTTATTAATCACTGTTACTTCCATATCCGTAGTCAGACTGTCGGCGATTCCTTCTGTCACATACAGCTTTCCATCTGCAGTTTCCATGATCGTCTCAAATTTCTCACTGTTTTCCTTCCAGAACTGTGCCGCTTTCTCTTCTCCCATGATAAATAAAGAAGTGGAAAGTCCATCTGCCAGAGTTCCGTCATCGCTGACGATCGTTACAGAGATCAGCCCGCTGTCTGCCGGATATCCTGTTGTCGGATCAATAATATGATGGTAAGTCACACCGTCTTCCTCAAAATAACGTTCGTAACCACCGGATGTGATCACCGCCTGATTTTCAATCTCCAAAATACCGAGATAATCTTCCGTATCATCCGGACTCTGGATCGCTACTTTCCATTTGCTGCCATCTGTTTTACATCCCAGAGCCTGTACATTACCCCCGAGATTTACCAGCCCGCTTGTCACACCACAATCCTGATAGATCTGCATGATCTGAGAAGAGGTATATCCCTTTGCGATCCCACCCAGATCGATCTCCATGCCATCCCGGTCAAAAGAGATTTTTCTTGTGTCTTTGTCGTAATTCACTTTGGACGCATCGGCAAGGATCAGCTTTTCTTTCAGTGTCGCATCATCCGGCACATGATACTCCTGCGTCGGAAATCCCCATGCCTGCATCACCGGGTAAATCGCAATATCAAAGGCTCCTTCTGTCTTGTCATACAACTCCAGCGCCCGTTCCACCAGATATCCGCCATCTTCAGAAAGTGTTGCCTCTCCTTTCTGATTCAGCTGATGGATCTCACTGTTCTCATCTCCGGTGGAGAGAAGGGCATCAAGAGCTTCCACTCTCTCTGCCGCCTTGTCAACTGCTTCCTGAGCATGCTCCCCATATGCAGTCAGTGTCATATAGGTGTCCATAGCAAAGAGATCACGGGACACTTCTGCATCCTGACTCTCGTCGTCACTCGATGCTTCCGTTCCCGAACTCTCTGTTTTCTCTGTATCCTGCCCTGTGCCCTGTCCAGATACCTGGGCAAGGGTTTCCTGATTCGTTGTATTATTCACCTCTTCCTTCGTTGTCTTACCACATCCGCTGATCACAAACGCAGGGATCAGACAGACGATCAATGCCTTTTTAAAGTTCATTCGCCAACCTCTTATTAGTTCTTTCTAACTTTCGATAGTATATACTTTGTTTCGTTTCATTGTCAATTCTTGATTTTCTTATTGCACTTATTTTCTCATTATTTTATAAAATATATAAATTTTCTGCAACCAGAATAGCACACATCCACAGTTCCTGCTCACAACATGATATATCAGAAAAACCTTCGAATCGGACTTCTTTATTTTACATCCATTCGAAGGTTATCTCAATTATTCTTCTTTATTCCTTTTTAATTTTAACAGTTCCTCCGGAATCTTATACTCTTTATAATAATACTCCCGGTCATGGCCGTTGATCTCACGCAGTACCCGGCACGGATTGCCAACTTTCTCCATTTTCGGCCGATAGCATCTATCGTGTTTATTTCGTCACTTTATACAATTTTTTCACAATTTACCAGTGCAATACGCCATAATAACAGTTTATTTTTCTTTATTTTTCCATGGGACCGCTTCATATTTCCTAATTTTTAAACATATTTTTCCTATTATTCTATGCATTATTACTTTCATCTGTTATAATGATATATAGAATAAAATTGATTTTACAGTAACTATTTAACAGCCACTGTGAAGGTGCTGAACAGTTACATTTTACTTACTTTACTTACATTGGGAGGCTTGCAGACATGAATAAAAAAGCGTTGTACCTACACTGGCTATACATCCGGCTCGGTCCGATCCTTCTCCCGCACGACGGAATGCTGAAGTCTCCGCCCAGATCACACTATCGGATTCTATTTTAACCGGAGCGGTTGTAGAATATCGAAAGGCAGGGTATCGTTTTATTCGGCACATGCATAAAGATCGTTCAGTACGATGTGGTCGACTGTTCCATTATCCTTTGCAACGCCGGCAACACCTGTTCTGTCCATTGCATATGCATCGTTGTACACTTTATCTTTCTCGGTATCTGTTGCACTGTTTCTGTCGTTGGTCAGCTCCAGACCTTCAATCTCGATATACTCTGTGTCTTCGATCAGGATACTGGAAGATACGGTACCTTTCCACTTATGATTCTGGTTATCCAGTGGAGTGCCCTAATTCAACTCCCACTGTCCATGACCGTTTGTATTGATCTGTGGTCTGTTTCCCTCCCCATAAACAGATATTCTTACCGGTGCTTCTGCAGTACCACTATCCTCTTTTGCAAACTTAAGAGCCTGATCCTCAAATACAGATCCTTTTTTCAGAAGAACTGTATCTCCCGGCTCAAGGTTCAGTTCATTTACTTTGTCAAGTGTCTGGAACGCCTTGTTTTCCGCTGTTCCATCATTGCTATCTTTTCCCCCATTGGAATCAACATAATATGTTGTTCCAGTTGCGGTATTTCCCTCAGCTTTAACAGACACTGCTGGCATCATTGATGCGACTGTTGTTCCTGCAAGCAGAAGTGCTAACGTACCGCTCATCCATCTTTTCTTCATACCTTTTCTCCTTCCGTTATTGTATATTCTTCAAGGTGTATCGGTTCACATCTTTCATGCTTCCTTCCACCTGAGAACTGTTTTCACGCTGCGTGATCATATCATCGTATTTTTGTTCACGCAGTTCTCTTTCGACTGCTATTCTTGCTGTTTCCAGGTCAGCGTTTTCTTCGCTGTCTCCAAATATCCAGTCGCGACTCTGGTAGTGCTGAAGAACCTCGTCTTCCGTCAGTTGCATTCCCTCCCGGGAGATATCGTTACAGTATTTTTCCTTCAGAGTACTGAGCTCATAGTCCAGATACAGCTGAAACGTATACTCTTTCAGTCCGTAGATCACTTCGCCTTTTTTTACTTTCTCGCTCCGCTCCGCATTACCATCCTTCCAGCGTTTTTCCAGAGCCTCGTAGCAGCTGTCTTCTACATCTCCGTTTTCTTCGGCAAGATCATATACTGCATGGATGTATTTCAACTGTTCTACTGTATTCCGGGTGAGGATCTCATAGCCGTATTGTCCGTCGTATTGTTTTTCCCAGAAATCTGTTCCGTATACGGCATCATAATCTTGTTGGATCTGCATCTTGGTATCGTATTCCACGGAATTCATGCAGTTCACATACTCTTCTTTACTGATTGGATCCCCGGCTACAGTCAGATCGAATCGATTGACAGACTTGTATATGACGACTCCGCCGGCAATTCCTGCAACTGCAATCACCGCTATGACAGCTCCGATCTTCATAAGCTGTTTTTTTCGATTCTTCATTATCTACCTCCTTCCGGCAATGTAACCTGTTCCGTCTGCATACAGACTATCTCAGTCTCTTTTGTTCTAATTATAACGATTCGTTTTTTTATCGGCTCGTTCTTTTGTGTTGATTCCATCATTTATTTTGTCAAATTCGGAACTACAATAAAATGCCACGTTTAAGAGGAATAGATTATTGAACAAAAAAAGAGCCATATCTTTTTCAGATATGACTCTCATAATTGTTACTATTGTTCTGATTACAGTACACGACGAACTGCAACGATCGGTCTGTACGCAGCGTTTCCGCTGATCTTAATACCGTCTTTTGCGTTACTTGCATGTACAATCTGTCCACCGCCCATGTAGATCGCTACATGACCTGCGTAGCAGATAATATCTCCAGGCATTGCCTCAGAGTAAGAAACTGCACGACCACAGCCTGCCATTGCTCCGGAGGAATGCGGAAGGGATACACCAAACTTTGCATATACACTCATGATAAATCCAGAACAGTCAGCACCGTTTGTCAGGCTTGTACCACCCCATACATAAGGATTGCCAACAAACTGACATGCGTAATTAACAACGGACTGTCCTGTCGGGTTATATGATACGCTGCTGCCTGAGCTTCCTGATGAGCCGGAAGAAGAACTTCCGTTGTCCTTGGATGTTGCTGCACTTGAGCTACTGCCTGATGTATTGTTATTTTCTTTACTGCTTGTGGAAGAACCGGAACTTGCAACTGTATTACTGCCGGAAGTAGAGGAAGATTTCTTGCTTGCTTCTGCTGCTGCTTTCTTAGCTGCCTCATCTGCTGCTTTTTTGTTTGCTTCTTCCTGTGCTTTCTTTGCAGCTTCTTCTGCTGCTGCCTTCTTAGCTGCTTCCTCGGCCGCTTTTCTTGCTGCCTCTTCCGCTGCTTTTTTCTCTTCTTCTTCAATTTTCTGGATCTCAGCATTCTGCTGACGAATCAGTTCCGTGTACTGTGCAGCCTGGTTCTGCGCCTGTGCGATCTGTGCATCATAATCACTGGAAGTTGCTTTCTTTTCTTGCAGCTGAGTCTGCATACTCGCCTGACGATTCTGATACTCCTGGTTCATCTCTTCCAGTTCTGCTTTCTCACTGTCCAGCTGATCCCCAAGGTCTTTTACCTGCTGTACAGTCTCTTTGAACTCTTCCAGACTGTTTCTGTCACTGTCATACATCTGCTGTACATATTCTGCATGGTTCAGAAGACTGGTAAAGTCCGATGCCTGGAACAGCATCTGTGCCCATGCATCATCTCCACCCTTTTCATACAGATACTGGATTCTCTTCTTCATGGCTTCATACTGTTTCTGTTTATTTTCTTCTGCCACTGCCAGATCTGCTTTGGTCTGCTCGATCTGCGCTTCTTTATCGGATAACTCACTATCCAGAATCTCAATCTCAACCATAATATTTATCAGATCAGAATCCAGCTGATCGATCTCAGCGGAAAGTGTCTGTTTCTGGTCTTCCAGATTATTGATTTTAGACTCCTGTGCTGCAAGCTGACTCTGTGCTGCTGCCTTATCCTGTTTTAACTGATCTTTTCTGGATGCAGCACCGGCAGGTACTGCCTGTGAAATTGTCAGCATTAATCCTAATGTTAAACAAAGGATTCTTTTTTTCATATATTTCTCCTTTTATTGTTTTGCATTGTGTTATATATTCTTGTAATATTTACGAAACATTCTCTTTACGTTCCTTAACATATTAACACAAAACCATTTTTCCTGCAACCCCTCAATGCTAAACTCATCTCAAATCATAGAAACTAAAGTTAATTTACTGTTTCCCTAATTCAAAAAATGTCGTTAATAATTAGTTGTTAGCAGAGCTACATTATAAACAGAGAGAAAGATGGTTGTCGTCAGTCATCTTTTTTCTTTGTATGATAAAAAGTTTGGGAGGGTGTGCCTCGGTATGAGTCACACCCTCCCAAACTTAGAACTGTCTATTTCCCGACAGCCTTTCTTTGCATTTTTCTTATTGCGGTCCAATCAATTTTTCAAGTACCTGTGCTGCCGTCATATTACGCAGTCCATCCGGATCTCTCATACTGCTGGAGGACCAATGGAAACGGTCTACGTTATTCACATATGCTTTACTTGCGATACACAGATTATATTTGCCGGCTGCATCTGAATAATATTTCTTCATATATGCATTTGCCAGTTTTACAGCCTCACTGTTCGTGCTTCCTGCTGTATTGACCGTACCGCTGATCTGAACTACCGGTGGCGTCGCGTGAACAATCACCAGACTTCCATCCGAACACATGCCAAGAACAACCCACACATGACCGGTCATACTTACCACGTCACCAGGTGTAAATGTTCCACCGGAAACTTTTCCGTGCGATCCAAAACCTTTGTTGGTCAGATAAGCCGGAAATCCGGTAGATGTTGAACTGTATGCCGTTTCTTTCTGGTTTGATTTCGTATTATATGTATTGTAGACAGCCCAGCTGACCAGACCGGAACAGTCCAGACCATTCTGATACTCATATCGATGTTTCGTATAATTATACGAAGCTCCCTGCTGGTTATAGAACTGTTTCCACTTCGGGTTCATACCGATACGCAGTCCGTCTCCGTCTGTCCAGGCGTCATGACCGCCACCCCATACATACAGGGTGTTACCTACCGGCTGAATCATTGTTTTCAAAAACTTGGTCAGAGTCCCAATCGCCTGACTTTCTGTTCTCGATGCTTTTCCATCTGCTCCGATTTCAACACCGCCGATGACTGTACTTACCGCCATGGCGCCACTGCTGTAAAAATAATACTCTGAACCGTCAATATTCTGCCAGTCCGTCAGCATGGCACCGCTACCGTTCATATAATATTTACTTCCACCAACGGTTGTCCAGCCTGTTGCCATCTTACCGGTCGTCGGATTCAGATAATACCAGGTACTTCCGATTTTCTGCCAGCCTGTCAGCATGGCACCGCTGCCGTTCATATAATACCAGTCGCTGCCCAGTTGCAGCCAGCCTACTGCCATGGCTCCACTGCCTGTGTTCAGATAATACTTGGATCCGCCGATGTTCTGGAAACCTGTCAGCATCTTTCCGTCACTCGCCAGATAATACCAGGTTGCACCCAGTTTTAACCATCCGGTCGCGATGTTTCCGCTGCCCGGTTTCAGGTAATACCAGGTTCCATTTTGCTGTGACCAGCCTTCTACCATGGCCCCATCCTGATTCATGTAATATCGGGTTCCTCCAATGGTTGTCCAGCCCGTTGCCATATCGCCATTTCCCGGATTCAGATAATACCAGGTACTTCCGATTTTTCTCCAGCCCGTTGCCATGCCACCATTTCCCGGCTCCAGATAATACCAGACATTCCCAATCTTTTTCCAGCCCTGCGCCATATCGCCATTTCCCGGATTCAGATAATACCAGGTTCCGCCGATTTTTCTCCAGCCCGTTACCATGTTACCGTTGCCCGGTTCCAGATAATACCAGTCGCTTGCGCGTTTTAGCCAGCCGGTTACCATCCAGCCGCTGCCGTCAAAATAATACCAGGAACCATTGATTACTTTCCAGCTGTTTCTCGGATAGGAACCATCGGCTTCCCGATACCACCATCGGCCGCCACCGGACACCCAGCCTGCTGCGGAATCTGTCCGACTGCTTTCTGCTCTGTTCTGGGAAGTCTTTCCTTCCACCCAGACACCATCGCTGTTCACGTAGTAGGCACCATTATCCACCCAGGTATCATGCTGCATCACACCGGAACCGTTCATGAAATAATATTTCCCATTCAGTTTCACCCATCCGGTAGCCATCGCTCCACTGGATGTAAGATAATACCATTCGCCGCCCAGTTTTTTCCAGCCAGTCGCCATCCATCCATCAGATTCAAAGTAATACCATGAACCGTTGATCAGTTTCCAGGTACTCTTCGGATAACTCCCATCTGCATTTCGATACCACCATCGGCCGCCGCTGGACACCCAGCCTGCTGCTGTCGTTGTGGTTTTCACCCGCTGGTTTGTGCTCTGATTATTCTTCGCCGCATAACCCTCTACAGGTACAAGCAAGATACTGAGGCATAGAACCAGAGCCAGATATCTCCTGATTTTCTTATTCAGTTTTACCATTTGTTTCCCCTTTACTCCTTTTTGTGATCCTCTTCCATCTGACGGATCTGCCTGGCCACTTCACAGCTGCCCCGATGGATGCACCGTCTATATCCACAGTCCACTTCGGTCAGTTCGAGTCCTTCTTCCGTCTCTGCGAACTCACAGGTCACTGTCTGTGCCTGATTATACGTCCTGCAGAATCCGGAAAATATCTCCTCCCTGATTGCCTGTTCCACAAATATCACCGGCTTTCTTCTTTATATATAATAGTGATCACGTTTGTTTTTCAAGGTATCTCACCATTACACACTTTGCGATGCACAGAATTCATACTAATCGCATAAATTCGTGAGGTATATCTCGGGTTTTCTGTGACCTTCGCTCACGAAAAACACCTCGCAAGATAGTATCAGTGAACAGTAACAATTATGTTACCGTTTAAGTATAACTTTCTTCCTCAGAAATATCAAGTGAAAATCCACAAAAAGAGATTGTTTTTTCCTCGTAGTTCTTGACTTTTTTGCTAATTTATGCTATTCTTTAAAAGAAGTCTGAAAAAGAAGATCCTGGCTACTGACGGATATGTGGAGGAACCACAGGAAACCAGGATTCATATTGGCCGACCGTCTGGGCAGCAATGTAGAACATGATTACATTTGCTGCGTTTTTTTATTTACGGAACAGATGCATTCTTCACTTTTTGTTCCGTTTCGGGGGCAGACGTCCGGTCAGAAGAAAGGAGAAATAACTATGGGATACAAAACAGACATTGAAATCGCACAGGAATGCGAAATGAAACCGATCATCGAGATCGCAGCAAAAGCAGGTATTGATGACAAATATCTGGAACAGTACGGAAAGTACAAAGCAAAGATCGACTACAATCTGCTGAAAGAATCTGACAAAAAAGATGGTAAACTGATTCTGGTTACC
>NZ_VUMS01000021.1 GCF_009696065.1 Oliverpabstia intestinalis | reverse complement strand
CCTCAAGATGAGATATCCCATTCGAAAGAAGTAAGACCCCTTGAAGACGACGAGGTAGATAGGGCAGAGGTGGAAGTGCAGTAATGTATGGAGCTGACTGTTACTAATCGGTCGAGGGTTTGACCTGGAACGGTCGATCGCAAACAAGAGAAGAAGGATGTTACGTGTGTGCAGTTTTGAAGGTACATGGAGAGAAAAGAGAGAAAGAGAATGATCCTCCATAGCTCAGTCGGTAGAGCATGCGGCTGTTAACCGCAGTGTCGTTGGTTCGAGTCCAACTGGGGGAGCTTTTTTATGCCGGAAGGGCAGGGAAAGCTCCGGGAGGAATGAGATAGAATAGACCTGTAAGATACAAATGAATGTATCCTGCAGGTTTTTTATGTTTTACAGATTGTTGACAAATCATGTATTACAGGTATTCTGGACCGGTTCGTAGCAACAAATTTCAAACCGGCTATTCCCTTGTGGTTGTATACCACTGCAAGTGCAAACAAACATATTCGTTTATAGAAAGTGCAAATGGCATCACTGGCTGATTCCATGCATCTGCTCGTGTTCTTTTTTGATCTCGATAAAACATTCCTCCGGTGTCCAGTGCTGGTTGGTGGGCGTCAGAATAGCTTTATAAGGAATACGGATCTGCTGCGTGCGTAAGCCCGTCAGAACGCGATCCAGGGTCATTTCAGATAAACCTGCAAAGATCATCATAGGATCGGAAAAAGACGGGGTAACAGCGCTCTCGGAGGGCAGAGCAACAGGTTCTTCCAGACCACACAGCGCAGCCAGTGTCTGTCCATACTGAGACACCGGGATCCGCCGGATCCGGAGCTTCAGCGGCAAGAGAATGCGTTCTAATTTCAGTTTGGTGTTACGGTCGGTTATATTGAAAAGTAAGATAGTTTCCTTCATCTTTATATTTTCCTCCTGAAAATTATATTGAATGGATCTTTGCAATCAGCTTTTTCCTTACGTATCATTAAGTAGATTGCGAAGAGCAATAAGCAGTTGTTCGGTTATGAGCAAGCAGCGAAGCGAATTGCGAATATCCGCCTGACTCGGTTACAGCACAATTATGTCGTAGAATGATAGCATAATTCGCTGTATGATCCATACATTTGTTATTGTACAGGAATTTCTGAAAAAAAGATACAATTTTTTTAAAAAAGTGCTTGCATTTTTCTGAAACCTATGATAGAATAACATTCGTCACTGAGATACGACACAAACAAAAAAACAAGGCTCCGTGGTCAAGCGGTTAAGACATCGCCCTTTCACGGCGGTAACACGGGTTCGATTCCCGTCGGAGTCATTGAAAAATCTGAGGAAGATTTTTCTACAATTTCATAATGGCGCAGTAGCCAAGTGGTAAGGCAATGGTCTGCAACACCAGTATCCACCGGTTCAAATCCGGTCTGCGCCTCTTAAAAAGCTTTAGTTACAGATAACTAAAGCTTTTCTTTTTGCATTGCATGATAAAGACGAATCCTATACGCATTTCCATTTATGAAATACATCCTGATAAAAATTTGAAACTTTTTTGAGAAATACTCCGTCTAATCAACAGAAAGACGAAAAGAGGAGGTGACGCTGTGACAGAGCATTTGGAATTGGTAAAAAGAGCGAAGAGCGGGGACGAGGAGGCATTTATTCGGTTAATGGAGTCGCAGTCGGACTGTATGTATAAGATGGCGAAAACCATTTTGAAAAATGAGGAAGATGTGGCTGATGCAATGGCGGAGACGGTTCTGGTCTGTTGGGAAAAGCTTTCTACGTTGAAGGAGAACCGATATGTGAAGACATGGATGATACGGATATTGATGAATAAATGCTATGATCTGCTGAGAAAAAAAGAACTTTTGCTGACGGAAGATACTGTGTCAGAAGCAGATGCACGGGAAGATGGATATGGAATGGCAGAGTGGGAACAGGTGTTACAAGGTCTTGATGAAAAGTATCGCCTAGTGATGCTTCTCTATTATGTGGATGGGTTTAAGATACGCGAGGTCAGTGAAATATTGGATATTCCGGCGGCAACGGTAAAGACCCGACTGGTACGTGGGAGAAAACAGCTGGCGGATGAGATGAAGATGGAAAGGGGGAGGACTTTATGACGGAACGGGAAAAAATAGAAATTTTACAGAAGAAAGCAGAAATACCGGAAGTTGTACGGAAGAAGATGCAGCTGGCATACGGTCAGATCCGCCAGGAGAAACGGATGCATGAAGAGATAGAAGGGCAGAAAAATGAACGCGGAAAAACTGTAGTTTCGAAAAAGAAAGTGGCTATCATTCTGGCAGTGGCTACCCTTTCTCTGGCAACGGTATCTGTGGCAGCCGGGGTATATATCCGGTGGTCGGAAGGTTTAAAAGAGAAGTTGCAGCTGACAAGAACGCAGGAAAAAGAGCTGGAAGAAATAGGGGCGGCAGAATCGACAGAAGCATCCTGCACCAGTCAGGGAATCACGGTTACTGTGTTGCAGAGTATTACCGATCAGAATTTCAGCCATCTGGCGTTTTCGGTAAAAGGATACTCGGCAGAAACGAAAGAACAGCCAGACTTTGAGCAGGTGATTGTGAAGGTGGATGGAAAAGAAGTAAATGCTTCCGGAAGTTTCCGGAATTTTGGTGAAGAGGATATGCCGGGCTATCAGAAAGCGGATGGAACGATGGAATATCTCATGCAGATTGATTCGAACGAAGAAAACGGGCTGGCAGGTAAGAAGATCCAGGTAATCTTAGAAAATTTAGGTACGGTAAATAAACAGGCAGAATTTGTCTCGGGTGTGAAAGGAACCTGGACGCTGGACTGGGAACTTGCAGGCACGGAAAAAGAGGAAGGATTGTCGGTCAATCAGACGATCGGAGATACGGATACGGTAGTAAAATCCATAGAGATTACACCGCTGTCTCTGACGATCCATTATGATATGCCAAGAAAGAAGATTACAAAACAATCATATGGCGATGATGGGGTGACTACATGGGAAACATATGAAGAACCGTGGTTTTTGTATGGATTTCGTATGGAAGACGGAACTGTCCGGCAAATGGTTTTCCAGTCTCAGGAGCAGGGATATGATGATGAGACAACGGAAGCCTATACAGTGAAATATGCAACGGATCAGATTGTGGAAGCGGAGCAGATCAACAGTCTGTTGTATGTGAAACCGGGCGGAAATCTACAGGAACCGGGGGAAGAAGATCTTGTTGAGGTAAAATTACCGAAATAATTTACGCAAGTAACGAGCCAAAGTTCATGCCTACATGAGAACTTGGTGACTGCTGCGATAACGTGTAGAATTCGCGAAGCATATGTATGTTATTTGATGAATATGAAAACAGGGATTACTGGTCAATGGTAATATTCTGCGAAGCGTGTTATCAGCACGAAATGGACAGCAAAAAGGTGGCAGATTCAGTCGGAAAAGATTGAATCTGCTACCTCTTTCTTGTACACTATAGAATAGAATGACAAAGTATATGGGGTATGATGTCAGGAAGTGACTGAAAAGCTATGGGGCAGTCAGGACTAAACAATATTAGAAAATAAGTATGCGAACGGAGAAGAGAAATGGGAAAAGAGACAGAGCAGAAACAGGAAATTGTGAATCAGGGGGTTCATACATACAGTCAGGAGGAATCTTATGTCTGGCCACAGGAGCCTATTTTGAGGGAGCAGCTGGAGTGGTTTCAGGATCAGAAACTGGCGTTGATGGTGCACTGGGGAGTGTACAATCAGCTTGGCATGGTGGCGAGCTGGGCACTTAGCGATGAGGATGCGGAGTGGTCCAGAAAGACGGTGGACTGGACGGATGACGGGGAGGTTTTTAAGAGGCAATACCGAGCATTAAACCGTGCGTTTGATCCGGTGGCTTTTCAGCCGGAGGAATGGGCGAAGATGGCAAAGAAATGTGGGTTCCGGTATCTGATTCTGACCACAAAACATCACGACGGTTTCTGTCTGTGGGACACAGCATATACAGAATACAAGACGACGGCAGAGGACTGTCCGTTTCATACACATAAGTATGCGGATATCGTCCGTGCCATGTTTGACGCGTTTCGAAAAGAGGGACTTGGGATCGGGGTGTATTATTCAAAGGCGGACTGGCACTGTCCGGATTATTGGGAAAAAGAGAAAGTATTTACCGGAAAAACGACAAGGAATCCCACCTATGATCCAAAAGAAAATCCGGAAGCCTGGGAGCGGTTCCGTGCATTTACCCGCGATCAGATCCTGGAACTTGGAAAGCAGTATGGAAGGCTGGATATCCTCTGGTTTGATGCCGGATGGGTGGCAGCAACAAACGGACAGGATATCCGGCTGGGAGAGATCGTGGAGGAAGTGCGAAAAACGCAGCCCTGGGTGCTGGCAGTAGACCGGACGGTGGGCGGTGCTTATGAGAATTATGTCACACCGGAGATGTGTGTGCCGGAAAAACCGCTGCGTGTGCCCTGGGAGAGTTGCCTGACGCTGGGAGCTGATTTTAATTATGCGTACGGAGATCATTATAAATCACCGAGAGAACTGGTAAATCTTCTGGTCAATATTGTGGCGAAGGGCGGAAATTTGGCATTAAATATAAGCCCTCAGCCAGACGGAAGGATCCCGGTGGAAGCTTGGGAGAGCCTGCGGGGACTGGGCGTGTGGATGCAGACATATGGGGAAGCCATCTATGGAACGAGAATCTGTGCACCGTATCAGAGCGGAAATCTGGCATTTACGCAAAAAGGCGATACCGTCTATGCGATCCGGCTGTATCCGGAGGAAAGGGAAGCAGTAGAAGAGAAACTTTTGATTCCCTATCAGGGGAAAATCCGCGGGATTTCCATGGTAGATACGAAGAAAGAGGCTGAATGGAAGATGACGGAGGAAGGAATACAGGTGGTGATTTCCCAAGAGTATCGTGAGGGAGAGACGCCGATTGCGATTGTATGGAAGATAGAACAGTAATAATTATTCAGTAGGCAGTATTTCACGAGGCGTATTGGCTTGCAACTGTGAAGAGATTGAACAATTACGAACGATAATGAAAAGTATCCGCTGAGACAATGTGAAATCAGATAAAAACGGGATATGAAGAAAGTAGCAGGTAACAGGAAAAATAAGAAGTTGAAAAACGGGGAATGGAGTATGAAAATGATATTTGAGGCACCGGCAACTGTCTGGCAGGAGGCATTTCCGCTGGGAAACGGGCGGATAGGAGCGCTGATGTTCGGGGACGGGGAGGCAGAGACACTTTGCCTGAATGAAGATACCCTCTGGTCGGGCTATCCGGGGGATCCGCGCACCGGTATGGGATATGAGGATATTAAAAAAGCAGAAGTGTATGCAAAAGAAGGGAGTTACCTTCAGGCTACACAGGTGTTGAATCAGGCACAGGAGATGGCGGAAGATGTAGAGATGTATGAGCCTTTCGGCACGGTACGGATCCGGTTTGAGGGAGAACGGGAAATTGCGGACTATCACAGAGAACTGGATCTCGAGACAGCAACTGCCCGGGTGACATATCGAAATCACGGGCAATCTTATGAACATCGTTGTTTTTGCAGTGCACCGTCACAGGTTCTGGTGTATCAGATCCGGGCAGAGGAAGCATTTACCATAGTGGTCACGGCAGACGATGGGTTTCTTACGGGAAACAGCTGGGACGGAAAAATATGGAAAATGCAGGGGCAGATGCCGGGAAAAAGTAAGATTCCTGTGGGAGCGAAAGAAGGGGACGGCAGCGAGTTTATTTTTTCGGAAAATCCGCAGGAAAAAGGAATGCCGTACGAAGGTTGGTGCATGTTTGAGACGGAAAACGGGGAGATTGTTCCGACAGAGATGGGAGTTCGCTGTGTCAACGTTCGTGAAATTACTATGCGGATACTGATTCGTTCCGGGTTTGCAGGTGTTTCCAGACATCCGTATACGCAAGGAAATGATCCCGCAAAGCTTTTACTTCAGGATCGGGAGCAGACCGGGATATCCGTAGAAGAGTTGTGGAAAGAACATGTCGGAGAGTATCAGAAGTATTTTCAGAGAGTGAAACTGACGCTTGGAGATGACAGCAGAGACGGAATGGATCTTTCAAAACGGCTGGAACAGTATAAAAAAGACGGCGAGGATCCGGGACTGGAGCAGCTGTTGTTTGATTATGGTCGGTATCTGCTGATTTCCTGTTCCCGACCGGGGACACAGGCGGCAAATCTGCAGGGAGTCTGGAACTGCGACCGAATCCCGGCCTGGAAGAGCGATTATACGGTAAATATCAATACCGAGATGAACTACTGGATGACCGGTCCGTGTAATCTTCATGAACTGGCAGAGCCGCTGGTGCGGATGAACCGGGAACTGCTGGAAAATGCGAGGGAGACAGCGCAGAAGTATTTTCACTGTGAGGGTGCGGCGTGCTTTCATAACGTGGATCTGTGGAGAAAGACATCACCGGCTGCTGGACTGGCAAACTGGGCATTCTGGCCGTTTGGCGGAGCATGGATGTGCCGGAATCTCTATGAGGAGTATCTGTTTACGCTGGACAGAGAGTATTTGCAGGAGATTTTTCCGGTGCTGGAGGAACATGCCAGATTTTGCAGCAACATGTTACAAAAGACGGATAAAGGACTGGCAGTGGTTCCGGCGACATCGCCGGAAAATTGTTTCCTAGATCAGGGAGAAGCAGTGCCGGTGGCACTGTATACAGAAAATACTCTGGCAATTATTCGAAATCTGTTCCGTGATTATCTGGAAGGATGCGAAGTATTGAAAAAAGAGGGTGTTCTTTCAGGAACGATCCGTGAACAACTGCCCGCGATCGTACCGACACAGCTGGGAGGTGACGGAAGGATTCTGGAGTGGAATGAGGAATTCCCAGAGGCGGAAGTAGAACACAGACATTTATCGCATCTGTATGAATTTCATCCGGGACGGGGAATCACGAAGGAGACGCCGGAACTTCTGGAAGGAGTGCGAAAAAGTCTGCTTGTCCGTGGTGACGAGGGAACCGGCTGGAGTCTGGCTTGGAAGATCCTGATGTGGGCAAGGATGGAAGACGGCGCGCATGCGGCAAAACAGGTGGCGCAGATGTTGCAGGTTCGAGATCCGTTTGCAGAGATGTCTGTCCAGGGTGGTGGTGTATACCCGAACCTGTTTTGTGCACATCCACCGTTCCAGATTGACGGAAATCTTGGATTTACTGCGGGAATCGCAGAGATGCTGCTGCAAAGCCACGGAGGAGAACTCGTGATCCTTCCGGCGGTATCGCCAAAGTGGAAACGAGGCTCTGTACAGGGGCTGATCGCCCGGGGTGCGATTACGGTGGATATTGCATGGGAAGGAGCACACGTGAGCTGTTGGCTGACGAGTAAGACAGAGCAAAAAGTTCGGGTACGCGTGAAAGAGCAGGAGAGCAGAATGGTATTTTTGAAAGCCGGGGAAAGGGTGCGTCTGGATAGTTGATCATATGCGAAGGTATCTTGCGTAGATGATACAGTTATTTATGAAACGATATACTAGAGCGTGTCTGAAAAATCAGCCGGTGTATGTTTCAGAGTCTTATGGAAACATATACCGGCTGTTGATTTATTTGAGCAAAAACGAGTTAAAGTCTGTATTTACACAAGAAAATTACTGTGATAACAGGCAGGGATGTGCAGGTTTTCAGTGCTGTCTGGCGAATGGATTCTGCGAATTAAGACTTTGACGGAATAAACGGTGCAATCGCTCCTGCTACATTCGAGATCGGCATGGTCTGGAGCCATATATGTCCCGGACCGGTGATGACGGTGTTGAAGATGCCTTCCCCGCCAAAAAGCATATTTTTCACACCGGGAACGGTCTGGATATCCATGGAACAGGTGGCTTCCATAGCAGCCAGATAACCGGTATCCACGATGATCTGCTGACCGGGCTGCAGGTCGTATTCGACAACGTGGCCGTCAAATTCCAGGAATACCATCCCTTCTCCGGCAAGGCGCTGCATGATAAATCCCTCACCGCCGAAGAGTCCGGAACCGAAGCGTTTCTGGAAGAAAACAGAAAGGTTTACCCCGGCTTCGGAAGCGAGAAAACCGGACTTTTGTACAATCAGTTCCCGCCCGGGGAAAATCTGGTAAGGAAGAATACTTCCCGGGAAGCAGGAGGCAAAAGCAATCATGCCGGGACCGCCCTGGGCAGTATAGATATTCTGAAACATGGATTCACCGGAAAACATTCGTCCGAAAGCCTTTCCGATGCCGCCGTTGGTAGAAGTTGCCATGTGCATGTTCGGTGACATCCAGCTCATAGCTCCTTTTTCTGTGATCATTCTTTCGCCGCCGTCCAGATAACAGATGACAACGGGCAAGGTGTCGCCCTGAATTTCATAACGCATAGTATGTACCTCCTGTATAGAAAATTTGCAGCTGTTCAGTTATGAGCAAGTAGCGAAGCGGATTGCGAATATCCGCTTGAATGAGTTCCGGAGTTTTTTACATTCTGCCTGGAACAGTGAAAATCATGGTTATGATGATGTTTCTACTGGTATTATATCAAAGTAGACAGCTGGATGATATGGAATTAAGAAAAAAGTAAACAATAAAATTTGAAAAAGTGTTTGACAAATATATATGTATGTGGTAATTTATAGAAAAGTTTAGTGTAGTAAACCGTTGAAGCGGAGATCAAAGCAGTTATGCGCGCACAGAGAGTCCGGGAGGGTGAGAGCCGGGTGGAGATGCAGGCTGCCAAATGGACCGCTGAGGGCGCAGTGAACAGTCATTATTTCGAATCGGCTCAGTATTCTGCGACGTGGGGCATACGTCAGTTGCCGGGAATATGCAGGTATTCCGCAAAGCGCACAGTGCAAACTGTGAAACAAGGTGGTACCGCGGGTAGTTTATCATACGCTCGTCCTTGACAGAAGAACAAGTTTCTGTCGAGGGCGGGCGTTTTTTCGCGTTGTGTATCAATAATTGATCCGGTGAATCAATTTTGATTCGCGGGCAACAAGTCAAGGTTCATGCTTGCCTGAGACTTTCGCGGCAGGACAGAAAAACAAAGGGAAAGACAGTAACAGAAAAGATTTACAGGAGGTGCCCGAATGTATCCAACATTAGAAAAGGTAAAAGAAATCGCAGCCAGTGGAGAGTATCGCAGAATTCCCGTATGTAAGGAGTTATATGCGGATCGATATACACCCGTAGAAGTGATGCGGGTTTTGCGGAAAGCAAGTAAGCATTGTTATCTGCTCGAGAGTGCCAGTCAGACGGAGGTGTGGGGAAGATTTTCTTTTCTCGGTTATGAGCCGGCGATGGAGATCACCTGTACGGATGGAGTCCTGAATATCCGCAAAACCGGGGAGGATATGGTTGTGACAAAGAAAGTGGAACATCCGGGCGATACTCTGCGGGAGATTATTGAACAGTATAAAACACCGGTGATGGAAGAACTCCCACCATTTACCGGCGGGCTGGTAGGGTACTTTTCCTATGACTATATCAAATACAGCGAACAGAAATTAAAACTCGAAGATAAAGAGCAGCAGGATTTCAGGGATATGGATCTGATGTTGTTCGATCAGGTGATTGCCTTTGATCATTACCGTCAGAAAGTGTTGCTGATCGCCGGAGTGATGACCGATGATCTGGAAGCGTCTTATCAGAAGGCAGAAGGAAAACTGGAAGAGATGGCACAGCTTCTGAAAACCGGACCGCATATGGAATTCGAAAAACTGAAGCTGGAGTCCGATATCCGGCCACAGTTTCCGGAAGCGGAATACTGTAAGATGGTGGAGAAAGCCAAACATTACATCCGTGAGGGTGATATTTTCCAGGTGGTATTATCGAATCCGATGCGGGCGAAAGCGACAGGAAATCTTTTCGATACCTACCGGGTGTTGAGGGCGACAAACCCATCTCCGTATATGTTCTATTTTTCCAGCGACGATATTGAGATTGCGGGAGCATCTCCGGAGACTCTGGTAAAACTGGAAGCCGGGAATCTGAGTACTTTCCCGTTGGCCGGAACCAGACCGAGAGGAAAGACAAGGGAAGAAGACAGGGAACTGGAAGCCGGACTTTTAAAAGATGAAAAAGAACGGGCAGAACACAACATGCTGGTGGATCTGGGAAGAAATGATATCGGAAAGATCAGTAAGATCGGCAGTGTGAAAGTGGAAAAATACATGTGTGTGGAACATTTTTCACATGTCATGCATCTTGGTTCTACGGTAGTCGGAGATCTGCGAGAGGATAAAGATGCGGTGGATGCCGTTGATGCGATCCTGCCGGCCGGAACACTCTCCGGAGCACCGAAGTTCCGGGCCTGTCAGATCATCGAAGAACTGGAACACAGCAAACGTGGCATCTACGGTGGGGCGATCGGTTATCTTGATTTTACAGGAAATCTGGACACCTGTATCGCGATTCGCCTGGTTTATAAAAAGAAGGGCGAAATCTGTATTCGTTCCGGTGCCGGTATCGTGGCGGACAGCGTACCGGAGAAAGAATTTGAAGAATGCTGCAACAAGGCACGGGCCGTGGTTCAGGCAATTGCACAGGCACAGGAGGGATTGGAATGATAGTACTGATTGATAATTACGACAGTTTTTCTTATAACTTATATCAGCTGATCGGTTCCGTGGAGCCGGACGTCAAAGTTGTACGAAACGATGCATATACGGTGGAAGAGATCGAGGCGATGAAACCGGAAGCCATCATCCTTTCTCCGGGACCCGGAAAACCGTCCGATGCAGGAATCTGTATTGAGGCGATCCGGTATTTTGCAGGAAAGGTTCCGGTCTTTGGTGTGTGTCTGGGACATCAGGCAATCTGCGAAGCATTTGGTGGAACGGTGTCCTATGCGAAAGAACTGATGCACGGAAAACAGAAAGAGATTCATCAGATCGGTGAAAATCAGCTGTTTCAGGGGCTGCCGGAGACATTTCCGGCAGCGCGGTATCACTCACTGGCAGCATTAAAGGAAAAACTGCCGGAAGAACTGAAAGTGACTGCGGAGTCGGAAGACGGAGAAGTGATGGCGGTAGAACACACAAAATATCCGATCTACGGTGTACAGTTTCACCCGGAATCGGTGATGACACCGGATGGCAAGATTATGATAGAGAACTTTATGGATGTAGTCAGAGGGGGAAGAGAACAATGATCAAAGAAGCAATTATCAAAGTGGCAAAAAAAGAAGATCTGACATATGAAGAATCAAAAGCTGTTATGAATGAGATCATGGATGGAGAAACTTCTCAGGTACAGACGGCGGCATATCTGACAGCCTTAGCTATGAAGGGTGAAACCATTGATGAGATCACAGGATCTGCCGAAGGTATGCGTTCCCATGCCCTGCAGTTAAAACATGATATGGATGTCCTGGAGATTGTCGGTACCGGTGGGGACGGTTCCAATTCTTTTAATATTTCCACAACCGCTTCTCTGGTCATCGCAGCAGGTGGTGTTCCGGTAGCAAAACATGGAAACCGTGCGGCATCTTCCAAATCAGGAGCAGCGGATGTACTGGAAGCCCTGGGTGTAAAGATCACGCTGACACCGGAACAGAGTGAAAAAATACTGGAAAAGATCGGGATCTGTTTCCTGTTTGCACAGACTTATCACACCGCGATGAAATATGTGGCACCGGTCAGAAAAGAACTGGGTATCCGCACAGTGTTTAACATTCTCGGCCCGCTGACGAACCCGGCAAATGCAAACATGCAGATCATGGGTGTCTACAGTGAAGAGCTGGTAGAGCCGATGGCACAGGTTCTGGTGAAACTGGGCGTGAAAAATGGTATGGTTGTGTATGGTACGGACAGCCTGGATGAGATCTCGATGAGTGCACCGACTGCTGTGTGTGAGATCTGTGATGGTAAATTAGCTCCTTATGAGATAGTTCCGGAACAGTTTGGTTACAAAAAATGCGAGAAAGACGAGTTAAAAGGTGACACTCCGCAGGAAAATGCGACCATCACCCGAGCAATCCTCGATGGCAGTGAACAGGGGGCGAAACGACAGGCCGTGTGCATGAACGCCGGAGCCGCGCTGTATGTGGCAGGAAAAGCAGGGACACTGGAAGAAGGTGTACGTCTGGCAGAGCAACTGATCGACAGCGGTGCAGCACTGAAGAAACTGGAAGCATTCATTCGGGAGAGTAATGAAGCATGAATATATTAGAAGAAATTGCAGGAAAGACAAGAGAGCGGATTGACCAGGAAAAAGGTAAGGTATCTGTTGCAGAATTAAAGGAAAGGATCCGGGACCGGGAACAGAATCCGGCGATTCTTCCGACAACGTCTTTTTATCAGGCATTGAAAAAAGAAGGGATGTCCTATATCTGTGAGGTGAAGAAAGCATCTCCGTCAAAAGGACTGATTGCACCGGATTTTCCGTATGTGGAGATCGCAAAAGAATATGAGGCAGCGGGTGCATCGGCGATTTCCTGTCTGACAGAGCCCTTTTATTTTCAGGGATCCGACCGGTATCTGGAAGAGATTACAGCGGCAGTGAATATTCCGGTACTCCGGAAAGATTTTACGGTAGATGAGTATATGATCTATCAGGCGAAAGCCTTTGGTGCATCAGCAGTACTTCTGATCTGTGCGATCCTCGATGATGTACAGCTGAGAGAGTACCGGCAGCTGGCAGAAAGTCTGGGGCTGGATGCGCTGGTGGAAGCACATGATGAGCGGGAAGTAGAGCGGGCATTGGAAGCCGGAGCGAAGATCGTAGGAGTCAATAACCGGGATCTTCGGACATTCCGGGTGGATATGAATAACAGCATCCGGCTGCGGAATCTGGCACCGGAGGAAGTGGTCTTTGTATCAGAAAGCGGAATCAGGACGAGTGCAGATATCAATCTGTTATATGATAACCGGGTGGATGCCGTGCTGATCGGAGAAACGCTGATGCGAAGCCCGGATAAAAAGGCGGTGCTTGAGACGCTGAACGGGAAACCACTTTCCCGGTAAATGAGAGAGCGGATGCGGGTAAGGAAGGGAAATCCTGTATAACGCATATCGGGGTAAAAAGCAGCAGGAGAGATTAAGCATGAGCAGAATAAAAATATGCGGTCTGCGGCGGCCGGAGGATATCGCGGCGGTCAATGAGGCAAGGCCGGATTACTGTGGATTTATTGTGGAATATCCCAAAAGCAGACGGAGTATCGACCGGGCAACATTACGGGAACTGGTACGGGGACTGCGGGAGGAAATTGTTCCGGTAGGTGTATTTGTCAATGCACCGAAAGAGCTGGTGGCAGAGCTTCTCGAGGAGGGAACGATACAGATAGCACAGCTTCACGGACAGGAATCGCAGGAATATATACAGGAATTAAAGGTACTGACAGAAAAACCGCTGATTCAGGCATTTTCCATAAAGTCGAAGGAAGATGTGGAGCGGGCCCGGGAGAGTGTGGCGGATTATATTTTACTGGATCAGGGAAGCGGCGGAACGGGAAAAGTGTTTGACTGGTCTCTGGTGGGTGAAGTCGGACGACCGTATTTTCTGGCCGGAGGTCTCGATGTGGAAAATCTGAGGGAAGCGATCGGGATGCTTCATCCATGGGCGGTGGATCTGAGCAGCAGCCTGGAAATTGATGGAAGAAAAGACGCCGGACGGATCCGTCAGGCAGTGGAAATCGTGAGAATGGAGGAAACAAAAGATGTCAAAAGGTAGATTTGGAGTACACGGCGGACAGTATATTCCGGAAACGCTGATGAACGCGGTTCTGGAACTGGAGGAAGCCTATAATCATTATAAAAATGACCCGGAATTCAACCGGGAACTATCAGAACTTCTGAATGAGTATGCGGGAAGACCATCCCGTCTGTACTATGCGGCACATATGACAGAGGATCTCGGCGGAGCGAAAGTGTATCTGAAGAGAGAGGATCTGAACCATACCGGTGCACATAAGATTAATAACGTGCTGGGGCAGGTACTGCTGGCAAAGAAAATGGGAAAAACCCGTGTGATCGCAGAGACAGGAGCCGGTCAGCATGGGGTGGCGACAGCTACTGCAGCTGCCATGATGGGTATGGAATGTGAAGTATTTATGGGAAAAGAGGATATGGAGCGTCAGGCGCTGAACGTGTATCGGATGCGCCTTCTGGGAGCGAAAGTTCATGCGGTTACTTCCGGAACTGCCACGTTAAAAGATGCAGTTTCCGAGACCATGAGAGAGTGGACAAACCGGATCGCAGATACGCATTATGTGCTGGGTTCTGCGATGGGACCGCATCCGTTTCCGACGATTGTCAGAGATTTTCAGGCGGTAATTTCCAAAGAGATCAAGGAGCAGATTCTGGAGAAAGAGGGACGGCTTCCGGACGCTGTGCTGGCGTGTGTCGGCGGCGGATCGAATGCGATCGGAACCTTTTATAATTTTATCGAAGATGAAGGTGTACGTCTGATCGGCTGTGAGGCAGCTGGACGGGGTATTAATACGGCAGAAACTGCAGCAACGATCGCTACCGGAAAGCTTGGTATCTTCCATGGAATGAAATCTTATTTCTGCCAGGATGAATATGGTCAGATCGCACCGGTATATTCGATCTCAGCCGGACTGGATTATCCGGGTGTGGGACCGGAGCATGCCCATCTGTATGACACCGGACGTGCGGAGTATGTGCCGGTCACGGATGATGAGGCAGTAGATGCCTTTGAATATTTGTCTAAGGTTGAAGGTATTATCCCGGCGATCGAGAGTGCCCATGCAGTTGCGTATGCGAAGAAGCTGGTGCCGACGATGGGAAAGGATCAGATTGTAGTAATTACCATCTCCGGAAGGGGAGATAAAGACTGTGCAGCGATTGCCCGCTACAGAGGGGAGGATATCTATGAATAAGAGAATTACAGAGAGTTTTACAAAAGGGAAAGCATTTATTCCGTTTATTACCTGCGGGGATCCGTCACTGGAGGTGACAGAGCAGCTTGTATATGCCATGGAGGAAGCAGGGGCAGATCTGATCGAACTGGGAATCCCGTTTTCTGACCCGACCGCAGAGGGTCCGGTGATTCAGGCGGCAAATATCCGTGCACTGTCCGGTGGCGTTACGACGGACAAGGTTTTTGATATGGTTGAGAAGATCCGGAAGAATTCGAGTATTCCGATGGTGTTTATGACATATGCAAATGTAGTGTTTTCTTATGGAACAGAGCGTTTTGTGAAAAAGGCAGCAGAAGTTGGCATGGACGGACTGATCTTACCGGATGTACCGTTTGAAGAGAAAGAGGAGTTTGACGGAGTCTGCAAGGAGTACGGGCTGGATCTGATTTCTCTGATTGCACCGACTTCTCATGAGCGGATCTCCATGATCGCCAAAGAAGCTCAGGGGTTTGTGTACTGTGTTTCTTCTCTGGGGGTTACGGGTATGCGGTCTCAGATTACAACGGATATCGGAGCGATGGTGGAACTGGTGAAGAAGGCGAAGGATATTCCCTGTGCCGTTGGTTTTGGTATTTCGAATCCGGAGCAGGCGAAAAAGATGGCCGGGCAGTCGGATGGTGTGATCGTCGGATCGGCGATCGTGAAGCTTTGCGGACAGTATGGGGTGGAGTGTGTTCCTTATGTGAAGGAGTATGTGAAGGCTATGAAGGATGCTGTCAGGGAGGCTTAGGTTTTCTTGTAGTTTTCTTTTACGCCGGACGAAATGGAGCGCCTGCCCGTAAGCTGCAGACAACCGCTGGTAACGCAAATCTGAGCTAATCGTTAATTGCATCTAAGACTCTCGCGAGAGCGCCCGAGCCTAAGATTCCGTAAACGATGGATCTCATCTTTGCTAAGGGCACCAGCAAAAGGCTGTCTGCAGCTTACGGGCAGGCGCTCCATTTCTGTGGATTGGTGGACGAGAGGGTCTTGATGTGAGTGTTTCCTTTACGGTGTTGATGCCGGCTTTTTTCGATTGAGGTTGTTGAGTCATTTCAGTTTACTTATGTCGAATAGAAATTTAACAGTGGAAGGAGCAGGTTCTGGGGTGGGGCAACATTTTATGGGCGGTTAGGGGAAGCTTTAAGATCCGACGCTTATGCAGGATTTCACGATGGTCAGCTGGGCATCGTGAATATAGCCGAAGTTAGCGGCTAGCTTAAAGTTCCCCTGCCCATGTTGCCCCACCCCAGAACCTGCTCCTTCCACGTCCGGGTTTCAAGACACTACAACATACATAATCCTACACATCCAATTGAGACATAGGGATACACCAGAGGGGGAAGAATATTCGATATTTGAATTTACACATGTGAAATGTAAACTTAAAATTAAAATAAGTTGACAATTAATACTTTTATGTGTTAAAGTGATATCCGTACGAAAAATGAAAGGGCATTTTGCCCGTGACAAATGAAAGGATATGTTATGAATTCCGAATTTTATGAAAAAGAGGCACCTGTTCTTTCCAGGGAGGATGCGATCGCTATATTGAACACGCCGGATGAAGAACTGGATGTGCTGATCGATCGCGCGAAGAGTTTACGATATCGATATAAGGGGAATCGTGTAAGTATTCATATTCTTACCAATGCCCGCAGCGGCAACTGTTCTCAAGATTGTGCTTACTGTGCACAGTCATGTCGTTCTACCGCAGATATTGATAAGTACAAATGGGTAGATGAAGATAAGCTGTATCAGGATAATGATTTCGTAAATGAGTATCATTTATCCAGACATTGTATCGGTCTGAGTGGTATGAAATTTACGGATAAAGAGATTGAAGAACTTGCCCGCCGGATCCGGAAGATGAAAGAACAAGGAACGCATCTTTGCTGCTCCATCGGTTTTCTGACAGAAAAACAGGCCAGAATGCTCAGGGAAGCCGGTTTGGACCGGATCAATCATAATCTGAACAGCAGTCGTTCTTATTATCATAATATCTGCAGTACACATACTTTCGAGCAGCGTGTACAGAATATCCGCATGCTTCAGGGAATTGGTTTTGAAATCTGCAGTGGCGGGATCATCGGTATGGGTGAAAGTAAAGAAGATGTAGTTGACATGCTCCTTGAACTGCGTGAGATTCAGCCGGAGGCACTGCCGATTAATTTCCTCCTGCCGATCAAAGGAACTCCGCTCGGAGATGCCGATATCTCCATGCTGACAACCGAATACTGCATGAAAGTTCTCTGCCTTGCAAGACTTCTTGTGCCAAAAGCAGATATCCGCTGCGCCGCCGGAAGAGAAGTATATTTTAAAGGGGAAGAAAAGAAACTGCTTAGCGTAGTGGATTCTATCTTTGCTTCAGGTTATCTGACAGAAGATGGTCAGGGGATCGAAGATACTCTGAAAACGATTACGGATGCCGGATTTACTTATGAGATTGAATCAGCATAATTGACAAACTTTAGAAGGAGAAGTATTAACATGGATCAGACACAAAGCAGTACGATATCCCGCAGTAAAACCTATGAAATAACCATAACAGCTCTGATGACAGCAGTCACCTGTATTCTTGCTCCGATGTCCATTCCAATCGGGCCGGTTCCGATTTCATTCACCAATCTGGCGATTTATCTGTCCCTGTATCTTCTCGGATGGAAAAAAGGAACCATCAGTTATCTGATCTATCTTTTGATCGGTCTTGTTGGGCTTCCGGTATTCTCCGGTTTCACTGGTGGTCCGGCGAAATTGGCAGGGCCCACAGGTGGATATATCATCGGATTTATCGTAATGGCAGTCATTGCCGGACTGTTCATCGACAACTGCCGCAAACCATGGATCCAGCTTATCGGTATGATCGTCGGAACCATCGTATGTTACCTTTTCGGAACCGTATGGTTCTGTATAGTTGCAGGTTACACCTTCCAGGCAGCTCTCGCAGTCTGTGTAATCCCATTCATCCCTGCAGACCTGGTAAAAATGATCATTGCAATGATCATCGGACCGATGATAAAGAAAAGAATACGGTAATTGCAGCAGATGCCAAGGTCTCGCGCAAGTACAGACTTTGACTCGTTGCTCGCGTAAATAAAAATGCTCCTGATTAATTATCAGGAGCATTTTTATTTACGCATCCAACTGCACAATCGCAGCAATCGTTCTCTCATATTCTTTCGTAACCGCATTCATCATACTTTCACCGTCTGGCAGGTTGCCTGTGCGGAGGACTTCGGTGATGGCGGCTGCGGTTTCATAGAGTGGGGTGAATCCCAGGTTTTGTGCGACACCTTTTAAAGTGTGGGCGGCACGGAACGCTTCTTTTGTATTTTTTTCTGCAAGGCTGTTTTTCAGCTGGGAAAAACTGGGATCGTCAGGAAATTTCAGGACGAATTTGGCGATCAGTTTTTCATTGCGGAGACGTCCGAAGACTTCTTCGTAATCCGCGCCCATAGCCTGATAACATTCATTGATATTCATACTTGCAATTCCTTTCTGCATCTGGTACATCGTTTTCGAAATAACTGTAGCATTCATTTGTCTGTGAATCCGATTGCACAGTTAAAAAAGCCTCAGCGTAGCCCGCTACGCCGCCCTCATTCGGATAAAATCTCCCACAAACTGGGACTCGCAGCTCACGAAAAGCCTTTTTCAAACACGCTCTAGTGTATCGAACAGGAGCAAACAACTGTCTGTTATACGAAAAAATGTTATAATTAATTTTATTATATAAGTATGTACACACAAAAACAATAAAAATTTAAGAAAAAAGTAACGGTTTTTGTAATGCTTTCTGCTTTCTACAGATGAAATACTTTGGTTGCGATAAAGAAGTAAATTATAATGGAGCTTGCATCGACTATGGTAGTGATCAGCGGAGAGGCCATAAGTGCCGGATCCAGGCCGATTTTTTTTGCGCACATCGGGAGGATGCAGCCGAGTAGTTTTGCGGAAATAACGGTTGCGACCAGGGACAGGGCGATGACGACTGCCATACCTGCCCGTTGATAGGTCAGATAGATCCGAAGTCCGTTGGAGACAGCCAGAACGACACCTACGATCAGGGAAACACGGAATTCTTTCCAGATGACACGGAAAAAGTCATGGAAGGTTACCTGGTTCAGGGCGATTCCGCGAATGATCAGTGTGGAACTCTGAGAACCGCAGTTTCCGCCGGTGTCCATCAGCATGGGGATGAAGGATACAAGAAGCGGGATCGCAGCGAAAGCGTCTTCATAACGGGTGATGATGGTTCCGGTGATAATAGAAGAAAACATCAGCACCAGAAGCCATGGGATTCTGCGTTTTGCGTGTTCCCAGGCGGATACTTCAAAGTAAGTTTTTTCACTGGGAGATACGGCCGCCATCTTGGTGATATCTTCGGTGGCCTCTTCGACCATGACATCCATGGCATCATCGAATGTTACGATACCGACAAGCAGACCATCGGTGTCAAGAACCGGAAGTGCCAGCAGGTCGTATTTGCGAAGCTGGTGAGCCACATCCTCTTTGTCTGTCAGTGTAGAGACAGAGATGATCTCCGTCTCCATGATATCTTCAATCAGCACATTATCATCGGTTGTCATCAGATCTTTTGCTGACACGATACCGAGCAGTTTCCGCTGCTGGATCACATAGCAGGTATAGATGGTTTCTTTGTGAATACCGGTTTTCTTGATATGTGCGAGTGCCTGTCCTACTGTCAGATACGGTTTCAGATCTACGTATTCGGTTGTCATGATACTTCCGGCGCTGTCTTCCGGATAATTTAACAGTTTGTTGATGGTTTCCCGTTCCTTCGGGCCGCTGGCATCGAGGATCCGGGTAACCAGATTGGCGGGAAGTTCTTCTAACAGATCCACGGTATCATCCATGTACAGATCGTTCAGGATTTCCTTCAGTTCTTTTTCTGACAAGGCTTCTACCAGGACAGACTGCAGGGAACTCTCCATGTTGGCAAATACGTCTGCCGCCTTTTCTTTGGGAATCAGACGGAAAGCAAGAGCCAGTTCCTTATCATCAAATTCTCCAAGCAGTGAGGCAATGTCTACTGCGTTCATTACGTCCAGAACGTCTTTTACGGATTTGTAGCGGCGTTCCTGGAGCAGTTTTACAAAAATATCTTTGTTCATCATAAACGTACCTCCGATATGTAATTATTGGTATATGATCGTTGCCTTTCGCGTAATAACTGGCATCAGAGTCCATGTCCTCACCACCTTTCATTTTTTGTATTTATGTAAAGAACAAAGAATGTGTCTTGGCACATTCTCGCGCCTGCGGCGGTCACTTGCGACATCTACTTTATACGTCGCAGTGCGTATCCCCGCGGAGCGTTTTTAATTTACAGAAAAGCAATTTTCTGTAAATTAAAAAATTCCTTCAAAGCCTGAGCAATGAAAGAATCTGCAAAATACATCACGAAAAAAATCCTGACCATCGTTCAAGCTTTAGTATCACAGGGCATATATCAATTGCATTAGGTTATGCCTTCACGACATGACCTGCTGACCAGCGCGTTGTGTCTCCACAGCCTTGCGGCAGCAATCTCAGGAAAATCCAAATCCCTGTGGTAACCTCACCTACCGAAATATCTTTATTTGTCGTGACTATCATATAGCAAACAGAAAGTAATGTCAATCGCTTTTTTACAATTGAAAACACCTGTCAAAGTCGATATAATGATAGCAGCGATGTGCCCGGTACAAAGGGGAAGAAAAGAGTCACTGACCAAACGGGTACAGGGGAAGGAGAAGACAGATGACAGCAGCAGAAAAAATAAAAGAAATGGGAATTGTACCGGTTGTGGTACTGGAAGATGAGAAGGATGCAGGAGCGCTGGCGAAGGCACTCTGCGAAGGAGGGCTTCCTTGTGCGGAGGTGACATTCCGGACAGCGGCAGCGAAGGAATCCATCCGCATCATGCTGGAGGAATATCCGGAGATGTTCGTGGGAGCAGGAACTGTTCTGACAACACGGCAGGTGGATGAAGCAATCGAAGCAGGAGCAAGATTCATTGTGAGTCCGGGTTTTGATCCGGAGATCGTGGATTACTGTATCGAGAAAGAGATTCCGGTATTTCCGGGCTGTGTGACGGCATCGGAGCTGGCGCAGGCAGTAAAACGGGGACTGGAAGTTGTCAAATTCTTTCCCGCAGAAACATCCGGGGGACTGGCAGCAATCAAAGCACTGGCGGCTCCGTATGTGGGAATGAAATTTATGCCGACCGGTGGTATCAATCTGAAAAATGTCCGTTCTTATCTGGAAAGCGATGTGATCCTTGCCTGTGGCGGCAGCTGGATGGTGAAAAAAGACCTGATCCAGAGCGGGCAGTTTGATGCGATCCGCCAGATGACAGCGGATGCGGTGGCACTGGTAAAAGAGGTACGGGGCAGTCAGGAGAAATAAGTATGAAGAAAACACTATTATTTGGAGAGCCGATGGCTCTGTTACTGGCAGATACACCTGGTGCGTTGGAGTGCGTGGAGCATTTTACAAGAAGAATGTCCGGGGCGGAGGTCAATGTGGCGATTGGGCTTACCAGGCTTGGCTTTCCGGTGGAATATCTTACCCGGCTTGGGGATGATCCGTTTGGACATTATATCGAACAGGCACTAAAAGACAATGAGATCGGAACGAATCTTCTGACGTATGATCCGGTCTATCGAACCGGGATTCAACTGAAAGAATATGTGGAAGACGGACATGATCCGGCGGCACCATATTATCGAAAAGGATCTGCAGCATCACATCTGTCTGCAAAAGAGATCGATGCACTGGATCTTGGGAAAATCGAGCTGGTGCATGTGACAGGCATTCCGCCTGCGCTATCGAAAGAAGCAAGAGAGGCGACCTATCGCCTGATGGAGCGGGCGAGAGAGGCTCAGATTCCGGTGACCTTTGATCCGAATCTCCGCCCGGCTCTGTGGGAGAACGGGGAGACGATGAGAAACGTGCTGAATGATCTGGCAAATTACGCAGATGTGGTACTGCCGGGAATTGGGGAATGTGAGATCCTTGCGGGTACGACAGATAAAGAAAAAGCGGCTGATTTTTATCATCAGAAGGGCGTGGCTCTTGTCGTGATCAAAGATGGAAAGAACGGCGCTTATGTATCCGAAAAGAAAGAAAACGGGGAAGTAGTCCGAGATATGATCCCGGGATATCCGGTGAAAAAAGTGGTGGATACCGTGGGCGCGGGAGATGGATTTGCCGTTGGTGTACTGAGCGGACTGCTGAAAGGTCTTCCGGTGACCGAATGTGCGAAACGGGGCAATGCGATCGGATCGATCCAGGTACAGCACCGCGGCGACAATGAGGGGCTGCCGACAGAAGAAATCCTGCAATCCTATATGGCGGGAAATATACAGAAATAAAGAAAACAGGGAACGAAAAAATGAATACATTTTGGATTTTGATGGAACAGATTGAGCTGTTTATCGTCTATCTTGTCATCGGTGTGATACTTGTGCGGACCGGTGTGCTGAGTGATAAAGGACTCGACTGGATCGCCCGGGTAGTGATGAAACTTTCGCTGCCGATGATGATCTTTGTCAATGTGGTCAGTCAGGTAGACCGGGTGGCACTGGTAAAATCGCTGTCCATCATCGGACTGGCGGTGACGGCCTCGACTCTCTTATATGGACTTGGCGTTGTGTTGACAAAATTGTTTCATGTAGAAGGCGACCGGGCACAGATCTACCGGGCGATGACGATGTTTGGCAATGTGGGATTTATGGGAATCCCGATCATCACCAGCATTTTCCAGGAACGGGGCATGCTGTATGTATCCGTATTTACCATCGTGGATCAGCTGGCGATGTGGACAGTAGGGGTGAAATTGACTTCCCCGAGTGGAAAAGGGAAGTTTGATCCGAAAAAGCTGATCAACCCGGCAACGGTTGCTATCGCTCTGGCAATTCTTTTCGTACTGACCGGACTAAAGCTTCCGGGTGTCTTGCAGACTGGATTCCAGAATATTGGGGCAACGGCGACACCTCTCGCGATGATCTATCTTGGCGGTGTGTTTGCCTGTATGGATATATGCAAATATGTAAAACAGATGGAATTATACGGAATTGTTATCTGCAAAATGTTGATATTTCCGGTACTGTTTTATCTTGTCCTGAGCTTCGTTTCGGTATCGGAAGAGATCCGTATGACCATGTCTCTGATCACCGCGATGCCGACTATGTCCTCTGTGGTTATGCTCGCCAATTCCTCCGGTTCCGATGGAGCATATTCGCTGGGCGGCGTGATGATAACCACACTATGCGGAATCGTGACGCTGCCGGTTGTGTGCAGAGTGCTTTTGTGGATTGCGGTGGCGTAATAACGTTATGAACAGTAACGTAATAATAATGCAGTGGTACAAAACAAGTATTTGCCATATCTGACAAAATAGAATACAATAATTCTATATAAGCCTGTCAGAATAACGAAATCAATGGCAGCAGAATGGGAGAAGAGAATTATGGGAGATGGAAGAGAAATGAAAGAGATTCATCAGGAGTTCCTGACCGGCGAGCGTGCGCTGTTTCAGGGAAAGAATCTGAAAATTTATGATACGATTTTTGATGACGGAGAGTCGCCGTTAAAGGAGAGCAGAAATATTGAATTATACGGAAGTATGTTCAAGTGGAAATATCCGCTGTGGTATGCGAAAGACATCAAGGCAGAGAACTGTACCTGGTTTGATATGGCACGCGCAGGTGTGTGGTATACCGACCGGATCGAAGTGAACAATGCAGTGATCGAAGCACCGAAGAATTTCCGTCGGTGTAACGGACTGAAACTGACCAATGTGACCTTCCCGAATGCGGCAGAGACCTTGTGGAGCTGTCAGAACGTGGAACTGGATCATGTGGATGCAAAAGGCGATTATTTCGGCATGAACTGCCAGGATCTGGTGTTGAAAAACTTCCGTCTGGTGGGAAATTATTCCTTCGACGGTGTAAAAAATATGGAAGTGCACAATGCAACAATGCTGTCTAAAGATGCATTCTGGAACAGTGAGAATGTAACCGTGTATGATTCCTTTATCTCCGGAGAATACCTGGGATGGAATGCAAAAAACCTGACACTGATAAACTGTACCATCGAGAGTCTGCAGGGTATGTGCTATATTGATAATCTGGTGATGAAAAACTGTAAGCTGATCAATACGACTTTGGCATTTGAATATTCTTCTGTGGATGCCAAGATCCACGGAACCATCGACAGTGTGCTGAACCCGTCGAGTGGTGTGATCCGTGCGGATGAGATCAAAGAACTGACGGTAGAAAAAGATAAGGTAGACCCGTCAAAGACGAAGATCTTTGTACAGGGAAAAGAAGTCGAGGCATAGTACAGACTGCGATACCTGGTTCGAAAAATCAACGTTTGAATAAAGGACAGAGAGGAAGATACAGCATGAGCAACTATGATTTTGATCAGATCACAGACCGGAGAAATACCGGATCTCTGAAATGGGATGTGGCAGAAAATGAATTACCGATGTGGGTGGCGGATATGGATTTTCAGACGGCTCCGGCTGTGCGGGAAGCGATTGAAAAGCGGGCTGCACACGGCGTGTTCGGCTATACGGATGTGGAAGAAGACTGGTATCAGGCATATATGAACTGGTGGGAGAGACGCCATCAGTTTTCCATCAAAAAAGAATGGCTGACCTTCTGTACCGGCGTGGTACCGGCGATCTCGAGTACGGTCCGCAAGCTGACCACACCGGGAGAAAACGTGCTGATTCAGACACCGGTGTATAATATTTTCTTTAATTCCATCGTCAATAACGGAAGAAATGTGGTGGAATGCCCGCTGGCCTATGACGGGGAAAACTATGAGATGGACTTTGAGGCGCTGGAGGAGAAATTATCAGATCCGCAGACTTCGTTGATGATCCTGTGTAACCCGCACAATCCGGTGGGAAGAATCTGGGAGCGGGAGACACTGGCACGGGTGGGAGAACTGTGTGAGAAATATCACGTAACGGTTCTTTCAGATGAGATCCATTGCGATATCACCCGGCCGGGCACCGGATACATTCCGTTTGCGGCGGCTTCCGAGACTTGTAAAAATATCAGTGTGACCTGTATTGCACCGACGAAAGCATTTAACATTGCAGGCATCCAGACGGCAGCCGTGATGATCCCGAACGAGGCACTGCATCATAAAGTGTGGCGTGCGTTGAATACGGATGAGGTGGCAGAACCGAATGTATTTGCCATTGGTGCGGCAATCGCGGCATTTACAAAAGGAGAAGACTGGCTGGAAGAACTCCGTGAGTATCTCTTTGAGAACCGGACATACATGACGGATTATATCCGAAAAGAGATCCCACAGCTGAAAGTGACAGAGGCAGATGCGACCTACCTTCTTTGGGTGGATTGCAATGCACTTGGATGCAGTGCGAAAGAACTTGCCGATGCGATTCGAAAAACGACAGGTCTTTATGTATCGGAAGGCGCACAGTACGGAAAAACCGGCGAGCAGTTTTTACGCATCAATCTGGCATGCCAGAAAAGCCGGATAGCAGATGGCTGTGAGCGGCTGAAACGGGGTGTGGAAGCGTACCTGAGTCAGAAATAACAGCGGGAGAAAACAAAGAACAATAGTAACTGTAAAGGTATTGGACAGTTACGAAAAACACAGAAGATAGCTGTGAGAAATGAGAAACATATGGAGAAAAAACGAATACCGGTGCGTCCGCATCATGGGATGTGTCTGGCGTATTTTATAGGAAAAGGATACAGCGAAGGATTCTCCGCGCATATGGAGAAAATGTTACACATTCTGGAACAGGATGTCCCGATCCGTCTGGTGGTTTCGCTGGATGAAATCTGCAGCGCATGCCCGAACCATCAGTTCCTTACCGATGAGGAAAATTCCGGAGAAACAAAGGAAATCTGTGAAGCGCAGGAAAAAGTGTTTCGGTATGATCATGGCGTGCTGGAGGCCTGCGGGCTGACAGAAGGAGAAGAACTGAACTTTCTGGAATTTGCGCAGAAAGTCCAGAAAAAGGTAATCGATACAGGATTGCGGGAGAAGATCTGCGGGGACTGTGAGTGGAATGAAATCTGCAGTGAGAAAAGCAGTCGATGGGAAAATAAAAATATTTTACGTTGATTTTTCTAAAAGATATCTGAAATTTCATATTGATTTCATAAAATGATGGAACACTTGTAAAAGGGTGATTCATCATTTTTTTAAAATCTGTTTCAGTGAACCTGATGTAAGATCACGGATGCTGATGTGCAGACGTGCAGCGGAAATGCTGGGCCGCAGATTTAAACTTACCGCGAATGGAAGTAAAATATGTTAGCTTCATGAGGAAAATCCCCTCGTTTTTTGAAGGATAAATTGACAAAAAGTTATGGAAAATCTATACTAAAGTCAGAGAATTACAAATATTTGTGACAGAAAGGGGGAGAAAAAATGAAGGTGAAAATCGCCCAGATTCAGGCTCATGTTTATGAAGAAAAAAGCAAAAATCTGGAAGAACTGGAGCGGAATCTGAAACGTATAAAGGACGAAAACATTGATCTGGTAACCCTGGGCGAAATGTTCAACTGCCCGTACCAGACACCTTGTTTTCCGGTCTATGCGGAAATGGAACAGGGAGAAACCTGGCAACGGTTAAGTGCTCTTGCAAAAAAATACCAGATTTATCTGTCAGCCGGAAGTGTACCGGAAAAAGATAAGGAAGGACATGTGTACAATACCGCTTATGTCTTCGACCGGCAGGGCAACCAGATTGCAAAACACCGCAAAGTGCATCTGTTTGATATCGCCGTGAAGGGCGGACAGTGCTATCAGGAGTCCGCGACACTGACCGCCGGAGACCAGATTACCGTTTTTGATACGGAGTTTGGGAAAATGGGAATCTGTATCTGCTTTGACTGCAGATTTCTGGAGATCGTACGGCTGATGACATTGCGGGGCGCCAGAATGATCCTGGTACCGGCAGCCTTTAACATGACAACCGGACCGGCACACTGGGAGTTAATGTTCAGGGGAAGAGCGGTGGACAATCAGTGCTATATGATCGGAACTTCCGATGCAAGAGACGAGCAGGCAGGATATATCTCCTGGGGCCATTCTCTTGTCGTGTCACCCTGGGGGGATGTGGTGACACAGATGGATGAGAAACCGGGCATTCAGATCACGGAAATAGATCTGGACCGCGTGGATGCGATCCGCGAACAGCTGCCATTATTATCCGCACGGAGAACGGATCTGTATGAACTGAAAGGAAAATAATATGTAGCAAAATGAGTTTTTAACATGAATTTTACAGAGCGTCAATATAGAATTAAAGAAAATTTGATATAGTACTTTTGTAAATGTGACAATTGGATAAAAGGTAGAAGAAAGTAAAGGGATAAGCAATGAACGAGACAATTTATATGAACCGGGAACTGTCCTGGCTGAAATTTAATGAACGTGTACTGGAGGAAGCGGAGAACCCGAAGGTGCCGCTGTGTGAGCGCCTGACATTTGCATCGATCTATCAGAGCAATCTGGATGAATTCTTTATGGTGCGTGTAGGCTCGCTGATCGATCAGATGCTGGTGGCAAAAGATTCCAGAGATAATAAAACACATATGACGCCGAAAGAACAGATTCAGGCGATTCTTCCACAGGTGGAGATCCTGAACAGGAGAAAAGATGAAGTGTATGGAAAACTCATGGAAAAGATTGAGGAATACGGCGTTCGTCTGGTGGATTTCAGTAGGATCACGGAAGAAGAAAATAAATTTCTGGAAGCATATTTTGATATGGAGATTTCCGGCTTGATTTCACCGACCATTGTGGGGAAACGACAGCCATTCCCATTCCTGAAAAATAAAGAAATCTATGCGGTGGTTGTCCTGACCACCAAGAGTGGAAAAGAGCGTCTGGGGATTATACCGTGTGGAAGCGGTGTATTTGAACGGCTGATCCACCTGCCGGGAGGCAATACGTATATGCTGTCGGAAGAACTGATCCTCCACTACATTCCAAAAGTATTCAAGGGGTATCAGGTAAAAGAGAAATCCCTGCTTCGTGTAACCAGAAATGCAGATATTGATGCCGATGCGCTGTACGATGAAGATCTGGATTACCGGGAATTTATGGCAGATCTGATCAAAAAAAGAAAGAAACTTGCACCAGTGCGGATCGAACTTTCCAGAAAACTCAGCGAGGGCAGTGTGAAACTGATCTGTGAACATCTGGCAATAAAATCACAGTATGTATTCTACAGTCAGGCACCGCTGGATCTGTCTTTCGTTTTCCAGATCGAGGATGCTCTTCGTAAGATTCCGGAATTATTTTATGAAAGAAGAACACCAAGAAAATCCCCGGCCTTTACCGGTGACCGTCCGATTCTGGATCAGATTAAAGAGAAGGACAAACTGCTTTCCTATCCGTATGAAAGTATCAATCCGTTTCTGAATATGCTCCACGAAGCAGCCAACGATAAAGATGTGGTTTCTATCAAGATGACGCTGTATCGTGTGGCCAAACAGAGTAAAGTAGTAGAAGCACTGATCGAAGCAGCAGAAAATGGAAAAGAAGTGCTGGTACTGGTGGAACTGAAAGCACGTTTTGATGAAGAAAACAATATTGGATGGTCCCGTTTGCTGGAGGATGCAGGGTGTCGTGTCATCTACGGACTGGATGGCTATAAAGTTCATTCAAAACTCTGTCTGATCACGAAAAAAACAGATGAACAGATTGAATATTATACACAGATCGGTACCGGAAACTATAACGAAAAAACTTCACGGCTTTATACGGATCTGTCGCTGATGACTTATAATGTAGATATCGGACTGGAAGCAGCCAATGTATTCCAGGCTCTTGCCATGGGAGAGACGATCAAACATGTGGATCATCTGCTGGTGGCTCCGAAATGCCTGCAGAATAAGATTCTGGATATGATTGATGAAGAGATTGCACATGCCAGAGCAGGGGAACCGGCTTACATTGGACTGAAGATGAATTCCCTTACGGATAAGAAAATCATGGAGAAACTGGTGGAGGCCTCCTGTGCCGGTGTACGAATCGATATGGTGATCCGTGGAATCTGCTGTCTGATTCCACAGGTTCCAGGCAAGACGGAAAATATTCATGTACGAAGTATCGTCGGACGTTTTCTGGAACATTCCAGAATCTATATTTTCGGAAGTGAAGGAAGAGAAAAAATCTATATTGCGTCCGCAGACTTTATGACCAGAAACACTCTGCGCCGTGTGGAAGTAGCTGCTCCGGTTTATGACGAAGAAATCAAAGCGCGCCTTCTGGAAATGTTCCGGATCATGCTGAAAGACAATCAGCAGGCCCGTCAGGAAAACGGTGAGGGAATTTACCGGATCCTGCCAACGGATGAAGAACCGCTGAATGCCCAGGAATATTTCTATGAACAGGCATATGAGATTGCAGAGAACCTTTGAAGAGTGCCCCTTCAGTATGTACCGATGGTGAAGATTTGCAGGAGGCATGCAGGAAGGAAACGGCGAGGCTGGAAAAAGAGAAAAAACAAGATGGAATTGACAACTTTTTTATAGTATGTTAATCTGTTTTCCAAAGCAGACAACGATGTCGAAGAGATATCGTTGTCTGCTTTTTTTACGCGAGCAACGAGCAAAATTTGCGAGAATGTGCAAGAAGTGCATTGTTGGTATAGTTTGTAAGACAAGGAGGTACCCATGAGACTTACACCGAAAGAACAGGAAAAATTATTGCTGCATATGGCCGGCAATCTTGCGAAAGAACGACGGGCCAGAGGATTACGGCTGAACTATCCGGAAGCAGTGGCGTATATCAGTTCAGAACTGATGGAACTGGCAAGAGACGGAAAAACGGTAACAGAGCTGATGCAGCTGGGAACAAAACTGCTGACGAAAGAAGACGTAATGGAAGGAGTAGCAGATCTGGTAACGCAGATTCAGGTGGAAGCTACGTTTCCGGACGGCACCAAGCTGGTAACGGTACATAATCCTATTCAGTAAGGAGGAGAGAAGTATGAAAATCGGAGAAATCATGCCGCTGGACAGAGAGATTGTGATAAATGAAGGAAAGAAGACACAGACACTGCTGGTAGCAAATATTGGCGACCGCCCGGTGCAGGTAGGATCACATTTTCATTTTTTTGAAGTGAACCGCTGCCTGGTTTTTGACAGAGAAAAAGCATATGGCTATCATCTGGACATCCCTTCCGGAACATCAGTGCGCTTTGAACCGGGAGAAGAAAAAGAAGTGACTGTAACGGAGATCGGAGGAAGCCGCAGGATCTTCGGTCTGAACGATCTGACCTGTGCACAGGCCACAGAAGTGACGAAAAAGGAAGCAGTGGAGAAAGCAAAACGGAGAGGGTTTATCCGCTAAAAAGAAGGAGAAACAGCATGAGTATAACAATAGCAGGAAATAAATATGCCATGATGTATGGTCCCACCACCGGGGACAAAGTGCGACTTGCAGATACCAGTCTGGTGATCGAAGTGGAGAAAGATTATACCACGTATGGAGATGAAAGCAAGTTTGGCGGTGGGAAAACACTCAGGGATGGTATGGGACAGTCTGTCACTACCACAAGTAAAGACGGAGATCTGGATCTGGTGATCACGAATGCACTGGTTCTGGACTATACAGGAATCTATAAGGCAGATATCGGAATCAAAGATGGAAGAATCGCAGGAATCGGAAAAGCAGGCAATCCCTGTGTGATGGATGGGGTAACACCGGGCATGACTGTGGGAGCTTCCACGGAAGCACTGGCTGGTGAAGGCCTGATCCTGACTGCAGGAGGTCTGGATACCCATATTCATTTTATCTCCCCGCAGCAGGTGGATTGTGCCCTGTACAGTGGAGTGACGACCATGATCGGAGGTGGTTGCGGTCCGGCAGACGGAACAAATGCGACTACCTGCACGCCGGGACCGTGGAACATGGAGCGGATGCTGCAGGCGGCAGAAGAATATCCGATGAATATTGGTTTGCTTGGAAAAGGAAACTGTTCGGATGAGAGAGCACTGGCAGAACAGGTGGAAGCAGGAGCTATGGGACTCAAGATCCATGAGGACTGGGGGGCAACTCCGGCGGTGATTGATCATTGTCTGAACGTGGCGGATGCTTATGATGTCCAGGTGGCGATTCATACAGATACCCTGAATGAAGGAGGCTGTGTGGAAGATACGCTGGCGGCCATTGCAGGAAGAACGATTCATACCTATCATACAGAGGGTGCCGGAGGCGGTCATGCACCGGATATCATCACGGCAGCTGCGGCACCCAATATTCTTCCGTCTTCCACGAACCCGACTATGCCATATACCAGGAACACGCTGGACGAACATCTGGATATGCTGATGGTATGTCACCATCTGGACAAACGGATACCGGAAGACGTGGCATTTGCCGATTCCCGAATCCGTCCGGAGACCATTGCAGCAGAAGATGTGCTCCATGATATGGGTGTTTTCTCCATGATGAGTTCCGACTCCCAGGCGATGGGTCGTGTGGGAGAGGTGATCACAAGAACCTGGCAGACGGCAAGTAAGATGAAAGAGGAACGAGGGGCGCTGCCGGAAGACGAAGGTCATGGAAACGATAATTTCCGGGCAAAACGCTATGTGGCAAAATATACGATCAATCCGGCCATTACCCATGGAGTATCCTCTTACGTGGGATCGGTAGAGACAGGAAAATTTGCGGATCTGGTGTTATGGAATCCGGCATTCTTCGGCATCAAACCGGATATCATTATCAAAGGGGGCATGATCATCGCATCTCGGATGGGAGATGCCAATGCATCCATTCCTACCTGTGAACCGGTGATGTACCGCCCAATGTTCGGGGCTCACGGAAAGGCGAAGTATAAAACCTGTCTGACTTTTATATCAAAAGCCGGAATGGAACATGGAGTTGCAGAAAAATACCACCTGGAAAAAACGGTAGTTCCTGTAAAAGGATGCAGAAATATCGGAAAGAAAGATATGAAATATAACGACCAGACACCATCTATCACGGTCAATCCGGAGACGTATGAAGTCCGGGTAAACGGGGAACAGATCACTTCCAAACCAGCAGAAAAACTGCCTCTGACGCAGATCTACAATTTGTTTTAAAGTCAGAAGCAGGAAGTACGGCAAGAAAAAAGCAGAATCGGGAAAGGAAAACAGAAATGAAAAAGCAGAGCCGGAAACAGTGGAAAAAATCAAAATATATCACCGGAATGGCTCTGCTTCTGGCCGCGCTGGAGATGCTTATGATTTTTGCGGGCAATCATCTCCAGATGGTCAGTAACCAGAATCTGCAGGAAGCCTACAAAAATCAGATCAAATATAAAACGCTTGCCATGGAACTGAAAGAGTGTTCCGATTATCTGACGAATGAAGTTCGCGCCTTTGCCAGCACCGGACAGATGCAGCATTTTGAAAATTACTGGCGGGAAGCCAGACAGCGTATGCGGAGAGAAGAGATTCTGGAAGAAATCGAAAAAGCGGATATACCGGCACAGGAAGAACGGGATCTGGAAAAAGCGAAGTATTTTTCTGATACCCTGATGCATATTGAGATCAGTTCCATGCGCCTGATGCTGGAAGCGAAAGAGGTCACAAAAGTCTGGAGGACAGACAGCAGTGAAGAAGAATTTCTGAATCGATGGATCACTTATGTGAAAGACTATCCGCTGGAAGAGGATTACCAGGTGACGGACGGAGAAAAAAGTGATATGGCAGAGAGCATTCTGTATGGAAGTTCTTATACAGTATATAAGGGTCTGATCGATGCTAATGTGGAAAGATTCCAGACAAGGATGAATCAGCGGCTCAATGAGACCGTAGAGCAGGCAAATCAGAAATACCGGCAGGCATTCTTTATCCAGATTTTTTTTGGGATAGGGGAATTTGCCGTGCTGGTACTGCTTCTGACTCTGTTTCAGCGCTGGTATATCCGTCCGGTAAACTTATATAAAAAGACGATAGAACGGCAGCATGGAAGAAGAAAAATGTTTGTGGAACCGGCGGGCGTGTGGGAATTGCAACAGTTTGCTGAAGAATTTAACGGACTCTCCGCGGAGATGTTGACAGAATTGAATCGTTCCGAGCGGATCGAAAGAGAACTTCTGGAGGCAAAAAAACAGGCAGAGAAAGCCAACCGGGTGAAAAGTCAGTTTCTGACGCAGATGTCTCATGAACTTAGGACTCCACTGCATACAATTTCGGGATATCTTTTCCTGCTGGAAGATACAAAGCTGTCCGGTGAACAGAAACGGTATGCGGAAAATATGCATCTGGCCACGGATCTGCTGCTGGAAGAAATTAACGAGATTCTGGATTACTCCAAACTGGAGTCCGGTAAAATGACGTTTGAGGAGAAAAACTTCAGTCTGCGTCAACTGACCGATACGCTGCATGGGATCCTGGAAAATGAGGCAGAACAGAGAAATCTGTCATTTACAGTGGAAATCGGAGAAGAAGTACCGGAATATATCTACGGTGATCCCCTGCGGCTTCGTCAGGTACTGACAAACCTTGTCTATAACGGATTCAAATTCACCAAAACCGGAGGGGTGAAAGTGACTATCCGAGGTCTGCACTTTACCGGAAAACATTGTGTTCTTGAGTTTTCTGTGGAAGACACGGGAATCGGGATCAAACGGGAACAGAGACAGGTGATTTTTGACGCGTTTGCCCAGGCAGACGAGAGTATCACACGAAAATACGGAGGTACCGGACTGGGCCTTCCTATTTGCCGGAAAATAGTGGAAGAAATGAGTCACGGACAGTACAGCCTTCTTCTGGAAAGTGAAGAAGGCTGTGGCAGCAGATTTTTCTTTGACATGGATTTTCTCTATGGAAAAAAAGAAAAAGTACGGAAAAAGGAAACGGCGGTACAGAAAAAGAAGAAAAGAAAGTTATCGGTTCTGATCGTGGACGATCACCCGGTGAACCTGATACTGGAAGCGGAATTGCTTCATAAATTTGGCTATGTTGCAGACACAGAAGCCGATGGGGAACAGGTGATTGAAAGAATGCGTCAGCAGGACTATGATCTTGTATTTCTGGATCTTTCCATGCCAAAGATCAGCGGCTATGAGGTGAGCAGACAGATCCGGAATAATCCGGAATGGAACAATGTGATTCTGGTGGCAATGACAGCAAACATCGGAGAAGATGTGGAGGCAAAAGTGCGGGAAGCGGGGATGAACGATTACCTTCCCAAACCGGTACCAATGGAACGGCTGAAGAATCTGTTGGAAGAATATACAAACGAAATACATATTACAGAAAAAGAACATTCCACAGGGGAAGAAGGGAAACTGGTGGCTTTCCGGAGTCTGGAACAGCAGTTTTACGGGGATCAGGAAGCAGTCCGTGAACTGTTGACCATCTTTGCAGAGGATAACGAGGGAGTCCTGGAACGGTTACAACAGCTGCAAAAAGAGCAGAACTGGGAACAGCTGGAGATGGAAGTGCATCGGATCAAAGGAGTCAGCGGTAATCTGTGCTGCCGTCCCCTGGAAGAAAAAGCGAAACTCTGTCTCAACGGCATAAAAAAACAGATCTGGAAAGAAGCAGACTGGCAGGCATTTGCAGACGTTTTTTTACAAACCATGGAGGCGATCCGCAGATATGTGATAAAGGAGAATGATGTGTGATGTATCGGATCTTGATTGTGGAAGACGACAGAACCAACCGGCTGTTTTATGAAAAACTTCCGGTATGGCAGCAGGAAGGATTTGTGATCGGCGGTCAGGCAGAAAACGGAAAAAGGGCACTGGAGCAGATGGAAACAGAGCAGTTTGATGCTTTTTTCGTGGATGTGATGATGCCGGTGATGAACGGACTGGAATTTTTACAGGAACTGAAAAACAGAGGAATTACAGCGCCGAGGATCATTGTCAGTAACTATAATGAATTTTCCTATGTACGGCAGGGAATGAAACTGGGAGCTATGGACTATCTGTTAAAACCGGTGACGGAAGAAGAACTGCAGGAATGTCTGCGGACGGTTCGGGAGGAACTGGAGTCAGAAAGAGAGCAGAATGTGGAAGAACAGATTTTTCTTGCCTGCGGTGCGGATGTTCACTCTGGATTTGTACAGAAACTGATGCAGTATTTTCAGGAACATACAGACCTGAATCAGAAAGAAATTTCCGATGCTTTTTTGCTGAGTAAGGATTATTTCGGGAAGCTTTTCAAACGGCAGATGCACGAGAACTTTAACCAGTTTGTGTTGAAATACAAGATGGAATATGCAAAGTATCTTCTGGAACATACCGATGACAGAATCTATGAGATCGGTGAAAAACTCGGATATAAAACGACAGATTATTTTTCAAAATTATTTAAAGAATATACCGGGCAGACACCGGTACAGTATCGGAAATGACGGTAACGATGACGGTTTCTTCGGGGAAAAAAGCCGGATTTGTCCGGTTGTCGAAGAAAAAAACGTATGCTATCATAGTCCCATCAAAACAAAGAGATGGCAAGGGAGCTGATTTCTATGGAAACATAGAGAGCAGCTCCTTTTTCGGTTCCAGAACTTTGTTTCGGAAAAGGAAGGAGGCTGCGAGATGGATAATTATGTGATCACCATTGCCAGAGGATTTGGCAGCGGTGGAAAGCAGATCGGACTCCGGTTGTCAAAAAAACTGGGAATCCCCTGCTATGAGAAACAGATTTTACAGATGGCATCGGATTACAGCGGGATCAACAAGTCACTGTTTGTAAAATCCGATGAAAAACTGAACGGCAAAAAGATTGCCATGGCACTGAAGAAATTTCCAAAGATCAACCGGCTGGCAGAACCCAGTCAGAAAGACTTTGTATCGGATGTGAATCTGTTTAATATTCAGGCGGAGATCATCCGGGAACTGGCCAAGACAGAATCCTGTATCATCATTGGAAAATGTGCCAATTACATTCTGAAAGATTTCAGCAATGTGATCAGTATCTATGTGGAGGCACCAAGGCGTGCCTGCCGGGCCACGATCATGGAACGGCTGGATGTGACAGCACAGGAGGCGGATCAGATGATCTACCAGACAGATAAATACAGAGCCAATTATTACAGCTATTATACCGGAGGAGGCTCCTGGACCGATCCGGTGGCCTATGATATGACATTGAACAGTGAACGCATCGGTTACGATGACTGTACAGAGATTATCGCCCATTTTAAAGATATCAGACTGGCGAGAACTGTTCAGCAGTAACAGAATCAGCCAGACGAGGAGGAGAGAGATTATGAAAAAAAGAATGAGAGATTTACTTACGGCAGTTACCTGTACGACCCTGGCACTTTCCATGATCGGATGTGGCAGCAGCGGAACGGACAAAAGTGCAGACAGCGGAGAGGATACCGTAACGGTTGGTCTTCTTCACTCCCTGACCGGTTCCATGGCCATCAGTGAAGGATCAATAAGAGATGCAGAAGTGCTGGCCATCGACGAGATCAATGCCGACGGCGGTGTTTTGGGAAAACAGATTGAATATATCGAGGAAGACGGTGCATCGGAGCCGTCAACCTTTGCAACAAAAGCAGAAAAACTGCTGGGAGAAGATGAGGTGGCAACTGTGTTCGGATGTTGGACTTCCTCTTCCAGAAAAGCAGTAAAACAGATTTTCGAAGATTATAACAGCCTTCTGTGGTATCCGGTACAGTATGAAGGAATGGAATCTTCCAAAAATATTGTATATATGGGAGCAGCACCAAATCAGCAGATCGTACCGGCGATTGAATACCTGCTGGATCAGGGATATACCAGATTCTTTCTGCTGGGTTCGGATTATGTATTCCCGAGAACGGCTAACATGATCATTAACGCACAGATCGATGCGGTGGACGGAGCAGAAGTGGTGGGAGAAGAATATGCGGCCATGGATCAGACCGAATTTTCCTCCATTATTTCCAAAATCGAAGCGGCACAGCCGGATGTGATCATCAATACACTGAACGGTACCGGTAATGTTTCTTTCTTCAAACAGCTGGCAGACAGAAATATCACATCTGATGATATGATGACCATGTCTTTCTCTATCGCGGAGGAAGAAGTACAGACCATCGGGGCAGATATCCTGAAAGGAAACCTGGTATCCTGGAATTACTACGAGACAACCGACACGGAGAAAAACCAGGAATTTGTAAAAGCGTATAAAGAAAAATACGGCGAAGACCGTGTAACGTCAGATCTTGCAGAAGCAGCATATGATGCGGTTTATATGTGGAAAGCAGCCTGTGAAAAAGCCGGAAGTTTTGATACGGATGCGGTAAGAGAGGCACTGGACGGACTGAGCATCGATGCACCGGAAGGAACTATCACAGTCAACGGAGAAAATCAGCATATTTCCAAGCCGGTTCGTATCGGTGAAGTGAAAGAGGACGGTCTGATCTATGAAGTATCCGCGACAGACGGACCGGTAGAGCCGGATCCATATCTGACGACTTATGACTGGGCAGTAAAAGCAGGGGTACAGCCACTGGAATAAACAACGAAAAGGAGGCACTTCATGAATCTTCTGTTTAATGGATTAAGTTTATCTTCTATTATATTGCTGGCATCCCTTGGACTTGCCATTACCTTTGGTCTGATGCGGGTGATCAATATGGCTCACGGAGAGTTCATGATGATCGGTGCCTACACCAGTTATGTAATTCAGAATCTGTTACAGACCTGGCTTGGAAACAGCGGTGCGGATGTCGGATATTTTCTTTCTATTATTATTGCATTTGCAGTCACCTTTCTCATCGGCTCACTTCTGGAAACCCTGGTGGTTTCCAGACTGTACGGCCGGGAGATCGACAGTCTTCTTGCTACCTGGGGAATCAGCCTGATTCTTCAGCAGGCGGCGAGAACCATATTCGGTACACAGGGTGTTCTGGTTACGACACCAAAAGTGTTATCCGGAAGCATCCGGATCGGGAAAACGTCCTTATCCATGACCCGTCTGTTTATTATCGCCCTGGTTGCCTGCTGTCTGCTTCTGGTATGGTTTCTGATGTACCGGACCAATTTTGGACGGCAGATGCGGGCGGTTATGCAGAACCGTTCCATGGCTCAGTGTATGGGAATTAATTCCAGAAAAATTGACAACCTGACCTTCAGCATCGGCTCCGGTCTGGCGGGAATTGCCGGATGTTCCATCGCACTGCTGGGATCCATAGATTCCACAGTCGGACAGAATTATATTGTAAATACTTTTATGGCGGTCGTTCTTGGCGGTGTAGGAAAGCTGCTTGGAACTGTACTTGGTTCTTCCATTATCGGATTCTCCAGCATAGGATTTGAAACCATGACATCTTCCTCTATTGCGAAAGCCATCGTATTACTGATCATTATTATCTTTTTACAGAAAAAACCACAGGGACTGTTTACCGTACGAAGCAGAGCACTGGACGAATAGGAGGGGTGAAAGATGAAGCTGTTAAAAAAGAACGGATATAATCTGTGCTTTACTGTTATTGTGATCGCACTGGCTTTGATGCCCCTGCTGTTACTGAATGGATTTGTAAAAAGCACCACAGTGTTGTTTCTTGGAAAATGCATGGCATTTGCCATCGTGGCGATCGGACTGGATCTGATCTGGGGATATACCGGAATCTTAAGTCTGGGACACGGCTTATATTTCTGCCTCGGTGCTTATGGTATGGGAATGTATCTGAAAATGGTAGAAACCCATGGAAAAATCACAGATTTTATGCAGGTGGGAGGTCTGACAGAACTTCCATTGATCTGGAAACCGTTTCTGTCACTTCCGGGAACTTTTCTGATGATCTTTCTGGCACCGCTGGTGGTCTCCGGGCTGATCGGATATTTCATCTTTAAAAACAGAGTAAAAGGTGTTTATTTTTCAATTATTTCGCAGGCACTTACCTGGGCGGCATATTCCATTTTTATTGCCCTGTCTCCGTATACCAACGGAAATGTGGGAATCAGCCAGATACAGTCGGTGCTTGGAAGCCTCCGAGGACCGAAAAATGAAGGAAACCTTGTGACACTGTTTTATGTGGCACTGGTGGTTCTGATCCTGATTTATGCACTGTCCTATTTTCTGGTACATACAAAGTTCGGAAAGATCCTGATTGCCATCCGGGACGGAGAAAACAGAACGTATTTTTCCGGCTACTGTGTCAGCAATTATAAAAATGTGATCTATATGCTGTCTGCTATCTTTGCAGCGGTTGCCGGAGCACTGTTTGTCAATTTTAACGGATCCATCACACCGACCCAGATGTCAATTACTTATTCTATCACCATGGTCATCTGGGTAGCGATCGGAGGAAGAGGAACGCTGATCGGAGCGGTGATCGGTGCTTTCCTGATCAACCTGTGCGAGTATAACCTGAGTTCCGGAAGTATGGCGGAAAGCTGGCAATATATCATCGGACTTCTGTTTGTGATCACCATTCTGTTCTTTAAAGGTGGAATTGTGGGAATTGTAAAGGATCAGATTCCGGCATTGCTGCAGAAAAGAAGATCCAGAGCAGAAAAAGAAGGCAGAGATCATCAGCCGATACCGGTAAAAGCGGAGGAATAGCGATGGGAAAAGAACAAGATACTGTATTGAAAATAAAGAATGTTTCTGTAGTCTTTGACGGTTTTCAGGCACTGACCGATGTAAATGTAAAGGTAAAACGTAACAGTATCCACTTTTTTATCGGTCCCAACGGTGCAGGAAAAACCACATTGCTGGACATTATCTGTGCAAAGACAAAGCCTACCGAAGGAAATGTAAGTTTTTATCCGGCAGATGGGGAAAAGGTCCGTCTGACGGGAATGAAAGAATATAAGATTGTAAAAGAAGGCGTTGTCCGGAAATTTCAGGTTCCTTCGGTTTTCGTCAATCTGACAGTAGAAGAAAATATGGAACTGTCTCTGAAAGAAAATAAGGGAGTGTGGCAAAGTGTTTTTCACAGAACCAGTGAGGAAGAAAAAGCACTGATTGATGAAACACTGAAAAAAGTGGGACTGGAAAAAAGAAAGGATATTCTGGCAGGCTCTCTGGCCCATGGGGAAAAACAGTGGCTGGAGATTGCCATGCAGTTTGTACAGAAACCGGAGATCATCCTTTTGGATGAGCCGGCGGCAGGCATGGGAAAACCGGAAACATTTAAAACCGGGGAACTGTTGAAAGAAATTAAAAAAGAGTGTACGATTATCGTGGTAGAACACGATATGGATTTCGTGAAGCAGATTGCAGACTGTGTTACCGTTCTTCATGAGGGAAAAGTCCTGATGGAAGGTGACATTCATCAGGTACTTGCGGACGAGACGGTACAGGCGGTATACCTTGGAAGGGGCGGTGAACGGAATGCTTAAGATAGAACAGATGGATGCATATTACGGAGAGAGCCGCGTGATCCCCGGACTGAATCTCCAGGCAAAAAAAGGAGAGATTACCTGTCTGATAGGAAGAAATGGTGTGGGAAAAAGTACTACATTAAAAAGCATTATGGGTCTGGTGAAAACACCCACAGGAAGGATTCTTCTGGCAGATCAGGACATCATTCATATGAAAACCTATGACAGGGTAAAAAAAGGAATTGGCTATGTACCGCAGGGAAGAGATATTTTTCCGCAGATGACGGTACAGGAAAATATAGAACTGGGTCTGCAGGCTCTTGGCGGAAAGGGAAAGGTACCGGAGTATATATATGATCTGTTTCCGATCCTTCCCCAATTTGCAAAAAGAAAGGGAGGAGACCTCTCCGGTGGTCAGCAGCAGCAGCTTGCAATCGCAAGAGCACTGGTGACCGACCCGAAAATCCTGATCCTGGATGAGCCGACCGAGGGTATTCAGCCATCGATCATTCAGGATATCGGGGAAGCGATCCGAAGAGTGAACAAAGAACTGGATATCACGGTGCTGATCGTGGAACAGTATCTGGACTTTGTACTTGGTATTTCCGATGCACTGTATGTGATGGAGAAAGGTTCCATCGTGCTGCAGGGAAGAACCAAAGAGATGGATCCCCGAAAAGTACAGAAAATGATGACAGACTGACGGGAGGAATGAAAATGATATGTGAAACAGTGGTCGGACGACTGGAAGATCTGGACATAGAAGGAAAAACGGTGGAGTATGTGCCCATCGAATGGCATGAGGCTTTTAAAAAAATTCACAGAAAAGAGACAGAAAGCGGAAGAGAAGTGGGGATCCGTATGGATGATTCCATTCTTTCCCGGGGACTGTATGAAGGGGATGTGATTTATCTGGATGAGAAGCTGGTGATCGCTGTGCATACACCGCCCTGTGAAGTTGTGGTGATTCAGGTTGCAAAAGATCATCCGGAGATGGTTCCGAAGGTCTGTTACGAGATCGGGAACCGTCACGCCCCGCTGTTTTACGGTGAGGATGCGTGGTCTTTTATCACGCCGTACAACGAGCCGATGCTTCAGATGCTAAGCCGGTTTCACGGCGTGGAGGTAAAAAAAGTTACACAGAGACTTTGCTTTGAAAAACGGATCTCATCATCGATCCACAATCATCATCATTAGGAGCGAATATGGAGAAAAGAAATCATCATTTTCTTCTTCTGCAGATCAATGATGCACTGTTTCCCATCGGGGGATATTCTCATTCCTATGGACTGGAAACCTATATTCAATATGGTCTGGTAAAGGACGCAGCGACGGCGGACAGGTTTATCCGCAATCGTCTGCGTTACAGCATTTTCTACACGGATCTGCTGGCGGTACGACTGGCTTATGAGGCAGCGGTGGGCGAACAGATGGGAAAACTGGATCGTCTGGAAGAGGAGATGGAAGCATCTCGCATACCGGAGGAAGTGCGGGAAGCATCGAAAAAACTGGGAAGAAGATTTGTAAAAACCATCAACGGGATGGAGACACTTTCACAACTTCCGCGCTGGAAGGACTATCTGGAAAAAAGAGCGGGGAAGACAACGTGTCATCCCTGTGCGTATGGAACGTTATGTGCGGCTGCGGGTATGGAGAAGCAGGAAGTTCTGGCAGGATTTTTATATGCCCAGACTTCAGCGATGGTGACAAACTGTGTAAAGACCATTCCACTGAGTCAGTCTGAAGGACAGAAATTGTTGTTTCGTCTGCATCCACTGCTGGAAGAGATGACAGAAAAGGTAAATAATGTGCCTGAAGAAATGCTCTGTGCATCCACGCCGGGGTTTGATCTTCGGTGTATACAGCATGAAACGTTGTATTCCAGGTTATATATGTCCTGAGATTCCGAGAGTAGATTAGAGAAAAAAGGGTTACTGGGAACGGAGTGAACAGTAACAAAAAAGGAGGAGACAGTCATGTCATATGTCAAAATAGGAGTTGCCGGACCGGTAGGTTCGGGAAAAACAGCACTGATCGAGGCGCTGACAAGGAGAATGGCGGAGGAATACAGTATCGGTGTCATCACCAACGATATTTATACAAAAGAAGATGCGGAATTTCTGGCGAAAAACAGTGTCATGCCGAGAGAACGGATCATCGGTGTGGAGACCGGTGGCTGTCCCCACACGGCGATCCGGGAAGATGCGTCCATGAACCTGGAAGCGGTGGATGAGATGATGGAACGATTTCAGGATATTCAGCTGCTTTTCATTGAGAGCGGAGGAGACAATCTGTCGGCCACGTTTTCACCGGAACTGGTGGATGCAACAATCTTTGTCATTGATGTGGCAGAGGGTGATAAGATTCCGAGAAAAGGAGGTCCCGGTATCACCCGTTCGGATCTTCTGGTGATCAATAAGATCGATCTGGCACCGTATGTGGGCGCAGATCTTGGTGTGATGGAACGGGATTCGAAAAAAATGAGGGGAGACCGCCCGTTTATTTTTACCAATATCCGCGGGGAAGAACATGTGGATGATGTGATCGCATGGATCAAAAGCAATGTCCTGCTGGAAGGAATGTAAAGGCGAAGCAGCGGATGACAAAAGGCAGAAAGATACAGGAAAACGAAAGGATACCGATATGAAAGAAAATCAGTTTGGGAAAGTATCCACCCTTTCCCTGGAGGCAGGAAAGCGGGAGGGAAAGACCGTTTTATCTGATGTGAGATTTACGGCACCTTATAAAATTATGCAGCCTTTTTTACTGCCGGACGGGGGGATTCAGGTGATGCTTCTTGCTGCATCGGCGGGAATTATGGAAGGAGACCGACAGGCATTTTCTTTTCATATTTTACCCGGGGCAAAGGTCGAGTTCCTGTCACAGTCCTATGATAAGATTCATCCGATGGACAGTGGCGATGCAAAACGTGAGACGAAAATATCGGTTGCATCCGGGGGCAGTTTCTGTTTTCATCCGCAGCCGACGATTCCGTTTGCAGGATCCGCTTTTGAAAACCGGATGGAGATCGAGCTGGAAGATGAAACAGCAGTTTTTCAGATGTGTGAGATCCTTACCTGTGGACGATACGCAAGAGGAGAACGATTTGCATACCGGAGTTTTCGTAATTATGTGGAGATCCGCAGAGGCGGGCGGCTGATCTACCGGGATAATACCTGGTATGAGCCGGAACTGTTTTCTATGGAAGAGACAGGTATGATGGAAGGATTTACCCATCAGGCAAATCTGTTTGTGACAAAACCGGAGGATGGGGAAGCTTTTTGCGAAGAGGTGCGGAATCTCCTGGAAGATGAGCGGAAAAACTGCCAGGGTGGAATCACACGGCTTGCAGAGGGCGATTATGCTGTCAGACTGTTCGGCTGGCGTGGTCAGGTGCTGGAAGAATTGAGTGACAAAATCTTACGGTTACTGAGAAAAAATCCCGTTTAAACCTATTGAAAATCCTATAAAGTTGCGATACACTTATTGCAGTTAGTAAAAGCTAACCATCATGTGAATAAGTCGTGGGAAGATCCTTTCTGCTTCTGCGGAATGGGAGCAGAGGATCATCCATGGGAAAGGGTCAGGGATAGTATGAAACATTTGACAATTGAAAAAGTAATCGGACGTGAAATTATTGACTCCAGAGGCAATCCTACCGTAGAAGCAGAGGTTTATCTGTCAGACGGAACCATGGGAAGAGGAACCGCACCCAGCGGTGCATCTACCGGAGAATTCGAAGCACTGGAGCTGAGAGACGGAGATAAAGAAAAATTCGGAGGCAAAGGCGTATCCAAAGCGGTTGCCAATGTAAACACAGTAATCAATGAAACATTAAAAGGCGTCAATGCGCTGGATATCTATGCGATAGATGCAGCTATGATCAAAGCAGACGGAACCAAAGACAAATCCAATCTGGGCGCAAACGCTATTCTGGCAGTATCGATTGCAGGTGCCAGAGCGGCAGCAAACGCACTGGATCTGCCACTGTACCGTTTCCTGGGCGGTGTAAACGGCAATCGCCTGCCACTGCCGATGATGAACATCTTGAATGGTGGTGCACATGCAGCCAACACGGTAGATGTACAGGAATTCATGATCATGCCTGCAGGCGCAGCAAGCTTCAAAGAAGGTCTGCGCTGGTGTACGGAAGTCTTCCACGCACTGGCAGCTCTGTTAAAAGAGAAAGGTCTGGCTACTTCCGTAGGTGACGAAGGTGGATTCGCACCGGATCTTGGCAGCGATGAAGAAGCCATCGAGTGCATTCTGGAGGCGATTAAAAGAGCAGGCTATGAACCGGGCAAAGATTTCGTACTGGCTATGGATGCAGCATCCAGTGAGTGGAAAGGAAGCAAGAGGGGCGAATACGTTCTGCCAAAATGCGGAAAGAAATTTACATCGGAAGAACTGGTAGCACACTGGAAAGAACTGTGCAGCAAATATCCGATCTACTCCATTGAAGACGGTCTGGATGAGGAAGACTGGGAAGGATGGCAGATGATGACCAAAGAGCTGGGAGATACGGTACAGCTGGTTGGCGATGATCTGTTCGTAACCAACACCGAACGCCTGGCAAAAGGAATCGGCCTTGGCTGTGCAAACTCCATCCTGATCAAACTGAACCAGATCGGTTCCGTATCCGAGACACTGGAAGCTATCAAGATGGCACACAAAGCAGGGTATACCGCCATTTCCTCTCACCGTTCCGGTGAAACAGAAGACACCACGATCGCAGATCTCGCAGTAGCACTGAACACCTGTCAGATCAAGACCGGTGCACCAAGCCGAAGCGAACGTGTGGCAAAATACAACCAGCTGTTAAGAATCGAGGAAGAACTCGGTGAAGCAGCAGTATTTCCGGGAAAAGAAGCATTTGGCATCAAAAAATAAAGGCAGAAAAATGCTGTCGGATCATTAGAGGTGGGTGCATCGATTTTTGTAAAAATCGATGCACCCTTTTCTATGTCAAAAAAGGCTTTTCTGTAAATGAAAAATGTTTCATGCGGATGTGTCAGAACACGTTCTTTGTTCTGTTGAACTACGGAAGTGATTGTAAAGAAAAAAAGAAACTGATACAATAAAAGCGTATGTTGCTGAAAAGATAAAACAGATGAAAATCAGGAGGAAGAATGTGAGGAAAAAACAAAAGGTGCTTTGGAAATTGTTTTTGTCCACGTTATATCTGAGTGCCTTTACTTTTGGTGGCGGATATGTGATCGTTACGCTGATGAAGGATAAGTTCGTGGATAAGTACCATTGGATCGAAGAAAATGAGATGTTGGATCTGATTGCTATTGCACAGTCGGCACCTGGGGCGATCGCGGTAAATGGAGCAATTGTGGTTGGCTATAAACTGGCCGGTCTTGCAGGGGTACTGACAGCAATTTTCGGAACAGTTCTACCCCCTTTTCTTATCATCTCTGTGATCTCTGTTTTTTATCAGATATTTCGGGATAATTTCATCATCAGTGAGCTTCTGGACGGGATGCAGGCTGGCGTGGGAGCAGTGATCGCTTCCGTGGTATGGGATATGGCAGCGGGGATCGCGAAGAAAAAAGAGTGGACATCGATTGTGATCATGGCAGCCGCTTTTATCGCTTCTTATGTGATGGAAGTTCCGGTGGTGTATATCGTGCTGATCTGTATTGCGATGGGAGTGATCCGCACGGTACTGGCAGGAAGGGGGAAACGGAAGAAATGATTTATCTTCAGTTATTTTTCAGTTTTCTTCAGATCGGCATGTTCAGCTTCGGAGGCGGTTATGCCGCGATGCCGTTAATTCAGGAACAGGTGGTGAGCCGTCACGGATGGCTGGACATGGGAGAATTCACTAATCTGATCACCATTTCCCAGATGACACCGGGTCCCATCGCGATCAATTCCGCAACCTTTGTCGGAACCAAGATTGCCGGGATTTCGGGAGCAGTGGTTTCCACAGTGGGATGTATTCTGCCTTCATGCATTTTGGTAACGTTACTTGCCTGGATGTATCTGAAATATCAGAAAATGGATCTGTTGCAGAGCGTCTTACAGTCTCTGCGACCGGCGGTTGTGGCGATGATCGCGTCTGCGGGCGTATCGATTCTGGTATCTGCCTTCTGGAACGGGGCGGATGTCATCGCACTGGCGGACACCCGCTGGGTGATGGTGGGAATCTTTGTGATCTGCCTGATCCTTCTTCGGAAAACAAAATGGAACCCGGTACTTGTGATGGCACTGGCAGGAGTGCTGAAGCTGCTGACGGCGATTGCGGGGATCGGATAAAAGGATTTTCTTTTCCTGAAAATTGCGGTATACTGGAACACAGAAAACATAAAGGAGAACATCTATGGAATTTTGGATAGGTATTATTCTGGATACGATCTGCCTTGCCATTGCCCTTTTCATGGCGATCAACCCAAAAGGATTTGCAAGAGGCATGAAGTATCAGTCGGTACGACAGACAAAAATCTTCCGGATCGTGGGAATCATCGCGGTGATCATTCTGGTCATATCCCTGACGAGCCGGGTTCTGACACTGGTATAAGAAGATGAAGAGAGTAATTGTATATTTAAAAAGAGAAACCGTGCTTTGTATCGCGGTTTTTCTTGCTGTTATTTCCATGTTTTTTGTCAGACCGGACCGAGCTTATGCAGGATATATTGACACCAGAGTACTGGCTTTATTGTTTTGTCTGATGACGATCATGGAGGGATTTAAGAAGACTGGGTTATTTGAACAGATGGCGAATACACTGCTGAAAAAGGTACACACTTTCCGGCAGTTGATGCTGGTTCTGGTGGGACTTTGTTTTTTCTGCTCTATGTGGATTACCAATGATGTGGCACTTCTGACTTTTGTGCCGTTTACGATTCTGGTGCTGCGTATGGCAAAACTGGATCAGCGGATGATTCCGGTGATTACCATGGAGACGATAGCTGCCAATCTTGGAAGTATGGCAACTCCGGTGGGTAATCCGCAGAATCTGTATTTGTATTCCGTCTCCGGAATGTCTGCTCTGTCTTTTGTAAAGGTCATGGGACCTTTGTCGCTGGTATCTTTGCTTCTTCTGATCGGGGGCTGTCTGTTACAGAAGAATGAAAGCATGCAGATAGAACAGATCAGGAGAAAAACCAAAAAGAACAAAACAGCTGAAAATCTGATTTTGCTCTTCCTTTTTTGCGTAAGTCTGGCAACGGTTTTACGTGTGCTGTCCTGGCCAGTGCTTCTGGGAATTACACTTCTGATTTGTCTGTTCCTTTTCGGAAGTGGAAAAGAAGAATTTTTACCGCTGAGAGTAGATTATAGTCTGCTTCTTACTTTTGTTGCATTTTTTGTATTTATCGGAAATATGGGGCGGATTTCAATCGTAAAAGAACTGCTGATAAAAGTACTGGAAGGACATGAACTTATTCTTGGTTTTGCTGCCAGCCAGGTCATCAGCAATGTTCCGGCGGCTATTTTACTTTCCGGTTTTACTACAGACTATCCTATGCTTCTCCGGGGAGTGAATATTGGAGGTCTGGGAACCCTGATCGCTTCCCTGGCAAGTCTGATCTCTTATAAATTTTATGTACAGGAAAGTGAAAAGAATGAAACAGCTGGTACAAAAGGGCAATATTTTCGGCATTTTACGGTATGGAATATAGTCTTTGCAATTGTGCTGTTGGCAGTGACCGTTGTAGTATAACGTATAAGGAAAGTATGATTGAAGAATATAGAAAATAGGAAACAAAATAAAAGGCGCAGAATCGCATTTTACACCCTTATTTGTGAAAAGAAGAAATACAAAGGAGAACCGTCATCGAAACATATTATTATAACCACATGAACAAAACGCAGCAGTCTGCCTACCATAATATCCTTCAGGGAATTCAGAACATGGCAGATGAAATCTTGCTTCCACGTCTGGAGCCGGAAGAACTCTACAATGTGTTTTTCCAGCTCCGTCTGGATCACCCGGAGATTTTTTGGGCGACGGGATTTCGCTACAAATATTATCAGGATTCCCCGAATCTGATCTTTGTGCCGGAATATCTGTTTGAGAAAAATAAAGTAAAAGAACACCAGCGCGCCATGCAGGCGAGAGTAGAAAAGCTGGTACGTCCGGTAAAGGGTAAGTCCGAGTGGGAAAAAGAAAAATTTGTCCACGACTTTATATGCGAGAATGTCCGGTATGATAAATTAAAGAAAGCCTATTCCCATGAGATCATCGGACCGCTGGGACAGGGTGTGGGTGTCTGCGAGGGGATTGCCAAGGCAGTAAAAGTTTTGTGCGATGCACTGGGGCTCTGGTGTATGATCGTTATCTGCGGCAACAACCCGGAAAAAGGGATCAAATACCGCCACACCTGGAATATCGTAAAACTGGGTGGCAAATATTATCACATGGATGTCACCTTTGACAATTCCCTGAGTCACAATGACATCCGTTACGACTACTTCAATCTGGATGACAAAAATATCTTCCGGGATCACGAACCGCTGATCGCACCGGCTCCACACTGTACGGATGGGGATCACTTCTATTATAGGGAAAAGAAACTGTCCTTCACGAAGCAGGAGGATGTGTATAAGCGAGCATTACAGACTGCAAAAAAAGGTCGAGTGTTTACTTTTCACTGGCGTGGAGGATATCTCACCCGGGAGATCCTCAGAGAACTTCTTGAACTGATCCGGAAAGCCGGAAAAGAAAAACAGAAAAGTGCCCGTATCAGCCTGAACTGGCCACAGGCGGTCCTGTGCTTCGATTATGTGGAAGATCAGGGACAACCGGAAACGGAAGTGACACTGGAAGAGGCGAATGAAGGGGAAATGAAATAAAAGACATGAAAAATCTGATATTTTGGTTATTCACAAAAAAATAAAAAAACATGAAAATAACTGTTGACAAACCATGTATACAATGGTATCCTATCAGAGTTGCGTCTGAGAGATCTCATAGAGATCACAAAGCTGTCAAAAAGAAATGAAAAAAGTTCTTGACAACAGCCGGTTGGATGTGATAAGATGCCAAAGTTGCTGCAAGAGAGAAGCAAAACAACTTCAAAAAAGTTAAAAAAAGTTCTTGACAGGCAGGAAACGACATGATATAATAGCAAAGCTGTTTGAGACAAACGGCAATGCAAAACTGATCTTTGATAACTGAACAGTGAAACACATTCCTCGAAAGTTCTTTTTAAAA
>NZ_VUMS01000020.1 GCF_009696065.1 Oliverpabstia intestinalis | reverse complement strand
AGATAATTGAACTCTATTTTTCTTAGGGCGTGCCATAATAATAACCTCCATAGACATATTTTATCATCTATGGCAATTATATCAAGAAAAGAACATTAATTCAAATATCAACGTGTCAGTACACTAGAGCGTGTCTGAAAAAGGCTTTTCGTGAGCTGCGAGTCCCAGTTTGTGGGAGATTTTATCCGAATGAGGATAACATATACCGCAAACTGGGGCTTGCAGATTGCGGAAATGATTTTTCAGACACGCTCTAATTTCGCCTAGAAGTTTCTGACAGTATTCCGGGGACTTCATGCGGATTGCTTCATAGAAAAATTGTGAGCTTTTTAGTACCCTTTATATTTCAGTGCTCTTATTCCTTTCCGTTTAATATCTCCACCAGTCTTTTTTCTTTGATAATAGCAATTCCCTGACTTTCATCGCCCAATATGATCAGATTATCACCTGGCTGAATATCAAATATTTTTCTTGCTTTTGCCGGTATCACAATCTGACCTTTCTCTCCCACTTTCGTGATTCCAAAAACATGCTTTCCCTTTGGCGGAACACCAAGACCAAGATTATTGCTGTTTTCTCTGTCATAATTTACAAGATCATCCAGACTTACATCCAATACTTCTGCCAGAAGTTTGCCCTTCTCAATATCCGGTAGGGATTCTCCTGTTTCGTATTTTGAAAGTGTCTGTCTACTTACACCAATCTTTTCAGCCAGTTCATCCTGCGAAAAGCCATGCATTTTACGTGCGGATACAAGGTTGTCTTTAAACATGTTTTCCCTCCTTTTTCAGACCCAATACACACCAGCGGATAATCGGTATCCTGCTGATGATTTCGTATAAAAGCAATGCACCTGCAAATGCACTGATTCCCACGACTATATATACAATCCCTGCCGGAAGTTCTGAAGCAAAACACCTCAGATAATAAGCTACACAAGCTAATGGAAGATAATGAAAAACATAAATTCCCCAGGATTTTTTTGACATCCATCTTGATACTTTGTTTTCCAAGTTTCCATATTTTTTCATAAATGCCAAAATTGCAAGAATTGAAAACCAACAATAAATACAGGCAGACATATTATTAAGTACAGGCTCTACCGCATAGTTTTCGCCATAATAATATATCGTGTAGAATATTCCTGTTGCACCGGCTGCGATCAGAAAAATCGCCCACCATTTACTTAAGCACTCAACAACCGCATCATGCGAAAAAATGAAATAACCTGTAAAAAAACAGAACCCGTAAATTCCAAACCGGTACACAGTTACTATCGGCGTATTAAGAACTTGTGCGAATCCATATACACAGACAGTTAACAAAATCAGCAACCAGACTGGTGTTTTTTCTCCTCTTTTCCAGATACGATCCCTTTCAAATTTTCTCACTAGTAACAGAAGCATCGAAAAAATCCATAACACTTGTATATACCACAGAACACCGATTCCTGATATAGCCATGACCACATACCGAACTATTCCCGGAACTGATTCAAAACTTTCAAAAGCACCGCTGATTTTCATATTATAATATCCTAGTATCCATTGAAATACAAAAAGTCCAATGGTGGAAGGAACCAACAGCTTGCGTGTTTTATCTCGAATACATTCTTTTAAATTATGCTTTTCCAGGTAATATCTGACTGTCATACCTGACACCGTAAATAACAATGCCATCATCCATGGATATACGAGATATTGGAAAGCATCCTGCAACTGTTCTTCTTTAAACGGACCGATTACTCCAAACGGCTGGACACCATTGTACATATAAATCACATGGTAAATAACAACAATACAAACCGTAATCCAGCGAATATTATCCAGATATATTCTTCTTGTGTTATCCATACTTTTCCCACCTTTGCAATTATTTTTAACATATTTTACCATAAAAAATGTGGTCTTACGACCAACTCCCCTTAACATTTTCTGCTGAATTTTGTTAAAAATCGTTGCATTATGCTATACCTTCGTTTACGACTCATTTTCATAATGTCTGTATAGCGATCCCTTAGTCATTCCAAGGGTCCCTACAATCCGACTCACAGATACAGCTTCATATCCTTGTAAACACAATAGATTTGACTGATGGTATGCTCTATAACTGTGATATGCATAATTTCTATGCTATCATAGACCTTGTTAAATTTGTTCGGTATATAATTCATTTTTTGCGCTTATTATACTTTTACATAAAAATATCCCTCAGGGCTTCAAACCCTGAGGGGCATCTCCATTCAACTTAAAGACACTACTTTTATTTACATCGCCCTCTTCGTGATTCTTTTCATTTTTCCGGAGATGATAGGGTTCGATTCCAAACAGGACATCGATATACGGAAGACACAGTGTACAGAAATCTCTGTTTCGTCATCAATACTCCAGGTAAGCCCCCTTCATCGGACTTGCTGCATGCTGACTGAAAAGTCTCAGCACACCTTTTTTATATTTTGCTTCTACCGGTTTCCAGTTTTTCCGTCTTTCGGCAAGAATCTGGTCAATTTCCTCCATCGACTTACGCTCTCCTGCAACTCCGATGATATTCAGTTTTCTTTCCATAACATCAATTTCAATCAGATCACCTTCTTCTACAAGTGCGATCGGACCGCCGTCAACCGCCTCAGGACTGCAATGACCGATAACCGGACCTGTGGATGCGCCGGAAAAACGGCCATCTGTAATCAGCGCAATACTCTTTCCAAGCTCTTTATCACTGCTGATTGCCTCTGATGTATAGAACATCTCCGGCATTCCGCTTCCTTTTGGTCCCTCATAGCGGATGAAAACGGCGTCTCCCTTCTGAACTTTATGCTTCAGGACAGCATCCAGGCATTCTTCTTCGCTGTCGAACGGTCTGGCACGGAGCACAGCTTTAAACATCTCTTTCGGACATGCCGTATGCTTGATCACGGCTCCTTCCGGTGCAAGATTTCCACGGAGAACGGCAATACTTCCATCGGTTCCGATCGCCTTCTCATACGGACGGATAATATCTTCTTTTGTGAGGTTTACCTGATACCGTCTGTTGAATTCCTGAAGCCATTTTTCACATTTTTCATAGAATCCGTTCCGCTTCAGCTCTTCCAGATTTTCTCCTAATGTCTTTCCTGTAACAGTCATTACATCCAGATGGAGATGTTCCTTGATTTCTTCCATGATAGCCGGTACACCGCCTGCATAGTAGAAGCACTCTGCCGGCCAGCGTCCTGCAGGACGTACATCCAGAAGATATCTGGCATTTCTGTGCAGTCTGTCAAAGGTATCTCCGGTAATCTCAATACCAAATTCATGTGCAATTGCCGGAAGATGAAGCAGGCAGTTGGTGCTTCCTGAAATTGCCGCATGTACGAGAATTGCATTTTCAAAGCTTTCCATCGTCACAATATCTGAAGGACGCATATGTTCCATCTTTGCCAGTCTTACCGCCTGTCTTCCAGCCTCTCTTGCAAATACAAGGAGATCCGGGCTGGTTGCCGGCATCAGTGCTGTTCCCGGAAGTGCAAGACCAAGCGCCTCTGCCATGATCTGCATCGTAGAAGCTGTTCCGATAAAAGAACATGCACCGCAGCTCGGGCAGGCATTGCATTTCGCCCAGTCAAGTTTTTCTTCATCAATCTCGCCGCGCTCAAACTTTGCACTGTACATTCCGAGCTGCTCCAGTGTCAGCATTTCCGGACCCGCATTCATGGTTCCACCCGGAACAAACACGGACGGAATATCGACTCTGGCAAGTCCGATCAGATTTCCCGGCACTCCTTTGTCGCAGCTGGAAAGATAGACACCGGCATCAAACGGAGTCGCATTTGCATGAATTTCGATCATATTTGCAATCATTTCACGGCTGGCCAGGCTGTAATTGATTCCGTCTGTTCCCTGGCTTTCGCCGTCACAGATATCGGTGCAGTGATAGCGTGCACCAAATCCGCCTTCCTCTGCAATTCCTTTCCGTACCTCTTCCTCCAGGATATTCAGGTGGCCGCTGCCCGGATGACTGTCACCATACGTGCTTTCCACTATGACCTGAACCTTTCCCAGATCTTCTTTCGTCCATCCGGTTCCGATGCGCAGCGGATCCAGCTCCGGCGCAAGTTTTCTCATTTTCTGACTTTTTAACTGCATTATCTTTTCCTCCCTGTACCTTTTATGTGCTTTCGGAATCTTTCTACACTTTCTTTTGCGGCTGATTTTCCGGCAGTTGCAATCATCAGCCGCATTGGATCCGCCGCAAACGTTGTTCCTTCCAGTCTTCTGTCTTCTCCTAATTCATCTGATGTTTTTTCACATCACACACCAGCATTTCCTGCTATTTTCTTGTGTTACACGAATATCTTTTGTTGTGCAGCCTTGAATTCATCCGATGTGTTTATCGTATAATCATCTTATTTAAAAATCAATATTGGAATTTTATCTAAAAAAACATTTTTGTTTTTGTGTGTTTTGATACTTTGACTTCGATCTATAAAGATATTATGATAAGAAGTAATAAGACATCATCGCGCTTATTTTAGAGGAAAATTTGAAGCCGGGAGACAAACTCCCCAATGAAACCATTCTCTCGCAGCGCCTGGATGTGGGAAGAAGTTCTCTCCGGGAAGCCATGAAGCTTCTGGCCTCCCGAAACATTGTCACCGTCCGCCAGGGATCCGGAACCTATATCGCCGCGTCTCCTGGTATGGTAGAAGATCCCCTTGGATTTATTTTCATTGACAATAAACAGAAGCTGGTTCAGGATCTTCTGGAGGTTCGTTTTCTGCTCGAACCTTCGATTGCTGCCATGGCTGCCACACGCGCAGATGAAAAAGACATCAAAAAAATCACTGCACTCTGCGATGAAGTAGAAACGCTCTTAAAAAATCATGAAGATCACACACAAAAAGATATTGATTTTCACACAGCTATCGCTTTAAGCAGCAAAAACGTTGTTGTACCAAGGCTGATACCTGTGATCAACAATTCCATTCCTCTGTTTGTGGAGACAACCGGGGGAATCCTTCGCAGGGAAACCATAGAAAGCCACCGTGAAATTGCCGATGCGATTGCCTGCCACGATCCGCTCCACGCACAGGATGCCATGTATCTCCATCTTGTCTATAACCGCAAATGGATCTGCAGCATCTCGCAGAAGCAATGAATTATACAAAAAGCCCGGGCACTTGGCTCCGGGCTTTTTTCGTTTAAACAAGCAAGCACAAAATACGGAAAGGTGTAAATATCATCACCATAACGAATTCCGAAGCACAACAACTCCAAAAATCAGTAATACCACTCCCGTGATAAAAAAGAGGACACCCCCAAGTACCGGTTTTTGCGGCTGATATTCTGTGATATTTTTTGGATTGGATGGTTCATAATAGCCGGTACGCTGCATGCCGGGCTTTTGCACGGTGTCAGATCCATGACGGCTCGTATAGTGATAGACCTCTCCGTTTACTGTGTACTCATAGGTCGGCAGATAACAAATATCCGTGACCAGTTCCTGATTGCCGTCACCCTTGTCTTCCCATCGCTGGGTTTCTGATTTCGTCTGTTTGATCAGCGTCATAGTTGTGGTGGCTGTGTACTTTTGGCTGTCATCCTCATACTCGGCATAAACCTTTTTCCGATGCCGGGTTCCCAGCCAAAACAGAAGTATTGCTCCCAAAAGTAACCCAATTGCCGGACCCATACATTTCCCCCTTCCTGTCTGCTTTCTTTTGTAAGTATTGATTTATAGTAACTATTCAGTAGCCACTGTCCCGCGAGGTGTTTTGACATGAATATGTCAAAATCCCGAGACATACAAGCCAAAATGCCATCACCGAAGGTGATTTACGCGAGCAACGAGTCAAAGTCCGTGCTTGCACGGAACCTTGAGGAGTGCCGCGATAACGATAAAAACTCGCAAAACGTGTTTTTATCGTTTAAATGCATTTTAGCTCGTAACTGTGAAGGTACTGAACAGTTACGATTTATAAAATAATTTTCGTCAACGCTTTCTTCTGTTTTTATTATAACAGAACCCTTCTTTCCGCACTACTATATTATTCATCTGTGCAAAAAGATTGTTACTGGTTACTGTCCACTCCGTTCTCAGCAACACGCCTTGCAGAATATCATCAGTGAACAGCAACAAAGGATTCCGTAAAAATAATTTCATGTAAACTATGAGAAACACACTGCGCATCCTCGCAGAGCGTTTTTTACTTTACAGGAAAGCAATTTCCTGTAGAGTAAAAAAGCTTCCCGGGAAAATCCCGGGAAGCTTTCTGAATTTATATTTTTTATTCTATTTCTTCCGGCTCCATGCTCAGCACATGCTCTTCACTTTTATCAGTGATATCATATTTCTTTTTGTACTCGCTGAAGTATGTGTAATATTCGAAACTGTCCGTTGGATAGATCTTACTGTCGCGGATATGCATATCCGGGTCTTGTTCGCCACTCTTCATCAGGGCTACCATGGCACTTGCACAATGGGATGCAATTCGCCCAAAGCTATTCAGGATGTCGTTAAATACAGTTCCCTCTTCCAGCCCGCAATTGCCATTGCTCAATCGTTCCACATGGTGCATCTTCAGCTCGTCACACAGATGTGTGATGACCACACCGAGAGGAGCCACCCTCTGTGCTGCCTCTTTATCATCATTCAGAAAAGCGTTGCAGGTAATGTTGATTTCTTCGCGTACCGCTTCCATAACGATATTCAGCTCATTCCATGCTGCCGGTGAAAAGTCTGTGTGATTGTCATGCATCTCGTTGGACATATGCGCAATATAAGAAGCATGGTCTCCGATACGCTCAAAGTCACCGATCGTGTGCAGATACAGAGATACCTGACGGGTCTGTACCGTGTTCATCTCACGCTTTGTCAGCTGAATCAGATATTCTCCCAGACGGCTTTCATATTTGTCAATCAGATCTTCTTTTCTCTGTACTTTGTCAAACTTATCCTGCTGATATTCATTCAACAGATTCATGGCTCTGTTGACATTCTTGCGAAGTTTCTTTGCCATGCCGTTCATCGCACGGTGACACTGTGCAATTGCCAGTGCCGGATAGTTCAGCAGACGTTCCTCTAACAGATCAAAATCTGCTTCGTCTTCCAGTTCTTCCGCACTGTCTTTTACCAGAATACATACCAGCTTCTCGAGTTTCGGAATAAACGGGAACAGTACTACTACAGTTGCCACACGGAATACTGTATTTAACAGTGCGATAGATACCGGTGTCATCACCATATCTGTAAAGGTAAAGTGAACAAATGCATTGGCTGTATAAAAGATAACAGACCACATGATCAGTCCGAACAGGTCGTTCAGCAGATAGACCAGTGCAGTTCTCTTTCCATTTTTATTGGCGCCGATCGCAGAGATCAGAACCGGACAGGCCGCACCAACACCGATTCCCAGTACGATAGGGAAAGCACTTGCAAATGTTAAGAGACCGGTAACAGAAAGTGCCTGCAGCACACCAACGGTGGCAGATGCACTCTGTAAAACTGCTGTAAACAGGATACCTACCAGAATACCTGCCAGCGGGTTGGAAAACATCGTCAGCATCTTGATAAAGGTAGGATTTTCACGCAGCGGAGAAACTGCTCCACTCATCATCTGCATACCTGTCATCAAAATGGCAAAACCAAGCATGATATTTCCAATATTCTTATGTACGGAACGTTTGCAGAACATACGGAAAATAATGCCAATTACAGCTACAACGGCAGAAATCGTCGCAGTAGAAAAGATACTTGCGATTCCGCCACCGCTTCCTCCAATATAAGAAAGACACAGGATCCAGCCGGTAATACTGGTTCCGATGTTGGCACCCATGATGATACCGATCGCCTGCTTCAGTTTCATCATACCGGAGTTTACAAAACCGATGACCATGACCGTCGTGGCGGATGATGACTGAATCACACTGGTAACACCCGTACCAAGAGCTACTCCTTTCAACGGTGTATTTGTCATTCGATATAAGAAGGCTTCCAGTTTGTTACCTGCCACCATCTTCAGGCCATCGCCCATCAAAGACATTCCAAACAAAAATAATGCTACACCGCATAGCAAAGACAAAATCATTGAAAAAATTGCCATATGTTTCTCCTCTGTTGTCTGACATCCCGGATCTGTTTCCGGAATGGACACATTCTAAATTTGGTTTCTTTTTACTTTTGTTTTACTTCTTATTTTCTTTTTCTTAACATTTCCTTTCTTATTATGCCATGTTGCCGTCATGATTACAATGTTTGATTGTTTTCCTACGTGATTTTTATCATCCCGTCAAAAATGCGCCGTTTTTTTGTGTAAATTTCAGCAATTTTCCAACTATTTTCTCTATTGACATGCTTGTGCGTACCTTTATGTCAATTTCGACTTTTCTGTTAAATTTTTAACGTCGCAGTATGGCTCTCCGTAGAATGTTTTTTCATTTACGGGAAGAAAATTGGCCGGAAACAAAAAAACGATGTCTCATCCCCTGTTCAGAAGTTATGAAACATCGTCTTACTTTTACAGATACGAACGAATATCCACCGTAAGTTTTTCTTCTATATTAATCAGCCGTTTGGCAATATCCTTTGCCTTTTCGTCAGCCTCTGCATACTGGTTCAGACAGCGGTGCAGCGACTTGATTCCCATATTGCATCCATCCGTCATCAGATCGGCGATCGTTGCGTCAGACTCATCCAGCACCAGTTTTCCTTTCGTCTTCATCCAGAACATGCCTTTTGCCATCAGGTTCGGTTCTTTCCTCTCATCCCGGTTAACTTCCAGTTTCTGCCGGATCTCCTCCTGCAGTTTTTCATGTTTATCCCTGCATCCAAGTAACAGCTGCCGGAATTTTTCTTCTTTTACATACGGAAGTACCTCCTGAATCGAAGCAATTCCCATCTGTACACCGGCGTCACACTCCTGTAACAGCCGGATTGTCTCTTCCTGTCCCATCATTTCTTACTGCCTCCTTTTTTTGTTACATGCAGATATAGTATGACGTTTGAAAAAGACTTTTATGCGAATATTTTTGTTTTTCTGAAAGCCTCATGCATGATTGACGTAACATGTTTTGATGTATTTTTCAGACTTCCACGATTGCTCTGCTCCAGATTTCCGTCAGTTTTTCCAGGGAATACGCTGCATTGGCAGGGCTTGTGGACGGCAGTTCTTCCATCGGAAGGTTCAGTTCCTTATCCTGATACTTTCTGTAAAGTTTTCCTGCTGTTTTTCCGTTGGTGTAAACTTTCCGGATCTGCGATGCTTCCACGATTATCCCAAGATTAGCCGGAACCACATCTTTGATACTACTGTCACTGGATCCTATGATACTGCACTGTTCAATCACATCATACACAGCAACACCACGTCTGAGAAGCATCTCCTTTTTCTCTTCCACCGTTTCCGGCTCATCCTCCTTCAATACCGCCGCCAGTACTTTCCAGAAGCGATTCCGCGGATGCCCGTAAAAAAATGCCTGTTCCCTTGATTTCACAGATGGGAAACTTCCCAGAATCAGAATCCGTGATTCTCTGTTATACACCGGCCCAAAGCCGTGGCTGATGTTTTGATACTCTTTCATATATCTACTCCTTTTTTAAACCGCCTAAAAATAAGGGAATCTCCACCAAGCAAGGCGAATCTTCCCTTATTTTCTCATTATTTTTTATTTCACTGCCCGTTTCTTCCCGGACAACACTGTTCCTGCAATCAGTAACACCGGAAAAACAATCGCTGCAAGGATTCCTTTTTTCAGATCTTCGGAAAACATGCTGGATACATAGCCGACCAGTGTCGGACCGCCGGAGCAGCCGAGGTCACCGCCGAGGGCTAACAATGCAAACATAGCGGTTCCACCGTTTCGCATGACAGCAGATGCCTTGCTGAAGCTTCCCGGCCACATAATTCCTACGGACAGACCGCAGATCGCACATCCCAGCAGGGACAGCTGTGGAAGCGGAGACAGGGAAATCAGCAGATAAGAGCCTATACAAAGCAGCCCGCTGCCCACCATGAACTTGTCAAGATCGATTTTATCACCGAATTTTCCATAAAACGCTCTGGCACTTCCCATCAGGATGGCGAAAGCCATCGGTCCTGCCAGATCGCCGATCGATTTGCTTACTCCCAGACCTTTTTCCGCGAAAGTGGACGCCCACTGGCTGACCGCCTGCTCGCTGGCTCCGGCGCAAACCATCATCAATAACAGGATCCAGAACATTTTCTCCCTGCACAGGTCAAGAATTGTCATTCCCGTTTCTCCTTCTTCTACCAGAGGAGCAATCGGTGCTTTTGTAAAAATCAGTCCGTTCACAATCGGGATGATCGCCCAGACACACGCAAGGATCTTCCAGTTTTCAATCCCGAAAATTTTAAAAAAGCAGGTGGAGATCAGTGCAACTGCCACATGTCCCCAGCAGTAAAATGAATGCAACAGACTCATCGCTTTTTCTTTGTTGTCTGTCGGGCAGCTCTCCATGATCGGACTGATCAGTACTTCGATCAGACCGCCGCCGATCGCATAGATCATAACAGACAATAGAATTCCTGTATACGCATCCGGTAAAAGGTTTGGCAGTACGACCAGTCCGATCAGTCCCAGCGCGGATGCCGCATGTGCGATCACGATCGATACCCTGTAGCCGATCTTATCGACAAATCCGGCAGATAGCAGATCCACGATCAGCTGAACACCAAAGTTGAGTGTGATCAGCATGGTAATCTTACTCAACGGAATCCCATATGTTTTTTCAAAGGTTAAAAATAGCAACGGTACAAAGTTATTGACCACCGCCTGCACCACATAGCCGATAAAACAGGCATATATGGTTTTCTGATACTTATCTTTCATCACTTTCCTCCCATGTGCGCCCCGTTTTCCGGAGCTTATACGGTTATAAAAACATTTCAAAACCATAGCAGGATTTTTCGAATCCATAATGTTCATAGAATCCATGGGCCGCCGTTCTGGGAAGACCGGAATCCAAAGTAATCGCTTTACACCCTCTCTCCCGTGCCTCTTTGCTTACAAAATCCAATAATTTTTTCCCATATCCTTTTCCCCTGTCTTCTTCTCTGGTGATCAGAGTGGATACATAGCAGGTCAGTCCGGACATCCAGAAGGTCTGAAAATAATCCCCATGACAAAATCCCCTGCAGACCCCGTTTTCTTCATATAACCATGCGAAACTATTCTCATCATCCAGTACTTTTTGATATACCTGCCTGACGGTTGCTTCCTCATATGTATTATACGTCCACAACGCTTTCACGAATTCATAAACTACCGGGAAGTCTCTCTCTGTTGCTTTTCTGATATGTTCTTTCTGTGTCATATCCTCCACTCCTTCTTCTTTACCTGTAAACCTGATATTTCTGCGGATCCTCTGACACTTTTCTTACACATATTCCCTCATTATACTTCCGGACTGCTTCTTTTGTTATTCATTCGTAACTATTCATTCCCCTCACAGTTACGCTACCTGCTGAATAGTTACATTCATTCATCCTTTAGCTGAGATACTTTCTGATTGCAGCCTCCTGCAACCCTTCCCCGATCACGATCAGGATCTCCTGTCCTTCTTTGATCGGCTGTTTTTTCAGTTCATGGCGAGTTGCATTGACCTCGATCCAGCTGCCATTTTCCTCCTGCATAAATCCTTTGATCCGGAAGACTGCCCCACAGGACGGATCTACAAAGATTTTTTTCATTCCAGCAAGAATTTTCTCCACCGGCATCTGACGTTCCATCACATACACCGTGTCAAAACTGTTTTCTTCTGTAAAATCCATTTTCTGATAATTTTCCTGCACATAACCGCATTGCTGAAGCTTTGCAAAATCCTCATCCGTGAGCGCCAGACTGCCTTTTCGGATAATTTCCTGATCCAGTCTGCGACCGCAGCTTACCTTTTCCAATGCTCTGTTCAGATGTGTGATCGTTGCCTTGATCTCTTCCTTCGTTGCCTCTTCTGCTCGGCTCAACACAACCGCACCCGCATGTGCCGCCTCCGAAGCCAGCAGATACTCAGACATGTCCGAAAGTTCCGACTCCAGCTTTGTGTTGACTACGGTAATGACATTTCCAATCTGATACCACCGATCCAGTGGTTCATCCCGCAGCACATCAAAGAATTCATCCACATCGTATACACCGGATGGTTCCACCAGTACCCGATCATACCCGCACATTCCCATCGCGATCAGCTTCGTGCGAAATCTCCTCCGGTGTGTTTCCCTGTCGCATCCACCAGCGATCATCTCCAACTCGCACTTATCCCCCATCAGTTCCTGCAATAATAACATATCCACATTGACCGCGCCAAAATCATTTTCCAGAATCCCGATGTTCATTCCCTGATCCATCAGATATTTTGCATAGTGTTTGATAAATGTCGTTTTTCCCGAACCTAAGAATCCGGTGATAAGATCAATTGTAACCATATTTTCTCACCTCACGTTGTTTCCATATCATTCTGTCAGTTTTACATGACTACATTATGTTCGGTATTACTCCTGTTCTCACCTTACCCTCTTGTCACACGATGGATCCGGGTTTCATCATAACGATCCTGCTGGGTTCTCTCTTCTGCCGGATATCCCAGCGCAAAGATACCGAAGGCTCGCTGACTTTCCGGAATACCGATGATTTTTTCTACTTTTTCCATCCTGTCCTCTAACGGCGCGATTCCCATCCAGACACCGCCAAGTCCCACTTCATCGGTGGCAAGCCACATATTTTCCATACAGATACTCAGGTCAATCTGTGCGTACGCCGGTACGGTACATTCTTTCCGGTAAGCGGTAACGATTGCCACCGGTGCTTTCGCAGTGAGTTTTGCGTATGGTGTTGTCTCAGAAAGTTCTTCTAAAATCTCCGGATCTTCCACGATGTAGAATTCCCACGGCTGCTGGTTACAGGCAGATGGTGCTGCCATGGACGCCCTCAGAATATAATCCAGTTTTTCCGGTTCTACCTTTTTCTCCTGATACTTTCGAATACTGACTCTGTGAAATAAATCTGCCATTGTTTTGCCTCCTTACATTTTTATATCTGCTATCTTATCATTTTTTCACAAAACTTCCAATCTATTTCTTCATACAGCTGCTTCTGACATTATTTCCGATTACTGTTCAGTACACCCACAGTTACGGGTAAAATCCATTCCAGGTCTTCTGTCATTCTTAAACATAAAAAATTCGAATCCATCTGTTGTACAACAACTTATGAATTCGAACTTTTTATGTTTTTGATACTGAATTGTTCTGTACTTCGTACTCGCCCAATCCTTTTCAGGTATTCCCTACAGGCTGAACACACCCAGTGACTGCAGAAGCAGTGCTGCCAGCAGAACCGGCGCGACGAATTTTACCATAACAATATACAGTTTCTTTCTTCCGAACTTATAGCCGCCAATCGTTACTTCATCGATAATGGTCTGTGGTTTTACCACCCAGCCGATCAGGATACAGCTGAGCAGTGCAACAGTCGGCATCAGCAGGTTGTTGCTCAGGTAATCCATCAGATCCAGAATCTGTGCAACCGCACCATTCGGAAGTTTCAGTTCAAAGTACAGGACATTGTATCCCAGACACACGATCACTCCGACAATACATGCATAGATTGTTACCAGAACCGTTCCTTTCTTTCTGCTCACATGGAACCGGTCAATAATGTTAGATACAATCGATTCCATGACAGATACGGAAGATGTTAACGCTGCAAAAGATACCATCAGGAAGAAAATCGTTCCGATGACCGGACCGGCTGCTCCCATCGCCTCAAAAATCTTCGGCAGTGATACAAACATCAGTCCCGGACCGGCGGACATTCCCTCCGTTCCCATGAACGTATACACGGCCGGAACGATCATCAGACCGGCCAGCAGAGCCACCGCGGTATCAAACCATTCAATCTGATTAATAGACCGCATCAGATTGGTCTCTTTCTTTACGTAAGATCCATAAGTTACCATAATACCCATCGCCACACTGATCGAGAAGAACAGCTGTCCCAGTGCATCGACAAATACGATCACAAAGTCTTTCAGTGTCATACCACTGAAATTTGGTACCAGATAAACTTTCAGCCCCTGCAGACCGCTTCTTGTCACACCGTCCGCATCGCTGTGAGACAACGTCATCGAAAAGATGGATATACCAACGATCATTACCAGAAGAATCGGCATCAGGATCCTGCTGTAATTTTCAACTCCTTTGTTTACTCCCCTGTAAACAACAAATGCGGTCAGGAACAGGTAGATAAACAGCCAGATGATCGGCTGCCACACGCTTGTGATATAGCCGGTAAAATAACCGTCCTGTGCGGCTTCCACCCCATGTCCGGTGATAAAGGTTCCCAGATATTTCAGTACCCATCCACCGATGGAACAGTAATAGGGCAGAATCACAACCGGAATGATACACGCCAGAATGCCAAGACCGCCCCATTTGGGGTGAATCATCCGGTACGCATTCAACGGACTCTGTCCGGTTTTTCTTCCGATGGCTACATCTGTGGTCAACAGCGTAAAACCAAAGGTCAGTGCCAGAATAATGTAAACCAGAATGAAGGTTCCTCCTCCATCCTTCGCTGCCAGATACGGAAATCTCCAGATATTTCCCAGTCCGACAGCACTTCCTGCTGCTGCAAGTACGAATCCAATAGATCCGGTAAAATTTCCTCGTTTGTTTCCTTTCTCCATACGTTACTCACTTTCTAAAATTTTTGTACCTTACTACTGTACCCTGATTTCAGAATCTTGTCTAGCATTTTCCTGATTTTTTTTGGTTTTTTATAATCCTTCAGCAGATAGGATCCCGTGAGGTGTTCCGGCATGAAAATGGTTACCGTTCACTCCGTTCCCAGTAACACGCTTTGCGATGCACAGAATTTATACTAATCGCATAAGCAGATATTTTTAACATTTCTCGCAAAATCATGTTATAATTTAATCTGATACGAATGAAACTTACTATTTTTCAGAATATATAAGAATAAATGGAGGGGACTATGGAGCATCAACGACTGACAAATAAAGAAGTGAAAAAGAAAAACCGGAATCAGATTTTCCGTTATATTTGTACCCATGGAACGGTATCCAATCCGGATATTGTCTCCGACCTGCACCTGAGTCTCCCAACCGTGACCAACACCACCAGAGAACTTCTCGAATCGGGGCTTCTGCGGGATCTCGGAGAGATGCAGTCCACCGGTGGCCGCAGAGCCAGAGCGCTGTGTGCCGCTTCGGATTATCGGTTTTCCATCGGACTGGATATCACCCGAAATCATCTTGGCATCCTTCTTTTGAATCTGACCGGCGACATTATAAAATATGAAAGAATGCAGCTTGGTTTTTCCAGAAGTTCCGCCTATTTCTCCGAAGTCTGTCAGAAAATTGATGATTTTCTCCTGGAAACGGAGATTTCCGGAGAACAGATCCTCGGTCTTGGCATCTCTCTTCCAGGAATCGTCGATCCGGTGCAGAAAATGATCACTTATTCCCATGCCCTCGGTGTGCGGGATCTGCCTTTTGGGGAAATACAATCGTCTTTCTCATGGCACTGTACCTTTTTAAATGATGCAAATGCAGGGGCTTTTGCGGAAGGCATCGGTTCGGATCTGCCTTCCTCCTTCTTTTATCTTTCTCTGAGTAACACCGTGGGCGGTGCCATCTTTCACGATGGAAATCTGCTTCCAGGCGATGCTTTCCGCTGTGGAGAAGCCGGTCACATGACTCTGATTCCCGATGGAAAACCGTGTTACTGCGGAAAAACCGGCTGCGTCGATGCCTACTGTTCCGCCAGACTCCTCTCGGATCTGTCCGGCGGACGGCTGGAAGATTTCTTTCTCGGACTGCAGCAGAACAACCCGGACTATCGTTCTGTCTGGGACACCTATCTGAAACATCTGGCTGTCGTCATCAACAACCTGCATATGCTCCTCGACTACGATATCGTCCTCGGCGGTTATGTAGGAAGCTTTCTCACCCCCTGGCTCGATACGATCCGCCACCTGGTTGCTGAACGCAATACTTTCGAAGACGATGGCAGCTTTGTAAAACTGTGTACCTACCAGACCGGAGCGGCGGCTTATGGGGCGGCGATGGATGTGATGGAAGGTTTTTTGCGAACAGTATGACCTGTGAATCCGCAAAGTAAATGTATCATTGCCGGTTTTATAATTTTAGAATGCCAGATAGGCATTTCAGGTTTTCGCTGACCCACATGCAAAAGAAGCAGAAATCCGAAAATAGATTTCTGCTTCTTTTGTATTATATGATATCATTATATGTTTCATTATCCGTTTATACCTGCGGAAATACCTCAGTAAACACCGCATCCATCAGTTCCGGGCTTCTGCGGCATTCTGCAACAACGGTGACGACTGCGTTTTTCTCGCGACTGATGATGGACCACTGGCAGTATTTTCCGTCGGCACGGAAGGTGTTTTCTCTGCCGCCCCAGAACAGATAACCGTAACCGAAGCTGTCTACATCATTTTCAACCTGTTTGCTGGTAGCTGCTTTTACCCAGCTTTCCGGTACCAGTTGTTTTCCGTTCCAGTTTCCGTTCTGCAGATAGAGAAGTCCCAGTTTGTGGAGTTCATCCATTGTCAGGTAAAGTCCGCCGGCACCGAAGACATGACCATAGGGATCCAGTTCCCAGGTCGGACGGGCGATGCCCAGCGGTTTGAACAGTCGCGGATACAGGTAGGATACCAGATCACATCCGGCTCTCCGTTCTACCAGAACACCTGCAAGATACGGACCTACGTTATTGTATACAAACTTTGTTCCCGGCTCGTAGACAAACGGGAGGGCAAGACTCATCTTCACCCAGTCCTCTTCCTCATAAACCGGGCGCTGTGCACCCATCAGTTCCGCTTTTTCCTGTCCGAGGCACATGGTCAGAAGGTCTTTTACCGTAGCCTTTGCAAGGTTCTCACTGACAGTTTCCGGAAGATCTTCGTCAAAACAGTCCACCAGTTTTTCATCCAGGGATAGCAGACCTTCTTTTACTGCAATTCCCACAGCTGTGGAAGTGAAACTTTTGCTGGCAGAATATACATTTCTTCTGCACTGTTCATCCCACAGTTTCTTTCCGATTTCTTTGCCGTCCTTCGTCACAACGATCCCCAGCACACCCAGATCTTTGACTTTTTTCTCAAATGCATCAAAATTCATAAAAAATCCCCTTTTGCACTCGCATATATAATTTACATTTTATGTTTTCCCATCTTCGCATAGCTGTCTGTTCTCGGCAGCCAGTCCAGGAACTTTGGAAGTTCCAGTTCCCAGAATCTCCATTCGTGTTCATAACCGTCCACACGGTCAAAACGGTGCTCAATTTTCAAAGAATTCAGATATTCCTCGAACTGGTCCACCGATTCAATCAGGAAATCATCATTTCCCACACAGAAGAAAATATCCGGCAGCTTTTTGCCTGCATCCAGATCGTCTTTGATCGTCTGATAGAGATCCATCGCATCCGGATATTGATGTCCGACTTTTTCTTCCATCTCTTTCGACCAGACCGTAGCCGGTGAAAATGCACCAACCGCGCGATATTGTTCTGTGTCTGTCATCGCATGGATCAGCGCACCATATCCGCCCATGGAAGCTCCTGCAATATAGGTATCCTCCGGACGATCTGAAATCGGGAAGTATGCTTTTACGAATTCAGGAAGTTCTTTTCCAATAAAATCGTAAAATTTTTCTCCGTAGATCGTATCCATATACAGAGAATTTCCCACGGATGCAGAAACTACCGCGATCCGGTACTCTTCCGCATAACGGCTGACGCATGTAAAACGTTCCCAGGAAAGATAATCATTTCCATGACCGTGTAACAGGTATAATACCGGGAATTTTTCCGGCATCTGATGCGTCAGTAACACCGGATCATCCATATCACAGGGACTTACTCCCGGCAGCGTGATTGTAAGATCTGCTCCGTGACCCAGAGCGTAAGAAAAAAAATTGCAATGCATCTGTGGCATGGTACATTCCTCCTTTATTGTTATTCACTTATTGTTTCCAGTGGTTTTGTCGTCGATCCTTCATGAAACGTTACCGGAATGTTCGTGACATCCTCTGCTTTTCCGTTTTCAATCATATCTGTGAGACTCTTCACCGCCTGTTTTGCAATCTCGTGCAACGGCTGCGCGATGCTCGATACGATTGGTTTCCCCTGATTTAAGAACTGCAGACCATCGTATCCGATAATCTGGATATCTTCCGGAACCCGTTTTCCCATCTCTTCGAGTTCTTCCCGTACAATCGTTGCGAGGTGATCCGAACTGGTAAAGATTCCATCGATGGAATGTTCTCCCATGGAAGGGGAAATATAAGCCCGCAGCATATTGTGGATCAGTTTTCTGGATCCGTAGGATTCATAGACCGAAACAATCTGTTTTTCTGACATTTCCACACTATTACAGGAAAGATCATGTTCCATACAATATTCAGTAAAACCGACTCTTCTTTTTCGTACTTCACTGTCTACGGATGACATTGTCATAAAGCACAACAGGTTGGTGGATCCTCTTTTATGCAGATTCTCTGCTGCAAGCCAGCCGCCCTGCCAGTTATCTCCTGCCACACATGGGATGTGTGATTTGTAATGACGGTCGATGGAAACAAAAGCCATGTTTTCGATCCGTTCCTCTTCTACCTTACTGTAAGTCACACCAATGATTCCGTCAACTTTATTTTGTTTTGCCATATCCATAAATGCCACTTCCCGTTCGGCATTATCACCGGACAGGCATAGCAGTACCTGTTTTCCGACTGCTGACAATTCGCTTTCCAGGGCATCCAGCAACAGTGCAAAATACGGATTGATCAGATTCGGCAGAATGACAACCACATAATCGGTCTTCTGCATCCGCATTCCCTTTGCCAGAGTATTCACCTGATACCCCAGTTTTTCTATGGACGCTTCTACCAGCTTTCTCCTCGCTTCACTGACACGTCCTCCATTCAGTACGTTCGACACAGTTCCCACCGATACACCGGCATCCCGTGCAACGTCTTTGATTGTTACCATTTGATTTTCCTCCTCCACACCATCCTATCAGATACTCAAGTTCGACACTGCAAGTTTCTGACATGACGCGTCCTTCATCGGAACCTGAAAAGGCTATATTTATTTTTATTATAGAATTATTTTCTCGTATTGTCTATGTATTGTTGTGCACTTTATTTTCTATGATACCAGGATCGTGAGAGTACGAAGTACGGATCAATCCGGTATCAAAGGGGGGTAAAATACCTTTTGACCCCAACATCTTTCCGTTCATATAAGAAAAGGTGAGTGTATCTTTTCTTTATCAGATTCAGATACACTCACCTTTCAGTACCGCTTTATTATGATTTTACTGCACCGGCAACTACACCAGCGATAATATATTTCTGTAATGCGATATACAGGATGATTACCGGGATGATTGCCATAACCAGTGCCGCCATCAGAAGATCCATATCATTGCTGTATGTTCCCTGGAACAGCTTGGTTGCGATCGGGATCGTGTACAGAGATTTATCTGTCAGGATCAGGCTCGGCAGCAGGTAATCGTTCCACAGAGACAGGGCATACAGGATAACCAGTGTTGCTGTGGTCGGTTTTAACAGAGGGAACACAATCTGAAAGAATGTTCTCAATCTTCCTGCTCCGTCAATCTGTGCTGCCTCTTCCAGTGAGATCGGTACACCGCCTTTGATAAATCCATGGAACATGAATACCGCCATAGATACCGAGAAGCCCAGATGCATGAATATCAATGTTGCTCTGTGGTTCAGGATTCCAAATGTTCCACCGTAGATAGAGATCAGCGGGATCATAACTACCTGGAACGGGATTACCATGGAAAACAGCATTACCATGAAGATGATCTGATTGATCTTCCATGCTTTTCTTACGAAGATGTAAGCTGCCATGGAGGAGAACAGAATGATCAGGAACACACTCACACAGGTAATGATCAGGGAGTTCTTCAGGATGTTCATGAAGTTCATCTGCTGGAAAGCATCTACAAAGTTATCTGTTGTAAAACCTTTTTTACCACCCCAGCTCAGTGGCATTTTGATAATATCACGTTTGTGTTTGAAGGCATTCAGCACGATCATGTAGAACGGGAACATATAGATGATAAACAGCACTACAGTTACCAGTGTTTTCAGGAACGTTTTGATGCCTCTTACTGTCTTTTCCTGTCCTTCCATTATGCTTCAACCTCCTTCCGTTTGTTGATGATTGTCTGAGATACTGCAATAATCGCTGTAAAGATAAACAGGATGATTGCTTCTGTCTGTCCGACACCATACTGTTTTGCAGAAAAGGCTTTCTGATATACATACATGGCAGCCATAACAGTAGATCCGTAAGGACCACCTTCTGTCAGGGACAGGTTCACATCGTAGATCATGAAACATCTGGTGATGGTCAGGAACATACAGATCGTGAAAGATGCTCTCATCAGCGGAAGTACGATATATCTTGTTGTCTGAGATTCGTTACAGCCATCGATCTTGGCTGCTTCTTTCAGGTCTTCGGATACACCGGTCAGACCTGCGATATAAATTAACATCATGTAACCGGAGAACTGCCATATTGTTACCAGTACCAGTGCTGCGAATGCAGAGGCACTTCCTGACAGCATGGATTTCTGCAGAACTGTAACGTTCAGTGCATCACCAAAGTAAACAATAACTTTGTTAAATACGAACTGCCAGATATAACCAAGGATGATACCACCGATCAGGTTCGGGGTAAAGAATCCGGCACGGAAGAAATTCTTTCCTTTGATTTTTCCGGTTACCAGCAGTGCCAGTAAAAATCCGATCACGTTTACCAGTATTACGGAAACTACCACATACAGCAGTGTCAGTCCCAGGGACTGCCAGAAGCTACTGTCTGCAACTACTGCCGCATAGTTTTTCAGTCCTACAAAAGGTTTGTTGCTGGATACGCCGTCCCAGCTTGTAAATGTCAGATATACACCATATAAGAATGGTACGATTACCACGGCCAGGAATGCGAAGGTTGCAGGACCTGCAAATACCAAGAACGTGGAAACTTTGCTCCATAAGCTTTCTTTTTTACTATTCATCTCGTTGCCTTTCTTTCCCTCTTTTAGTAGCAGTTGCCGGGTCAGTGTTCATTACTCTGCCCGGCAACTTCTTAACTAGCAACCAATTATGTATCTGCCTTTTTGATTATTCGGAAAGGTTTGTCCAGTAATCCTGAACTTCTTTTGCGAATTCGGCACGGTCGATCTGTTTGTCAAGATATTTCTGCATGATCGCACCAACTTCTGACCAGTGATCTCCAGGATAATTAGAAGGCTGATCAAACAGTTTTCCTTCTACTGTGTATCTCTGGATACTCTGTCCCAGCATATTTGTAGCTTCTTCTGTGATGTTGGAGAATGCAGGTACTAAAGAGCAATCATCAACCAGTACTTTGTTTCCTTCAGCTGTGTTTGCCAGCCAGTCAAGGAAATCTTTTGCTGCTGCCTGCTGTTTTTCATCGTTACATTCTTTATCAATCATAACCTGTTTGGTAGCACCACCACAGATGTAATCATTTACGTTAGCATTTCCTTCTGTTCCGTTCTGCGGTACCGGCATGATTCCGATTTCAGTATCGTCTTCAATGTAATCAGAAATCTCTGCCCATGCCCAGTTTCCGTTGAACCAGAATGCCACATCACCTTCTGCCAGATCTGCAGCGTTTTCATCGTAATCAGCAGCCAGCGGATCTGCTTTATTGATGTTATATTCCATCAGCAGATCGTAGGTATCCATCAGAGAAGTAAATCTTTCGTTGGACATCAGATCTACGCTTCCGTTTCTCAGATCTTCCATAATCTTTTCTGTACCGGTCAGTGTTCCGTCCTGCTCTTCATATACCTGTGTGAAGTAATGTCCTGCATTGCTCCAGTCTTCCTGGTTCAGAGCCACCGGGCTTTCCATACCGTTGTCTACCAGTTTTTTCAGCAGTGCTTCGAAGTCATCCATGTTTGTTACAGAAGTCGGATCCCAGTCTTCTCCCAGAGTATCTTCGATTGCTGTTTTGTTGTAGATCATACCTCTGCCTTCGATACAGAATGGGAAGCTGTACAGTTTTCCGTCATTACCTGTGATACCATACTGTGTACCACCATTTGCTGCCCAGGATTCATCACTCAGATCTACGCCTTTTTCTTCGCAGATAGAAGCAACGTCCTGCGGGTCACACATGATCAGTGTCGGCGCATTCTTTGCTGCATATCTTGCAGATACTTCCTGAGAAGGTGTACCACTACCGATAGTGTAAACTTCCAGTTTTGCTCCTGTCAGTTCACCCCACTGTTCAGCGGCAGCTTCCAGCTGAGATTCGATCTCACTCTTTGTGTTCAGCATGGTGATAGATACACCGCTGAAATCTTCACGCGCGCTGGCTGTGGAATCACTGCTTCCGCTTTCATCTGTTGTTGTGGTTTCGTTCTTGGAAGAAGAGTCATCGGAAGAAGAGCTTCCGCATCCTGCCAGCAGGCTTCCTGCCATTGCCATTGTTAATATTGCTGCAACTACTTTTCTTTTCATATCAGATATCCTCCTAAAATAGTTTATGCACTTTGCTACTTTGAAACGGTTCATTTTCGTTTCTTCGTAGTTCCTTTCGTTGTATTTACTATACTACAACATCTTGCACAAAGCAATTGTGATTTTTGATCAAAGTTACCGGTTACTTTTTGTGCATTTTTACCTTTCCATCAATTTTTCTATTTAGTTTTTATCTTCTTTATCTTTGAACCGTTTCATTTTATTTGAATCAATCAATAAAATCTATGGGTTTCAATTTGATTTTTTCGCATATCTCCAGGTATCAATATGTGTTCAAATTTTCATTCCTCTGCTGGCTAAATTATTTCACTATTCAATTGCCCCCTGTTTATACAGCTTTTTTCCCAATTCTCAATTTCTATCTTTGTGTATTTTTACTACTGGTACTTTTTGCGGATTTATCCTATGATTAATTTATATATTGAATCATTTCATTTTATAAAATAACGTAACGGAGATAACAAGGAGGTTATCCAATGGCAACTTTAACAACTGTATCAAGTAATTATGGAACTATTAACGGTATTCAGAAAGATGGATATTCTGTTTTTCGGGGCATTCCATTTGCAAAGGTTCCCACAGGTGCTCTTCGTTTTGCACCACCTCAAAAACCGGAAAGCTTCAAAGAAGCTTATGATGCGTTTACTTTCCGTTCCATCCCCATGCAGCATTTCACCGACCCGGACGGTTTATATCAGAAAGAATTCTATGATAACCCGGACTTTCATTTTCCGATTTCTGAAGACTGTCTGTATCTGAACATCTGGACGCCGGCACATACTGCTTCTGAAAAACTTCCGGTAGCAGTATGGATTCACGGGGGTGGCTTTGAACATGGGTTTTCCACAGAACTGGAGTTTGATGGGGAAGCTTATGCAAAAAAAGGTGTGATCCTGGCGACTATTTCTTACCGCGTCAACGTGTTTGGTTTCCTTTATGATCAGAAACAGGAAGAGGAACTTGGTTTCAGCGGCAACCAGGGACTGCTCGACCAGATTGCCGCACTGGAGTGGATCTCTGAAAATATCGCTGCCTTCGGTGGGAATCCGGATAACATCACAATCATGGGCCAGTCCGCCGGAGCCATGAGTTCACATGTACTCACATTTTCTCCGCTGGCCACACCGATGATCCATCAGGCTATCCTTCAGAGCGGAAGCATTGCCTGTTTTCCGTCTCCAATGGTATTTACCAAAGCACAGGCGCAGGCGGTAACGGATAAGTTCTATGAACTGTGCGGTGTTTCTTCTATCGAAGAGTTACGCAGACTCCCCGCAGAAGACCTTCTGGACAAATCCGATGAACTGATGGCTCTGTACCCATCCCTTCCGTTTCGTCCGGTCGTCGACGGTCATGTACTTCCGGATACTCCGGATGTTCTGACAAAAGAAGGGGGCATGGCCCATATCCCCTATCTGATGGGTGTTACCAAGGATGATCTGTTTATTCCGGAGGGTGCTTCCCACAGAGAGGGTGGTTTCTTCACTGCTGCCGTCTCTTTTGCAAATGCCTGCCGGAAGCAGAATCTTCCGGTATATCTCTATGAATTCTGCCATGATCTGCCGGGTAGTGATGACGGTGCTTTCCACTCTTCGGAACTGTGGTACACTTTCGGAACTCTGAACCGTTGCTGGCGCCCGATGACCGCTGAGGATCATGCACTGGCTGAGGAAATGGTGACCTGCTGGACGAGCTTTATGAAGCAGGGAGATCCGAATGAAGATGTGAAGGAAGAATGGAAGGCCTGGACAGAGGATGGAGGCTTTATTAAAACCTTTGCTTAATCGTTGAACGCTTCGCGAATTTGACTCGTTGGCGCGGCAGTCGTCAAGATCTCATGCAATGCAAAAAAATGGAACCAGGCATTCATTTTTTGAATTCTCAGGTTCCATTTTTATTTTTCAATATATATTTTTCTTTTATACGAAATATCAGAATCAAAAACATAAGTAAGTAGCCATTCTCCAAAGTAAAACTTGCATATTACAAATGTTTTTGAGCGTTACAGGTATATAGAACAGCCATACGTAACTATTCAGTATCCACTGTCTCGCGAGGTGTTTTGACATGAATATGTCAAAATCCCGAGACATACAAGCCAAAATGCCATCACCGAAGGTGATTTACGCGAGCAACGAGTCAAAGTCCGTGCTTGCACGGAACCTTGAGGAGTGCCGAAAAACTCGCAAAGCGTGTTTTTATCGTTTAAATGCATTTTGGCTCGTAACTGTGAAGGTACTGAACAGTTACAGCCATACAATATTTGACTGTTTTCGGTTACCTCAGATTTTTCCACCCAATCGTTCCAGCATATCCCAACATCCCCACAGATACATGATTCCCAGTGCCCGGTCATACAGTCCGTAGCCCGGTCGGCAATGGCCTTCTTCTCCCCAGAGATGTCTTCCGTGATCCGGGCGTACATAGCCGGTATAACCACAGTCGTGATAGGCTCGCATAATTTCCAGAATCCCGGTATCACCGTCACAGTCTCTGTGGGAAACTTCTGAAAAATCTCCGTTCGGGTAGTGTCGGAGGTTTCGGATATGGGCAAAAGCGATCCGGTCACAGTAGGTTCGAATGATATCTGCCACATTATTTTTCATATTCGCACCCAGCGATCCGGAACACAGACACAGACAGTTGTATTCATCATCTACCATATGAAGAAACCTTCCTATAGATTCTTTATCACAAAGCAGTCTCGGAATCCCGAAAATATCCCATGGGGGATCATCCTGATGGATCGCCATCTTGATCCCGGTCTCATGGCAGGTCGGCATAATGGCTTCCAGAAAATACTGCAGGTTTTCCCAGAGTTTTTCCTTCGTCACCGGGCGGTACGCCTCAAAAAGTTCATCCAGTTTCGCCATCCGCTCCGGCTCCCAGCCCGGAAATGTTTTCCCGTGCAGATTTTTCAGGATATACTCCGCCATCTCCTTATAATCATCCTGTATCTTGCTTTTTTCATAATATAACGCATTGGATCCATCCTCCAGCGGATGAAAAAGATCCGTCCGTGTCCAGTCAAAGATCGGCATAAAATTGTAAGTCACTACTTTGACACCGAATTTTGCAAGGTTTTTCAATGTTGTCTTATAATTTTCAATATACTGATCCCGTGTGGGCAGACCGATCTTAATATCGTCATGGACGTTGACACTCTCCACCACATCCATGTGAAAACCTGCACCCTCGATGCGCGCTCGCACTTTCTCAATCTCTTCCACTGTCCAGATCTCTCCCGGCTGCTTGTCGTGAAGTGCCCAGACAAGTCCGCCCACGCCCGGAATCTGCCGGATCATCTCCGGTGTAATATCATCATTTCCATCTCCATACCAGCGAAATGTCATCTGCATCCCGACACCTCCATCTGCTATGCAAACACTACCCGCAGTTCCACCGCTTCGTGTCCCGTCAGTGCCGTACTTCTGGCATCCGGCTGAGTGGTTGCTACATACAGAGAGAATTTGTTGCTATCGACATAACGTTTTCCCTCTTCGTCCACGATGGTAAATGCCCGCGGATCGATGGTAAGTTCTGTCTCGATACTCTCTCCCGCCTTCACCCTCACGCGCCGGAATCCGCACAGGCTGTGATTTCGGACTGCATATTTTGACTTCCAGTCTTTGATGTAAACCTGAACAACCTCTTCTGTATCCCATTTTCCCGTATTTGTCACCGTACAGCGAATCTTTACCGGTTTTTCTTTTTCCGGCTGTTCAGCAAATTCTGCTGCTGACACCTTCACATTCCCATAAGTCAGACCAAAGCCAAACGGATACAACGCTTCCTGTTCCATATAACGGTAAGTTCTGTTTTTCATGGAATAATCGGTAAATTCCGGTAGATCGGAGGTATCCTTATAGAAGGTCACCGGCAGTTTTCCGCTCGGCGATACTCTGCCAAAAAGGACATCCGCCACAGCAGTTCCACCCTCTGCTCCCGGATACCATGCCTGTAAGATGGCATTCGTATGGGCATCCGCATACCGAAGATCCATGGCGCTTCCGGAGAGAACAACAGTGATCACCGGTTTTCCCACAGCAGTAACTGCCTCGAGGAGTCTCTGCTGGCAGCCCGGGAATTCCAGAGAGGCTTTGTCTCCTGCCTGTCCACGGTTGCTCTGATCCGGCTCTTCTCCTTCCATCAGTTCATCAAGACCCAGTACCACGATCGTCACATCACACTGTTTCGCCGTGATCACCGCTTCCGAGATCCTGTCATCCTTCCAGGCCAGATTTTCCATCGTATCTTTATACATATGTGATCCTTCTGCATAATATACCCGGCAGTCGTCTTCCACTTCTTTCTGGATACCTTCCAACACCGTTACGTAACGGGAAGAAGTTCCATGATAATTCCCCTGCAGTGCGATCCGGTTGTTGGCATTCGGTCCCACAACGCCAATCGTACGGATTTTCCGTTTATCCAACGGCAGGATACCGTCATTTTTCAAAAGTACCATTCCCTTGTGCGCCGCTTCCACAGCCAGGTTTCGATGTTCCTTACACTCCACAACCTCATATGGAATATCATCGTATTCACTTCCGTCGAACATTCCCAGAAGAAAACGGGTGGTAAACACACGGATACAGGATTCGGTGATCTGTTCTTCCGTCACCAGTCCGTCCTGCAGTGCAGCCATGATATATGCATAGGTGCATCCACAGTTCAGGTCACATCCCGCTTCCAGTGCCATCTGTGCGGACTCTTTCGGTCCGTTTGTAACCTTATGGAACTGGTGAAAATCCTGGATTGCCCAGCAGTCCGATACCACATGTCCCTCAAATCCCCAGTCTTCCCGAAGAATTTTTTTCAGTAACGTCTTGCTTCCGCAGCTTGGTTCTCCATTGGTCCGGTTATATCCTCCCATCACTGCTTCCACACCACCTTCTTTAACTGCCGCCTCAAAAGCCGGAAGATAAGTCTCATACAGGTCTTTTTGTGAAACTACCGCATCAAACTCATGACGGATCGCCTCCGGACCGGAATGTACGGCAAAATGCTTTGCACATGCCGCCACTTTCATCGTCTCACCATCTCCCTGTAAGCCCTTGATAAATGCCACACCGAGTCTCGCGGTCAGAAACGGATCTTCTCCATACGTTTCATGCCCGCGTCCCCACCTCGGATCACGGAAAATATTGATGTTCGGTGACCAGAAAGTCAGTCCTTTGTAAATATCTCTGTCTTCTTCTTTGGAAAATGCATTATACTTGGCTCTGCCCTCTTCTGCAATCACATCAGCGATCTTCTGCATCTCCTCTTCATCAAACATGGCCGCACAACCGATTGCCTGTGGAAATACCGTTGCAGTACCTGCACGTGCCACTCCGTGAAGTGCCTCATTCCACCAGTTATAAGTCGGAATTCCCAGCCGTTCAATCGCCGGGGCATCGTATTTGAGCTGTCCAGCCCGCTCCTCGATGGTCATTTTTGCTACCAGGGCTTCTGCTTTTTTTCTTGCCTGCGCTCTGTCCATATTTTTTCTTCTCCTCCTTGATATGTTGCTGTTAAAAATCCCCTTCTGTGCCAAATATCATTTTCTTTTTTTGCACAGAATTCCTCACTGCAAATTTTACCATATTTTTCTGTATCTGTGTTTAATTTCAGTATTTTTACACAAAAAAATCCTGTACGGAAAAAACGCTTTCCATTCTCTCCGTACAGGATGTTATCTTTTTTATTTGCTCAGTTTTTCTCCCTTGTTCTGCAGACACGCTCTACAGTATGTCACCGATGTTACCAGCCAGATCACTGACGGCATCACGATGGCAAGGATCCCCGTATCAAAAAACATATGCAGGATCAGCGCCACAAACGTCAGGATCGGCGCCCATTTCATCACGGTCTGATAGCCTTTGTAACTTGCCTGGTAGATACATTCCTTTTCTGCCTCATCACAGCTTTCCAGCCACTGCTTCGGGAATTTTAAAGAAGTCGGATCTCCTTTTTTGTCCGGATAGATCTTCTGTATCACGCGGACATAGCGAATCTGCCATACATTCAGATACACTTCCAGTGCAATAAATGTAAGAATTTCAAGCAGAAACCACATTATCCCAGAACCGTTCAGACTTTCAATATATTTTGTGGAATATCCGGTTGCGAGAAGCAGAATCATCGCAATACTTCCGGCAAAGCTTACGATCATTCCCCTACTTCCCGCAGCTTCCAGCTCGTAATCCAGCCGTTCATACGCTTCATCTTCTGCCTGTTCCATGGCTTCGCCCGCTCTTTTCAGTCTGCCCATATACTGCTCACAAAGTACCAGCGCTATCACTCCACAGATTGCCATAAGCGGAAGCATCCAGTTGCGGACACTGTTCAGGAAGAATTGCATTCCCTCCTGAATACCTGTCAGAACTCCATGCACTTGTCCCATTTCCATGACACCCCCCAGAATTCCTCCCAGCGCACCGCTGATACACATGATTACCGCATATTTTACATATACATTTTTCTTTTTTGTTTTATTCATCATTCTCTTCCTCCGTATAGCTGAAAATATCTTCCACGGTTACCTGACAGATCTTTGCCAGCTTCAGCGCCAGCGTTACCGACGGTGAATAATCCCCCCGCTCGATCAGACTGATCGTCTGCCGGGACACTCCTGCCCGTTTTCCCATATCCGCCTGATTGATGCCAAGTCTGGCGCGATGTTCCTTTAACCTGTTTTCCAGCGGCATATCTGCTTCTCCTTTCTTGTTTCTGTTTTGACTTGTATTCTTGTCATTTTGACAACTTTATTTGTCATTCAACTTGTGTTTATTCTATCATTGACAACTATAGTTGTCAACACATACTTTCAGAAAAAGTAAAAAGCCGCTGTTCTCAGAAAAATACTGAGAACAACGACTTTTCACTTTTTCATTCATCCATTTTTACATAGCTATCCATCCAAATGCATTTGCCACGGAACTTGCCAGAATGATCAGGGCAAAGATCGGGCACAGATACTTGATCATAACTACAAAGATTTTCTTTCTTCGGAAAGCACTCTCGCCGTGGCGGATCTCTTCTTCGATCTTATCCACACCGATCACACGGGATACCAGAAGGCTGGTCATCAGGGCTGCGATTGGCATCATGACGGAGTTTGTCAGGAAGTCAAAGAAATCCAAAAACTGCATGCCGATGATCTTTACAAAATCCAGCGGACCATATCCCAGACAGGACAGGGTTCCCAGGGCGATCATGATCACACCGGTCAGAACGGTTGCTTTCTTTCTCCCCCAGCCAAGTTCGTCCTCGAAAGTAGATACCGCACTTTCTGTCAGGGCGATAGAACTTGTCACTGCTGCAAACAACACCAACACGAAGAACAGGATACCGACTGCGGTTCCGAATCCCATGTTGGCAAATACTTTCGGGATCGTGATAAACATCAGAGACGGACCTGCCTGCAGGGTATCCGGATCGCCACCGGAGAATGCGAAGACCGCTGGGATGATCATCAGACCTGCCATCATCGCAATCGCGGTATCAAAGATTTCCACGTTTCTTGTGGAATCTTCGATGGAGGTATCTTTTCTCATATAAGAACCAAAGGTTACCAGGATACCCATGGCGATGGACAGGGAATAGAACATCTGTCCCATGGCTGCCACTACCGTCATCCAGGAGAAGTTTTTCACATTCGGTACGAGGAAATATTTCACACCTTCGATGGCTCCCGGTCTTGTGACCGAATAAATCGCAATGATTACGGACAGAACAATCAGAATCGGCATCATGATCTTTGACACACGTTCGATACCATTCTGTACACCTGCGTAGATGATCACCAGGGTGAACATACAGAAGATCACAAAACAGATTTCTGTAGCACCTCCGTTTGAGATAAAACCGGAGAAGTATCCGTCTTCCGCCAGTTTGCTGCCATTTCCTCTGATATACTCAAACAGATATTTGACTACCCATCCACCGATTACAGAATAATACGGTACGATCAGTACCGGGATGATCGCGTTGATCCAGCCGCCGAAGCTGAGCCAGCCCACTTTTTTTCCCTTTGCAAAGCTTCGAAATGCCCCAACCGGACTTTTTCTTGTCATACGTCCAAGGGCGGACTCCGCAACGATCATCGTATACCCGAAGGTCAGTGCCAGTATGATATACACCAGCAGGAAAATTCCTCCTCCATACTTCGCCGCCAGATACGGGAATCTCCAGATATTTCCCAGTCCGACAGACGCACCGGCCGCCGACAGGACATAGCCGATTTTCCCTGAAAATGCGCTTCTTTTCTTATTCATCTGCGTCTTTTCCACTCTCTTTCTTTTAACTTTTCCGACATTTTCTCTCAAAATGCCCTGCGGGACTCCTCACCCACAGAATACTTGTTATTCTACCACGCTTACCGGATAAAGTCACGCCTAACAGAAAAAAACGCAAAAAGATTGTTTTACTTTTCTACAAAATATTTCCGGTTATTCCACGATCTTATAATATGCCTTTGCCGTGATTGTATACACGATCAGGTACACAATAGCGAACGCCACAATCGTCACTGCAGTGGCTACCAGAAAAATACCACTGTCCGGGAAATTCATCATCGTCATCAGCTGTCTCGTCACCGGAAATGCCACTACGGTGTGCAGAATAGCCACTACAAGCGGCAGGAAAAATACGGTAACAACCTGTGACCGTATGGTCTGGCGGACTTCCTGACGGCTCATGCCTACTTTCTGCATGATCTGAAAACGCTTCCGGTCATCAAATCCTTCGGAAATCTGTTTGTAGTAAATGATCATCACTGCACCCATAAGGAACAAAGTACCGACAAAAATTCCAAGGAACATGATGGAGCCGTACATCTGATAAAGGCTGGCCTTGTTATTTTCCCGTACTTCCACATAGCCGTCACATTGCGCCTGGTTCACAAGCTTCTCAATTTCCTGTCCGATCCGCGTCTCCAGCTTCGTATCCCCAATCAGATCTATCTGATACTTCCAGCTGTATCCGGCAGGTGTTCTTCCGGTCATTGCCACATATGCTGCCTGTGCTTCTTCTTCGTCTGCAAATACGATAATTCTGGTATCATACATTACATTCGTGGTTTCCACCATATCTTCCTGTGTATTTTCCGTATGTTTTACCTCACAGCTGATCGTATCTCCGAACTGTATCGTATCATATTTGTATGGTTCCTCTTTTCTGGTAAATACAAGTACCTGGCCCGGTTTCAGATCTGTAGATTTTCCGGTCATCCGTTCATATTCCGAAGCTTCCATGAATTCGATCATGCTGCGACCGTCCTCAAACCCTTTCAGTTCCTGCGTCAGGCCTACCCAGTTTTCTTTGTTTTCTGCCACTGCTAACCAGTAGGTTGCATCCCGTTCAAATCGTTTTGACACCTGCTGCTCCTCCAGATAGTTGTTAATCTGTTCCCGCACAGAACTGATTTCTTCTTTTGTCAGCGCAGTACCGTCACCATTGGCCGACATAAGAGTGTCGTTGACTTCCACCGCTATCTGATGGGGAAATCTTGTCTGGATAATTTCCTGCATGCCAAACCACAGACAACTGGTGGTGGAGATTACCAGAAGCACACCGTTAGACAGGATACAGATGTTGGCAAGTCCCATCGCATTCTGTTTCATCCGGTATAACATCCCGGAGATACTAGTGAAGTGTCTCGTCTGGTAATAATATCTTTTGTTGCTTTTTAACAGTTTCAGCAGTGCGATACTACCTGCCGAAAACAGACAGTAGGTTCCCGCCATGACCAGAAGCACCGCACCGAAAAACTTGCCCAGAGCCTCCATAGGTTTCTGACAGGTCAGTGCCATATAATAACCGAGTCCCAGACAAATCAGTCCGATCCATGCGGTAAGAAGCTTCGTTTTTGGCTCCCGCTCTCCCTCCTGTTCACCATGAAGCAGTTCTATCGGCTGAGCTGCGTGGATCTGGTGGAGGCTTTTCAGATAATTGATCAGAAAAATCACGGCAAATAAAACCACCGTGTTTCCTGCAGCCTTCCAGTGAAAAGTAAAATGGATTGTTCCCTGAAACCGGGTCAATTTTAACAGCACCAGAAACAGCAGCTTGTAACACAGGATTCCAAGCAGAATCCCACCTCCAACCGACAGGATCCACAGATACAGACTTTCAAAAAACAGAATCTTTGCAAGATGTTTCTTTTCCATGCCAAGGATCTGAAACAGTCCAAATTCTTTTTTCCTGCGTTTTGCCAGAAAACTGTTGCTGTAGATCAGAAAGATCACAGCAAAAAGTCCGATGATATATACGCCAAACTGCATTACTATCTGAATCGTGGCTTCCCCCATCATTTTTTTAAGACCTTCACTCAAAGACAGAGTACTCATAATATAAAACATTATAACCGTACCGATACACGACAACCAATAAGGAAGAATATTCTGTCTGTTCTTACTGAGATTTGTTTTTGCAAGTTTTGCATACAGCAGACTATTCATGACGCTCACCACCTGTCGCAATAATGGTCAGCGTATCCGAGATCTTCTGATACATCTCATCCCGTCCCAGATTTCCCGGTACAGCTGGTGAAAAACTTCTCCGTCTTTGATAAAAAGAACCCGTTTTGCAGCACAGGCCGCCTTCACGCTGTGAGTGACCATCGCAATAGTCTGTCCCTCCTGATTGATTTCCTCAAACAGCTGCATCAGTGCATCTGCCGCATGGGAATCCAGAGCTCCGCTCGGCTCATCTGCCAGCACCAGCCGTGGATCCGTGATCAGGGCACGCGCCACCGCAGCCCGCTGTTTTTGTCCGCCGGACACTTCGTACGGATATTTTTCCAGCAAATTACTGATTCCCAGTTTTTTGACAATAGAATCTGCTTTTTGTTTCATTTCCCGGTAATGTTTTCTTTCCAGTACCAGCGGAAGAAAAATATTATCTTTCAGTGAAAAGGTATCCAGCAGGTTAAAATCCTGAAAGACAAATCCCAGATTTTCTCTTCGGAATGCCGCGATCTCTTTTTCTTTCAGATCTCCCAGATTTTTTCCATTTAACCGGATCTGACCACCGGTCGGTTTATCAAGTGTCGCCAGGAGATTTAGCAGTGTGGTCTTACCGCTTCCGGACTCTCCCATGATTGCCACAAATTCGCCCTGTTCCACATTGAAATTAACGTCCCGTAACGCTTCCACCCGGTTGCTTCCGAGGCGGGTCGTATATGTTTTTTTCAGATGTTCTACTTCCAGAATTACCATTTATTTTTCTGTCCTTTCTGTACTGTGTTTTCCAGAACCCGCTATTTCCTGTTTCTTTATCGAAATCTGTCGGTTCTGTTCCTATTTGCAGGCTTATTATAGCAATCCATTCTTCCGGCTGCCTTAACCTCTGCTTACAAAAATACCGGAAACCTTACATTCGTGTAAGGTTCCCGGTAGCATTCTCATTTTATCGCGCTAGAGCGTGTCTGAAAAAGGCTTTTCGTGAGCTGCGAGTCTTAGTTTGTGGGAGATTTTATCCGAATGAGGGCGTCGTAGCGGGCTACGGCAACCGAATAAGGGTAAAATATACCGCAAAGTGGGGCCTGCAGATTGCGGAAATGATTTTTCAGACACGCTCCTGGACCTTTCTGCTCCATTTTTTGCATACTTTGCTTTTCGTCCTGATCCTCTTATAATTCCACCGTATCTAGCCCAGGATACACCCGCGTTCCCACACCCATCTCCGATTCGATCCGGATCGTGTGGGAAAGCCGGTCCATGATCTGTCTGCACAGGTACAGACCGATATACCTGTGGATCGTTTGTCCGTGCGACCGTTATAGCCGGTATACCCGCGCTCAAAGACCCACGGAAGATCTTCCGGTGCTATCCCGATACCGGTATCTTCGATCACCAGCGTCTTAGGGCTTTGTGGATCCATATAAATTTTTATCTTTCCCTTCCTGGTGTATTTCAGGGCGTTCGAGAGAACCTGTTCAAGGACAAATTCCAGCCATTTTTCATCGGTAAGTATCTGACAATGGACATCCTCATATTGCAATGCGATCTTTCGACGGATAAACAGAGGTGCGTATTTTCGAACTGCCTGATGGATCAGAGCGTCCAGTTCCTGTTTTTCAAATACCAGATCCGTGTTCATCCTTTCCATCCGCAAATACTGTAGTGCCATCTGCACATACTGTTCCACCTGAAAAAGTTCCCCCTGTAATTCTTTGGAAACCGGTGTTTCTTCTTCCTGTAATAGCAGGTGCATGGCAGCGATCGGCGTTTTGATCTGGTGGGTCCACATCGTATAATACTCCACCATCTCCCGGTATCTGTCATCCATCTGCTGTTCTTCTTTTCGCAGTTCCCGCTCATATTGCCCGATGATCTGCCGGTACAGTTTCTCCGACAGAGTGTCCGGATTCGGGAACGCTTCTATCTTGTCTCTGGGATCCTTTGTCAGCAGTTCCAGTGTCTTACAGCGCTTCCGATAGCGGATGAAGCGAACGATCAATACTGCGATACCGGTAAAAGAGGCAAGTTGCAATGTGTAAATGGTGACATCCTGTGGAATATCTTCCAGGAAACACAAAAGCCAAAAAATTCCGATAAAAAACACCACCCAGAGAAGGATCCCCGCCTCTTCCCGCAAAAATGCAAGGATAATTCTTTTTCTTCCCTTTTCCTGCATCGTTCTTCTCCGTTTTTCTACTTCCTTCTCTCAGAATCCTCTTTTCAAAAGAGTAACACTGTGAAAATCTCCTGAACCATATGATAAATCCCATATTATGTCAACAGATATCCCACACCTTTTTTCGTCTGAATATAATCCGAAAGCCCGATTTCTTCCAGTTTTCTTCTAAGTCTCGTCACATTCACAGTCAGTGTATTGTCATCGATAAAGCTGTCCGACTCCCACAACCGCATCATCAGCGTGTCTCTGCTCACCGCTTTTCCCTTGTGTTCCATTAAGACCTGCAGGATCCGCCACTCATTTTTCGTAAGTTCGATCTTTTCTCCCTGATACGTCAGAATCCCGTTTTCTTTATTCAGGATTGCTCCTTTGTGCTCCAACAGATTCGCAGTTCCGGCAAATTCATAGGTTCTTCGAAGAAGCGCCTGTACCTTGGCAGTAAGCACATTCAGGTCAGATGGTTTTGCGATAAAATCATCACCGCCCATGTTGACTGCCATGATGATGCTCATATTATCAGAAGCGGAAGAAAGGAAAAGCACCGGTACTTTCGACACTTTCCGGATCTCCTGGCACCAGTGGTAACCGTTAAAAAAGGGAAGATGAATGTCCATCAGCACCGGTTGCGGACCGGTTGCGGCAAATTCTGTCAACACATCGGAAAAATCCTGCACACAGAACGCCTCCATGCCCCACGAAACCAGGTGTTGCCGGATCGCATTTGCAATCACTTCATCATCTTCCACGATCATAATTCGATACATATATTCCTCATTTTCTAAATCTTCCCATGAACAGGTCATCAGGAAGATTCCTGGTTTGAACTTTTATAAAACGGGCTGTATACCTTTTGTGACACACAGAAACATTCTATATAAGCTCTCCCGTTTCTGTCCGCTTCAGGACACAGCCCGTTTTCTGTTTTTCTTATCTTTTTATTTTCGCACTGACTGTTCATGTTCGGAGCAGTTACGTTACGTTTTTATGAAAGTTCGTAACTGTTCAGTACCTTCACAGTTACGAAAGCTCTTCCTATACTCTGACAATATAGTTCGCTTTTCTTTCTTTTGCTTCCGGGTATTCACAGTCACGATATCCAAGGATGCAGTGTCCGATGCCGACCAGATTTTCCGGAAGTCCCCACTCTTTTAAGAGTTCTTTTCCCTCTGCACTCTCAAATTCTTCTTTTGCCCGGTGGATCCAGCAGGAATCCACACCTACCGCATGAGCTGCCAGCATCAGATTGCCCATAACCAGGGAACCGTCCTCATGATAGGTTCCAATCTCCGGATCTGCGAGTACGATCAGAACCGTCGGTGCACCGTAAAACGGATCATTGCTGCTTCCCATCACAGCTGCGTTCATCTTCGAAAGTTTTGCGATCAGTTCCGGTTTCTGCACTACCACGATCACCGGAGACTGTTTTCCCATTCCGGTAGCCGCATACGTTCCGGCTTCCAGGATCGCATCCAGCTGCTCGTCTGTGATCTGCTCCGGTTTGTATTTGCGGATGCTTCTGCGGGTTTTCATTGCTTTCAATACTTCATTGTTCATGGTAAAATCCTCCTTTGTCCCATTTTCATCGTTTTTTTCTGATACCTATTATAGTACAGATTTCTGTGAATCTCAACGCCAGACGAATACCTGTCTGCAGCCATTTTCAAATTCAGGTTATCGCCATTACCCTTTGGTAAAAAGCCTCATATCCACACCCTTATGGTGCGGACACGAGACTTCTGTTTTTATTTTCAGTGTTTTCCGTATTTTTCAATCCGGCATTCATGTTCCTTGGTTTTTTCATTATAATTAATGCCAACCATTAAAAGCTCTCCCGCATAACATGCAACAGAATCCGGATATTTTCTGTCTTTGATCTGATCCAGGGCGGTTTTAACATCTTTATTCCACTTCAGCTCCACGACAAGTGCCGGATAGAACTTTTGAAACTCCGGCTTGGGAATAAATACAAAATCAGCAAATCCACGCCCTGCCAGGAATTCGCGAATTGGTTTGAAGTAATATTGCATTGCGCTCAGATACGCAATGGACAGTACACTGCTGAGTGAATTTTCATTATTATACTGAATCACTGAAACATATTCTCTGTGAATTTTTTCTATTTCTTTTGCTACCGCATCTCCATCCATCTGAAGGGTATCCCTCAAAAGCTGTTCGGATTCTTTCTGGAATGAAATCAGTTCATTCCATTTTTTTCTTTTTGTTGCCAGAATCATTTCCTGACGGATTTCCTCATTTGGGATGAATGCAGTTTTAAATGTCCGGTCATAGGCAAGGTAGCCAAGATGAATCAGATATGTCAATACATCATCTTTATTGGCAAAACTGACCGTGTCATTCTGAAAAGAAGTGATATCGATCGGAACATGATCTCCCGACAACATTTCAATCACTGCGCCTCTCAGTCCATCAAAGTCCATATTGATCAGCGGAACAATCGCCTCATAAGATGCTGTTCCTGACCAGTAACTTTGGAATTCACCTTCCAGCATCAGGTTCACCACTGCATTTGGATTGTATACATGATATGTTCCAATCTGGTAGCCGTCATACCATCGTTTGACCTCTTCAAATTCATGTCCATATTCTTCGCACAGTTTCTGAACCTCTGCTTCTGTAAATCCAACATATGGCGCGATCGGACCGGCGTGCAACATCGAATAATCTTTAAAATTGTTTAACGCAGACTGTGTTTTTTCTTTTTTTACAGGCAGAATACCTGTCAGATATGCCAGCTGAATATATTTCGTCGGCTCTGTCCCTTTAAACATAGCCCGCAGAAAATTGATATATTCTTCCTGTGTTCTGACATCCGATGCTTCATCACGAATCAGAACATCCCATTCATCAATAATCACTATAAATTTTGTTCCTGTTGCTGCATTGATCCGTGACAGAGACTCCGGCAGCGAACGGATTTTTTCCGGTAAAATATGTGGATAATATTCTTTCAACTCCGAAATCGTTTGTTCTGAAATATAAGAAACGATTTTTTCCGGACCACCTGCCGGTTCCATACACCATTGGATATCCCAGTGCAATACATCGTACTGATTCAGGTGTTTTTCAAAGCCTTCTGCTTTACTGATACCCAGATTGGAAAACATTTCTCTGGAACTACAGCCTTTGCTGTAATACGCCGTGAGCATATTGGCCGTGATCGATTTTCCAAACCGTCGCGGGCGGCTGTTGCAGATATATCCCTGCAGAGTATTCATAACCTTATTCGTATAAGTAAGAAGCTCTGTTTTATCTACATAAATCTCCGAATTTAATGCAACCGCAAATGCTTCATTCCCCGGATTTACAAATACTCCCATCTTCTCACACCTTTCTTTTTCTGCACGCATTGTTATCTGTAATTTTATTTTTGCATGGTTTCAATCACGCATTCATGTTTTTTAGTCATCTTATTATAATTAATTCCTACAAGCAACAACTTCCCCTGATATTCTTTCAATGCATCTCCATACTGTTTTTCTTTGATCTGCTCTATCGCTCCACCGGCGCTCTTATCCCATTTCAGTTCGATCACGACAGCCGGCTTGTCAGGATGCTTCTTTCTCGGAATCATACATACGTCGGCAAATCCCTTTCCCGCAGGTAATTCCCGAATTATGGTATAGTATTCCCGCGCAAAGTAAAAGGCAAGCTGAATGGTACAACTTAAAGAGTTTTCATCGTTATACTGAAGAATAGAAATTTCCTCATGTGCTTTCTCGATTCCCTCTGCAACCGCATCTGCATCCATGTTCCACAGTGCTTCCAGTAATTTACGGGAGGATTCCACGGACTCTGCCACGCCATGCCAGTTCATGGTGCTGATGGCATTTACATATTCCCTGGAAACCTCTTTATTTGGTATACTTACGGTTCCATCCACACTGTCATAGGTCAGATATCCCAGATGCACCAGCAGAGTCAGCACATCGTCTTTCGTTGCAAAGGTAGTCATATCGTTGCTGAATGTTCCGATATTAATGGGGACAGATTCTCCCGCAAGCATGCGAACCACGGAGTCCTTTAAGCCGTCCATATCCATCTGGATATAGATTTTTAGTGCTTCATATGTCTCCGTCTGGTTCCAGTAGGTTCCGAACTTATGACGCAGCATGGCTTCCACAACCGACTTGGGGCTGTACATGGAATAGCATTCATTTCCCGTCTGTCGATGGGCAATTAATCGATAGCCATCATACCATGTTTTTACATCTTCAAAATTCATCTCATATTTTTCACAGAGAACTGACACTTCCTGTTCGGTAAAGCCAAAATACTCTGCCAGCTCACCGGGATCCGTCATGGAATATTCTGTAAACATATTTAATGCCGAATGAGAACCATATTTCTTGATCGGCAGAATACCAGTCATGTAAGCCAGTGCAACATAATCTTTATCCTTGAGCCATGCTCGTAAAAAGTCCAGATACTTTTTCTGTGCTTCTCTATCCTGTTTATATTCCCGGAACAGACAATCCCACTCATCAATCAAAATTACAAAAGGACATCTGGTATAAGAAAATACATCTTTCATTACCTGAATCAGATTTTTTTCATCCCGAAAACGCACTTGCGGATAAGTTTCCTCAAAATCCAATACAATATATTTTTTCAGCATTTCCAGCATCTCTTCCATTGTCCCTGACATACTCAAAAATTCCTGCATATTAATTTTGATCACATCGTATTGATTCAGATTTTCTTTGTAGGAACTATCTTTGCTGATTGCAAGATTCCGAAACAGTTCTTCTATATTTTCACTGCGATCATAGTATGCAGCAAGCATATTCGCTGCCATTGATTTGCCAAATCTTCTCGGACGGCTCACACAGATATACCTCTGTTCTGTGCAAAGAGCTTCATTTGTCTTTGCGATCAATTCACTTTTGTCTACATATATTTTCGAACGAAGACTTCCACGAAATGAAAAATTCCCCGGATTCAGATAACTGCCCATGCAAATTCCTCCCCGTCAAGATTTTATAAGATATATTATACTGGATTCCTCTGATAATCACAACAGCAGGATTTCAGTTCCCAATCTGTTCCATATTTCTACTTATTTACAGTGGCTACTGAATAGTTACATTGATTCTTATTTTTTCAGTATCTTTTTAATACTCCCAATCAAATTCATCTATACTGTTCTTAATCTCCGAAGAAACCGACCTGTCATTTTTCAACTTTTTTATAAGTTCAGCAAACTTTTCACGTTTCGGATTTTCCGTATCATTATAGCAGCGATGCACCATCCAGATATTATGCGGTGTTGGATGGTTTCTTACTGAAGCAATCAGTAATTCTTCATATCCGTGTTTATAAAACTGCTCCACAAAATGAACCAGATCCCCTGGCATGCCAAAATCGACCCGTGGATTGGTAGCTATAATTTCCAATATTGGGTCTACTAGTTCAAAAGGTTCTGGATATTGGTTGATAGCGTCTATCAAATCATCCTCTATAAAATACTCCTCTTCCGGTTTTATTGTAGCTTTCAATCCTGTAATGATTTCTTCTTTTGTCATAGATTTCATTGTTCTTCCTCCCTGAAATTCCGCTGCCAGATCATCACATAATCTTTTTCACCGGTAAGTTTGTCCAAACCTTCGCATTGGATTTGGAAGCCTTCTCTTCGATAAAAATTAATAGCCCGTACATTCTTTTGATACGCATTTAAAAGTAATTTTTCTTTTTTACTTTTCACATAATCCAGCAGCATTTTTCCGATCCCATGCGACTGCATCTCATCAGAAACAAAAATGCCTTCTATATACTCGCCGTTTAATCCTGTAAATCCCTGTATGTTCCGGTCGTTCTCATATACATAGACTTCCGCCTGTGACAGCATTTCTTTCACTAATCCAAAATTACTTTTCCAGTATTGCGCTGGAATAAAATAATGTGCTTTCAGATTGCTGTCTAACCATATCTCAGCAACTCTGTCTATATCCGCTTCCTGTAACACTCTAATCATAAACATTGTTCTCCTTAAAAAGCCCCATACCTGCTGTCTTTGTCACGCAGATATGCAATCCCCTATTATCGCGAGCAGGTCACGCTTTCATCATCTTTCTGATAATCAAATTTCCCGTCATTTTTTTCTTCCAGGGCTTTTATAATATGGTATGTGTATTCGTTATATGGTGTTGGGATTCCCAGTTCTTTGCCCATACGGATCAGCGCACCTGAGAACATATCGATTTCTGTGTGACGTCCTGCATCCAGATCCTGAAGGGTAGAATATCTTGCGGATGGCGGAACGGCACTTCCGTGACTGGATGAATCATCTGCCTTACGGATGTCGATTCCTTTTGCTGCTGCAATCGCTTCCAGTTCCTCCCGGAGTTTATTACTGATTTCTTTCATATGCACACTGTCCCGATAACAGCCTACACCTGTGCCGAGAACCGCCTGTGGAAGGTTGTTACCGACATTCAGACGGAATTTGCACCACATTTCTTCTTTGATATATTCTGTGGCGCGGTAATGCAGCCCGGTATCTGCAAAAAGATCCTCGATCGCCTGTACACGTTCGCTCTGATACGGTGCTGCCAGTTCACCGAAAATAATTCCGATCGTCGTTTCCGGGTTGAAACAGTAGCCGTTTCCTTCTTTATGAGAAGCCACCTTGATCAGCGCGTGCAGAATATGAGCAGCCCCGATCTCTTTTGCAATAATCTCTTCACTGTCTACGCCGTTCATAAGACTCATAACAGTGGTATGTTCTCCGGTGATCGTGCGGATGCTCTCCAATGCACCCGGTAATGCCCCGTATTTTAAAGCCACAAATAACAGATCTGTCCCATTTGCTTCCTGCGGGGTCCATACTTCCGGATGATAGGTGATGCCGTTAATGATGCATCCTTTTTTCATTCTTTCTGCGCGTTCCCCTTCTGCGATCACGCCCAACCGGATATCTTTCCGGTTTGAGAGTCCCCATATCACATACGATCCAACTGCTCCTGCGCCAAGAACTGCAACTGTTTTTATCTTCATGCTCTTTCTTTCCTTCCACCAGAATAACTTATTGAACAGAATACTGTCTGCTGCATATTTGCTTTTGTTCTTTCAACGAGATAAAATACACTTCACAAATTTGGCTCGTTGCCCGCATATCCATAATTGATCCGGTGGATCAATTTTGATTCTCGCGGCAGTCACCAAGGTCTCATACAAGCATGGACTTTGGCTCGTTGCCCGCATAAATTACTGTAAATATATCATATTTGCCGAAAGATTGCCACTGCCCAGCCTGACAGTGCAAAATGCAAATCCCTCTCTGTCCCTTCCGTTGCTTTTTTCTTTTGGTTGTATTACAATCATAAGTAACAATTGTCAGATTATCAAAGGAGCAGCCGCCGTTATGGATAAAAAAAGTGTGACAACTCTCACGTTAAAACAAATCAACAAACATACCGTCTATCAGTACATCTACCGCCAGCGGGAAACTTCCAAATTTCAGATCGTACAGGATCTGAACATGGGACTTTCCACGGTCAGTCAGAATCTGACCACATTGGAAAAAGAAGGGCTGATCGAACGAAACGGGTATTTTGCCTCTACCGGAGGACGGAAAGCACAGATTATCCGGATCGTACCGGATCTCAGGATCGCCATCGGGATCGGAATTTTAAAGACCATGTTTCATCTCGTTGCGGTGGATCTGTACGGGGAGGCCGTCGCGAGGGAGACGATTCCACTTGCCTACGAGGACACGCCGGAATATTACGACACATTTGCCGGCGAAGTGCTTCATTTTATTGAAAAAAATGAATACCCCACGGAAAAAATCTCAGGGATCTCCATTGCCACACAGGGGATCATTTCCCCGAATGGTTCGTCCGTGACTTACGGTGCTATTATGGGAAATACGCGGATGCAGCTTTCTGATTTTGCTTCCCGGCTTCCTTTTCCGTGTCATCTGGTTCACGACTCCAAGGCGGCCGCGGATCTGGAACTCTGGAATCATCCGAAACTGGACAGCGCTCTTGTCTTCTTATTAAATCGAAATCTCGGCGGTGCAGTAATCACCAATCACAGCGTTCATCAGGGTTTTTCCATGCACAGCGGTTCTCTGGAACACATCTGTGTGGAACCGGATGGTCCAGTCTGTTACTGCGGGAATCGCGGCTGCCTGGAAACCTTCTGTTCCGCCAGTGCACTGGAACTGCGCAGCGGACTTTCAGTAAAAGAATTTTTCCTTAAATTGCGGGATCCGGATAACTCAGGGGAACATTTACAGGACATCTGGCAGGACTATCTGCGGCATCTGGCTTTCGCCATCCGTAATCTCAACCTGCTGATCGACTGTCCGGTGATCCTGAGTGGATATCTTGCACCTTATTTTCTCCCGGAGGATCTGGATCAGCTGCTTGCTCTGATCAATGAGCATACACCGTTTCCTCTGGCGAAAGATTCGCTTCTTACCGGCACCCACGGACAGTATACACCGGCAATTGGGGCAGCGCTGTTTTACGTGAAAAATTTTCTGGATACATAGACATAGCCATGGTACTTTCTCCTTGCGCTGTTTCGTTCTTATGTAAACTAACAGGGGGGGGATGATAATTCAATGTTACCGGCCACGGAATGAACAGCAACAATTTCATATATTTTCCGGTATTCTCTTGCACCCTCTTTCCATGAGTGCTATAATCCTTTCAAACAGCAGAGAAACCCTATGTGTCTGCTGTTTCGATTGAAATACTATGCAAAATAGGTTTCCATGCGTCAAGTGTTTTGTGGATGGGGAGTTGCCACAGAAACGAAAAGTCGGTTCGCCTGCGGACCGGACTTACGATATGGTTACCGCACCCGTTGCAACAACCAGATGTTTAACATCCGATTGTGAAGGGATATACTCATAGTTATTTTTCAGTAGCTTTATTTTCTTCACATCAGGGTGTTTTTTTCTTACATATTATTCTGTACATCTATGCAGAACATCCTGATGCATATTTTTGTATGCTCAGAATCTTTCTATGTCCGATTTTACAGGAAGTTTCTCAGTATACAGCATTATTTACACAGGAGGTTTTGTACCATGATGGATCACGAAAAAATCAAAGAAGGCGTTCGTCTGATGCTGGAAGGTATCGGCGAAGACGTCAATCGAGAAGGTTTACTCGAAACACCCGACCGTATCGCCAGAATGTGCGAGCAGATCTACGGCGGGCTCTATGAAGATGCCGGTGTGCATCTGTCCAAACAATTTCACGCTACCAATAACAATATCGTTCTGGAAAAAGATATCACCTTTTATTCCACCTGCGAACATCATCTGCTGCCCTTCTACGGAAAAGCTCATGTGGCTTATATCCCGGATCAGCGCGTGGCAGGTTTAAGCAAACTGGCCCGCACGGTAGAAGTCTATGCAAGACGCCCGCAGATCCAGGAAAATATGACCGCACAGATTGCGGACGCTCTCGAAGAACATCTGCAGCCGAAGGGTGTGATGGTCATGATCGAGGCAGAACATATGTGTATGACCATGCGCGGTGTTCAGAAACCAGGCAGCAAAACTGTGACCACCATCGTGCGTGGAGCCTTTGCGGAAGATTTTTCCCTGCAGCAGACCTTTTTACAGATGGTAAAGGCTTAAATCTGTCATGGAACGGCGAATTATTATGAAACGCATCGATCAGATTTTATCCCACCCTGTCTTTCGAGAGCAGTTTGCACTGTTACAGGAAGCAGAAAAAGACCGGATCTTCTGCCGTCACACGATGGAGCATTTTCTGGATGTGGCGCGGCTGATGTATATTTATAATCTGGAAGATCAGGCTGGCTTTTCCAAGGAAATGATCTACGCCGCCGGACTTCTTCACGATATCGGCCGTTATGAACAGATGGAAAAGGGTACTCCTCACCATCTGGCAGGGGCAAGACTGGCGGAACGCATCCTTACGGACTGTGATTTTTCTCTTACTGAGCAGAAATCGATTCTTGCTGCGATCCGAAGCCACCGGGTAAAAGATACTGCGGAAACTCCCTTATTTTCCCGCTATCTCTACCGTGCGGACAAACAGTCACGAAACTGTTTGTACTGTCCTGCAAGAAATGCATGCAACTGGCCGGAGGAGAAGATGAATCTGACGATTTGTTATTAATTTTAAACTTATGTAAACTTCAAGAGGAGAAAACATGTATGAGAATTGGTAATCGTGAATTTGATACAAAGAATGAAACTTATATTATGGGAATCCTGAACGTGACTCCCGACTCTTTTTCCGATGGTGGAAAATTCAATCATATGGATGCTGCTCTCGCTCACGCCGAGCAGATGATCCGGGACGGCGCAGACATTATCGATATCGGCGGTGAATCCACCCGTCCGGGACATACCGTGATCTCTGACGAGGAAGAAATCGCAAGAGTAACGCCGGTCATCGAGGCGGTCAAATCACATTTTGATGTTCCGGTTTCCATCGACACTTACAAAGGAAATGTCGCAGCGGCCGCTCTTCAGGCCGGTGCGGATCTGGTCAATGATATCTGGGGATTCAAGTTCGACTATAAAACCGCCGAGGTGACCGCCCGTTACCACGCTGCCTGCTGCCTGATGCACAACCGAAACGAAGCCATATATCAGAATTTTCTGGAAGACATGGTCGCCGATATGAAAGAATGCGTCGCTATCGCACACAAAGCAGGTGTTCCGGACGATAAAATCATGCTGGATCCGGGTGTTGGCTTTGGGAAAACGTATGAGCAGAATCTGGAAGCCATCAATCATGTAGATGTCTTGCAGGAACTCGGACTCCCGATTCTTCTCGGCACTTCCAGAAAATCTGTCATCGGTAACACCCTGGATCTGCCGGTAGATCAGCGCGTAGAAGGAACACTTGCCACCACCGTGATCGGCATGCTCCGCGGATGCTCCTTTGTCCGGGTACACGATATCAAAGAAAACCACCGGATCATTCAGATGACGAAAGCGATCCTGTCCTGCTAGGAGGAAATTTATGGATAAAATAAGAATTGAGAATCTGGAAATCTTTGCAAAGCATGGAGTATTTCCGGAAGAGAATTTTTTAGGACAAAAGTTTGTACTCTCCGCCGTTTTGCATACCGACACCAGAAAAGCCGGGCTCACCGATGAGCTTTCTTATTCGGTACATTACGGTGAAGTCAGCCATCTGATCAAAAAAGTAGTCGAAGAAAATACCTGGAAACTGCTGGAGACGGTGGCGGAGGCGACCGCAAAAGCGATTCTGCTCTCCTACCCGATGGTCTCTCAGGTAGATCTTACCATCAAAAAACCGTGGGCGCCCATCGGTCTGCCTCTGGATACCGTATCGGTGGAGATCAGCCGCGGCTGGCATACCGCTTATATCGCGCTCGGCTCCAATATGGGGGACAAGGAAAAATACCTGATCGAGGCAGTTGAAAAACTACAGCAGACTTCAGACTGCCAGGTGCTGAAAGTGTCTGATTTTCTGGTGACTGCACCCTACGGCGGTGTGGAGCAGGATGACTTTTTAAACGGTGCACTGGCACTCAAAACACTGCTGACACCGCAGGAACTGCTCGAGCGCCTCCATGAGATCGAACAGGAAGCGCACCGGGAGCGCCTGATCCACTGGGGACCGCGGACGCTGGATCTGGATATCTTACTGTATGACGATCTGGTACTGGACACCCCGGATCTGATCATTCCTCATGTGGAGATGCATCTGCGGGACTTCGTCCTGATCCCGCTGGCACAGATTGCTCCGTGGAAACGCCACCCGGTACTGGGACTTACCGTTTCACAGATGCTGGCAGATCTACAGGCGAAGCAGGAATCCTGATCTGCTATACAGATTCCTCATTCTGGTAATTATGTAAACCATTCTGCTATTTCTGACCGTCAGATTCCTCCTTCGTCTGCTCATTTGACGAATCCCCCGGATTGCCCTGTGGCACGTCCCCCTGCGGGCGTTCCCCGTTTTGCGTATCCGGTGGATTTCCCTGTCCCTGCGGCAGGGTCGGACGGTCTGAGTTATCCAAATTGCCAGCATCGCCACTATTATCTCCCATCGGACCACCCTGCGGTTTCTGTCCTCCACTCTGTCCCGGCGTATTCGTCACTTCTCCGTCGGTGTATACCAGACCTTCCATGGTTACTTCCTGGCTGTTCTCCCCTGTGTGTATCGTATAGGTACTTCCATCGCTTAATTCTGCGCAGCTGATGACCACGGAATTCTATTCACGCATCGGTGTATAACTTACCAACGTATTGCCATCCGCATCTTCCAGTGTGATCTCCCCGCTCTGGTTATCCGTCAGGTTCATCATCAGTGAGCCCTGTGTGGAATCGGAACCGAAATTCTGTTCCATGCCGCTCATACCGGCTGCTACCAGCGTTCCCCCGGTGATCGTCGCCGTTCCATTGTAATCCAGAGCACCATTTCCGTTATCGCTCGGGCCGGAAACAAAGATGTTTCCTCCGCTGACGGTCAGATCCCCATTGCTGTCAATGCCGTCTCCGGTGGCATCGATCGTGACAGTTCCACCGGAAATCGTGATCCAGGCATCCTCGTCTGCCGAGAACATATCCTCACCAAATCCGCCCATACCGCTCTGGTCATTTCCACCGGCTGCATTCAATCCGTCATCGCTGGCTGTGATATCGATGGTTCCATCGGAGATTTCCATATTCTGTCCTTCGATTCCTTCGTAACACGTTTTGATCGTAATCTCTCCGCATATACCTGATCTGCCCCATCCGCATGCATGCCATCATCTCCAGTGCTGAGTGTGTAAGTTCCTCCGCAGATGGACAAATTGCCGTTGGTATGCAAACTGTCATCGCAGGAATCTATCATAAAGGTTCCATCTTTTAACAGCAGATCACCACCCGTCTTGATTCCTTTTGTGCTGATGTCTTCTGTCGTGCTGCTGTTCAGTGTTTCACTATTTCCACCATTCTCTGTTCCTGCATCCTGCGGTGGCTGCATATCCGACATTCCCGGACCGCCCTGACCGACTTTGATCTCCATCAGCGTCTGATTTTTTTCCAGCAGCGGCCGTCCGTAGACCGGTGCGGAAAGATCCAGCTGTGTGGTACGCCAGAGGATATTCTGGTCAAAGGTGATCCGAAGTTCGTGATCGTCCCTTCCATAAAAAGCCTCCCGCTCATAGGAGAGATACACGGCCGGGCGAATCCCCTGATACATCTGCATCGCATAATCCAGTTCCCGCCGAATCTGGCTGTGTTCGATGGAATCCTCTCCCTGGCAGAGGTATCGAACCGCATCCGCATATTCGGTCCGTACTCTTCGTTTGTAGACCACTTTTTTGTATTTCTTTTTCAACTCGATAAAGGCTTCGCTGTCATGCTGTGCCCGTCCATAGGTACGCAGCCGGATCTTTTCTTTGTACACCTTTCCTTCGATCGATCTTCGGATCAGAAGATAATCCGGCGTATGAAAATACAGGTTACAGATGGTATTGCGTCCGAATGTATCCGGTTTCATATACGTTTCCATATAAGCCTGCAGGTCTTTTTTCTGATCTGCGGTAAGCAGATATTTGTATTCATATCGTTTAAAAATTGTCTGATTTGCCATCTCGGTTCCTCCTTATGGATGTGATTGTATCGGAGAAACCTTAAATGAAGTTTAAAGAAACATAGAAAACACAGAATCTACACATTTATTCAAAACAAGGAATATACTTTCTCACTCTCGCGAATTTTACTCGTTGCATTGCATATCAATAATTGATCCAGTGGAGCAATTTTGATTATCGCGACAGTCGCAAGGTCTCGTGCAAGTACAAACTTTGACTCGTTGCTCGCGTAAATTAAAAAACAGAACCCGCATAAAATCCTTATGCAAAGTTCTGTTTTTTATATGACTTTATATAAATTTTATCGTAACTGTTCAGTACCTTCACAGTTACGAGCCAAAATGCATAAAAAATCACCTTCGGTGATGGCATTTTGGCTTGTATGTCTCGGGATTTTGACATATTCATGTCAAAACACCTCGCGGGACAGTGGCTACTGAATAGTGATATTGTCAATATTGGTTGACACATTTATCTCAAAGATATCACTGCCTATGCAGCCAGTCCCAGAGATTCGTAGTATCTCTGGCGCTTGATCATCGGAGGAAGCCCACCGTTAGCAGAGCAGATC